>JAFWFU010000025.1 GCA_017515425.1 Mogibacterium sp.
AACACATCAACATTTTCCTTGATTGCTGTGGAAAGAAGATGTTTCTCGTTTGTTCTGAGGGAAAGAATATCATTGATACAAGAATATTAGTGTCAAGCATAACTCGCATGATTAATACCCCCTGACTTCTTTGCGAACTTCTTTCTTCATATATTCTTGCAACTCATCCTCAGAGTTAAAGCCAGCTTTCTTGGCTTCTCCATCAAAGGCTTCAGCAACTCGTGTAAACGCAACAAGAGCAGCGTTATCAAAGTAATATCTGCCATTCTCTTCCTGAATAACGACCTTGTCTCCGCCCTTTAATTTCAAATTGCGTCTTACAGATATTGGAATTGTTATTTGACCTTTATCCGATACTGTTGCAATTTCCATAAAGCATCTCCTTTCGTACATTCTTTACTTTCTTTACATCCTGATTATAAACTGAAATAGCCATATATACAATACTGAATTTGAGGACATAAAAAATGCAGAAAGAACAATAAGCTCATTCTGCATCTTCACTATCTCAATTAGTCAACAGGGTGCTCTCTTCACTTTTGGTCGTAAATCGGTCGTAAATAATGCCTGTTGCAGAAAAGGAATGTTGAAATTTCAGTAACTATTTCGCTTCCGGCTTCATTACAGGGAATAACTGCACATCTCGTATTGTTGCGCTGTCTGTCAGCAGCATTACGAGGCGGTCGACGCCGATGCCGATGCCGCCGGTCGGCGGCATACCGACTTCGAGAGCATTGACGAAGTCGGTATCCATTGGATGAGCTTCGTCATCAATGCCGGCATCGAGCTGTCGCTGCTGCTCGGCAAATCTCTCGTATTGGTCTATCGGATCGTTCAGCTCGGAGAATGCGTTTGAAATCTCCCAGCCGTTTATATATGCCTCAAACCTTCTTGTGATACGCGGGTCCTTCGGGTCTTTCTTGGCAAGCGGCGATATTTCCAATGGGTGCCCGCAGACAAAGCAAGGCCCGTCAAGGAAGCCCGGAATATCCTCGCAGTAATCCTCAAACATCTCGGCGATAATCTTGCCGCGGCTCCATTCGGATTCGTCCTCGAACTTCATGCCATAGTCCTTGGCGGCTTTAAGCGCCTCTTCATCACTGTCAATCTTATCGAAAGGAATGCCCGTCGCCTTGATGACCGCCTCAGTCATATCAATCTTATTCCACGGCGGCGTTACGTCGAATTCCTTGTCTCCGTATTTGATAATCGGACTGCCGTTCACAGCCATGGCGCATTTATAAGTCACCTGCTCCATGAGATCCATCATGGTCTCGAGGTTCACATAAGCCTTGTACGCCTCCATGGACGTGAACTCCGGGCTGTGGTTCTTATCCATGCCCTCGTTTCGGAAAACCTTGCCAATCTCATAGACACCGTCAAGCCCGCCGACGATGAGCCTCTTTAGGTGAAGCTCGAGGGAAATCCTGAGCGTCATATCTATGTCGAGGGTGTTGTGGTGAGTCCAGAACGGTCTTGCCGCCGCGCCGCCCGCGATATTTCCGAGCACGGGAGTCTCAACTTCGATAAGGTCATAATCCTCTTCGAGAACCTTCCTCATAGTGCTGATAATCTTCGCCCTCTTGGTAAACGTATCTCGGACGTCCTCATTCATAATGAGATCGACATATCTCTGACGGTATCTGAGGTCCGTATCTTTCAGTCCATGCCATTTATTAGGCAGCACTTGAAGGGACTTGCAGAGCAGGCTTACCTGCGCCGCTCTTACGCTTATCTCCCCCGTCTTGGTCTTGAAGACCTCGCCGACCACGCCAATGATGTCGCCGACGTCGTAGGTCTTGAAAACATTGTATTCGTCAGCCGTGATATTATCCCTTGCCACGAAGATCTGAATTCGCCCCTGTTTGTCCTGCATATCCACGAAGGCGACCTTCCCCATGCGGCGAAAAGCCATGATACGCCCCGCCACTCTGACCTCCTGATCCTCCATGGCGTCGAAATTGTCCTTAATATCTGCGGAATGCGCGGACACGTCAAAGGTCTCCACGAGGTATGGATCCCTTCCCATCTCGCGAAGCTCTTCCAATTTCTTTCTCTTTATCTGCCTCTGCTCGCCGATTTCCTTTTCGGTAAGCTCTCTCTCCTCAGCCTCGGGGGCTGCTGCTTTCTGCTCCTTAACGTCAGACATTATCTCTGAACCTCCATAATCTTATATCTTGCGATTCCGTCCGGGATTGGAAACTCAACCACGTCCCCCGCCTTATGCCCCATGATATGCTCGCCTACGAGCGAGGCATTTGAAAGCTTTCCGTTCAGCGGATCCGCCTCGGTAGTTCCCACGATTTTATAGGTGAATGTCTTTTTCAAGTCCATATCCCTCAGCTTGACCGTGCGACCCGTCTGAACCGTGTCGTCTCCGTCATCAGTCGTCTCGTCCACTATCTTCGCCGTGCGGAGGATTTCCTCGATATTGCTGATTCTTTCCTCAGTCTCCGCCTGAGCGTCCTTCGCTGCGTCGTACTCGGCATTCTCGCTGATGTCTCCGAGAGAAATAGCCTCTTTGAGCCTCTCTGCGTTTTCCTTCCTCACCACCATTACAAGGTGGTCAAGCTCCGCATTCAGCTTCTCATAACCTTCTCTGGTCATTTCATGTGTTTTTCCGGCTGCCATATTTCTTTCCTTTCTCTATGCACCTGGACTTTATCTTCCTTTTATATATTGCCTATATATTGATCCCGTAAAGCCTGTCCGTTTCGTGAATCTTTACGTTTTCGCTTGATGTGAGCCTCAGAATGGCTGAGTATTTCAGTTTGAATTTCAGCACATCCCCTACCTTGATGACTTCCTTGCAGTCCTCAATATCTACTATCGTATGGTCTCCAGAAGCGCCTATGACTTCCACGCCCTCAATCTGCGGGACTATATCCGTAATATCTCCGAAGTCGGCTCTCCCTATAGCGAGGAGAGCTCTCTGCCTCATGCCTCTATCCTTATATTTCGGTTTCTGCCCGAAGGCGTCCACGCCGAGCTTGCCAATAGGGTGTGAAGCCTTTTTCTTGACCTCTATCACCTCGGCTTGCAGCATGAATGCTTCGTCGCTCATTATGTCGACTTCCGCCCTGCCATAGCTCGTTCTGAGATCTTCCTGCGGGCCGCAGAACGAAATCGCCCCTATTCTCAGCATATTTATGCGCTTCGGCATCTCCTTCTCGAAGAGCGGTATCAGGCTCGATGTAGCCCCGCCCGATATTATTTCGAGCTTACGCCCTATGGCGCTCTCCACAGCCTCGGCGTACCCTGCAAACTGCTCCATTTTTTCTTTTGTAGGCATTACCGAGCCGTAGCAACCAAGATTTGTACCTATGCCCGCGATTTTAACGAAGTCAAACTTAGTCTCAACATATTTCGCTACGTCCACGAGTTCCTCAAGTTCAAAGAATCCCTCTCTTAAATCTCCGAGGTCTGCCATGAGAATAACCTTATGCTGTCTGTCCACCTTCACGGCTTCTTCCTCAAGCGCCCTCAAGGTGGCGAATTCGCTCTGCAAGCTATAGTCGCATATCTCTATCATTTCGGAGAGCTCGGACAGCATTGGAACTCTTATCATCATAAGCGGGAGCTTTACGCCCTCAGCTCTTGCTCTTTGGAGCTGTTCCAGCCTTGACGAGGCTATCCATTTGGCGCCGCAGTATTCATAATCAAGTGCCACGGACGCCATTCCCGTAGTAGCCTTAATAACACCGGCTACCTCTATTCCCGCGTCATTGCACCACGAAATCACCTGCTTCATATTGCCCCTGAGAGCCTCGTGGTCTACCCTAAGCAGAGGATATTTGCTCATTTTATGCCCTTTCTGATTATTAGCCTTTACTCTGCGGTCTTATTCTCTTCCACAAATCGGCGAATCTTCATAGCGGTAGTTTTATTAAATTCGCCCTTCTTAATTATAATATGCTTTACGCGCTTCCAATCGGGAAGGCTCTGATTGACCTTGTCGATTTCGTTGTCGATAAGACTGTATACCGCGTCCTCGTCTGCCGCCTTCTCGCCGAGAGCCTCCGAGACATTCTCCCCGTCAATCCTGACCGTGGCATAAATGCCCCTCTTCATTCTGTCCTCGTTCTCCTCGTCAGCCCAGACCATGCATTCCTCTATATACGGGCTTCTGCCTATCTTCTCTTCAATCTCCTCAGGAAAGACGTTCTTCCCGTTGGCTGCTATTATAACATTCTTCTTGCGTCCGGTAATATAGATGTAATTGTCGCTGTCGAGATAGCCGAGGTCGCCCGTGTGGAACCAGCCGTTCTCCATGCACGCCGCCGTCGCCTCGGGATTTTTATAATAACCCAGCATAACCATAGGGCCTCGGAAACAAATCTCCCCGTTTCCGTCCTCGTCCTTATCCGCGATCTTGCACTCGGTAAATTGGAAGAGCTTGCCCGCGCTGTCGTTTCGCATAAAACGCCATTGATCGGGATTGAGCGCCACCATTGGAGAGGTCTCCGTAAGCCCATAGCCCTGCAAGCAGGGAATTCCCATGCTGCGGAAGAACATCAGCACCTTGGGGTCGACCCTGGCACCGCCCGCAATGAACATATCAATTCGCCCGCCGAACTGCGCCATTATCTTCTTCGCAATCGGTTCGGCTATATTGAGTCCTATCTTGGACGTCAGATTGTTAATCGCAAAGAGCGCGTTGACGAGCCTGTCCCTCTTTTGTTTTTTCAGCGTCTTTTGTATCGTATTGTAGAATTTCTCGTAAATCAGAGGCACCGCCAGGAGGAAGGTCGGTCTCACCATCTGCATATCCTTCGTAATGTATTTGAGCCCGCGGCAGAACGCCATTGAGGCGCCCATGAACATCCCCTCCAGCATGGTGCATGTGCATTCGTATGTATGGTGAATCGGCAGTACGCTAAAGAATATGTCCTCGGGGCAAACCTCGAGATAGGTCTGCGCGATAAGAATATCCGTGCAGAGGTTTCTATGTGAGAGCACGACCCCCTTGGAAACGCCCGTCGTGCCTGACGTGAAGAGGATAGCCGCCATATCCGAGGCTCTCACTCTGGCGTCGAGATATGCTCTGTCTCCGCCAGCGACCTTCTGAATTCCGTCCTTCCTTATTATATCCCACGAAAACAGCCCCTTTTTCGCATTCTCGTGAGCCTCCTGTCCAACCCCGATAACAGCCTCAAGACCTGTTTTCTTATTCGTCTTTATCTCTTTAAAAATATCGTAATACTTTTCCTGACAGCAGATGACCGCCTTTATATCCCCCATTTTTACGAGATTTTCGAGCTCCTCAGGGGGAAGCTCCTTGTCGAGCGGAACGACGACACCGACGCCGCCCGTTACAGCGAAGTATGACTCCGCCCATTCGTAGCAGTTTGCGCCAATGATTCCGATATGAGCGTCCTTGAGCCCCATGCTGATGAGCTCCGTTCCGATACCCCTTACATCTCGGAGAACCTCAGAATAAGTAAACTCGGTATATTCGGTCGCCCCCGGCATAATCTGATGATATAGCACCTTGCTGCCCCATATGGCGGCGGAGGACTCTATCAGATGTTTTAAATCCGTAACAGCCCTGCCCTTTTTATACATAACGGCGGGCTCTTTGCTTTCGTTTATGGCAGTAACATAGCTCTGCATATCAGCCATCTCTGCTTTTTTAAGCTCCGCATATTCTGCGTCGCTCATCTTATATAAATCTGTGTCCCTATATCCCTCTATTACTTTTCTGTAATCACTCATTAAAAAAACACCTCTTAACCGTGCCTTCTCGCTATATATAAACGCATGAGCCACACATATTATCATGGTGGCTCATGTTGAGTATTTTACCACTGTTTATCCTTGTTTTCAAGGATTGCTTAGGGTCATTCTATTTCACTTTTACTGTAATCTTCACGGTCTTGGTTCCCGCTTCGTACAAGTCGCTGCCTGCCGCGTTCACGGTGATTATCAGCACATAGCTGCCCTTCTTCGTACCCTTCTTGACCGTAATCTTGCCGTTCTTCTTCGCAACTGCAAAAGGAGAGACTTGTCGCCTCTCCTTTTGCGTGTTCAGTTACAGAACGGTTATAACTCGGATTCTTCTCAGAATCCTGCGCTAACATTTTTGTTTTCTGTCAGAATGACAGAAATTTCATTTTGTCATTCTTATATCTATCGGAGGAGCTTTGCCTCCGTAGATCAATGCTTTCTTCCTTGCGGCAACGCCGTAATTTTTATGAAAGCATTATTTCACTGTTACCTTCTTGCCTGCATTCGCAGTCGTGAAGATCTTCTTATACTTCTTGACGTACTTCTTGTTGACCTTCTTCGAGCCGACCTTCACCTGTACGGTCTTGAGCTTCGAGCCCTTGAAGCTGCCCTTTACGCGCTTCTTCGTCAGATATTTGGTCTTGACTACGACTGTGGTCGCCTTGCTCTTCTTGAAGGCATTCTTGTTCAGCTTCTCGATATTAGCACCGAGGGTAACCTTCCTAATCTTCTTAGCCCTGAATGCCTTAGCCTCTACGCGGGTTACCTCATAAGTCTTACCTTCGTATTTAACTTCCTTAGGTATATTAACCTTCTTAGCATTCTTAGCCAGAACGAGAGTCGCCTCGCCGTCCCATGTTTCGCCAGGCATTTTGATAATTCTATATCTGTTCTTAGCGTATTCGAATTCTTTTCCGAACTCATTTACTTTCTTGAGGAGCTCATTCGCCGCGTCAAGCATCTTCTTAGCCTCTACAGCCTGGGCTGAATTCGCACCGTATTTAGCCGATACAAATGAGTAATAATCCTGAGTTGCTTTTACCGCTTCCTGAGCCGCCTTTAGAGCTTCCGGAGTGCTCGGATCAGCATTCACCAGCTTTTCAGCCTTTTTCAGCTTCTGGTCAGCCGCAAGCTTATATGCCGCCTCGAGTGCAGTGTCTGACTTAGGCTTAATATCATTCGTCAGTGTTGACATGAGGCTGTCAGCTTGTGCAGTAAGCCCCGAATCTCCCGTGGCGTCTGCAATAGCCTTGAGCTCTTCAATCGCCTTCTTCGCAGCCTCTACCTTAGCCGCCGCAGCCTCAGCCGCCTTCTTAGCAGCGTCTACTGCCGTATCTGACGCAGCCGAGCTCGGATCCTTCGCAACTTCCGCCTCAGCCGCCTTGATTGCAGCCTCCGCGTCGGTTATGGCTTTCTTCGCGTCATCAGCCGCAGTTGCAGCCTCGGAGCCCTTCTTATTCTTTTCTCTGCTATATGCTTCCTCGGCAGCTACCTTCGTGTCGAAAGCAGTATCATAATTATCTGCTGCCTCGGCAGTCGCAGCCGCCGTTCTCTGAGCCGCAGGCTCCATATCCGCAAGTGAATTTGCAGCATTCTTCAAATCTGCGTCGCCATTTTCCTCAGCCGCATATTTGGCGTCCTCTGCCTTGACCTTCGCATAGTTTGCCGCGCTTGCTGCCAGGTTAGCAGCATTCTTCGCTTCCGCCGCCGCTGTTCTAGCCTCTACGGCATCGTCCAATGCCTTCTTGGCAGCCAATACAGCCTCTGCGGAGCCCGGATTCTTCTTCGAAACTTCCTCAGCCGCCTTCATGGACGCGTCAGCTATCTGCTGAGCCTTCGCTGCGAGGTTCTTCGCCGTAAGCGCCTCTCCCTCGAGTCTGTTCGCCTCGGTTGCCGCATTGCGAGCGTCCTCGATAAGCCCTTCTACAGTATCCTTATAGCTATCCTGTTTGTAGAGAAGCGGATAGACTGCTTTGAGATCCTCAAAGGCTGCAAGTCTGTCAGCAGTCTTTGTCTCATGCCCTGCCATAATATTTATCGCATCTATTGCAGCCTGAGCCGCAGCCTTGTCCTCGTCAGAGGCGGTTGAACTTCCCAAAATCGCTTGGAAAGGTCTCATCAGCGCGTGGCTGCTGTGGAATACTTCATCAATATTTTCTATGTCGCTGAGATCGAGCTTCTCTAGACCGTTTATCAGTTCAATGCTTCTAAGTCTGCTGAGGAACGCCAGCCCTTCCTCTACATTGCTCAGGTCGAGATTGCCTATGCCGTCTATCCTCTTGAGTCCGTCTGTCGAACGAATCATATGCTTTATATTATTCACATTGCTCGTATCGAAATTCGAGAGGTCAAGATACTCGAGGGCATTATTCCCTGAGAACATTCCTTCCAAAGTAGTTGCACTGCTGGTATCGAAGCGTGACACATCCAGCACCTTGACGGACTGTGCGCCGCCAAACATGCCACCGAAGTTTTTCACATTGCCGGTACTCCATCCCGATACATCTATCGGATCCAATTTTACGCAACCATTGAACAAATTCGCCATATTCTGCACATTAACCGTATTGAAGCCCGACACGTCCGCTGTCTCAAGGGAAACGCAGCCCCAGAACATGCGGTCTATAGTCTTAGCATTGCTAGTGTCGAAATTCGAAACATCTACGGACTTGAGAGCTTGGCAGTTTTGGAACATTCTTTGCATGCTGATTGCATTTCCTGTATTGAGGTTTTGCAGCCCATCTATCTTCTCAAGGCTGGTGCAATAAATAAACAGGTTGTCGAAACTTTTAACTCCGCCCGTATTAAATCCCGTGCCGAATTTTACGCTCTTTAGAGCCGGACAGCCACCGAACATTGTTGAGATTGTATAAAGCTCGTCGCAGGTGTTCCATTTGCTCAAATCAGCCTTCTTTATCGCGGTGCCGGCAAACATTTCCTGCATATTTCTAACCTTGCTCACATTCCATGAGAATATTCCATCCATTGATGTAACCTTGGGGCTATGAACATTATTCCAAGATTCGCTTGAGCTATCCCATATTCTGTATGAGAAAAGCCCGAGCATATCCGTTACTTCCGCGGTGTTTATCTTTTCCAGACCTTTGAGAGCAGTCAGGTTCGGCATACCGGAAAAGATAAAGCGGAGACTTCCTCTTGCAATTATATCTCCCTCAACTTCGACAGTATTTATTCTAATGTCTCTACCGTTTGCAAGCCAAGGCCATTCAGCTCTTCTCGCCGCCGTGGCTTCGCTTTCCGCTCTCGGGTCTCTTGAAGGGTCAAGAGGTCCTAATTCAAGATATGTGTCCTCAACGAACCCTGTTTCCGCACCCTCATGGTTGGTGAGAACCTGAGTCTCCTTGACTTTTCCCAGCTTGAGAACTCCGCCATCAGTTATTTCCCAATCAAGCCCATTATAGGTGCCGCTTAGCGGCTCCGCATGTGCCTTGAGCGACGTCAGCATGGCGAAAGCCGCCAGCATAATAAACAGCGTCACTATGAGCGCTATTATGCCGCTTCCCTTAATGAAAGTTCTTTCTCTCATAACTTTCTTCTCCTTTCACATCAACCTTCTGTAACTACTGATAGTCCGCACTTGCATACTGCGATTTTTCAAATAAGATTCTTCATCTGTCATCTTGAGCAAAGCGCACTTCTTGTCATCCTGAGCGGAGCGTCCGCAGGAACGCAGAGTCGAAGGATCTTTTCCCAATAAAAAACACAGCCGCATATGCTATCTCTGAGTCTAGCAATCTGCGCTGTGTTTATTTTTGATTTTTACGGTAGTACCCCCCCCATTTTGATTTTGCCGGAAACCTAGTCAACGCCTTGCAATTACTGCGTTTCAGCATGCATGATTATTGTTAAAAAAATGTCGACTTGCTTTTAATAAGATTCTCCGACTCCGCATGCTTACGCACGCTCCGCTCAGAATGACAAGCTGTGCTATCGGGGTGGTAATAATTGTTATTTTGAAGAGCGATATTCTGTCATTCTGAGGAGCGGTTTAATTCGTCCTTATTTTTTTAGTAATTTGCAACGTCTATCCACTCTATCGCGCCGGAAACCTCGAAAAGTTCATCAGGCGTAAACCCCGCGGCGGAGTTCGACGAACCGCAGGCGGGATATACCATATCAAAGCGCTGCATGGAGCTGTCGCAGTAAATGCGGACATCTTCCCTTGTAACTCCGAAGGCGCAGACTCCGCCTATCTCATGGTTGGTGTATTCAGAAACTTCTTCGGGCGACAGCATTCTCGCCTTTTCCCCGAAGAAGTCCTTGTATTTCTTATTATCAATCTTGGCGTCGCCTGCCACCTGAATCAAAACGCCTGAGCCGTCTTTGAGTTTAAAGCTCAGCGTCTTGCATATTTTGGCAGGCTCGGTTCCGACCGCCTTGGCTGCGAGTTCGACTGTCGCGCTGGAGACGTCGAATTCCATTATGCGGTCTGCCATGCCTTTTTCTTCAAGATACTTTCTTGCGATTTCTAGTGACATATATTTCCTTTCATATTATGATCCTTCGACTGCGCTTCGCTTCGCTCAGGATGACATAATGCTGCGTCTCAAAGTGACAAAACCACGCTCAAGACGCCTTATTGTTATGCCTTCTTCCCTTTTGTTATTGTCAGCACGATTCCTACCGCCAAGCCGATTAGCGCAGGCACCACCCAACCGAGTCCGAGGTCGAAGAATGGGAATACCTCCTGCCCTATCATAGTCATGCTCGGAATTCCGAGAATCTTCTGCATTCCCTCGGGCAGTGTCTTACAGAAATCAAATACCGCAGGAACAAATGCACCCAAAGTCACGCAGGCATATACATATCTGCTTTTTCCAAAGAGCTTCTCGCAAAGAGCCAATACTACGAGAGTTATCCCGAGAGGATAGAGGAGCATTAGCACCGGCACGGCGTAGTTGATGATAGCCGTCAGTCCGACATTGGAAACAATAAATGAAAACAGCGTGAACACCATTGCCCAGCCTCTGTAGTTGAGCTTGCCCGGAATGAGCTTGACAAACATCTCTCCGCAGCTCGTAACGAGTCCAATAGCAGTCTTGAGGCAGGCAAGCGTAATCGTTATCGCGAGAACGAAGCTGCCGAGCCCTCCGAGATAATGGCTCGAAATCTGCGTAAGGGCAATTCCGCCGTTGTCGCTGAGTTCAAAGAGCCCCCTTGACTGAGCTCCCATGATAATCGTCAGTATATATATGACCGCCATCAGAATTCCGGTAAAGATACCCGCCTTCACGGTCTCCCTGGCGACATCTCCGTCCTTTTCCACGCCGAGGTCTCTTACCACATTTATGATTACAATTCCGAAGGCGAGTCCGGCTATGGCGTCCATAGTTCCATATCCCTCAATAAATCCGTTGAAGAGCGCGCCGCTCTGATAGGACTCAATCGGCGCAACCTCAGACATTGCCGCTCCCGGATTGATTAGAGCGATTACTACCAGCACGCCGAGGAAAATCAAGAACGCCGGATTTATCACTCTTCCTATCCATGTGGTAATCCCGCTCGGTCTGAGAGAGAAATACATGACGAAGGCGAAGAAAACGAAGGTAAATAAGAGCTGCCATATCCAATAGCCCTTTTCCCCGACCAAAGGCGCCACTCCCGTCGTGAACGAAACCGAAGCACATCTCGGAATAGCGAAGAAAGGCCCGATAGTCAGATACAGCGCCGCCGTGAAAAGTTTGCCATATCTGCTGCCGACCTTGCTCGAAAGCTGGAGAAGGTTGTCGCTATGCGTATTCCCTATGGCGGCAACCGCAAGTATCGGTATGGTGACCGCCGTGATACAAAAACCTATAATAGCCGGTACCGAATTGCTTCCCGCCATCTGTCCGAGGTGAACCGGAAAGATGAGGTTGCCCGCGCCGAAAAACATTCCGAACAGGGTGCTGGCAACTACTATAGTTTCCTTCATTGTGAGTTTGCTTTTCTTCATCTGATAGATTCCTCCTTGAAATTTTCCTAAAGCTCACGCCTTCCTTCGATTGCCTTGAGCAGAGTCTCCTCGTCCGCATATTCGAGGTCACCCCCGATAGGCAGTCCGTGCGCGAGCCTCGTTATCCTAATTCCCGTGTCCTTCAAAAGCCTCGCTATATACATAGCCGTTGCCTCGCCCTCTATATTGGGGTTCGTGGCTAGGATAAGCTCCTTGACGTCAGGCTCCGCCTGCAATCTAATGACTAATGACGCGAGGTTCAAATCATTCGGGCCCACGCCGTCCATAGGCGATATAGTCCCATGCAGGACGTGATACCTTCCTCTGAACTCCCTGACGCGCTCCATCGCCATTACATCTTGCGGGGATTCGACCACGCATATAACGTTGGTCTCCCTGCTTTCGTCCTCGCAAATCCTGCATTTTTCTCTGTCCGTAAGATTTCCGCAGACCTCGCAGTAGCGCAGGGATTTCTTTGCATTGGAAATCGCCCCAGATAGATTTTCCGCCTCTCTGTCCGTAATGCTCAGAATGTGGAAGGCAAGGCGCTGCGCCATTTTCTCACCTATGCCGGGGAGCTTGCCGAGCTCGTTTATAAGTATATTCAGCGTCCGCGGGTACTGTCTCATTATAGCCCCGGAATTCCAAATCCGCCGCCAAGCCCGCCGAAGCCGTCACCAAATCCACCGAGTCCGCCGGTCACCTTGCTCATCTCCGCCTCGCTGAGCTCTTCCATTTGTCTCATAGCCTCATTGACGGCTGCGATTACGAGGTCTTGGAGCATTTCAACATCATCGGGATCCACTACGTCTTTGTCTATGGTGAGTTTCGTGATTTCCTTGTTGCCGTTCACCACTACTTCCACAGCGCCGCCGCCCGCAGTCGCGGTGATTTCCTTCTCAGCGAGCTCAGCCTGCACCTGCTCCATTTCAGCCTGCATTGCCTGTAGCTGCCTGAGCTGCTTTTGCATATCTGCCTGACCGCCTCTGCCGCCGCCCATGCCCGGCTGTCTGTTCTTAGGTTTCTTTCCGGGTCTCATGCCTCTACCCATTTTGTTTCCTCCTGTAAATCAGCTCTATAGTCTTCCGTTTAAAACTTTTCCTTATATAGTGTCCTTGTAGAGTACTTACTATATTAAATCCGTGCTATGTTAAATCCGTTTTCGCTTTTAGCTCTTTATCATTATTCAGATCGGTTTTGCTGTCGGCTCTTTTGTTTTGTTTAAATTAGCCTTCTATTATAGGTTTTATTCCGAATAAATCCTCTATATCCTGTGCGGCTTCCTTCATAGCCTTGTCGCTCTGCAATATCTGAGCGGTCTCAATCTCCGTCATCTCGCGGGTCTTACGCACCTCGTCTCCCGGGTCGGCGGTTTTAAGCGAGACTATTATGCTCTGTCCGTAGAGCCTTCTTGCCGCCTCGATAATATCTCTAATCTTTTCCTCGGCAAATCTTATCTTTCCCGGCCTCACGGAAATCTTGAGCTCTCCCGAATCGAAGTCCAATGCCTCGGAGCTGTTTCCGACAAGGCTTATAAAGCTCCTGTCGTCCGCCGCCACCTCTTGAACAATGGCGTCCCACATCTCTTCGGGGCTTAAATCGGTCGCGATTATCTCAGGATAGACTGCGGGCTCGGGATTTAAAACTGTTTCAGCGCGAGGCTCGTCCTCTTTATTTAGTTCTGTTTCTCTTCTCGCCTCGCCTTCGATTTTAAAACTAGTTCCCGCGGCTTCCGCAGCCATGGCTTTTGCGGCGACGGCGGTTGTCGCCTCTCCTGCGAGAATTCTCCCCGCTCCGTTTTCGCTCGCCAGCTTAACGGCGGCTGTCTCAAGCAATATGCGCGGTCTCTCGGAATGCCTCGCCATATTGATATATTCGGAGACGAGCTTTATCGCGGATTCTATAAATCTCGTGCTCGCCTTCTCCGCCTGTGAGGAAATCCTCTGCACATTCTCCTCAGACATTCCGACTATATTCTCGGGATTTTTTACATATTTGGCTACCATTAAATCCCTGAGATGTTTCAGCCAATCCTTTAATATCTGTCTCGGGTCTTTGCCGCGTTTTAGTATTTCATCTATATATACGAGAACCTTGCCCGCATCGCCTGCAAGCACCGCCGCGGTCAGGGCGAGGAAGAAATCCTCGCCGGCGGCGCCCGTGTATTCGAGCACCGCTGCGCGGTCAAGCACGGGCTCGCCCGCCGCGATGCACTGTTCGAGAATCGACAGTGCATCCCTGACCGACCCGTCCGCCCTCGCCGCTATAGTCGCAAGCGCGTCCTCCCTGGTCTCCAAGCCGCGACGAGCACAAATCCTTCGCATACCCGTTATCAGCTCCTCCTCCGTCACCCGCCTGAAATTCAGCTCCATGCAGCGGGATCTTATCGTCGCTCTCACCTTCTGCGGGTCGGTCGTCGCGAGTATAAAAACCGCGTGCTCGGGCGGTTCCTCCAGCGTCTTGAGAAAAGCATTCTCCGCCGCTGGAGACAGCATATGCACCTCGTCAATTATATACACCTTATAGCGCCCTGTTGACGGTGGGTATTTTACCATATCCACTATGGCGCGCAAATCATCTACGCCATTATTCGACGCCGCGTCAAGCTCTATGCAGTCTACGAACCTGCCTTCCCTTATCTCCTCGCAGTTCTCGCAATGTCCGCAGGGCAGCTTCTCATCTTCACCTATGCAGTTGAGCGCCTTCGCCAATATCCTTGCCGTGCTGGTCTTTCCCGTGCCATGAGTTCCCGCAAACAAATAAGCCTGGCTCACCGTATCCGTCCGAAGCTGATTCTGCAATATCCTTACGATATGTTTCTGACCTATTATTTCATCAAATGTTTCGGGCCTCTCGGCTCTGTATAATGCAAGCTGCATATATCTTCCTCTCTAAAAAAATAAGGCGGGCGATTTGCAGTACGCAGAGGCTGGTCTGCGGCACACAAGACAAATCGCTTAATGCTGCTACTTCTCAGTCCTGACATGGTTCACGGAGCCCCGTTGCGCAGGGCCCCTGCGCACTGCAAATCGCCCACCGTTTAACGCCTATACATTTTAGCACAAAGACGCTGTTGTAACAATCTTAATTCATTCCCAGAATATCCCTTGCCACAAAGACTCCGCTGGCGGACGCGTGAGAGAGCGAATGCGTCACGCCGCTGCCGTCACCTATCATATAAAGCCCTTTGTGTCTAGTTTCAAGTCTCTCGTTTAACTTGACGTCAAGATTGTAGAATTTGACCTCGACCCCGTAAAGGAGAGTATCGTCGTTCGCCGTTCCCGGCGCAATCTTATCGAGGGCATATATCATCTCAATAATTCCATCGAGAATTCTCTTTGGCAGCACCAAGCTGAGATCCCCGGGCTCCGCCTTCAAGGTCGGTCTGGCAAAACTGCTGGCAAGCCTCTTATGGTTCGTCCTGCGCCCTCTGATGAGATCCCCAAACCTCTGCACTATGACGCCGCCGCCCAGCATATTGGAAAGCCTCGCTATGCTCTCTCCATAGCCGTTGCTGTCCTTGAAAGGCTCCGAGAAATGCTTGGAAACAAGGAGCGCAAAATTCGTCATATCGGTCTGCTTCTCAGGATCCTCATAGCTATGCCCGTTTACGGTAACAATGCCGTTGGTATTCTCCGTTACGACGCTGCCCTTGGGGTTCATGCAGAAAGTCCTGACCTTATCCTCGAATTTCTCGGTCTTATATACTATCTTGCTCTCGTAAAGCTCGTCCGTCAGATGTGAGAAAAGCACCGCCGGAAGCTCCACTCTGACCCCTATGTCCACGCGGTTGGACTCAGTCTCGATACCTAGCGCCTCGCAAATCCCCTCTATCCATTTGCTTCCGCTTCTTCCCACGGAAACTATGCACTTCTCGCATTCGAGCGCACCTGTGGCGGTTATAATCTTATAGCCGCTGTCCTTAGCTTCTATCATGGTGACCGGCGTTTGAAATTTGAATTCCACCTTCTCTTTGAGCTCGTTGTAGAGGTTCTCGAGAACGACGAAATTTATATCCGTGCCGAGGTGCCTGACCGAAGCGTCCAAAAGCTTGAGCTTATTCTGCATACAGACCTTCTTCAAGGTCGTATTCGCCGTAGAGTAAAGCTTCGTCCCCTCTCCGCCATGCTCCATATTGATTCCGTCCACATACTGCATGAGCTCTATCGCCTTTTCCTTGCCGATATATTCGTAGAGAGTGCCGCCGAAATCGTTGGTAATATTGTATTTGCCGTCGGAAAACGCGCCCGCACCGCCGAAACCGCTCATTATGGAGCAGCTCTTACAGTGAATGCAGGTCTTTATCTTGTCTCCGTCGATAGGGCATTTTCTATTGTGAAGCTCGTTGCCCGCGTCCAAGACGACGACCTTGAGATTTTTGTTCTCTTTTGTCAGCTCATAGGCAGCATATATGCCTCCCGGCCCCGCGCCTATTATTGCAATGTCATATTTCTTAATGCTTCCCATACGCACTTCTCACATTCCTTCTTAAATTATATGGTATCTTTTTCCAAATCTTTTCTGCGCCTTGCGGCACTTCCACTTTTCAGTTTTGTTTTGCTTCGCCAGGCAATTCGCACATACCGATTGTCAGAGTTTATGCTTTGCCTTGAATGCCTTGAGCCTGCTCATAGCCCTTGACAGCTCCGCGCTCGCAAGCGCAATATCTCTGTTGGAATTCGCCCTCCTCAGGGCTTCCCTGGCTTCTTCCTCGACTCTTAGAGCCCTCTCCTCGTCGATTTCCTCCGGTCTTTCGGCGGTGTCGACGAGTATCATGGTCTCCCCGTTCTCGACTTTCAAAAGCCCGTCCGAGACTATCACCACTTCCTTTTTGCCTGCCGAGCCTTTCTCGTCCGCAGGCTCATAGGTAAGTTCCCCCGGCACTATCGCCATAATCAGATTGGAGTGGTGAGCAAGTATGCCGATACTGCCTTCCGTCGTCATCATGGACACCGAAAGAGCGTCCCCGTCATATACCGTATGATTGCTCGCCATTATCTGCAATTTAAAACTTTCCATAATAATATTTTAAAGTTTCTTCGCCTTCTGAATCACATCGTCAATCGTGCCGACATTGAAAAACGCCTGCTCGGGGTATTCGTCCATATCGCCGCTGACGATTGCGCCAAATCCCTTGACCGTCTCCGCGATAGGCACATAGACCCCCGGCATTCCCGTGAACTTCTCCGCCACATGGGTCGGCTGCAAGAGGAACCTCTGAATCTTACGCGCCCTGTATACCGTCGACTTATCCTCTTCCGAAAGCTCGTCCATACCGAGAATGGCTATAATATCCTGGAGCTCCGCGTATTTCTGCAATATCTCCTGCACCTTCCTCGCCACCTCGTAGTGTCCAGCCCCGACTATATCCGCCTCGAGTATGCGCGAGGTCGAATCGAGCGGATCCACCGCCGGGTAGAGTCCCTGCTCGGCTATCTTACGGGAAAGCACCGTCGTAGCGTCTAGGTGCGCGAAAGTCGTCGCGGGCGCAGGGTCTGTGAGGTCGTCCGCCGGCACATATACCGCCTGCACTGATGTTATCGAGCCCGCCTTGGTGGAAGTAATCCTCTCCTGCAAGGCTCCCATTTCGGAAGCGAGCGTCGGCTGATAGCCTACCGCCGAAGGCATACGTCCAAGGAGCGTCGATACCTCGGAGCCCGCCTGCACAAATCTGAATATGTTGTCAATAAAGAGCAGTACGTCCTTATTCTGTTTGTCTCTGAAATACTCCGCCATTGTCAGTCCCGAGAGCCCGACCCTCATGCGGACGCCCGGAGCTTCGTTCATCTGACCGAATACCATAGCCGTCTTGTCCATTACGCCGGCTTCGTTCATCTCTTTCCAGAGGTCGTTTCCCTCTCGGGATCTCTCCCCAACACCCGTGAAGATTGAATATCCGCCATGCTCCATGGCGACATTGTGAATGAGTTCCTGAATGAGCACGGTCTTTCCTACGCCTGCGCCGCCGAAAAGCCCAATCTTTCCGCCCTTTGAATAAGGCTCCAAGAGGTCTATGACCTTGATTCCCGTCTCGAGTATCTCGACCGAAGGGCTTATCTCATCAAAGCCGGGCGCCTTTCTGTGAATGGAATTTTTCTCCACATAATCAGGGAGAGGCTCTCCCCCGTCTATCGGTTCGCCAAGCACATTAAACATGCGCCCGAGCGCGCAGTCGCCCACGGGCACTTTGATTGCTCCACCCGTGGCAACAGCTTCCATGCCGAGGCTCATTCCCTCAGAACCCGCGAGCATGATACATCTGACGGTATTATCGCCAATATGCTGCGCGACTTCCATTACAAGGGTCTTGCCCTCTGCGTCCACGGTAAGGGCGTCATTGATATTCGGAAGGCTGCCCGCCTCGAACATAACGTCTATTACTGATCCCGACACCTGCACAATGCGTCCTATCATTCTTTACTCCTATTTTTTCTTTTTAGGCTCCTCGCGCCTGATGACACTTCGGTTATCTCCTGTGTTATGGCGTTCTGCCTCAAATGATTGAACTCCAGCATGAGCGCGTCCAACAGCTCGCCCGCATTCTCATTCGCCGCGTCCATTGCCATCATTCTTGCGCTCTGCTCTGATGAATAGCTGTTCACGAGCGCAGAATACACATATCCCACTAGGTAGGATTGCACGCTCCTCTCCAGCACAGTCTGCACATCAGGCTCATATTCGAATACCGAGCCCGCCTCTGCCGCAGTCTCGTTCCCCTCGGGGACGAAATCGTCCCTGTCGAATGGGAGCAGCCTGTCGTACATGGCATTCCCGACGCTCATGCCGCCCGCATATTCCGTATAGCAGACATAGAGATTGTCAAACTCCTCTTCGTCGAACTCGTCAAAGAGCTCCCTAGTTATATCCCTAGCCATGGCGATAGTGGGCTGAATCATGGAATGCGAAAAGTTCTCACTCACATTCGCCCCGTGGCTTCTGAAATACCTCCAGCCGTAGTCGCCCACCACATATAGCTTGTATGTCTCGCTCCTGTCCATAATTGACAGTGCTTCTTTTATCACATTCTGATTGTACGCGCCGGCAAGCCCCTTGTCGCCCGTAATAACCAATATCCCGTTTTTTCCGCCGTTTTCCCAGCCGTATTTTTCGCCCCGCTTAATATGCTCCGACTCGGAGACGAAATATCTGCTCCTAAAATCGTTCTCTACAGCAAACATTCTGTGAATTTCACGCCTTAAAAGGTCGAAATAGGGCTTGGTCTCCTCGGCGTCATTGCGCGCCCTTCTCATCTTGGTTGATGAGATAAGATACATAGCATTCGTAATCTTCTGCGTGTCACCAACGCTCTTTATTCTATTTTTTATTTCTTTCGTCGACGCCATGGTTTTTATAAGCCTTGGAAATTCTAATTATCTCTTCTCTCAGAGCGTCGTCCATTACGCCTTCCCTGTCTATCCGCTCGCAAATGTCGGAATTCTCGGTCTCAAACATGGAAATGAGCCCCTCTATAAACTCCGTCACCTCGTCCGCGGATATGCCCTGCATGGTATGCGAAAGCGCCATGACGAGCGTGATGACCTGTTCGTGCTGGCTCTTAGGTCTGTACTGCGCCTGCCTCAGCATACGCATAAGCCCCTGACCGTATTCGAGCTGCCTGCGGGTCTGGTCGTCGAGGTCGGAAGCAAACTGCGTGAATACTTCCATTTCTCTATACTGCGCCAGGTCAATTCTGAGCGTTCCCGCAGCCTTCTTCATAGCCTTTGTCTGCGCGTCTCCGCCTACACGGGATACGGAAAGCCCGACATTTACGGCGGGTCTCTGCCCCGCGAAGAAGAGGTCGGATTCCAGGAATATCTGCCCGTCCGTTATGGAGATTATATTGGTCGGTATATATGCGGAAACGTCGCCCGCCTGAGTCTCCACTATGGGAAGTGCCGTTATCGAACCGCCGCCGATTTCGTCCGAAAGCCTCGCGGCTCTTTCAAGGAGCCGCGAATGCAGATAGAATACATCTCCCGGATAAGCCTCGCGCCCCGGCGCTCTCTCAAGCAGGAGCGACAACGCCCTATACGCAACGGCGTGTTTGGAGAGGTCGTCATAGATAATCAGGACGTCCTTCCCCTTGTTCATAAAGTATTCAGCCATGGCACAGCCCGCATAAGGCGCTATATATTGAAGCGGCGCAGGCTCGCTGGCGGAAGCCGATAGGATTATCGAATAGTCCATGGCTCCGTGCTTTTTCAAAGTCTGCTGTATATGCACGACTGACGAATTCTTCTGACCTATGGCGACATATATGCATATGCAGTCCTTGCCCTTTTGGTTGATAATGGCGTCGACTGCTATCGCCGTCTTGCCCGTCTGCCTGTCCCCGATTATAAGTTCTCTCTGGCCTCTGCCTATGGGGAACATCGAGTCTATTGAGAAAATCCCCGTCTCAAGCGGCGTGTCTACAGGCTGTCTGTCGACAATCGGGGGAGCCTGAGCCTCTATCGGCATATATCCCGCTGCGGAAATCTCCCCGAGTCCGTCTATAGGCGTGCCGAGCGCGTCCACCGCGCGTCCGAGGAAGTCCTCTCCGACAGGCGTTCCCGCAGTCTTGCCCGTCCTCTTTACATGTGAACCCTGGACAACTCCCTCATCATCATTGAAGAGCACACAGCCAATCTCGTCCCTGCGTATATCCTGCACCATGCCCCTGACACCGCCTGCGAATATCAAAATCTCTCCGAAGGTCGCGTGATTCAGTCCTGCAACGGTTGCAATTCCGTCCCCGACGGTCTTGACCGTTCCGACCTGCTCCGCCATAGCCTCCGGCGTCCATTCCTTGATGGTCTCCTTGATGAGCGGAATAATGCTGCCCTTATCTGTCGGAATCTCTATCAAGGTATCTCTGAGCATTCGAAGCCTGCCCCTGAGCGACCAATCATATACATCAGAGCCGACCTCTAGTCTGAATCCGCCCTCATAGTCCTCGCTCTTAATCCATTCGAGTGGAATTTCGCTTCCGTATTTATTTTTAAGGAAATCTCCGAATCTTTTCTGCTGCTCCCCGCTGGGCTCTGTCGCCGAATAAAGGAGAGCTTTCAGAATATTAGCTTCTTTGTTCATTTATTCTTTCCTTCTGCGGCGTCGAGGAATTTGTCGAATACCTCGGATTCCGTCTGACCTTCGGACAGCTTGTCCATAGCGTCCGTAATCATCTCTCTTATCTCTTTCTGTGCTGCGGAAACAATATCGCCCTTCTTTTTCTCCGCGATTTCGTTTGCGTCCTTGATTATCTTATCCGCCTCGCTCTTGGCGTCCGAGAGCCTTCTTCCTCTCTCCGCCTCTATATCCGCTCTCATCTTTGCTTTTTCTTCCCTAGCCTCTTCATCAAAAGCCCTCACCTTGGCGGCATAAGTCTCCTTGTCGCTCTCGGCGTCTGCCAAAGCCTGCTTTGCTCGGCTGTCGATTTCCGCATAATGCGCTTCCCTGCCCGCCATAAAATCCTTCACGGGTTTATACAGCAATATGTATAAAGCTCCGAAAAGTATTGTGAAGTTAAACAGATGAAGCAGTATTTGCTGCCAATCTATATTCAATGGTACTCCGGTCATTCTTTCTCCTGTTTTTACTACACTTTGTCTATGTCCTACTAAAGATTCTTCGTCGTTTCACTTCCCAGAATGACAGAACCGTCGTCATAAGTGTAACATTGACATCCTCAATGCCCCTTTTGTCATCCTGAGCGAGCGAAGCGAGTCGAAGGATCTTTGCAATTTATATTACAATACGAAGATTATTAAGATTACTACCAGCAGGGCGTATATTATCGCGGTCTCGATAAATACAAGCCCGAGCATGAAACTCGTCCTAATCTTGCCGTCCGCCTCGGGCTGTCTGGCAATTCCCTCCGTGGCTTTGCCGCCGATAATTCCCATTCCTATGCTTCCGCCGAGAGCGGCAAGCCCTATGGCAATTCCGGAAGCTATCGCCTTGAAGCTCGTCACAAAGCCCGTATCATAGGCTGCGGCGACAGTCTCTGCGCCCTCTCCCGCGGCGAATACACCGGTGGTCGCAATCGCCCCGAGGAAGAGTATTACCCCGCCCATAACGAATGCAAGTCTTGTGAGTGTTTTTTGGTTAATCATTTCGTTTCTCCTTATGGATAAATTTACTTTAATACAGCAATCTTTGAGTTTTTCCGTCTTTATCAAGCCGCAGCGCTTTGATCCGACTCCTCGGCATTCATAGTGTCCGAGGCTCCAGCAGTTCCACTATTATTACCCTTCTTTTCTTTGCTCTTCTCTTCAATCTTCTCGGAGACTTCACCGTAGAAGAGAGATGTCAGCATTGTAAGCACATATGCCTGAATGAGTGCATGAAGCAGGGTAAAGAGCACTCCAACCAAAACGGGAACTCCATAGCTCAGCGCCGAATAGTAATATACGAGCTCCGTCACCAGCGCGCCGGACAGCAGAGCTCCGAAAAGCCTGAAACTGAGCGATATGGGAAGCGAAAACTCCTTCAATGTCTTTCCTATTCCCTTTACGCCGTTTCCCGCAATTCCGCCGGACATTATCACGAAGTACGAAAGACAGCCCATCATAATCGCCCCGTTTATATCCGAAAAAGGCGCGGGAAGCGAAATCGTATGCCCCGCCGTCGTAACAGCCTGAACACCCAGCAGTTCAAAGAGAGTCCCTGTGAAGATGAAAGTCCCCGCCGCAAAGATATATGCTCCGAGAAATCTGTTGATCTCCGAGCTTCCCTTCGCCATATTGTCGAAGAGGCTGACTGCGGTCTCAAGGATAATCTGAAACCTTCCCGGCACGAGCTTGAACTTCGGTATGATGAAAATTCTGCAAATAAGAGCGAATACTATCAGAATGCCCGAGACCGTGAACGCCGCGACAAGTCCGGGATTGACATCTTTAATCCCAAACAGGGTAATCTTGTTGAGGTCGTGCATTACGCTGTCCCTCATCATTTCCTGTATGGTCTCTTCTTTTTTTCCCTCTCCGCCGGTCAGCATAGCCCCGACCATAAATACCAAGGAGAGAATGAGGAAGAATGAAATCGCTCTGTTTCTCTTCGCTTTTTCCACTAGCTGTCCCCCTTCCATAATTTCCGTGTAATTTTACCATTTTAAAGGGCTCTTTCATAGGGCAGAATGATAAAAAGCAAAAGGAGAGGTTCGTCGCCTCTCCCCTCGCTTTTTAGTTATAGAACGGTTTTAGTCAGGCTCTTTCCGATTTACGCTTCGGAGCCTGCCAACTTTGTTTGCAGCAGTTACTCATTATAGCTGCTTTGGTGGTTGCTATTAGTAGTTGTATGTTTCAGCTACTTTATAGCTGCTGCTATCAGCGCTTAGTTATAGATGTCACTTTCTAGCGCTTACTATTTAACTGTAATCTTTATCTTCTGGAACTGCCCTGCCTGCTCATATACATAGATTACAGCCTTGCCTTTGCCCTTGGCTTTAATCTTTCCCGAGGACGCTCCAACCGTTGCAACATCAGGATTTGACGATTCATATTTCAGCTTTCTATGCGTCGTCACCTTCTTCGCACCCTTTACAGCCTTCGCCTTGACCTTCAAAGCCTTACCAACGGAGAGCACAGCCTTCTTCGTTATCGGCTTCGACACATTTACGGATTTGAAGTTTCCATATTTGCCGCCGTCCGTTCTGATATGCAGAGTCTTGGAAACCGCTATGGATTTGCCGTCCTTGTCGAAGGCTACGAGCAGATATTTATAGCTCTTTCCCTTTTTCAGCTTCTCGGTCTTTATCTTTGTGAAAGCATAGCTCTTTTTCGAAGCCTTGAAGGTTTTCATCTTCTTGAGCCTGATTCCCGAACCGCATTTAGACCCGTAAAGCACATATTTAACCGCGCCCTTAGGCTTAGCCCAATTTAGCTTTATCTTGGTATTGCCCTTGGAGACTCCTCTGAATTGCAGCAGTCCGAAGGTCGAGCCCGCAACGTCGTTGTCGTTCATAAGCTGCTCTATCTTCTGGTCTATCTGCTGTTCCGTATTGCCGATAAACGGCTGGTTCGGATCCGTATCTACATCTATATTCGCCTTCTTGAAGCTCGTCGTGAACTTAACTTCCTTCTCAGTTCCGCTGATTATATAAGCCGCAAGTTCTTCCGTCTTGATCTCTTTTCCGTCAACGGTTTTCCATATATTGGTCGCCTCATAGCCCTCGTCGGCTGTCAGCTTAGGAGTTATTCCTATGGCGGCGCCTGCCGCGACCGCAACCTCTGCCGGCTCTACCTTGCCGCCCTCGCCTTCAACCGCGAAGATGACCTTGATAATCTCAGCCTTCTTAACGAATGTCGTGGTGAATATGACTTCCTTTTCCTCGCCGCTGACCACATATGCTGCAATATCCTCTGTGGTGAGTTCGCTGCCGTCGCTGCATTTCCAAATATTGCTATGCTCATAGCCCTCTTCGGCTGTGACTGTCGGCACTATTCCTACGGCAGATCCCGTCTCGACCACAATCTCCGCCGGCTCGACTGTTCCGCCTTCGCCTTCTACCTCGAAGCCTACCTTTATCGGTTCAGGCGTCCACAGGGCGTCTATTTTCAGCACTTCCCCTGCTGCCGGGTATTCGCTCGGCTTGTCCTCGCTCCATGTATATATGAAGCCTTTCCTTTTCGGCTCTGGGAGAATCTCGTCAAATGCCGTTCCCGCAGGCTTGCTGTAGACTTTAAGGCTCTCGCCTAGCTCCGTCACGCCGCCTTGGAAATCATATATGATAGTGCTGTGCCCGTTTAGCGTGAACTGCGCCGTGAATGTCACGCTGCTGTTCTTGCCGCTTATAACATAGTTCTTGACCTCAGCCGAGGTGAAGATTCCGCCTTCGCTGCATTCCCATGTATCGGTGAAGGTATAGCCGCCGTCAGCGGTTGCCGTAGGCTCTACGCCGACCGCGTTTCCGCTCATGACTGTTGTTTGAGCCGTCGTCGTCTTGCCGCCTGCCCCTGCCTCGAATTTAACCTCATTGCTCTTTGCGGCCCAGCGTGCAAAATATGTCGTGGAGGCTGTCGGGAATGTCGTGTCTGTTACCTTTTTACCGCCTGTTCTTGCATCATACCAAGCACTGAATATGTATCCGTCTCTTGACATTGCCGCTGCCGCAGGAAGTGTCATTGCAGTTCCCGTACTTCCTGTAAGAACCCTTGTGGGCACACCGTTTATGGTTCCGCCATTACCGTCAAGTGTTACAGCTACGTTTCCAGGCGCCCATACCGCATAGTATGTGGTGTTTTCTGCTGGCATGGTCGTCACATTAGCCGCCGTTGCCGTTTTTGTCGCAGCCCAGCCGAGAAATGTAAATCCCGGTCTGGTAGGCACTGCATATCCGCTTGCAGCTGTAATGGCTGTTCCGTAATTGCCCGTTACGGTCTTTGTCGCCGCAGTTCCGAACTTCCCTTCGTTCCCGTCAAGTGTTACTGTTGCTTTATTTATTTCCCATTTAGCATACAGTGTGATATTTGCTGTGCCCATGGTAAGCTGCACACCCGGCTGATATGTTGTGCCCGTGCCGTCCGCCTTGGTGTTCCAGCCTTTGAACGTATAGCCCGTAATGGCAAGCGTGTTTTTATCCTTAATGGGAGCCTTGGCACCTTGAACATATGAGTCGCCCTGAGCCGGCGCCGCGCCGCTTACCGCCTTGCCGCCGCCATTTGCGTTATATGTAATGGTGTGGAATACGTCTATCTTTAGCGTATCGGGATAATTCTTCCTCTCCGTCGCCTGGTTCTGATTGCCATAGGTATATATAATCTCGTAATCTCCGTTGCCGCCCTTTATATTGCTCGCGGTCTTGCTCGCGATAACGAGCTCAGCCGTCGCAGGATTTGCCACGCCGTTCTGAGTCGGATATGCTCCGATATTCGTGAGTGCAGGCTGTCCGCTTGCCGACGCCAGCGCCTTTACGATATGGAATTGGTTATTCGTATATCCTTCTATCTTAACCTTTATATTGTTGGCTGTCGTATTTCGCGTAATTGTGTACTTAGGCACGGGACGCGGGTCGTCCATAAATAAAACTGTCGCTCCGCTCACTCCGAATGGAATATTTCCCTGTACCGAAGCCGGTGATTTCAGATACTTTCCGTTCGCGTCATCATATACGCCGTCGGAATCCTGGAGTCTATACTGTTTGACCAGGAACGATCCAATCCCCAGCGCCTTTGAAAATGCTGACGTCGGTATGGAATCTACCTTGCCTGGCAATATTACGCGAGTGTTCATGGTGCAGCCGTCAAATACCTGCGTTCCCATAGTTGTAAGCTTCTCTGGCAGGTTTTTCCCTCTGAAATCCGCTCCGGTGTTCTGAAATGCTGCTGTTCCCAAGGTTATGATTGAATCCGGTAAATTTATTTCCGGACATTTAATCGTATTTAGTGAATACGCAGCCAAGGTTGTGATTCCGCCGGAGATCGTCAGGCTTTTGAACTTCGTACCATCTTCAAACAGCTTGTATCCTACCGTTGTAATCTGCGTCTTTACGCCGCCATTCTTGGGTGTGAGCTCATAGGGAATGGTTTCGTCCACATTCTCCCCGCCTGTGCCTAGATATGCGGTGATGGTCTTTGTCGCCGGCGAATATATCCATTTGCCTGTGGAATCCTCGACTTCGTTCGGTTCCGTAATTCCGTTTTTCCAATTTATCTGCGCCCTTGTAGCTCCCCATGGAGCGCCAGCAACGGAATCCTTGTTCATCTGAGGAAGGTTTACCTCGGTCATACTCGCGGCAGCGTTGCTAAAGGCTTTATTGTTAATGCTGCTCACGCTGCTCGAGCCAAAGGTCACCTTCTTCAGCCTTCTGCACCCGCCAAACGCACTCTCCTCGATAGTTCTTACTCCCGGCATCGTCAGGTTCGCAATTCGCGAATTGGTAAATGCGTAGGATTCCACGGTCTCTATAGAGTCCGGAAGTGTTACATTCAGCTCTGTAACTGCTATATGTGTGAAAAAAGTCCATCTTGGCAGTTTTTTCATGGTATGACCGTTGCCGAACCGTACTGTTTTTATGCCCTCTGTCGCCGGATAGGTAGCAAGAGCTCCCTCGCAAAATCCCAGCACATCAACTCCGCCAATCTTTGACGGTATTGTCAACAAGCCCGTCTCATGGTTCCAATCGGCATAGCTCTTTGTTTTCATATCCGCCTTCATGCCGTAGATAAGACCTTTTGTCTTGTCAAAAAGGAGCACCGTATTCGAGGTTTTGTCCTGATTCTTATCCGACCATTTTACCTTCGCTCTGGCGGCGAACCACGGCTGTCCCTCTACGCTGCCCGGCTCATGTTCGTGTAAGTCTAGCGTAAGCGAGACGGCATAGTCATTCGCGAAAGCATAGTCTCCTATCTTTTCTACTTTTTTAGGAATCTCTATTGTTCCCTTTAATTTGTTGTAGTAAAAAGCTCCCTCACCTATTTCCACGAGCGATGCCGGGAATTTAACCATTTCCATATTCGTGCATCTTGCAAATGCATAATAGGGGATTTCATCAAGTGCCGTCAGATTCGACAAATCCAAATTCGGAAAAGGGGTATTCCCCTGAAAACATTGCTTTTCAAGAATGGCTACCGTAGTCGGCAGATTATAGGTCGTGCCCTCTACATTAAGCTCACTTATGGCATTGCCTCGAAAAGCCGATTCGCCTATCTTGTAGAGCTTGCTGCCGCTCGCAAAGGTGACCTTGGTAATCTCGCTGGAAAGAAATGCTTCCTTCCCGATTTCTCTTACCGTAAGCCCTTTTATCTCCTTAGGTATGATAATCTCTTTTGGTGATACTCCCGTCTGGTGATTGAATTTATCAATCCTGCAGGTGCCATCACCATTGTTGGTGTAGTTCACCCAATTCTCGTCGACCACCGTGCTCGCCGCATACGCCTTGCTGCCTGCCGCGCTCATCATAAAAAATGCGAACATGATAAGCATTACCCCAATAGCAGTCAGCAGAATGCGTCTGCCACGCAGAGCCGCAGTCCCGCTGCCTTTAATACATGTCATTCCATCAACCTTCCTTTCTTTAACCTTTAACCCTTTCTGTAACTTCCAACGCCATGCCTATGCCTGCGGCTCACAGAATATAGATTCCGTGATAATCAAGACTTTCTATTATAAAAAAAAGACCTTGCGGTCAGGGATTTGGGCAACTTCCAGCATTCAATATTTCCCCCGAAACTCAGATATAACCGATATAGCCGGGCTCCGAATATTTTTTTCAACAATAAAACGCAACACATCGCCTGTTTGGATTTTCCTTCCATTCAGCCATGGTTGACATACCGTTTTTACTATTCAATATATGGTCCATCCCTTTTCTTCTCATCTATGTCCTCAGAAATAAGCTGAGCCGGCATATTTCGGTTGACTTTTCCTCTAAAATTTGGTCTAATCTAGGGGCATGTTTAATCTGCGGCTCACGGAATCTATATTCCGTGATTTTTTATGTCACAAGCGCAAGTTCTTCCATTATTCTCTCGTGCTCCTTGTATGTCTCCGCTATATATATCCTCGTCGTATCTATGCTCGAATGCCCGAGCACGTCCGCAAGCTTCGCTATATCATGCCTCGCCCTATAGAAACATCTGGCAAAAAGCCTTCGGAGGTTATGCGGAAACACCTTGCAGGCGTCCACACCCGCCTTGACCGCCAGCTTCTTCATCAGCGCCCAGATATAGCTCCTGTGAAGCGGACTTCCCCTGCGGTTTATGAATATCGCGCCCTCTTCAATCCCTCGCTTTTTCGCAAATCTATGCAGCTTGTTTCGCAGCTTGCCGGGTATGAGGATTGTCCGCGTCTTGCCCTTTAAGCTTATTCGCGCCTCTCTCATGCTTACCGCTTCCTTTGTCAGATATTTCAGCTCCGACACCCTCATTCCCGTTGCACAGAGGCTCTCAAGTATGAGCTCCAGCTCTTCCTCGCCTATCTCCACCGCCTTTTTCAGCAGCTTCTCATAGTCGCTTCTCTCGAGCATTCTCCTCTCGCTTATATAGCTTCGTCTCTGCTGACGCATATTGTGAATGCGGATTTCCTCTCTGCCTATATATTTCAGATATGCTCTTATTGCTGAAAGCTCTCCGTTTACAGTTGATGGACTGAATCCTTTGTCAATGAGATGATTTTTGTAGGCGACAATGCTCTTCGCCGTGATGACTCTGTTTTCGGAGTCGCCGCCGTCGTCGCTTTCTCCTCCTCCTCCCTCGGCTCTGATATAATCAAAAAGCCCCCTTACTTCATGGAGATACTTCTCGCATGTCGCAGGGGCTTTTTCCTCTGTTATCAGATATTTCTCAAAGCCTTTTAGTTGTACTTCGTCATTATTCATACTGATTCACCTCCCATTCTCTGTGCTATTATTAGGATAGCACCCCGCCCGTCCTTTTGGGTGTCGAGAGTGTGAAAAATTTATCAGCCGACGCGGAGAGGTGGTAGTTGTGTTAAACGCGCTCCGCCACCACGACGCGGTCGTGTCCGGCTAAGTCCTTGGAAACTTCAATGCTTCTATAAGCGCCGGCGTTTTCCAAGAGCGCCTTTACCGCTTCCGCCTGGTCGTGTCCAATTTCGAGGGCGAGAATTCCGCCGCTCTTTATATGCGCTCCCGCCTCGTCCGCCAATATCCTATAATAATCGAGTCCGTCCGCTCCGCCGTCCAAGGCTTTTAGCGGCTCATGCATTCTGACCTCTACAGCGAGCTTGTCGATTTCCGCCGTCGGGATATATGGGGGATTGCAGACTATGACATCATAGGCTGAATTCTCCGAGACCGCATTAAACATATCTCCCACGAGGAACATACAGCGCCGATTGACCCTGTTCAGCCCGGCATTTCCCATTGCCGTATGCAGCACCTCGTCTGACACATCAGTCATTGTAACCTTCGCGTCCTCTATCCTATTTGCTATGGAGACTCCAATGGCGCCGCTGCCCGTGCACAAATCCAACACCTCGGGCTCTTTATAGCCCCTCTTCTTAATCTCAGCGAGCACCTTCTCCACCAAGATTTCCGTGTCGAGGCGCGGAATGAGGACATTCTTGTTGACTCTGATTGGCAGCCCCATGAATTCCTGCAGCCCGACTATGTATTGGAGCGGCATTCCTTCCACCCTGGCGGAAATGCGCTTCTCATACTCGTGGAAATCGTCCTCTCGCATGAGCTCCTTCGCGCGGGTTATCATCTCAGAGTCCGAAAGCCCCGTCGCGTATGACATGATAATCTTGGCTTCGTTTCTGCCGTTTTCTATCATGCCGAGCACAGCCTGCCCCCATTTCAGGGCATTCTCAAAGGTCTTAATATCCGCGGTATATCTCCTCGCGAGGGTTCTCCGCTTGGCGTCGTTCGCTTCCTTTTCGGTTATAATGTCGACTATCCTTTTGCCGCCCCCGTCATCTGCGGAGACAAGGGTATAACCGTCGGAGTCAATATTGTCCAGGAACTTAATCGCCTCGTTTATCTCCTCTTCGCCTGCGGGTGAGATTGACTCCCCGTCCTTGGCGCTTATTTCAGTATTGTATTGGGTGTTCGCTTTTACATGCTTTTCCCATTCGCCGGCTTCCTCCTGAGCCTTCTTCTCTTCCTCAATGCTTCTGACGATATTCCCGTCCTTATCCACAAAGCCTTCTATCTCTATGGTCTCAGGGTCAACCAGCACAGCCTTTAGCGCGAGAAGAGCGACCTCGAGCTGCTCGTCCCTAGGCTCTGCCGTCGTGAGTTTTTGAAGCATTAGCCCCGGAAAACTCAGCGCTCTCACAAGGCTTCCGTCCGAGCGACCCGCCCATTTCAATAACTCATAACTAAGGGAGGCTATGACGGGCAAAAGCAGCAGTCTTGAGGTTATTCTCCAGAGGAGATTGGGCCAGCCGAGGAAACTGAATAAAAGTATGCTTATGATGAGCACGAACATCATAAAGCTCGTACCGCAGCGCGGGTGCAGAGTGTAGTATTTCGCTGCGTTTTCGACCGTCAGATCCTCATTGTTTTCAAAGCAGTGTATGGATTTATGCTCTGCGCCGTGATATCTGTAAAGCGTTCTAATATCCTTTATTCCGCGAATCGCCGACACATAGGCTATGAACAGCAACATTCTCAGGACTCCTTCGATTAGATTGAGCGCTATGGCGTTCTCCGTCCATTTTCTCAGGAAGTTTACAGCCCATGTCGGAAGTATCACGAAGAATAATACCGATATTACCAATGCCAGCATGAGAGTTATCGTCATCAGTATATTCCAGGCTGCCTTGTCTCCGAACTTCTTATTTATCCACTCCTCAAATTTGCCCTCTTCGTATTCATCGGGGGCGTATTTCTCGAGTATTTTCGCGGCTTCCATAATAGAGCCCATTCCTTCGACAAGGGCGTTTGCGAAGGTGACAACTCCTCTTATTAGGGGGAGCTGCGAGGCTTTCGACTCCTCTTTTCTCATCTTGGTCTTGAGGTAGAGCTCTCCACTCGGCAGACGCATGGCGATAGCCCTTCTGTCCTCGCCGCGCATCATAACGCCTTCCATGATTGCCTGTCCGCCTATCTTGGTGGGGCAGGCTTCCTTTATGAATATTTTGCTGTAATCAATCTTTGCCATAACACCGATATTATATTCCTTTTTGTCATTCTGAGCGTAGCGCGTCATAGGCGCGCAGAGTCGAAGAATCTTAACTCATATTACCGCATTTTCTTTAGCATAAAGTCTATGAAATCCTTATTCGACTTAGTGCTGGAGAGGTTCTCGATAATCTCCTCAGTTACGTCCATTACATTCCCCGAGCTCATAGCGCGGCGCAGCATATACATAACCTGATACTCTTCCTGCGTAAGCAATAAGTCCTCGCGGCGCGTGCCGGATTTGTATAGGTCTATCGCCGGGAAAATCCGGCGCTCCGAGAGCTGCCTGTCAAGGTGGAGCTCCATATTGCCCGTGCCCTTGAATTCCTCATAAATAACGTCGTCCATGCGCGAACCGGTCTCGACCAGCGCGGTAGCGAGTATGGTTACGCTTCCGCCTTCTTCGAGCTTCCGCGCCGTGCCGAAGAATTTCTTCGGCGGGTGCAGCGCACCCGGGTCGAGACCGCCCGAAAGCGTCCTTCCCGACGCCGGCACTTCCATATTATAGGCACGCGCCAGCCTCGTAATCGAGTCAAGGAGTATCATTACATCTTTTCCCGTCTCAGCCAACCTCTTGGCGCGCTCGAGCACCATCTGTGCCACCTTAACATGGTGTTTTGTCTCCTCATCAAAAGTGGAATAGATGACCTCGGAGCGCCTCAAACTCCTCTTCATATCCGTAACCTCTTCCGGTCTCTCGTCCACCAAAAGGACTATAAGCTCTATCTCAGGATATTTCTCTTCCACGGAAGCCGCTATCTTTTTCAGCAGCACAGTTTTACCCGCCTTGGGCTGAGCCACTATAAGTCCCCTCTGCCCGCAGCCTATAGGTGCCACCAAGTCCATCACCCTCGTCGACAGATCAATGCTGGAATTCTCCAGCACGATCTTTTCATCTGGGAAAACCGGCGTGAGATTGTCAAAATGCGGACGCCTCTTGGACTCCATCGGATCCATGCCGTTTACAGCCTTCACATAGAGCAGGGCGCCGAACTTCTCCGTGCCGTTCGGCTTTCTTGATATTCCGAGTATCTTGTCTCCTGTCCTCAGCCCGAACCTTCTGATTTGGCTGTGAGAAACATAGACGTCCTTGCCGGAAGTCAGGAAATTGTCGAAACGCAAAAATCCGAAGCCGTCATCTGCGATTTCCAAAATCCCTTCCACCTCAGGTCGTTCCTCTTCCGGCGGCTGCGGTTGGGTTTGCGACTCTTCCTTATCCTCTTCCGGTGACTGCGTATGCGACTCTTCCTTATCCTCTTCTGGCGGCTGTGCCTGCGCCACTTCTGACTCTTCTGCCGCCTCTGCTGACTCTGCCACCTCCGGCGCTTCTGTCACCACAGCCTCTGTCTCCGCAGTTTCCTCGGCTTCTTTGACTTCCCGAACGCCCTTCACCTCTTCGATTTTCCCAATTTCTTCTTTCTTTTTTCTTGGCATTTCTACTCTCCTAGACATATAAAACCAAAATTGCACCTTCAAAGTAAACACTGATTATAGCTCTTCGTTCGCACCGACGGTCGTCAGTATCTCGTCCTCTGATTTGTCCACCTGGCTGACTTTCAGCTTCCCCACGTCCTCGGGCTTCACTTCCTCGCTCAGAGCGAGCAGCGTGGGCGACAGATAGACCGTCGACAGCTTCTTCCCGTCCAAACTGATAACAGACCTCTCGGTAAAATTCTTTCCTCTTATATAATAGCGGTCGCCTATCTTGACTATATCCTTTATGGAAATAGTCTTATGCCCCATGCGCATGTCGCTCGGTTCATAAGGATTTTTCCCGCCGTAAACATGCTTCCTTCCGTAGAGCATATCGTATGCAAGGGCTTCCATATCGTCCAAATAGTCTGTCTTATCAGGCGAATTCGTCTGTTGATAGTCAAAGATAATTCCCTCGTGCGCGAGCCCCGCCGCGTTCAGCAAGATTGCCCCGCTCTGATAGGAATGTATATCGCGATTTTTCTTGGGAAGCCCTATATTATCCCATATCACATATCGCGTGGTATATAAATCCTTCTGCTTGTAGTTTTCTTCCTTTATATCAAGCGCCGGGATATGGTCTCCGTAAATTATCATCACGGTCGGCTCCCCCGATTCCTCAATCCTCTCTATGAGGTCGCCAATGAATGTATCCATTTCATGGCATTCGTTGAGGTAATATTCGTATTTCCACTTCGTCTCCTCGTCGTCCGCAGTCACCTCAGTATAAGGATTCTTGAAAACCTGCGAAGTCGGATAGGCTCCATGCCCCTCGACGGAGATGACATGCAGGAAGTCGCGCTCCTCGCTCTCTTCCATGATTTCCATAATCTCGCCGGCGAGCACCTTGTCCTTGCACCAATTCGTAGGCGTGAATGAGACATTGTTCATATATTCAACAGACGTGAATGTGTCGAAGCCGAGATTTTTATAAACTTCATTTCTATTGTAGAAGAGCGCCCTGTGATTGTGAAGCGCGCTGGTTCTATAGCCGTGCCGCTTGGTGATATATGCCAAGTTCTCCAAGGTATCTTCTCTGAGTTTTCCCTTGTAGGGATATTCTCCCGGTCCGAAGAACTTCGCACTTATGCCCGTAAGTACCTCGAATTCCGTATTTGCCGTACCCGCGCCGCAAGCCGGAACCTCGAAAGCCCCTGACGAATATTCCTTATAGAGCCTGTTGAATACGGGCGTCGGGTCTTTCGAGACCTCGATATTCGCATAGTCCTCCGCGACGGTAAACGACTCCATTTGAAGAATGATTATATTCGGGTGCTCCGCGCTGTCGGCTTTCGTCTCCAAAATGGTGTCCCTGCCACGCTTCGTCTTGCTCTCGAGAATTTCCCCGATTTCATCTTCGGAATATCCCATTGGCATGGTAATCCCGCTGTTTACGGAAGTCGTAATAAAGCAGTAGGCAAGCCCGTAATCCCTGTATGCGTAGTTCAGATTTCCAAAGAAGATACTTATCAGTCCCGAATTTATACAGCCCCATGTAGCTCCTATGGTGAGCGCCACGCTCAGGACAATGACGCCAAGGCTCCTCTTGTAGCTGATATTCTTCCATTTCTCACTTCTTATGAAGATGATAAATATTGCTCCAATCAGCAGAAGCGCCGCCGCCCCTATGAGGGCGAGCTCTGCCGGCGAATAATATGTAGTCGCTATCGTAAGCCCGTCCGCGAAATTCTGCATATCGTAGAGCGTAAAGGGCGTCATTCGCGACATGAGTATCAATCCGTTCACGCTGCCGAGCGCTATCCAAAGGAGCGACATCATAAACCAGACAAATCTGCGCCGCTTAAACAGCAGGGCGGCTGTCATTGATGTAAATACGATCAGCGTATTAAACAGAAATACAAGAGGGTTTCTGATCGCCCAGCCGAAGCCCTCGAGAGGGCTCGTGGTAAATCTGGCAAACCACTCCATATAAAGATTGATAAGCAGTGCGGAGAATGCCATAAGCAGTATGTATTTTGCCTCGTGGCGCTCTGCGTCAAAATATTTAGCTGCTTTTCTTGTGAATATTTTTCGAAAGATGTTTCCTTTTACGAAGCCTCGCAAGCTCATTCCTCCCGTAAAATATCTGCGAGTTTAGCGAATTCCGCCAAAGACAAGGTCTCGGCTCTGCGGTTTTCTTCGATACCCGAAGCGAAGAGCGCCTTGGCGACCTTTTCCTTGTTCGTGCCTTCCATGGCAGATAGAGAATTGAGCAGGGTTTTTCTTCTCTGCGAAAAACCCGTCTTTATACATTTGAACATAAAGTCCGCGTCCTCTGTCCTGACAGCGGGCTCTTTTCGAATATCCAGCCTCAAAACCTCCGAGTCCACATTCGGAACGGGATAGAAGCATTCGCGAGGCACATCTACCACCTTGCTGACCTCCGCATAATAGTGAACGGAATAGGTGATTGCCCCCGCAAGCCTTTCCCCGGGCTCGGCTGATATTCTGTCCGCAACTTCCTTTTGCATCATCACCGTAATGCTGTCTATGCCCTCAGCCTCTTCGAGCAGCTTCATAATAATGGGGGTGGTGATGTAATAAGGAAGGTTTCCGACGACCCTGACGCTCTCAAGTTTATATTCGTCTTTGAGTTCGGATATTAAACTGTCTATATCCAGCTTTAAAATATCCTCATGTATGATTTTAACATTGCCTGCGCCGAAAGTCTTTACTCTGAGCGGCTCTATCAGACTGTCGTCTAGTTCCACAGCGGCGAGAAATCCCGCGCGCTCAGTCAGAGGCAGGGTGAGAGCCCCCGTTCCCGGCCCTATCTCGATAACGAGCGCGCCCGCGTCTGCTCCGCAGCCGCCGGCTATGGCGTCGATCACCCCCTCATCAATAAGGAAGTTCTGCCCCAGACCCTTCTTCGGTCTGACGCCGCCATAGCCGCTGGGCGCCTTCCGGCGCCCGGCGCGCCCCACCTTTTTCCTATCGCGCCCAATATTACCTGCGGCGCTCTTTTTATTCTCCAATTTCCTTGACTGCTTCCCTGAGCTCATTCCTATCTATTCCAAATCCTCTGAGTTTCTTTATCATGGCAGCGGCATTCCCATATCCAATGCCGAGAGCCTTGCAAACCTTGGCTCTTCTCTCGGAAGAACCCTCTCTTCCTACCAATCCAAGCTCCGTCAAATCCCCCATATCCGCAAATGCCTTCTCTCCCTTTTTTTCATCCTGAACGAGCGAAGCGAGTCGAAGGATCTTATCCGCTCGCATTATCGCCTTCTCCAGCGCCTCTGCAATTACCTCCGGCGCGGCATTCTCCACACCTATATCCGCGCCCGACCTGGCGTCTCCTCTATCCAAATACGCCTGCACCGCATTAGGGAATTTCTCGCTGAGCTTTCTCCTTATTCTTTCACCCGCATGGTCGGGATCCAGCAGAAGAATGAGCCCCTTTTCCTCATAAGCCTTTTCCATAATCCGCCAGGTCTCCGCGCTGATTCCAAATCCATGCGTCGGAATTATCAGCGCGTCGCAGGCTTCGCCGACAGCCCTGACATCATCTCTCCCTTCCACCACTATCGCATAGTCAATTTTTATTTTTTCTTTCTCTTTTTCCCGTGTCTTTTTCGTTTTCGTTTTTTCTTTCGCTTCTTTATTATTTTCTCTATTTATATTTCTATCTCTATCTCTATCTCTTATTTTACCCATCTCTTACTCCTACTCTCCCTCGTCGTCCTCGAAGGTAAAGAGGAGCTCTCCCGGATTCAGCAGTCTGAGCTGTCTCCTCGCCTGGTCCTGCACATACTCCCTCTGTCCTGACTTCTCGACCTCTCGTTTTAATATATCTCTTTCCTCTTCCAATTCCTGTTGTCTCTTTTTAAGCTCCCTGTTTTCCCTTTTCAGTCTTATAATATCCCTTCCGCACATTGTCGCAAGCCCGGCAAAGAGCGAAATGATAATGATAACAAGTAAAATCTTTCTTCGGATTTTCCTTCGGGCTATCTTCGCCTTGCGGCGCTTTACCCTTCGTTCAAAATCCTCTTCGCTTTCAAGGACATCATTAGAAGCTTCTTCCCTGACAAAATAATCCCCAAGGGCTTCCTCATTCTCAAAGCCCTCTGCTCCGTAGTCATCACTTCCGAGCCCAACGCCACTTGAATCCGAGCCCTCGAAATCCTCTTCGCCATAATCATTCCCAGGCTCTTCCTCGGGCTCTCCCATTCCCTCATATTTATCTGTATATATTTCTCTATTGTCTTTTTCCATTTTCTGCCGCAGCAAAACTCAGTCTGTCACTCTCTTCCTTTTATAATCCGATTATAATCCAAGCTTAGGCGCAGGGTTGATTGCCGAGCCATTCGATATTATCTCAAAATGGAGATGCGGACCCGTACTGTTACCCGTGCTTCCCACAAAAGCGATATTCTGTCCCTGATATACCTTGTCACCGGCGCTCACTATGAGCCTACTGCAATGCGCATACCTCGTAATATATCCGTTTTCGTGGTCAATATCTACGCAGTTTCCGTACCCGCCGTTATAGCCCGCTCTTATTACGGTTCCGCCGTCGCTGGCATAAATCGGAGTTCCTGTCGGGCCTGCCAAATCAAGACCCGTATGCATTCTGCCCCACCTCGGTCCAAACGGAGAAGTAATCGTATACCTCTGGACAGGCATTGCAAACACACCCGTCGCAGCCGTTTTCGGTCTCTCCGCCGTTCCGACGAGGATAATCTTATCCTGGACTTTTCTGATAGTCTCAATCTTGTCGGTCTTTCTGTCGACGACCTCGCCGCTCTCCTTGGTAATCGTTCCCTCGAATACCTGAATGCCGTCAACGCCCTCCTGTTCTATGAAGGTATCGCCCTTATAGTATTCGTCTGACTCCCTCTTCACCGTCTTATATTCCACGATTTCCTTCATGCGCCCGGTCTCCACCATAGTAACGCTCAAAGGCTCTACGGTCTTATGTATGCAGACCTTATCGCCCTGCTCGGGCTCGGTCGCTATATCTGAATTTGACTCGTCATAAATATTCTCCGCGGCAACGGAAAAATCCTGCATGAGCGTCTCAATGCTCTCGCCCTCTTCCACGATATGGTAAATCTCCATATTGCCGCCTTTTATCATCTGTCTGCGCGCGGACGCATTGTCCTGCACGCTGATGAGAAGGACGTTAAGCGGCTTAATATCCAAGGCGTTTGCGAATTCGGAAGAAACCAGCGTCATTCCCGTATCAGGTCTGCTCATCTCCGCCTGAGTTTCCAGCAGAAGCTTTTCGGCGTCATCACTGTCCTTTACGACCGCGACGAGCTCCTCTCCGTCATAAACCCCGAAAGCCTCTGTCTCTATATCCGTCATATAAACGAGCTTGTTCACGGCGGCGTCAGAATTATCAATGCTCTTCCCGCGGGAATCTACGGTGTCAAAGGTTATATTCCGATTTGCCACGAATTCCACATCAAGCGAACTCCCGCTGTTTTCCGAAAGCTTCTGTCCGGCGATCTCGAGCACTTCCGTAACCTCTTCCTGTTCCCTCACATACCCGAGGACCTTCCCGTTGTATGCGTATTCATATACCGTGAAGCGGTTGAAGAGCACCAGCATTCCCGAGGCTGTTATAGTGATTGACAGAAGCACCATTCCAATGACTCTGCGCGTATGCTTGTATGCGGCAGATATTTTGTAGAGCTCCACGATAAAGCCCCTGCCCATATTGATGATGATTTCGTCCGCACCGCTCTGAATGCGGTCTGCAAAATCAACAATGCGCGACAGAAATCTGACACCTCTGTCCCTCCTTGCATAAGGCTTTCTTTTTATCCTTCTAAGCTTGCGCCTTTTAATCTTCAATCTGAATTCTTCTCCCTATACCAGATATATGCTTCGTCGGCTCTGGCTCTGCAACATGTGCAAACCCGCCCCTCGTCGGTATATCCCGTGTCGCGGCATATATCACATCTGTATTTTCTATCGAGGAAATCGGCTGGATAGCCCTCGTCCTCAAGTATGGTTTTCTTTCTCTCTTCGAGCCTCTTCTTCTCGTTTCTGAGCTCTTCTCTGGACTTTCTCCCGCTGCCCCCCGGCATTATGCTCGCAATGGCGGCGTTCAGTTCTTTTTCTCTGTCCAAAACTTCCTTCATGCCCGGGAGACTCTCCACCGCCTCTCTTATTCTTTTCTTATGGGCGGACTCGTCCTCTTCCCTTATATGGTCGTAATAGTCTCGGAGCACCTTTCGGCTCACCTTCGCGCCGCTGTTCTCCGCATTGCCCGAAGCGCCTTTAGCTGAGCCTGTCTCTGCGCCTCTCGAAAAAGGAACCTTGACGCCGCCCCTCTCCAGCATTTTATTTTCGAGGATTTTATTTACATATCTCAGGTTCGGCTCCCTTATTCCGGCAGACGCCCTGCACGCGGCCAAGATCTCATCGAGCTTAAATCCCATTTCGTCAAACCACGGATCCATAATTGCCCTGTCCCCCGGATTGCTCAGGCGGTTAAACCCGAGCGTCTTGAAAACTTCCCTATAAGCATTGTTTCTTGCGCTTCGCTCAGCCAAAAGATTCTTTACGGCTGAAATATCCTCGCAGCCTTCTTCCTTCCAGCGGAGAGCCACTTGGAAAACATAGTCCACATCATATCTGTCAAGCTTCAAATCCGCACAATAGTCTATGGCGTAGAACAGGACTTCCGCCTTTATGCCATAAACCTTTAAGGCGTCCTCTATCTTGCCGGTCTCGCGCCTCGACACCGTCCTTCCCACCACTTCCTGATACCTGGCGAAAAGCTGCTGTAGCTGCCTGTCTATAAGCCTCGCATCAAGCCCTGAGTCCGCCGACGCGCCCGTGCCTGTCGCATTTCCTGCGCCTTCCATATTTTCCGCGCCGTCCGTGCTGTCAAAATCGTAGAATGTGTCCACTTCCTCGTCATCAAAGTTTTCATTCCCGCTTGTATCGGGTTCACTCTCAGCCTTCGCCGCCTCTGCCGTCTCTGCCACGGGATAAGGCGCGCTCTTCCCGTAAAAGCTCTCCAGCATTCTGCTAAACTCGATTGTCAAGCCGTCCGAACTCTTTCTGATGAGTCCTTGAGCCGCCCAATATTCCCAAGCTTCCTCGACCTCGGTCTCGGTCAGTCCGAGAATCATTGCTAACTTCCGATTGTCCGTCTCCTCTTCGTACTGCGCACAAAAGAGAGCATAAAGATAGACTTTAACATAGTCTCCAGGTGCTCCCGGGAGATATTCGTTGATGAAGAGGTTCTCCACCCTCGTCATATATAAAAGCGTATCTCTTCGCTCTGCAATTTTCAGCTTGATCTTGGACATTATTATCTGTCTTTTTCCTTAAACGAACCTTATTCTCTAGCCATATTGCCGAATTTTACATATCGCGGAATCCACGTCAGATTGGCAATCCCGACAGGACCGTTTCTGTGCTTGGCTATATTGACCGCACATGTAAGCGCAGCATTCTCGCTGACCTCTGCCCTGTCCTCATCATTGTTGTAGTAATCATCTCTCTTGAGGAATATGACCACGTCAGCGTCCTGCTCAATAGCCCCCGAATCCCTGAGGTCGGAAAGCTTCGGCATATGGTCTCCGCCCCTTTGCTCGGGACCTCTGGAAAGCTGCGAAAGCAGAATGACTGCACAGTCGAGTTCCTTCGCCATAATCTTGATAGACCTCGTAATGGCTGCAATTTCCTTCTCCCTCTGCTCTATTCTATAGCCGCCCATGCTCATAAGCTGCAAATAGTCTATGACCACGAGGTCAATGCTGCCCTTTTCCTGTTTGAACCTGCGACATTTATTCTTCATTTCTATAGGGGTTATCACAGAGCTCTCGTCTATCACCATAGATGTTCCGTGGAGCTCTTCCTGAGCCATGCTCAGCGCTTCCCATTCCTCATTGCTGACCTCGGCTTTTCGGATATTTTCTAGCGGCACGCTCGCCTTCATGGAGAGCAGTCTCTGCCCGAGCTGAGTATTAGCCATCTCCAAGCTGAACACCATGACGTTATACCCGTTTGACGCGGCGTTCTCCGCCACATTAAGAGCCCAAGCCGTCTTTCCCACGCCCGGTCTTGCCGCCAAAATGATGAGGTCCGTTCTCTGAAATCCGCCGAGAATTTTATCCACGTCGCGGAACCCCGTCTCGATTCCCTTAATGGCTCCACCCTGTTTTTCCAGCTCCCTCAGATTGCTCAGGTTTTCATGGAGAACATCGCCCACCGCCACATACTGACTTCTCTGCGCTTTGTTCGCAATATTCAGTATGCGCTGCTCCGCATTGTCAAGAATATCCTCTGGCGGAAGCTCTCCCGAATAGGCGGCGTCCCTTATGGACTCCGCCTCGTTTATGAGCTGGCGCATTTTGGATTTGTCGTCGACAGTCTCCGCATAATATTTGGCATTAGAAACGACGATTGCCTCGTCCATCAGTTTGCTCAGATATGTAATGCCTCCGGTCATCTCCGCAATCTTTTTCTGCTTGAGAGCGGAATAGACAGTCGTGATGTCCACGCCCACGCCCTTCTGATCCATCTCCAGCATGGTTCTGTATATCTCCTGATGTTCCTTCAAATAGAAGTCGTCAGGTTTCAGTATTCCCGTAACGTCCGCTCTGGCGTCGGGGCTTTTCAGCATAGCGCCCAACACCGCCTTTTCCGCCTCAATATCCGTCGGCGACACAAGCACATTCTCTTTTCTCTCTTCGTCCATTGCCATCTCTTCTTTTTCTCTTGTCTCTTGTTCTCTTTTCTTCTTTTCTTCTTTTTTCTCTTGTCTCTTGTTTTCTTTTCTCTTTTTTTCTTTTGCTCTTGCTTTCTCTTCTGTTCTCTTCCTATCTTGTTCTTTTTGATTTCAATACATACTATCGCTCGTTAAATTTTTAACGACGCCCCGGTTCTCAAAACCCTCTTTGCTCGCTAATTCTTTAATCTTCTTTTCCGTCCTCAATTCTTACTTCCATTTTTGCGCTCACGTCCTGGAAAATCTTTATCTCCACTTCGCTCACGCCCATTTCCTTGATAGGTTTCTCAAGGACTATCTTTCTGCGGTCAATCTCCTCTCCGATTTGCTCCTTAATCGCCTCGGCAATATCCATTGACGTTATCGAACCAAAAAGCCTTCCGCCTTCTCCCGCCTTGGTCTTTATCACAACCGGCGCGCCTGAGAGCTTCTTGGCAAATTCCTCTGCGGCTGCCTTGTCCTGCGCGAACCTCTCCTTCATCTTAGCGGCAGCCTTTTCCATGGCTCTTTTGTTCCCCTCGGTCGCCTCCACGGCTTCACCTCGCGGGATAAGCCTGTTTCTCGCAAACCCGTCGCTTACCTTTACGATTTCTCCTGCTTTTCCCGTGCCTTTTACGTCCTTTTTCAGTATAACTTCCATATCCGTCTCCTCTAATAATATCTCCAGCATCTATCGACTGTCTTTTATCTGTCTTTTGCCTGCATTTTATCTGCCTTTTCTAATACAGCGTATCCCTTCTGTTAATTACGTCAATCTTGCTTTCATCCTCGAACTCGTCGTCCTTCTCCTGAATTTCCTTTATCAGTCTGCGAAGCTCCGCCGACACTTCGTCCAAAGGCTTGTCAGGCTGCGCTGCGGCTGATGTGAAATGACCTCCACCGCCCATTTTTTCCATGAGGCTCTGCACATTTATATCACCAATGGATCTCGCACATACGATAGTCTTTCCCTTGTCGGTGAGCCCGAGGACGAAGGACGCCTGCACATCTTTAATCATCAGAAGCTCGTCCGCAATCTGCGCATTTATAATCTGAGAATTCTCGCCGCCGACATTGTTTATAGCGAAGGCTATGCCCTGCTCGGTAATCTCCGCATTGCCTATGGCTCTCGCCTTTATCATTATATCTTCTCCCTTCATCTGGAAGAATCTCTTAACCTCAGTGGTATCCGCGCCCGCTCGTTTAAGCCATGACGCCGCCTCGAAAGTCCTGACTCCCGTCCTTCCTGAAAAATTGTTGGAGTCCACCATTATGCCTGCCAGCATTGCCTCGGCTTCGAATTTGTTTATGAAGCGCTTCTGCGCGATATGCTGCATAAGCTCCGCCATAAGCTCGCTCGCGGAAGATGCGTATGACTCGATATATGCCACCGCCGCATTGTGATAGGAGTCCTCAGTCATTCTATGGTGATCTATGATAATTCTGTTCCTGCAAGCTTCGACCAGTTCCTCGCTTTCCACAAGCTGCGGTCTATTCGTGTCCACAATGATGAGGAGCGTTTTGCGAGTTACCATTTTGAGTGCCTTTTCAGGCTTTATGATTTCATAGTCGCCCGTGCTTTCCGCCTGTTCATATATGGTGTCGAGAGCTTCATGCCGCTTGTCGAGCACTATATATGTTTCTTTTTCGAGGAATTTGCAAATGCTGTATGCTCCTATGGCAGAGCCGAAGGCGTCTAGGTCGGGGAATTTATGACCCATAATCAGCACCTTGTCGGCGTCCTTTATGAGCGCTCTCATTGCATGGGCGATTACTCTTGATTTCCCGCGGTTTCCCTTCTCGACCGTCTGCATGGTTCCGCCGTAATAATGCGTTCCTTCGTCGGTCTTGACGACAGCCTGGTCGCCACCGCGCCCAAGCGCGAGTTCAAGTGCCGACTCCGCAAGGTCGGACGACTCCCTCAGATTTGCCGCCGATATTCCTATCCCCATGCTTATGGACGCAGGGAAGTCTATCTGCCCTTCGATAGACCTGACATCATCAAGGACGCTGAAATTATCCTCAATCATCTCGTCGAGCCTTCCCCTGCTCGTATACATGACATAGCTGTCCTCGCCCGTGCTCACTACAGGCGATTCGAATCTGTCCGCCCATTTGTGCAGCATACTGTCAACCTGAGCAGGTACAGTCCTCTTCGAGTCCTCGCTTGTACTCGCCATAAATTCATCATAGTTATCAATATTTATGAAAGCGATTACGGCTCTGTCGGACTCCATTTTAGTCATATAGCTGTAGCGCGCCGTCGCCTCGTCGAAGAAAACGACTATATCCTCGTCCTCTTTCGGATTTTCATTGGTCTTGAGCCTGAACACCCTGTCATTTTTCTCAATCACGCGCTCGTTTTTGTTGACATCCAAAAGCTCCGCTCTTTTCACTCCCGTAAGCGTAAAGAATTTGGAGCCGCTGATGTCCTCATAGACAAATACGTTTTTGATCAGCGCATTAGCGGCTGTAACATATCCGTTCGTGTCCACGATACACGCAGCCATAGGGATTTGATTTATATAGTTTGTTTCCATGCTTACACCTTTTCTCTCGCTTCGGCTTTTCACATACTCGCTATTGCTCTCTCGGCGATTCTCAATCTCCTAGTCCTTTAATAATACTTTATTGCAATTTCGCTTTATCTCGCTATCATTTCATCAGTTTAGCACGACTTCACTGTTTTGCATTTTCTTCTATATACTCTCACACTCATTCATTCCCCTAGGTTATCCGTCTAAAAAATTTTTTATAACACTATTCTGTGATTTTACTTTAACTCGCTATTACATCATCGCTTTAGTGCGGCTTAATTTTCCCTTCTTATTTTATTCGCACGCTTTCTCATTCTAAATTTTTCTTCTTCTCCACTTTCACGCGTTCGCGCGCACTTCTCACTCCGCTTTATTCGCCACCTATTCAGCGACATTCCTGAGCAAATCTATTATGCGATTGAGCTCCTCAAGGCTATAATATTCTAACTCTATCCTTCCTTTGTTTTCATCACCCTTTATGCTAACCTTTGTCCCAATCAGAGTCTTGAGCTCCGATTCAACTGCCTTTATCTCCTCCGGAACTCGGCTTCCCGTCTCTTCATCTGCCTTCCGTCTGCGCTTTCTCTCCGGTTTCAGTTCATCCTTTATCTTCTCGGCGAGCCTCTCCGTCGCCCTCACGGATAGGTCATTTCGGATTATCTTCTCCGCCACCTCTCTCTGCTTTTGCTTGTCCGAAATATTGATAATCGTCCTTCCGTGCGCCGCGGACATTTTCCCGCTTGACACATATTCCTGTATTTCCGCGGGCAGTTTCAGAAGCCTTATGCTGTTTGTAATATATGTTCTGCTTCTGCCGAGCGAGACCGAGACCTGCTCCTGTGTGAAGCCGTATTTCTCAGTCATGGACTTGAGCCCCTTCGCTTCCTCAATGGGGTTTAGATCCTCTCTCTGCATATTCTCGATTATGGCGACTATCGCATTTTGCCTGTCGTCGAAATTCCTGATGATACATGGCACGCGGGAAAGATTTGCCAGCCTCGACGCTCTCCAGCGCCTTTCTCCGGCAACCAGCTCATAACCGTTTGTGCTCTCCCTTATGATGAGCGGCTGTATGACCCCGTTCGCCGTTATGGAAGCGGCGAGTTCCTGTAGCTTGGCTTCGTCGAAATGCATACGGGGCTGCGCGGAATTCGGCTTTATGTCGTTGATGTCTACATAGATAACCCTGTCGGAATCTTCATCACTCGCAGCTCCCGCGGCTGATTCCTTAGCCTTCGCGCCGCCGGCTTTCCTTCCTACGCCCGACCTGTCATTTGTCCTGTCTCCAGCCTTACCTGCGGTTTTGCCATTAGCGCCACCAACCGCCTCGGCATTAGCTCCGCTATCAGCCTCGGCGTCAATCATACCTTCTGTCTTTCCCTTTGCTTTTGAGTCGCTCTTGTCGTTAGCGCTTCTGCTCGACTTGGCACGATAAGAAATCTTTTCTACCGTCGCCTTTGCCGCCATCGCAGCCTTCGCAGACATATCCGCAGCGCTGTCCTCGCCTGCGTCCTCGGCGTCAGCATTAACCGCTTCACTCATTTCTAATATTGGCGCAACATCGGCAAACAGCGCGTCGAGCCCTCTTCCCAATCCGGCTTTCCTTGCCATATCTATCCCTCTTTCTTTTTGTTAGCCTTTTCCCTTGCAAGGAATTCTTTGGTGAACGCCTGATAAGCTTTGGCTCCCGGCGCAGACGAATCGTATTTTATGATAGGAACTCCGAAGCTAGGTGCTTCTGCGAGCGTTACATTTCTCGGAATAATTGTCTCGTAAAGGACAGCGCCGAAGAAGCTTCTGACGTCCTCAACGACAGCCTGTGAAAGATTTGTGCGCCCGTCGAACATGCTGAGAATAACCCCCTCTATATACAGTTTGGGGTTCATTCTGCTCTTTACCATTTCTATAGTGCTGATGAGCTGGCTCACTCCTTCCAATGCGTAGAACTCGCACTGAACGGGGATAAGTACACTGTCCACAGCCGTCAGAGAATTTATAGTCAGTATGCCAAGCGAAGGCGGGCAGTCGACCAGAATATAGTCATAGTCCTTTCTCACCGCGTCGATTACCCTCTTGAGTCTGCCTTCCCTGCCTTCAAGCTGTGCGAGCTCCACTTCCGCGCCTGCCAAATCCGCGCTGGCTGGAATGATATACAGGTTCTCCGTATTCGTAGGCAATATTGCCTCTGCGATTTCAAAGTCGGTGTCTATCAGGGCGTCATAAAGCGTGGTTTGAAGGGTTCTCTTTCTGATACCTATTCCGCTGGTGGTATTTCCCTGCGGGTCTATGTCTACCATGAGAACCTTCTTCCCTTTGCTGGCGAGCCCTGCCGCCAAATTGATATTAGTTGTGGTCTTTCCCACACCGCCCTTCTGGTTGAAAATAGCAATAGCCTTGCCCATATGTTATTACCTCTTAGTTTTCTGTGCTTTTATTGTGATTTGCGGTGAATATCTTGTTATGTGTTGCTATGTTTTTTTTTGTGTTTCGCGCGTTGTTATATGCTGTTGAAATGTATTGTTGAGCTATGTTGCTGTTTGTTGTGGTTTGTTGTGACTTGTCGTGTGACGATGTTTTGCTGCGAATTCCTGTTGTTTGTTTTGTAGTTTGTTGCATTTTGCTGGAGCTTATCGTTTGCTTCTTTTATGGTCTATTGTACTTTGTTGCAGTATGCCGTGTTTTGTTAATGGGTTGTTTTCGTTTGTTGTTTATGGTTTGCTGCGGGTTGTCATTAGTTCTTGTCTTTGCTGCGTCCCTTTTCGGGCATACTGCCCGATTAAACATATTCCTGTATTTTACACTAAGGCTGTGTAGTTTTCTACCTTATAATGTGCTGATTTTGTGTAGTTTAGATGATTTCGCTGAACTAAATATAGAACAGGGGATAACTTGTGCCAGAAGCCCCACATAACCACTACATCTTGTTGTTTCACGTGAAACATTTTGATCCCTGTTTTTATAGTGCTGATTAGACAATGTTTCACGTGAAACTATTTCTTAATTATCAAAAGAACATGTCCGTTGATTTCAGAGAAGTTCGTATTGGCGGGCACGACGCGATCGAAGCGAGCCTTTGCTTTTTGAATGACAGGAATCGCACCCTCCAGCTCGACAGCATAATTATCTCCTTTATAGGAGAGGAAAGCTCCGCCCTTCCGCACGAATGGCAGACACCAGCCCGAAAGCTTCTCGAGGTCGGCGACTGCTCTAGAAACGCATAAATCAAATGCCCCTTCATATTCCTGTCTGCCGACTTCCTCAGCTCTGGCGTGTACCGTCTTTATATTTTCAATGCCGAGCTCCTCTGCCAACCCGTCTATCACCCTTAGTTTTTTCAGAGTTGAATCAAGGAGCGTGAAAGATTTGGAAGGACAGGCGATAGCGAGCAAAGCTCCCGGAAAGCCCGCGCCCGTTCCCACATCAACAATACTCTCTGCTTCCCAAAACTCAGGAAGTTCGAGAACACTCAGAGAGTCTGCAAGATGTTTTATAATCGCCTCATCTCTATCCCTTACGGCTGTGAGATTTATATGCTCGTTTATCTCCAAAACTCTATCAACATATGCCAAGAGCTTCTCCGCAGTTTCTGCTCCGTGGCTCTGTCTGAGAAAATCTATATATTTTTCAACCTCTATTTTTTCGCTCATATGTTCTTTTCTCTGCTCATCTTCTCAAGATATATCAGAAGCACATTGACATCAGCGGGAGACACTCCCGAAATTCGGCTGGCTTGTCCCACCGTCTCCGGCTTTATCTCCGAAAGCTTCTGCCTGGCTTCAAGCCTCAGTCCCCCTATGGAATTATAGTCTAAATTATCACTGAGCCTCTTGCTCTCAAGGCTTTGCAGCTTTTCCACTTCATTTATCTGCTTTCTGATATATCCGTCATATTTCAGTATGACTTCGACCTCGGTCTTTTCATTTCTACCGAGCGAAGGCCTTGTCTCGTCGTCTATCTCCGCAATATCTTCATAGCTTGTCATGGGTCGTCTCAGGATTTCCGCAAAACTTTGGTTCGGCGTCTCATCAGCGTTCGCCTCTCCGTGACGATTTAAGAAGGCTCTGAAATCAGAAATATCCGTCTTCTTTTCCCTAAGCCTCGCAACCTCTTCGTCCACCCTTTTCTTCTTGAGCCTATACCTGTTATACCTCTCATCAGTGACGAGCCCGTATTCTCTTCCTATCTCGGTCAGCCTTCTGTCGGCATTGTCCTGCCTGAGCAGAAGTCTGTATTCCGCCCTTGAGGTCATTATCCTATAAGGCTCGTTTGTCCCCTTGGTTACAAGATCATCTATGAGGACTCCGATATAGGCTTGATCCCGCCTCAGCACGAGGGGTGCTTTTCCCCTTAACTTGGCTGCAGCATTTATGCCGGCTATGAGACCCTGCGCAGCAGCTTCCTCATAGCCTGAGCTTCCGTTAAACTGCCCGGCGCAGAAGAGGTTCTCCATGAGCTTGCTCTCAAGGCTCGGTTTGAGAGACAGCGGGTCTATACAGTCATACTCAATAGCATATGCAGGTATTACAATTTCGGCATTCTCAAGCCCGGGGATAGTGGAATAAAAAGCCTTCTGAACATCTACCGGCAGGCTGGAGCTCATTCCCTGTATATACATCAAATCCGTATCCGTCCCTTCCGGCTCAACGAATAGCTGATGTCTCTTTCTGTCTCTAAATCTGGAGACCTTATCCTCAATGGAAGGACAGTATCTCGGCCCCACACCGACGATATTCCCTGAATACATTGCGGACTTTTCCAAATTATCCATGATAATCTGATGTGTTCTCTCGTTGGTGTATGAGAGCCAGCACGAGATCTGCTCTATATCATAGTCCTTATCCTCATTCAAAAAACTGAACGGAACTATATTCTCATCTCCGCATTGCTCCTTCATCTCATCATAATTCAGGCTCTCGCGTCTCATTCGCGCGGGCGTTCCCGTCTTAAATCTTCTGATAGGAAAGCCTCTCTTCGCGAGGTTTTTGCCGAATTCTTTAGCCGGACTCATTCCCGCCGGTCCTGATTCCCTAACATCGTCTCCTATAAAAATCTTGCCTGAAAGAAATGTACCCGTGCATACTATCACAGCTTTTGCAGTAATTTCCCCTCTCTCTCTGGCAATTACGCCCCCCGCGGAGCCGCCACTCTCTGCAATCAAGTCGATAACTTCATCTTCGATAAGTGTCAGGTTTTCGGTGCTTTCAAGGGTTTTAAGCATTTCAAAATGATAGCGGTGCTTATCCGCCTGCGCCCTTAGCGAGTGAACGGCAGGACCCTTCGAAGTGTTTAACATCTTGGACTGAATAAAGGTCTTGTCAATATTTACGCCCATTTCACCGCCGAGCGCGTCAACCTCCCGGACTAGGTGCCCTTTTCCCGTTCCTCCAATCGAAGGATTGCAAGGCATCATGGCAACAGACTCCATATCCATACAAAGAACAGCTGTTCGCATTTCAAGTCTCGCCGCAGCAAGCCCCGCCTCACAGCCTGCGTGACCAGCACCAATTACCACTATATCAAATTCCGCATTTCTATCATTCTTCATTTTCTTCATATTATTAAACCGTGGAGTATTTTCATTCACAGCGAGACGCCAAGAGGCTGCGGAGCGATTATTTACCGAGGCAGAATTTGCTGAATACAGTATTCAGCACCTCGTCTCCGACGTCCTCTCCGATTATCTTGCCAAGAGAATCATATGCGTAATGCGCCGAAAGCTCCGCCACTTCCATAGGCTCTCCGCTTTGCAGCATACCTATGGCTTCGTCCAAATTCATCTCAGCGTTTTTAAGCATTTGAATATGCCTTTCGTTTGTAACTATATTCGTCTCCTGCGGGTTGATTTTTCCGAGCTCAAATATCTCTCCGATTTCCTCCGACACTCGGCGAGACGCGTTCTGCGCCCCTTTTCCTATAAGCGAAGTCCTTATAATCCTCACGCCCGGGAGCTTCTCCCTGACGGCTTCCTCGCTTATGGAATGCCCGAGGTCTTCTTTGTTTATTACCACGAGTATATTATTCGAATTCATATGCTCTATATATCCGAGCACTGAGCTGTCCTCTTCGTCTAGTTCTCGGCTGCCGTCCAATACGAGGATTACCATATCCGCGGCGGCGATTGCTCTTGTTGTGCGCTCAACGCCAATCTTCTCCACCTTATCTCCGGTCTCTCTTATCCCTGCAGTGTCGACGAGAACGATTGGAACGCCGCCAAGAGAGGCGCTCTCTTCAACGGTGTCGCGCGTCGTGCCCGGCACATCTGTAACTATGACTCTTCCTTCACCGAGAATAGCATTCATAAGAGAGCTTTTCCCGGCATTCGGCTTGCCCGCGATTACCACCCTTACGCCCTCTCTGGCTATCCTTCCTATGGCGGCGGTGTCAAGAAGTTCCTCAACGTCCGAGAGAACCCATCTGAGTTTGCCGACAAGCTCGCTTCCCTCGCCGCTTCCGTCCAGCTCATAGTCCTCGTCAGGATAGTCGATATCGACTGCCATCTCCGCGAGAATATCCAAAAGGCTCTCCCTAATCTCCCTAACGGATTCGCTGAGTCGTCCTTCGTGCTGAGCCTCTGCAATCCCAAGGGATAGATCGCTCTTAGCCTTTATGATGTCTATTACCGCCTCCGCCTGAGACAAGTCCATCTTGCCGTTCAGGAAGGCAAGCTTTGTGAATTCTCCGGGCTCTGCCATGCGAATTCCCGCGATTTTGCTATCTAAAACCGCCCCGAGTATGCTCTTGAGCGAGACATTGCTGCCATGCGCCTGTATCTCAAGCATATCCTCTCCCGTATAGGACGCTGGGGCTTGCATATAAATGAAGAGGCATTTGTCTATGACCTCGGGCGCTGAGTCTTCGCTGCCCGATACTGCGTCTCCGAGATAGGCATGTCTCGGCTCTATATCCGTGGGACATTTTTTCATCACGCGTCGCATGATGTCCATGCTCCCCGGACCGCTGACTCTTACTATTCCTATTCCGCCCTCTCCCGGCGCCGTTGAAATCGCTGCTATTGTATCTGCCACGCTAATCTCCTTTATATTATTGCGAAAAACTGTTTCGAAAAATTCTAAGTTTTCTAAGTTGGTGTTCTATTTTTGCTTCCGCTTTCTCTTTCAATTTTACTATTGTATCACAGAGGTTATGAAAAGAGTAAAGCAACCGGCTTCTTTTCATTTTAGATTTCCTAAAACTTCGCATAGTTTTGTATTTTTCCGCTTTCTGCCAACTGAAACTTTACACTAAGCACCCTTTTAGTTATATAATAGTCTCATAAATTTTTGGCGGCATTGCCGCAGTGAGGAAAAAAGTCTCATAAGTTACCGGCAATATTGCCGCAATGAGAAGAAAGAGGAAAAGGGAGAGAAATATGGATGTAAAGAAAATACTCAGCTATGTAGATCATACCCTGCTGGCGCCGACTGCCACATGGGATGAAATCAAAGCCGTAATCGACGACGGTATAAAGTATGAAACTGCTACGGTTTGTATTCCGCCGTCCTATGTCGCACAGGCTAAGGACTATGCAGGCTCCAAGGTTCGCATATGCGCGGTAATCGGTTTCCCGCATGGATATAACACCACGGCGGTCAAGGCTTTTGAAACGAGCGACGCATTAGACAACGGCGCGGACGAGATTGATATGGTTATAAATCTCGGTTGGGTCAAGGATAAGAAATGGGACGCCCTCGAAAACGAAATCCGCACTCTTAAAGAAATCTGCGGCGACAATATCCTGAAAGTTATCATCGAGACAAGTATGCTGACCGAAGAAGAAAAGAGGAAAATGTGTCAAATCGTAACTCATGCAGGAGCAGACTTCATCAAGACTTCAACCGGCTTCGGTGGCGGCGGCGCGACTTTCGAAGATGTGGAGCTCATGGTTAAAAACGTCGGAGCGCATGTTTGGGTCAAGGCTTCCGGTGGTATCTCAGGACTTGAGGACGCGGAGAAATATGTGGAAATCGGAGCTAGGAGACTTGGAACCAGCCGTATCGTAAAGGCTGTGAAGGGTCTTGAATCGGAAGAAGGCCGCTATTAGACCCGAATAACGGCTTTTGTATCTTAATGCCTTCCAGGCGAGCGAAGCTCTGGGGCTGAACGGGAGCAGCGAGCAAAACTCAGTTCGACTCCGTGGCTGAAAATAAACATATAAATGCAACCAAGCTCGACGCTTAGGCTAATGTGAACAGAAAGATAAGAGGTTTATTATGGTAGATTATACAGAAGGCGCCGGACATCAGTATCATGTAGGATTAAAGCCGGGGGACGTAGGCGAATACGTCATTCTTCCCGGAGACCCTCATAGGGTCGCGAAGATCGCAGCTTATTTTGAAAATGCCGAGAAGGTAGCGGACAGCCGCGAATATGTTACATACACAGGCTATCTCGGCGGTGTAAAGGTGAGCTGCACGTCGACAGGAATCGGCGGACCCTCCGCTTCAATCGCTCTCGAGGAAGTCGCAAACGTAGGCGGCAAGACCTTTATCAGAGTCGGCACATGCGGCGGCATGGACATAGATGTTAAAGGCGGAGATATAGTAATCGCAACGGGTGCGGTCAGAATGGACGGCACTTCCAAGGAGTATGCACCTATCGAATATCCAGCCGTGTCGGATATAGGTGTTACATCTGCGCTAATGCGTGCTGCTAAAAGATTGGACGCTCCCTACCACACGGGCGTAGTTCAATGTAAGGACGCCTTCTACGGACAGCATATGCCCGAGGCGCTCCCTAACAGCAATGAACTGATGAACAAATGGGACGCTTGGCTTCGCATGGGCTGCAAGGCTTCTGAAATGGAATCGGCAACGCTGTTTATCGTCGGCGCGTATAGGAAAGTTAAGGTCGGCTCGGTATTCCTGACTGTCGCAAATCAGGAGAGAGAAAAAATGGGGCTTCCAAATCCGCAAGAGCACGACACGGATTTGGCTATTCGCGTCGCGGTCGAGGCGATTCGCCTGCTTATTTCAGAAGATAGAGAAAATAAATAGGGAATTTCATAAGAAATAGGGAGTTTTACTATGAGTAAAAGAGTATTTTGGATTGTACTAGACAGCGTGGGTCTCGGGGGTGCGCCGGATGCGGCGGACTTCGGGGATGCCGGAGCCGATACGCTCGGGAGCTGTTATAAGAGCGGGGGAATGAATGTGCCCAATATGGAGAGCCTCGGGCTTGCCAATATCGAAGGCACTTCATTCCGCGCACCCAAGGAAAATATAGTCGGCTGTTACTGCCGTATACGCGAAAAATCCATGGGCAAGGATACGACGGTAGGGCATTGGGAAATGGCTGGTATGGTATCTCCTCGCCCTCTTCCCACATATCCTAACGGCTTCCCAAAAGATGTGCTAGATAAATTGGAAGCTGCTTTTGGGCGCAAGATAATCTGTAATTTGCCCTATTCGGGGACAGAGGTTATCAAAGACTATGGAAATGAGCATGTCGAAACAGGCGCTCTTATAGTCTATACGAGTGCCGACTCCGTACTTCAAATAGCGGCTCACGAGGATGTCGTTCCTATCGAGCAGCTTTATGAATATTGCAGGCAGGCACGCGATATAATGCAGGGTGAACATGGAGTTGGTCGTATTATCGCCCGTCCGTTTGAAGGAGAATGGCCATATCAGAGGACTGTCAGGAGACATGACTTCAGCCTTAAGCCACCTCGCGAAACAGTTTTGGACGCGCTTAAAAAGGAGGGTTTCGTAAATATAGGAGTCGGCAAGATATACGATATATTTGCGGGTAAGAGCGTTATGGTTAGCTATCCGAATAAAGGAAATCACGCTAATATGGAACGCGTATTAGATGTAGCGGATTCTGACTTCGAAGGTCTCTGCTATGTGAACCTCGTAGATACCGATATGATTTATGGTCACAGACGTGATGTCCCTGCATACACCAAGGCTCTCTGCGACGTTGATGTTCAAATCGGTCAGCTTATGGAAAAGCTTAGAGATGATGATATTTTAATCGTTACTGCGGATCACGGCTGCGACCCTGGATATACGGGCACCGACCATACAAGAGAGGATATTCCCTGCCTAGTCTACGGACCAAGGCTGAAAAAGGGCGTAGATCTCGGATGCCTAGACTGCTTCGCCGACATGGGCGCTACGATCGCCGACTATTTTGGTATCAGCTATCGCGGCGACGGAAATTCATTCCTTGATGCAATCACAACATCTTAATGAGAAAAACAACTCTTCATCACTTGGTTATTATTAATAATAGCTAAACTACATATTAGGTGCTGCTGTAGAAGGTGGACGGTTATCCCTCTATTAGAGGGTCATGCCCTCGGAAAGGAGGGTGATGCTTATGAGCGTATTTGAAGCTTTGTATCTATGTATGACCTTTGGGTTATTTATAGTAGCAATTCTGACTTACGTAAAAAAGTAGCCGTTCTAGGTCCAGTTGAACGGCTACTTTTGTAGTTATACACTTGGGCTAACCGTCTAACGGCAGCACCTTTTGTGCCCAAATTTATATCATCAACTTCCTACTGTCAACTATCTCATACCCTTATCATACGGTATTCCCTCTGCCTTAGGTGCTCTGGAGTTCTTAGATGTGAATGCAAGAACTATCAGCGAGATGATATAAGGCAGCATATTATATACCGTACTCGGCATATGAAGAGCTGCTAAGAATCCGATACCCGTATATACATTGGACAGCGCACGGAACATTCCGAAGAGCAGCGCAGCGAGAGCGATTTTAGTCGGTCTCCACTGACCGAAAATCATAACCGCAAGTGCGAGGAAGCCGAAGCCCGCAACGCCCATCTCGAATTTCCACTCAGATACGCCGGCTGTGATATATACAATGCCTCCGAGTCCGCCGAGGAATCCTGAAATCAGAACTCCCGCCCATCTCATGGCATATACGTTGATACCTACGGAGTCCGCAGCCTGTGGGTTCTCACCGCAAGCCTGGAGCCTGAGCCCGAACTTCGTCTTATAAAGAATGAAGTACGAGAGCACCAGCAGCACTACAGCCATCAGCATGAACCAATTGAATTCGAACTTTCCTACATATTTCAGAAATGCCTTTTTCTCATGTATGTACTGAATTGAAGACGATACGTTGTCCGGATTCAGTGAAGTGTTCATGGCTCTTACAAATACAGTCGCCACCGCAGTAGCCAAGAGGTTCATGGCTGTACCGATAAGTGTCTGATCCGCCTTGAAGTTGATTGAAGCTACAGCGAGCAGGCAAGAATAGATGACTCCGACTAAAATCGCGGCAAATGTAGTGGCAAGCACGATTACTACTCCAGAAGCCTCCGCCGGCAGCAGGAACATTGTAACCGCACCGCCCAAAGCTCCCATTACCATTATTCCATCAAGACCGAGGTTGATAACTCCGGAGTGCTCTGAGAAACATCCGCCCAACGCCACCAAGCAGAGTACTGAGGCGAATATAATTGTGTATTGTACTAATAGTAACATTACTTATCACCTCCTTCCGCAGCTTTAGCAGGTTCGGGATCTTTCGCCTTTGCCTTCTCTCTCTTTGCAGACCTGTCAATCCAATTATTAAGCGCAAATTTGAAGAAGAGTACAAATCCGCAGAGATAAATGATAATCGACGATATTAAATCTGAAATCTGCGAAGGATATATCGACTTGTTAATAAGCGCTCCACCGTCTGTGATAGATTGAATGAAGAATGAAGCGAATATCGTTCCTATCGGATGAAGTCCGCCGAGGAAGGTCGCGGCAATGCCGTTAAAGCCCATTCCCGGAACGGACGTCTGTGTCGTCGACCATTCCTGATAACCTGTCAGGAAGAGGAATGCGGCACCAATACCTGCCAGAGCTCCACCGATTGCAAGCGTTACGATGATATTCTGCTTTTCCTTCATGCCTGAATACATTGCTGCTTCTTTATTATATCCCGTAGCCTTTAGCTCATACCCGAACTTAGTCTTGGATAGGATTACCCAAATAAGCACGGCGAAGAGAACTGCCAAAGGAATCGCCAATGTTACTGTCTTATTATTTGAGAACAGTTCATTCAGACCTGCTGTTGGAATAAGCCCGTCAGCATTAGCAGATGAAAGCTTCAAAGTATACGGGCTTGCAGGGTCTTTGACTTCCTTCTTCGACAACATCATATTGGTAAGATAGAGCATTATCCAATTCAACATAATGCCCGAAATAACCTCGTTTACATTTCTGTAAGCCTTGAGTGCACCCGAGATAGCTCCGACAACAGCACCTGCGAGCGCTGCGATCAGAAGGCATACATACCATGGCATATTCCATGCAAGTGCCGCATAAAGTCCGAAGCAGGCTCCTGCCTCATACTGACCGGCAGCACCGATATTGAACAGCCCTACCTTATAGCAGAAGCATATTGACAGGGCGCACATCAGAAGAGGCGCTGTCTTGGCAAGTGTATTGCCGAGTGCCTTCATCTGTGCCGCGCTGCTCGATCTTGACAGGAAGTTGAGAAGGATAGTCTTAATAGCTTCTCCCGCTCCTGCCGGATTGATGATGAGCAGAACTATATATCCGATAAAGAGTCCAAAAACGATACAAACAAGGGATGTCAGTATGGCTTGGAAGGACGGATTTTTCAAAATGTTTTTCTTTTCTACTCTTTCGTTCATTTTGCTTCCTCCTTCCCCTCTCTTGTATTATCGACAACTTCCGATTCTTCAATCTCGCTTGTATTGGCATCAACCGAGAGATTTCTCTTGGCTCCCGCCATATAGAGACCGAGTTCTTCCACTGTGGTCTTTTTCGGATCGAGCTCTCCGACGAGCTCGCCTTCGTACATTACGAGAATTCTGTCAGGTACGTTCATAACCTCTTCGAGTTCGAGAGATACGAGCAGAACCGCTCTTCCATTGTCTCTCTCCTCTATCAAATGTCTGTGAACGCCTTCGATAGCTCCGACGTCGAGACCTCTTGTCGGCTGTACGGCTATCAGGAGCTTATGCTCTCTGTCAACCTCTCTGGCAATGATTGCCTTCTGCTGATTACCGCCCGACATGGAGCGTGCAATCGTGATAGGACCCTGTCCCGATCTTACGTCATGCTCAGCCTCAAGCCTCTCTGAATACCCGCGAATATCTTTCTTCTTGAGGAAACCGCTCTTCGCGGTAAACTCGGGCTCGAAATATCTCTGAAGCACCATATTGTACTCGAGAGGATAGTCGAGAACGAGTCCGTGTTTATGCCTGTCCTCCGGAATATGCGACATTCCGTGAGTGGATCTATGTCTGATAGAAGCCTTTGTAATATCCTCTCCGCAGAGAATAATCTTTCCTTCCACCAGCGGCTCGAATCCGGCAAGTCCGTAGACCATTTCAGTCTGACCGTTGCCGTCAATACCCGCTATACATACGATTTCACCTTCGCGAACCTCGAAGCTGACATTCTTAACAGCATTGTTTGAATGCAGCTTGGAAGCGACGGTCATATTCTCCACTTTCAGAATGGTATCTCCCGGCTTTGAAGGCTCTTTCTCGACTACCATCTGTACGTCACGCCCTACCATCATGCGGCTGAGCTCTTCCTTAGTGGTATTCTTTACTTCAACCGTACCGATATATTTACCGCGACGCAGTACAGAGACTCTGTCGGCAACCTCCATGATCTCATTCAGCTTATGCGAAATGAAGAGAATGGATTTACCCTCTGCCGCGAGATTTTTCATGATGACCATAAGCTCATCAATCTCCTGCGGTGTGAGTACGGCTGTCGGCTCGTCAAAAATAAGGATTTCATTATCCCTATAAAGCATTTTCAAAATCTCGGTTCTCTGCTGCATACCGACCGTGATGTCCTCGATCTTGGCATCAGGGTCTACCTGCAAACCGTACTTTTCTGACAATGCCATTACCTTGGCTCTTGCCTCATCCATTTGGAGAACTCCTCCGGATGTGGTCTCAACGCCCAGAATGATAATCTCAAGTACGGTGAAACATTGAACGAGCTTAAAGTGCTGATGAACCATTCCGATGCCGAGGTCATTGGCATCGTTCGGATTGTTTATACTGACCTCTTTACCGTCCTTCTTAATCACGCCTTCTTCGGCTTGATACAGCCCAAAGAGAACGGACATAAGGGTGGACTTTCCGGCACCATTTTCACCAAGCAAGGCGTGAATCTCACTTTTCCTTAACTGCAAGGTGATATTATCATTCGCAATGATGCCGGGGAATCGCTTGGTAATATTTACCATTTCTATGGCATATTCTTGGCCCATAATTTCAATTCCTCCGTCTCATATAACAACTAAGAAATAAAGCGGCCCCCGCAGAGACCGCTTTAGATTACAACCTAAGTGCTTAGCCCTTGATTGCTCCCTGATCGTCAACGCTTACAACCTTAACCGCAGGAATGCTCTCTGTTTCATCCGAAACAGCTCTTGTTCCGTCGAAGAGCTCTTTTACAAGAGTATTGTAGTCGCCCTGCTGGAAGCCGTCAGCCCACTGTGTGGAATCTGGCAGCTGAACATAGTTGTCAGCAGGAGTCTCGGAAACGAGTCCAAGGCTCTCAATCTTGCCCTTGTATGTATCCCACTCGCCGTTCTGGATTGCGCCGAGGAGTGTCTTAACTGTAGGAGCAAGACCCTTCATAGCAGAAGTAACTGTCATCTCAGGATAATCCTTGTCGATTGTCGGTGCCTGATCTACGTCAACTCCGATAACCTTTCCGCCTGTCTTAGCAGCAGCCTCGCAAGCAGATGTGTAGATACCACCGCCGCAAGCGAATACGCACTCTGTACCTGCGCCATACCATGTGTCCATAGCAGCTGTGATGTCAGCATCACCGAAGAACTGTCCGCCGTAAACGTATTTAATCTCTACGTCGCTTTTTCCGAGCTCTTCAGCAGCAGCGTCAGCACCCTGAACAAATCCATGTCCGTATCTCTGTACCGCAGGTACAGCCATTCCGCCGAGGAATCCGAGCTTGGTGTATCCGAGCTTAACAGCAGCATATCCTGCCATATAGCCAGCCAGCTCTTCCTTATAAACGGCACTGTATACGTTGTCCTGATTAAATTCTCTCTCTCCGTATGCAGTAAGGTCTCCCTCACTTACGTCGAGCGCTACGAACTTAACATCCTCATACATAGGAGCTACCTCGTAGATAGCATTGGCAAACGCATACCCAGGCATTACGATTACATTATAACCTTCCTCGATAGCCTCTTCGATTGAAGAAATACGGTCAGCGTCCGAGTCGGAAGCAGGCTTCTTGTATGTGAACTCAACTCCGTTGCCTTCACAGTACTCTTTGCATGCTTCGTAAGTTGTCTGGTTGAAAGACTGGTCTGTGATGTCACCATAGTCCGTTACCATTGCAACTTTCATTGCTGCGGCTTCGTCGCCGTCCTCAACGACGGGCTCATCACCATCATTTCCGCCCCCGCATGCTGCAAGTACAAATACCATCATAGCTGCGAGGGTCAACATAAGAAATTTTTTCATCTTGTTCCTCCTCTGAAAATTTCTAAACTGAAGTTGTTTGGAATTTTGAATTAAATTCCTGCTGATACATTATACTACGATATTCAAAAAAAAAGAAGAAAAATGCTATATTTTCCAACTATTTCTCAGCAATTTGTCTTTTTCCCCAGCTTTTGTATAATAGTCTCAAATCTTAATACAGAATGTCAGGGGAAAATTATGGCTAAACTTTATTTTAAATACGGTGCTATGGGCTCCTCAAAATCCGCTCAGGCACTCATTACAAAATTCAATTACGAGGAAAAGGGAATGACCGTCTGGCTGATAAAGCCGGGCACGGACACGCGCGACGGCGCCGACATAATAAAGAGCAGAATCGGACTGAGGCAGAGGGCAGATATTATTCATCCTGATGAGGATATTATTGAAGCCTATCATACTGCCGGAAACTATGATGTCATCATAGCGGACGAGGCGCAGTTCCTCTCTCCTACGCAGATAGAGCAGCTTCGCACTCTCGTGGACGAGGAGAATTTACCCGTGCTCTGCTTCGGGCTTCGCACGGATTTCAGAACTCATTTTTTCCCGGGGGCAAAGCGTCTAATGGAGCTCGCCGACTCGATTACTGAAATCAAAACAATCTGTGAATGCGGTCGCAAAGCTACCGTGAATGCGAGATTTGATGACAGCGGAAAGATAATAACCGAGGGAGATCAGGTCGTTTTAGGCGGCAACGACCGCTATACCGCAATGTGCCACAAATGCTGGGTGGATAGTATAAAGGAGCAAGAAGGATAATTATATATGAATACTGATAATAATAATTATATAACGGTAATAGGCGCGGCAAATATAGACATCGGTGGAACTCCGACGAAGCCACTCATTCCCGCTGACTCAAATCCCGGTAAAATTTCCATAAATTATGGAGGGGTCGCCAGAAATATTGCTCATAACCTCTGCCTTCTCGGACTACCTGTAAAATTTATCACCGCCATAGGAAGTGATGTCCTGGGTGAAGATATGCTAAGGCATTGCGAGAGCATAGGAATGGATATATCATCCGTGCTTCATATTCCGAACGAAACTTCATCAATGTATCTCTATATCAATAATGACAACGGAGATATGGATCTCGCCATAGACCATATGACTATTTGCAGCAGGATAACTCCCGATTATCTAGAGTCGTTATCCGGCATAATAAACGGCGCCACAGCCGTAGTGACTGACGCAAATATTTCAAGCGAAGCCTTTGTAGCACTCAAGGAAATCAGCAGAGTTCCCGTTTATGCAGACCCCGTTTCGACGGCTTTGGCTGAGAGGATAAAACCCTTTTTAGACGGGATTGATACCATAAAACCGAACAGATTGGAAGCCGAATATCTCACAGGTATGACAATTCAGACGGAAGCCGACTACAGAGCCGCCGCAAATGCCATCTTGGATATGGGCGTAAGGCGAGTGTTTATGTCCATGGGCTCCGAAGGTATGATAGCCGCCGATAAAAATAATATGTATATAGTCGGTGAATATCCGGCGGAAGTGGTGTGTACCACGGGCGCGGGAGACTCGGCTACTGCCGCAATAGTCTGGGCGTCGACGGTAATAGCAGATAATGGGTCGCTCGTTACCGCAGCAAAGGCGGCAAATGTGGTGGCAGCCATGACGGTATCGGTGCAAGACACAAATAATCCAAATCTCTCACATCAGACAGCCTTTGATAAAATCATTAAATCAAATATGTCAGTCAGAGAGATATAAAAGCAGTAGAAATATTATTTATAAATCTTGATAAATCTTGGATTTTATCTGAATTTTAGGAAGTTTTGTAAATATTTAAAGCAATCAGATAGCCAAAAAAAATTTAAAGATAGGAGACTAAAGAATTGAATAATTATCTTGATGTAAAAAAAGAAGTAGCAGAAGCTATAGCAAATGGCAAGCCTGTAGTGGCTTTAGAGTCAACAATCATTTCTCACGGAATGCCCTATCCTCAGAATGTCGAAACCGCCCTTAAAGTGGAGCAGGTCGTAAAGGAAAACGGAGCTATTCCCGCGACTATAGCTATAATAGGCGGCAGGCTGAAAGCTGGGCTTGATGAAAATGAGATAGAATATTTCGGAAAAAAGGGCTTGGAAATAGCAAAGGCATCTCGAAGAGACCTCGCTTCTATCTGCGCTAGAAAAAATGACGGAGCCTGCACGGTAACAACCACCATGATGATTGCACATATGGCAGGCATTAAGATTTTCGCAACCGGCGGAATAGGCGGAGTTCATCGCGGAGCAGAAACCACTATGGATATAAGTGCGGATTTAGAGGAGCTCGGAAATACGCCTGTAATGGTAGTCTGCGCCGGTTGTAAATCAATCCTTGATATAGGACTTACTCTTGAATATCTCGAGACTCATGGAGTGCCTGTTATCGGAATGGGAACTGAGGACTTCCCCGCTTTCTATACTTCAAAGAGCGGATATAAAGTCGACTACAAAGTAGAAAATCCGGCGGAGCTGGCAAACATCTACAAGACCTCGAGAGACCTCGGACTTAAAGGGGGAATTCTCGTAGGAAATCCGATACCGGAAGAATATTCAATGAATCCGAATGTGATAAATCCAGCAATAGATAAGGCTATCGCTGAATGTAATGAGCTAGGAATTAAAGGAAAAGAAACGACGCCTTTCCTGCTCGCAAAGGTTAAAGAGCTTACAGGCGGAGACAGCCTTGACTCAAATATTCAGCTCGTATTTAACAATGCAAAAATCGCAGCCCAGACCGCTGTAGAGCTGTCAAAGCTTTAATAATGGTGGTTATAATTAGATAAATAATAAAGAAAAGATTTAATCAAAAACCCGATTAAATTTTTAAAGATTATAAAAAAATATAAAAATTTAAACGATATAAAAAATAGAGTGTAAGCTGAGAATTACTCTGAAACATTGGCTTTCAAAGCGAGCACTACTATTTTTTTTATGATATTAGATATTCTGTATTTTATTTTTTTCTTTAATTCATTCTGATTGGCAGTATCAGATAATTGTATTTATCTCCCTTAAGCGGACTTATAATGCAAGGGCTAACGCTGTCTTTGAAATTTATCAATATCTCTTC
>JAFWFU010000026.1 GCA_017515425.1 Mogibacterium sp.
CCCTCACCGCAGACGAGATCGCTGAAGAGGCTGAGTTCTTCTCATTTGGTACCAACGATCTGACTCAGATGGGATTTGGTTTCTCAAGAGACGATACGGGCGCTATCATAAATGAATATGTTGATAAGGGAATTCTCGAAGATGATCCATTCCGCTCGTTGGATCAGGAGGGCGTCGGAAAGCTTATGAAGATGGCTGTTGAAGGCGGAAAGAAAACAAGGGCTAATATCAAGCTCGGTATCTGCGGAGAGCATGGCGGAGACCCGAGGACGGTGAGGTTCTGCCACGAGATAGGGCTCAACTATGTTTCGTGCTCGCCGTTCAGAGTGCCGATTGCGAGACTTGCCGCTGCACAGGCGTCAATAAAGGAGAAGGCTGGTAAATAGGAATCTATCGACCGCGAAATATAAGGGTAAATGTTGACATATTATTTAATACGAATTATGCGATAGGAAGAATGCCCATGCTTTGGACGGAGAGCCGTAACGACCGGCTATATATTTGAGCCCCCATCGTATCTGGGTCTTTCCATTCGTATAATAATCGCTGCCTTCGGATGCCATTTTGGAGGCGGGAAGCGACTGAGGTATGCCATGTGCGCCTGAGCTTCTGTTATGGGCATTAGGATTCCAATGGGATTCGCGCTCCCAGAGATTTATGAGAGGCTCAAGCTCTCTGTCGCTCCAACCGTAGTCAGGGAAGAGGGAGAGTGCATATTTTTGGTACTCTCCTTTTTGACCGCTCGCGATAAGTGCGCTTATCGGCGTTTCGTCTGTCAGAATATCGCTGAGGATATAATACTCCTTTTCATCTATGGAAACACGGCTCCATTTATTATGCGTGAGCCCCGTCCGCTCTACCATTTTCTCCTTGTCAAGCGTCCCCGCTGATTTGTAGGAGTCGTCGGGACCTATTCTGTAGACGGTCTCTTCCTTCGTCCACATATATTCCTCAACCTCTTCGACAATCCTCTCATTGGTTTGCTTATACGCCTTCGCCGCAATGGAGCCTATCATATCTCCGTCAATCTCGTGTACCATGGCATATGCCTTCGCCGATTGGCGCATTAAAACATTGTGGCTGTACTGCATATAAACTCCCATACATGCCAGCACAACAAGAACCAGCTCAGCATATATGATAATTCTGAGCTTTCTCCTTCGCTCTCTTATTAACTGTTCCCGACTATAGTGTTTGCTCATTCTCTTAAAATACCACGCGAAGAATCTCGAAGGACTGCTTCGGCTAGACTTCGATAGGCTATCATACAATGCGCGCAAAGTGTTTTTAAATAAATATGAATAGACTGTAATAAAACGAGTATGCTGAAACAAAGCGAAAAGCCGAAATCTGCCGCATTTCCCGAAAACACCAAACCGATTGGCAAGGGTCAGTTATTTCAGAATATCAGAATATAAGAACAAGAAAATACAAAGAGCGTGGAGGAATTCTCAGCAGGAGTATAGTCCAGGAGGTAGTCCCTGACGGAGATTTTGAGGCTGAATAACAAAAAATTTGAAAAATTACTGTCAAAAAAACATAATTTATTCTCAATCGCTGTTGATAAATCAAGGAAACTGTTATATCTTTTTACATTAGAAAAACAAGCCAAGGAATTGCACTTCATTGTATTTCATTGAGTGCAATATATGTCTAAGGTATAATGCGAAATAGCTGTATTTTATAGATACACTCAGTTAAGGAGGCTGATTATATGCAAGAATATCTGTTGTCACACCTGTATTGGATAAGCTTGGCGGCGTCTGTCCTGGCGCTGATTTTCGCCTATTCGCAGGCTAAAATCGTGCTCGGCTCCGACGAGGGTACGGATAGAATGAAGGAAATATCGCGCTTCATTCGTACCGGTGCCGGCACATTTCTCAAACGCCAATACCGCACGGTCATAATCTTCTTTGCGGTCATGTTCCTAGTGCTCTGCGGCATGGCTGTCGCGAATAAGCTCACATGGTATGTGCCTTTCGCGTTCATAACGGGAGGCTTCTTCTCCGGCATGTCGGGATATATCGGAATGAGCATTGCTACAAGGGCTAATAACCGCACGGCTTGCGCGGCTCAGCAGAGTCTCAACAAAGGTCTCAGAGTTGCATTTTCCGCCGGCGCAGTAATGGGCTTTACCGTCGTGGGGCTTGGACTTTTGGACATCTCGCTCTGGTATGCGCTTCTTGACCTCGTATTTCACGAGAGTCTTGAGAATATAACAGCCGCAATGGTTACCTTCGGAATGGGCGCTTCGTCAATGGCACTCTTCGCGCGTGTCGGCGGCGGTATCTTCACGAAGGCTGCCGACGTCGGAGCAGACCTCGTTGGTAAGGTTGAGGCGGGAATCCCCGAGGACGACCCGAGAAATCCTGCGGTAATCGCTGATAATGTCGGCGACAATGTCGGTGACGTAGCCGGAATGGGTGCAGATCTTTACGAATCCTATGTAGGCTCCATGGTGGCGACATGCGCCCTCGGTGCTATCGCTTTCTTTTCGTCCGGCATGGGCGTTAAGTCAGTAGCGCTTCCGCTCCTCATGGCGGCTGTCGGAGTTATCTTCTCGGTAATCGGTTCATACTTCGTACAGACCAAGGAAGGCGCGAGCCAAAAGAACCTCCTGGCGGCGCTCAGACGCGGAACAAATTTTTCCGCGATTGCCACGGCTATATTCTCATTCCTTCTGGTATGGTGGCTCTTCGGTATCGAGTTCTACGGACTATATATAGCCATAGTAGCGGGGCTTCTGGCTGGCGTTCTTATCGGACTCTGCACGGAATACTATACTTCCGATACATATAAGCCGACTCAGAAAATCGCCGAATCATCAAAGACGGGTACGGCTACCCTGATAATCAGCGGACTCGGCACGGGAATGGCTTCGACGACTCTGCCGATTCTCATAGTCGGCGCTGCGACGATTATCGCATATTACTGTTCGGGACTTTGCCCCGTTGATGTGGCGCCTGAGAAAATCGGTCTCTACGGAATTTCACTCGCTGCTGTAGGAATGCTTTCCACTCTTGGAATCACTCTCGCCACTGATGCTTATGGTCCGGTAGCTGACAATGCCGGAGGAATAGCTGAGATGGCAGGGCTCCCGTCAGAGGTTCGCGAGAGGACGGACGCTCTCGACTCGCTCGGAAATACGACGGCGGCTACAGGCAAGGGATTTGCCATAGGCTCTGCCGGAATGACTGCATTGGCGCTTATCGCTAATTTCAAAGAGAAACTGCTCGTATATATACCTGACGGAGAGGAATTGCAGCTCAATCTGCTGGATCCGAGAGTTTTGGTGGGACTCTTTATCGGTGCCTGCCTGCCTTTCCTATTCTCGGCTCTCACAATGGGCGCAGTAAACCGCGCCGCACAGAGCGTAGTCGTAGAGGTAAGACGTCAGTTCAAGGAAATCCCAGGACTCATGGAAGGAAAAGCCGCTGCGGACTATGCGCGCTGCGTAGACCTCTGCTCTAAGGCTTCGCTTAAAGAAATGATACTGCCCGCAATGGTCGGAATTCTTGCACCTATCGCCACAGGACTCGTGCTGGGCGGACTTGGTGTGGTTGGAATGCTCTGCGGAGCGACGGTATCAGGCTTCATCATGGCGATCTTCATGGCTAATTCGGGCGGTGCTTGGGATAATGCCAAGAAGTATATAGAAGCCGGTCATTTCGACGGCAAGGGCAGCGACAATCACAAGGCTGCCGTAGTAGGAGATACGATAGGAGACCCGTTCAAGGATACGTCAGGTCCATCCATCAATATTCTGATTAAATTGGTGTCGATGGTGTCAATCGTATTTGCCGGATTGATAGCGAGCGTGAGCATACTCTAAAGCAATCCGAAGCGGTATATAAGAATTCAGAATCAATATATAGGAATTCTAAATATAGTTGTCTAAACACGCATCCTAATGTGTCTCCGTATTATATACAGGTTTCGCATTGGGATGCGTATTTGATAGAAAGGAGTCGATATGGCAGGTGAAATAAGAGACAGGATAATCGAAAAGTCATGGGAACTGTTCAGAGACAAGGGATTTGGCGAGACTACCATAAACGACATAATCCGCGAGGCGGAAATATCCAAGGGGACTTTTTACTATTATTTTATGAGCAAGGATAATCTCCTAGATACGCTTTCGGAAATCCTCGACCACGAGTATCAGAGGCTGGCGGCTGAGGAGCCGGAGGATATGGACGCCTTCGAGAAGCTCATGTGGCTGAATCAGGAAATGCACCAATTTATAAAGCATAATATAGACTATAAGCTGATGTCCTATCTGTATTCCGCGCAGATAGTAAAGGATGCGGGGTTCAGCCTTCTCGATAAGAATAGATTTTATTTCACCTATGTGCAGAGAATCATAGAAGAGGGCGTGGCAAACGGCGAGCTGACCGACAAGATTCCGATTAGTGAAATGGTCAGATTTTTCAGCATTGGCGAGCGTGCCCTAGTAACCGAATGGTGCATGAACAACGGCAATTTTGACTTAGGAGAGTATAGCAGCAATATATTTCCGATGTTTATGAGCTGCCTCAAAAAATAAAAATCTACACGCAAATACCTCCAAACACCTCAAATCAAATACCTCAGATGAAAAAGCAAATAAGATATTGATATATATTTGCTTATGAATGTATAATGTGCTTGTCTTACTAGACTACGGTCTATAACGCACTCTAAACACTCAAAATCATTATCATTTTTCAGAAGAGGTAATCAATTGGACATAAATAAATTAAGAAGAATCAAATCTAAAATGCAGCAAGAGGATCTGCCTCAGATGGTAATTTCGGATCCCGCTGCAATCTTTTATCTGACAGGCAAGTGGATAATCCCGGGCGAGAGGTTTCACGCCCTCTATATCAATCTCAAAGACAACGACCATTTTATCATCAACAAACTATTCCCGCAGAATGAGGATTTGGGAGTTCCAATCACATATTATGACGACGTTGAGGACGGCTGCGGAAATTCCTATCTCGAGGGTTATCCCGAACTTTGGAATAAGGAGCTGTGGATGGAAGAGCTCTTTGCGCTCAGAGAGCATGATGAATAGTTGGGTGAACGGCTGTTGATTAAGCAAATGAGCGGGCATGATAACAAAGTATAGGCGCGGAAATCTTGACTGAGCCGTGGCAGGCTTGAGTATATTGCCGGATAAATGCTACACTATGAAAAGGGCTGCCAGAGGATAGAATGAGAAAGATGGAATTCGCTTTGAATAAAAAGATATTGTTTGAATTTGCACAGATGGTGCTCGGAAATGCCATCTGTGCATTTGCTGTGGTCTGCTTTGCACTGCCTTATAAAATGGTGGTAGGCGGAATGAGCGGAATAGGCAGGATTTTCAACTACAGCATGGGAGTCAGCGTCACCTATGTTGTGGCGGCTCTCAATATCGCACTCTTTCTAATCGGGGCATTGGTGCTCGGGAAGAAATTCGCGCTCACCATAGCTCTGGGAACCTTCTCTTTTCCATTCTTCATGGGTATCTTTGAGCATTTTGAATCATTGCAGCATATGGTGAGCGAGCCCATGCTTGCAGCCGTTTGCGCGGGGGTGCTCGACGGAATTGGGCTCGGGCTAGTGCTCCGGGTCGGCGGCTCTACGGGCGGCATTGATGTGCCTGCCATGATATTGAATCGCAAGCTGGGGTGGAAGCTGCCCGCTGTGATGTCGGCGATAGATATAGGGATTTTCCTCGCTCAAATTCCCATTACAAAGCCCGAGGGCATAATCCTCGGCATACTCTATACATTGATATACAGCGTGGTGATGGACAAGATGATAGTGCTCGAACAGGGCGGCTATCAGATAATGATATGGACGGAGAAGCTAAGCGAGGTAAACGAGGAGCTGCTCGAGATTGGCTTCGGAACCACGCTGATAAAGTCGAGGGGCGGGTATCTTCGCGACGAAAAGGAAGTGATACTCTGTGCCGCCAGCAATCGCAACTTCAACAAGGTCAAGAGGGCTGTGCTCGCCATAGACGACAAGGCTTTTATGACTATAACGGGTGTGAGCGAGGTCAACGGAAACGGCTTTACATATATGCTGGCTGACGGGAAATACGAGCCTGAAATCGAGGACAGATGTGACGGAAGAAGGGCGAGCTGTAAGACGGACTGAGCTGTGCTGTGAGTTGAATTTGAATATATGCTGTGTAGGAATGTGGACTGAATTTGAATGTGGATTGGGTCGAAATATAAATTGAATTTGAATGTGAGCCGGGTCGTAAGGTGAATTAAGTTGAGTTGTGAACTTGATTTGAATGTGGGATAAGTCAGAGCGCAGCTTGTGGATATTCACGGTTTTGGCGGCGTGGTTTGTGCGATAGAACAATTATTATAAATGTAGAAATAATCTATGCAAAAAACCATAGATTATTTTTTTGAAAAAAGTATACATCCCATGAGAGTTATTATACTGTTGTTTAAAGTTAAGTTTATACTGCGTTCTAATAGAGTATTTTACTGATAAGTTATTTTTATAGGAGGTTATCAAAATATGGAAACTGCTTTAAAGAAAAAGGGCAAACCCTTTGGTTTCTATGTATGTGCGCTCGGCTTCTGGCCCATTGCAGTTTTCTTCGCGCAGAAGGTCTACCCGACAATCTATGACTTCCTTGCGACCAAGGACTTCACAATGGGATATGGCTCCTGCGGTGCTATTGTTATCGTATTCGGCGCAATACTATGGGCGTTTTCGAAGAAGCTCGACGAGTGGAGCGAAGAGGAATAGACAGTGCTAGTCGGAATATACGGTGTTGGGCTGATACAATATGTGTAAAAGGAATATCGAGGGAATTGGATTTATAATTCTGATTTCCTCGTATTCAATTTAAGGTTGTTTGCTGATAATATACATAGCGAACGGTGGCGCAGTATAAGATGAGTCGCAGAATTGCGAGACGGGCAGCAGCTATATCAGATTTATGATAATTGAGATGAGAGTACAAGGAGATTGGATAAATGAAGAAAGAGATTGTTGAGCTTAGGGAACTTATGTGGGACGAGGGCATTGATGTCTACTATATCCCCTCGGGCGATTTTCACAGCTCGGAATATGTGCACGACTTTTTTAAGGCGCGCGAATTTATGAGCAATCTGACGGGCGAGGCAGGGGATATGCTGATAACAGAGGAAGGCGCATGGCTTTGGACGGACGGAAGATTTTTTCTCCAAGCCGAGCAGCAGCTTGCGGGCACGGGAATAGAGCTTATGCGAATGGCTGAGCCTGGCGTGCCTACTATCGAGGAGTTCCTGATTGGTCTTGTGACCGAATTCAGAAAGACCTATATGGAAACTGAATATAAGATAGGCTTTGACGGCAGGGTCGTGCCTGCGGCGTTCGGAAAGAAGCTCGAGGATATTTTCTTTGACGAGAAGTGGAATGTGGCATTCAGAACGGACGAGGATCTTGTGGGAAGGATATGGACTGAAAGGCCAAAGCTGAGACCGACTGAGATTTGGGATTTTCCAATAAGCTCTGCCGGGCTCGATACCACTGAAAAGCTCGCTGCCGTGAGGGCGGAAATGGAAGCGAAGGGCGCGGACTATCTGCTGATTACAGACCTCATGGAGAATGCATGGCTGTTCAATCTCAGAGCTTCGGATATTCTCTATACTCCGGTATTCTTTTCCTTCGCGCTCATTACGCGCGAGAGCGCAGACCTCTATGTCATGGACGGAGCTTTTTCAGGGGGAGTTCCCGAGAGGCTTTCCTTTGTAAATATAAAGGACTATGGCGATATTTATAAAGATATTGCGGCTTTGGACGCTGCCAAGACCCTTTGGTACGACTCGAATTCCTGCAATTACGAGCTGTATTGCAGCTTCCCGCCGGAGATAAAACTGCACGCCGCTTTAACGCCTGTCTCTCTTATGAAGATGATCAAGAATGATGTCGAGATTGCAAGCGCGAGGCGTGCTCATATCAAGGACGGCATTGCGGTGACGAAGCTGATTAAGTGGGTGAAGGAGAAGGCAGGGACTGAGAAGCTCACGGAGATCAGCGTCGCGGATAAGCTGGAAGAATTCTGCCGCGAGCAGGAGGGCTATTTGGATTTGTCCTTCGAGACGATTTCCGGCTATGGCTCTAACGGAGCCATTATCCATTATGCGCCAACGGCGGAGACAAATGCCGACATAAGGGCTGAGGGATTTCTGCTCCTCGACTCGGGCAGGCAGTTTGTTGACGGAACTACGGATATTACGAGGACGATTGCTCTAGGGGAGCTCACTCAGGAGATGATTGATGACTATACCTATGTGCTAAGGGCGCATATCGACGTTCACCTTCTGAGGCTCGAGCCGGGCATGAACGGTGTTGACCTCGACACTGCGGGAAGAGGAGCGCTGAAAGAGGCGGGGCTTGATTTTAAGCATGGGCTCGCGCACGGAGTTGGTCATGTGCTCGGAGTCCACGAGGGACCTAATACAATAAGAAGGGTGCCGACGCCGATTGACCTTGAAGCGGGCATGATAATGTCCAATGAGCCGGGCGTCTATTTTGACGGGAGGTTTGGCATAAGGATTGAGAACCTCATGCTTTTCAGTGATGACGGCGAGGGCAATATAGTCAACGAGCCGCTGACATGCGTGCCTTATGAGAGGAGGGCTATCAACAAGGCTCTGATGACGGAAGAGGAAATCGCATGGCTGAATGACTATCATGCGTGGGTGAGAGATAGTCTCCTGCCGCATTTAGATGTGGATACGGCGGAATTCCTGAGGGAAGAGACCAAGCCTATTTAAGAAGCGGCGGGAAATTGAAAACGCTGACGGCGATGTGGTAGTAGCTGTTGTTGTGGAGTTGATGTCGCCGGCGGCTGTGAGGTTGTTAGTGCTGGTGGTGGAAAATTGAAAACGCCGACATCTGCAAATATTATTGAGGGCGGGGCTGCGCGTCAGCGCAGCTCCATTTTGAGTGAGGCGGCGCCATTTCGGTAAGAAAGATGACCGATAGCGCCGTTTATAATTGTAAATGAGGGCTTTGTATGTCCAATGTCGGCGTTCCAGATTAGGGGAACGCTGTTGTCAGCGAGGACGCGCCCGAGTTTTTCGAGGTAGTCCCGGTCGGTGGCTTCCCTTGGTATGAAGGTGCGTCCGAAGATGACAGCGCGCGCGTTGTTGAAAAGCCCCTTGAGCTGCATTTTCCTTATGGCGTATTGGAGCTGCATGGGGTTTAACTCGTAATTGTCGAAAAACCATATAATGCCGTCGTCCGCATAGCGCGCGCAGAAGCCCTCGAGGGCTTCAAACGGCGTCCCGATTACCTCATTTATGACATCTATGCAGCCGCCGATAAGCCGCCCCGAGACATTTAGTTCATAGTCGCAAGCCAAAGTATAAACAGATTTAAAATCATCCGAGCTGCTGAGATTATCAGAATATGATGAGGGCCTTGGCATAAAGAGCTCCCATTTCACCTCGCCGTCCATTTCGTAGGCTCCGGTCTCCTCGTTATAGCCGGAAGCCGAATAGCGCTCATATGAATGCTGAACGGGAATATCGCCTCCGAGAATAGAGAGGGCGACCTTCTGATATTCATGCAGCGGGCGCCAATCCCATGCTCCGGCATTAACACCGTAGATTGTCGCAATATCCAGCTTGGTGGTGAGCAGCATTTCAATGGAGGTCGGGTCGGAATATCCGACAAACCATTTCAGATTATCCCGAACTGATTTCTGATTTATATATGGAAGCATTTCTATACAGAAATCCCCGCCCGACGCGCAGACCACGGCGGATATATCATCTCTTTCAAAGCATTCGTTGAATTCCGCTCCGCGAATTCCGGCAGGGGAAGAGGGATAGCCGCAGCTTCGCACATTTTTCGTTTCCGCAATATCGTAGCCTGCATTCCTGAGTGTTTCAACGGAGAGGTCAAATGACTCTATTTTCTCACCAACGCCCGCACTCGGAGCACAGATTCCTAAAGTATCGCCGGGCTTAGGGAATTTAGGATATATCATAAAAATCTCCCTTCCTTTGCATTTCTGCTTTCGCTTAAAGCTTCAATGTCGTTTTCACATATATTATCGTCCGTTTAGTATAGCATAGCTCGTGCTTAGAATAATCATATTTACAAACCGAGATAAAAACGATACGACGGATTGATAGCAAATGTTAGTGTAAAGTAATTGTGGAGTTTTTGAAGAAAGAAAAAAAGAGGAGCGCGCGCCTTTTGTGCCCGCCCCATCGGATGCGCAAAAAAAATAGAGATTGATTCCTAATGTAAAATAAAAGTGAAACAACTACAGAAAGGA
>JAFWFU010000027.1 GCA_017515425.1 Mogibacterium sp.
AATATATATATATATATTATTGCTGCGACTTTGCAGAACTTCTTTTCTCGATAATTATTTAACTTCCTCTACGAGCGCCCTTTATTTTATGATTTGCTATCTTATTTATAGTTATATCTTTAGGGAACCCGTTCCTCACTTTATTATTGCAGCACCGCCTCTTCCTTTTTTATTTTTATATGTCTATATGCGCCGCCTCTCTTTTTCTTTTCCTACAGAGATTTGCTTCTCCTAATTATCCTTTCCACAGCGTCTCGAATATATAAATCACTGCTATCCGCAAGCCTTCCTATCTCTACCTCGAGACAGGAAATCTCACAACCCGCCTCTTTCAGCTCCCCTATTGCGCGCCTATGCTCTTTCAACTCGGAAGCCGCGCAGCAGTCCTCAAGAATACATACCTCATAGCCTCTATTTTTAAACCCCAGCGCAGTCTCCAGCACCGCCGTATGCGTTTCCGCTCCCGATACCAGCACGCGTCTTGAATCAATCAGCCCCGTATGCCTTTCCATATCCTTGGCAAACCACGGATTCATCTGAACTCTCTCCACAATCTCAGAGCGGGGCGAATGCTCCCTGACTCCCTCTATAATATCGCCCTTTCCGTACTGCTCAGTGAGAAGGATAGGCATATCCATGCGTTCTATGCAGCAAGCCAACGCGTTCAGCTTGCTCTCAAATGCAAATTTCTCCTCAATCTCATCGAGCATATCCGCCTGAGCGTCAACTATGACGGTCAACACCTTGTCTGTGGCGTATGCGCTTTGGAGCCTCGACAGTGAGATATGGTCTGTCATGGACGTGGGGATCGGAGAAATAGCGGCATATCCCGCTTCAACAGCGTCAAAATCATATTTGATACTGTCTCCAAGCCTTGCCGGATGAGACATCATCTGGAAAGTCCCATCAACCTGCTTCACGAAGTCGTAAGTCTCCCCATAGCCGAAGGGCGCCGCCTCTACCACCTTATATCCTTTGACCTTATCAGGCGGCAGTTCAGGCGCATTCACGCTTATTATTACGTCATTTTCCACCAGTGAAGTCATATCCATCAGCATTGGGATTAGACTTGTAATATATTCAAACTCCGTCGCGTCAAATACCGCGTGGTCTCCTTCGGAAAGCGCGATTGAATGTATGCCGCTCAGAGCTCCCTCTCTCGCCGCCGCCAATGTGCCTGAATAATAAGCGGCGAGCCCGGTATTCATGCCGTGATTGATACCGCTGAAAATGAAGTCCGGCTTAATGCCTTCCTCTTTCAGCATGACAAGCCCCCATTTGACGCAGTCCACAGGCGTGCCGTCCACCGCATATGCGCAGACCGCACCCTTCATCTCGCGCTTTTCGGGCTTTATGGGACGCAGAAATGTAATGCTATGCGCTTTCGCGCTCTGCTGTTCCTGCGGCGCCACCACATAGACGTCTGCCAAAGGTGCTAGAGCTTCCACTAGCGTCTTAATCCCCAGAGCGTCTATTCCGTCGTCGTTTGTTACTAATACTTTTTTCATTATCAACATATCCTCTCAATAATATTATTATTTGGATCCCTTGACTCACTTCGCTCATTCGGATGACATTATGGTAGATGTCTGCTTTACGCTTCCGTCTTTCAGAATGAAAACGCCTTCGACTCCGTCCGTTTGCTCTATAAGCTTCATGGCTTTCTCCGAGCCTTTGATAAGGCAAATCGTGCTGAGTGCGTCGATATCCGCAGAGCGTCCTTTATCCGCTACGAGAGTAACCGCGTCGAGGTCAGTCTCAGCCGGATACCCCGTCTTAGTGTCTAGTATATGATGATATAGTTTGCCGCCTACTTCGATTTTTCTCTCATAAACGCCCGATGTAACGAGAGTTTTATCACGCACTTTCACCTTCCCGATTATTTCCGTTCGGTCACTAAACGGTGTTTCCACGCCTATTACAAAGTCTTCAGGCTCTCCTCCTTTGGGCTTTCCGCCAATGCATATAACATTACCGCCCAGATTTATTATAGCGGATGTGACGCCGGATGCTTCAAGACTTTCCGTCATTCTGTCCCCAATATACCCCTTGGCTATTCCACCGAGGTCGATCTGAGTCTCAGGGTCTTTAAGCCTGACTTTACTCCCTTCGATTTCTATTCCGTTAAAATCTATATGCTTAACCGCCTCTGTCAAATCCTCTTCATCAGGGAGCTTCTCCTTCCCCTCCGCCGCGTGGAAATCCCATGCTTCCGTAATGCTGCCGCAGCTTATATCGAAATCTCCACCTGATAATTCCGCATAATCTATGCCTTTTTTAATAATTGAAAGCGTATCATCTCCGACCTCCGTCCATTCACCCTCTGCGGCATTAAGCCTGCTTATATCCGAAGTCTTGCGAGTGCGGCTGAGTTTATCCTCTAATTCTCCGCAAATCCTAAACGCCTCATCTATCGCTGCATTCGCTTCGCTCTCCATATCGCGAGCCGATTTAGCCTCGCCTGCCTCATCTTTCATTTCATAAATCGAAATATTACATATTGTATCAAGGCAGAACTCCTCACGCGTGATAGGCTCTGTCGCTGCACCACTCCCTGTTTTTCCACAGGCGGCAGCCACGAATACAAGCGTCACGATTATCACCGCCAAGGTAATTCTAGCAGACAAATACCCTCTATTATATTTCTTAAAAAAATTCTTTCTCATATACTTTTCTGTCTCTCCGCTTCTCTCGATGTTTCCTTCAGATGATATATCTTTCAGAGAAAACAATAATTGAAGCCTCTTAAATATAACACGAATGCGCACCGGCGTCATGCAGCCAATGCGCATCCTTTACTTTATTTACCTGTTATTCATCAGATTTAAGCTTTCACCTACTTCTTAATCTTAACTTTTTTAACGGCAGACCATTTGGCCACGGTCTTATTCACTCCTGTGCCTTTGACATTTCTGACACGGACATAATATGTCTTACCCTTCGTCAGTTTCTTTACTGTAGTTGACTTCTTAGTCTTAGACACCATGACTCTCTTGGTATTTGCCTTATCGAATTTCTTATCGGTGCAAACCTGAATCTCGACTTTGTCGAACTTCTTGAGTTCTTTCTTCGCGGCTTTCTTCCATGTAATTTTGACGCTCTTCTTGGCAGCTTTGACCTTTAATTTCTTCACCGCCGAGATACCCTTGTCGATAGTTCCGTTCCATTCCAGAGCCTCAGCCTTGGCTTTCTCCTCTGCCTCTTTTTTCGCCTTTTCCTCAGCTTCTTTTCTGGCTTTTTCCTCGGCTTCTTTTCTGGCTTTTTCCTCGGCTTCTTTTCTCGCTTTTTCCTCGGTTTCCGCTCTCAGTCTCGCCTCTTCCTCGGCTCTCGCTTTTTCCTCTGCTTTCGCCTTTGCCTCTGCCGACGCGTAGCTCTCGAACTGCACTTCCGGGAATCCTGTAGATGTTACCACGACGGTGACCTTATCCTCCGCTGACGCTGCGTCAGTTTTACTGAAGTCGAGGCTTCCGTCTTCCTGAACGATTTTCGCGATATTTCTGCCACGTCCCCTAGGCATATATTCAGTGCCATTTACTGCGACCTTGCTGATATTCGCGATAAAGCTTGCAAACATTTCACTGCTTACACCCTCAGCCGCCAAAAGCTTGCTTCCGTCGAATTTTGCCGGGACAGTCTTTGTAGATATATTGAATGTTCCTGTGAAGCTGTTATATTTATCATTTTTACCCTTTACAGTTACCGTGTGGCTTCCAATGCTTGCGCCTGTTATGGCAAACTTGCCGCCGGACAGTGCTACATCTACGCCGTCTAACTGAAGTGCCACATCATAGTCGTCCGGCAGGTTATTGAATGAGATTGTGGTGTCAGAAGCACCATACTCAGCATCCGCTACCTCTGCCGTCGCGTTCGTATAAGTCGGGACTTTGATATCTGCGGTCAAAGTCTTATATCCGTCCGCATAGATTGTAACTTTATACATGCCGGGATTCAGCACACCGCCCGTATAGAAATCATCAAATCGTTTTACGAGCGTATCCGTTCCGCAGACAGTTTTACCAGAATTAAGTGCGATCTCAACTTTGTTATAATGCGTACCCGCTGTCGCTTTCTCACCGTAGAAGTCAATCCACGGAAGTGCGCCCACCGTAGTTGTGCCGTCGCTGATAGTCACAGCATAAATCGCCATGAGGTAGTCGCTCCACACATAGTCTTCAACTGTATCATCCGGATATACGATGAGTTCATCGCTTCCATACTGTTTTTCTATGGCTTTGCCCTTGAAGGTCTCCCATGTCGCTGAGCCTAATTTAACTTCCTTTGTTCCCGGGGAAACTGTCGATTTAACTCCGTCAAGTGCTACATTCTTTGGCTTTTCTGCGTTTTCAGGATTCTCCTCTAAAACCTTTTTGTTTACTACTTCCGGAATGTGCTGATAGTGAACATTCGGACCGATTTTGGTAGCTGTCGTCACCGCGTCGTAATAGCCTTCAGTCTCCGCAGCCGTAAAGCTGGGTATCAGTTCTTCATACAGCTCCTTCCAAGTCTTAACCTCTCCGTCCGCAAAGGCTACCGAAAGCGATAAGCTAAATAGCATCGCTGTCGTCACCGCTAAAGACAATATTCTTTTTCTAATCATAATCAATAACTCCTTTCTTTTACATATATATGCAGCTATGATTAAAACTGCATATAGTTAGCATTGCCTAACCTTGGTATATTTTTTTATCCTCCGAAATCGGAGGACTATAAATATCTGTATAAGTTTCTAATGATACATGGCTGTCATCCTGAGCGAAGCGTGCCGCCGGGCACGCGGAGTCGAAGAATCTTTTTTTCTGTTATTTGCCTATGAGCATTTGCAGCCTTTAGACTCCTATACTTTTCAATAGAACGAACAGCATCCCTGCGCGAAGAATAGTGAACCACATCTCATTACCGCGCAGAATCTTTAATCCACAATGCACATTGCTCTTAGGGCATATACCTATGCATTTCTGGCATTGGAAGCAGTCGCTGCTGACCTCTAAACTGCCATCATTTGGAAGTTCCACATCCGAGGGGCATATATTGGTACATGCAGCGCATCCTTTTATACACTCTCCTCGCGTTCTCCTTAAAGAGAAGAACGGCAGAGCCGGCATTATCGCAAATACAGCGCCCATGGGGCATAGCACTCTACAGAAAAACCTCTCCTCTGTCATCATGCCTAATGCTATGGCTATGAGAACTGCCACGCCTACTGCATAGCCTGCAATGTCAATCGAACCGCTGCGAAGCTTCGCGAAGAGTTCCCAAGGGCTTATGCCGTGAAATTTATCGTATTGGGAAACCGCGCATAATATGACTATCAATATGAGATTCACATATTTTATATAGGACAGCCATTCCATGATGTTTGGCGGGATTATATTCCACTTCTTGCCGCGTTTTCCTCTTCTAAAGACTTTACGAGAAATCCACATCCTAAGTCCATACAGCCAGTCTCCTGCGCTGCCGAACGCGCAGGCATATCCGCAGAAGAATCTGCCGAATATTATCGTATATATCAGTAACGCTATCAGCGCAGCGATAAATGGCGTGAAGCCTATGCTCTCGGTCATCCCTATCTGCATGAATATATATCTGACTCCGGCGAAAGCCGCAGAGTATGCCGAGGGGATAAATGTGAAAAAGAGTATTTGTATCGCTAACCTGAGCGCCGCGTGTATTTTCTTTAGATTGTTTTTACTTATGTTCAGCGTCATTACTGCCCCTCTATTGCTTGATTAAGCGCGATACTCGCTGCGTTTATGATTCCAACAGATGACATCGTCGCACCGCTTATCGAATCTACCGCTGTAGTCTGCGCTTCTATCATCTTCGGAAGCAGAGCCTCCGCCATGCTGAGATAGGCAGAGTCTTCGCCGGGCGCAGATAGTATCTTAATATCGGTTATATTCCCACCGCTGACTGTCAGCTCCACGCTGATTAAATCGCCATAGCCCTTCGACTCACCCTCATATACTCCGTCCTTATATCCGCTATTCGTGCTTGCGTTCCCGCTCGCCTGCGTACCGCTTGACGAAGCTGTCCCGGCTCCTTCATATGCCGCTTCGAGTTCCGCTGTCAGCTTCGCGATTTCCTCATCCTTTTCTCGCATAGAAAGCGTCACATTGTAACCGGAGATTGCCGCTATGCACAGGGCAAATGCGATAATTCTTATCACTATGTCTGTATCTTTCATAAAAATCTATTTTCTCCGCTTTTTAATTGCTCTTCTCTGCCTTTTTTATAGCTTCAGTGCAGGCATTAAGTATCGCTCTAGATGTAAAAGTCGCGCCTGATACAGCGTCAACCCCGTCCGGTTTTCCGTCCTTTATAGCCCTTCCTTTCAGCTTTTTCGACAGTTCCCCCACCGCATAGTCGATATACGCTTGATTGCTGCCGTCATCATCAGTATTGACCTCTTTTAATCCTTCTATCTTATCTCCTGCAAGGCTTATGACGAGGCTCAAATTATATGCGTCGAAATTGCCTGCATCATCTATGCAAAGTGCCGTTCCGCTATAACTACCGTCCGTATATTTTTGGTCTTGAGGCTGCGTGCCTCCGCCATTATTCGGGTCGTCATTTGAGTTGCCTCCCGCTTCGCCTGCATTCTCGTTAGCCTTCTGTTTCGCCTTTTCCAAAGCGTCCTCTACTGCCCCGATTATCCCGGCAGAGCTCCTCGTCGCTCCGCTTACTGCATCGACTTTACTCGTCTGATTATTTATTATGCTGTTTATAACAGCCCTCGCTCTGTCAAAGAAGGTCTGATCGTCGCTATGAGATATAATCCTTATGTCCTTTATTCTTCCGCCTGCAAGTTCCACCTCAACTGTAACAACGCCGGAGAACCCGAAGGCGGAGCCTTGATAAACCCCATCAGGATAGGGGAAATTCTGAACGCTCTCGTCGGCAGTTTTATCCTTATTCTTATCTTTATCCTTGTCTTTTTTCTTCTTATTTTTTTTGCCATCGTTTTTATTCTTTTTTACCTTAGCTTTACTGAGCGCATTTCTTACTGCCTTGACTATCCCTGCCGAACTGTAGGTTGCTCCGGAGACGGCATCGACATTAGTGCTTTGCTTTTTTATAATGCTGCCTATCACAGCCCTCGCCCTCGACAGATATGAGCCTGTTTCGTTATGAGACACTATGCTTATACTTGCGATTTTTCCATTTTTTATCGTCACTTTTACTTTGATTTTTCCACCAAAGCCCGTGGCACTGCCGTAATATACGCCGTCTTTGTATGTTACGTCTTTATCTTCCTCCTCTTTTCCTATCTGCGTGCTCCCCTTAGGCGATGTCTTCGCTATCTCAGGTCTTTCGATAAGCTTCACGGGCGAAACCGTCTGTGCTGTCACCGCCGCAGGCGTCCTTGCCTCAATTTTAAAATCAGGCATCTCATACCCCGCCAGCGAAGAACCGACTATTGCACATGTTATTAAAGAGACCAAAATAGGCGTATAAATCTTTATATTCTTCAATCTTTCCTCTGATACTTGCGTAAAAAGCGATATTTTTATTATATTTATCGGGGCAGGTAGTTAGCTATGACTAACCGCCGGTTAGCATATTCTAACAGGAGTTAAGAAGAGCGTCAAGTTTTCTTTTACATATATGCTATAATGGTGCAGTCAAAAGGGATTATTTATCGGAAATGTCTATATTAAAAAAATATATTCGTAAATCAGATATAGTTTTATTCTTCGCGCTGACGGGGATAGGTCTTTTTATTTCTGTCTTTTTATTTGTCCGGGCAAATAGCACAAGCGACGTGAACGCCAAGAATGCCAAGGTTGCAATCAAATCGGGCGGCTCTGTGTATGCTGTCTGTGCGCTGAACGAGGAGAGAACTTTTATAGTTCCTTCGCCGAAGCAAAATAAAATGGATGCGCCTGCTCCAAATACAGAAAGCAGCGGCAAAGACAGTTCAGGAGGCAGCACTGAAAGTAATGCGGAAGTCAGTTCAGAAAACAGCGCAGAAAGCAATGCAGAACAAAACGCTGAGAAGCATTATGATTATTATAATGTTGTAATCATTTCAGGTGGGACGGTCGTAGTCAGCGAAGCGAGCTGCAAGAATCAGGTCTGTGTAAAACACAGCGCTATCTCAAAGCCCGGAGAGAGCATAGTATGCCTGCCGAATAGGCTGACGGTAAATATAGAGAAGAGCGGTGAAGATAGTGAAGAAGAGGGAGGTGGATATGACAGCATCACCTCATAACATCGATAAAAATAAGCTCAATGAGTCGCAATATTCTGAGAAATCTAACGAAAAAACGAGCGGTGCTGCTTTTATAGCAAGGGCGGGTCTCATGGCTGCTTTGGCATTGATATTCTCATATGTCGAAGCCGTCATTCCCTATGCTCCGACTGTTCCAGGCATAAAGCTCGGCTTGGCGAATATCGTTACGGTGGTGGCACTATACAGATTCGGAGTCAGGGACGCCATTTCGGTCAGCGCGGTCAGAGTCATGTTATCCGGTCTTCTTTTCAACGGGCTCTTTGGTATGCTATACTCCATGGCAGGAGCCCTGCTCAGCCTTGTGGGCATGGCTGTTCTCAAAAGGACGCGCCTGTTCTCTATAGTAGGCGTCAGCATGGCGGCGGGAGTGCTCCACAATATGGGACAGCTCGTAGTGGCTGCGGTGCTGATAGAGGATTTTAGGATATTCTTCTATTTCCCTGTTCTGATGTTCAGTGGAATCGCCGCAGGGATAGTCGTTGGGATTGCCGCGACTGTCATCATCAAGTCGATGAAAGGTCAATAAAAAATCCTTCGACTGCGCTAAGGGCGTCACATTTCCAATATCCTTTTCAAATACTTCCCTGTATATGACTTCTTGACTTTCGCGACTTCTTCCGGTGTGCCCTCACAGACTATGCGCCCGCCTTCATCACCGCCCTCGGGACCGAGGTCTATGATATAGTCCGCCTGTTTTACAACATCGAGATTATGCTCTATGACAACTACGGTATTGCCCTCGTCCACAAGACGGTTCAGGACGTAGAGGAGCTTATCGACATCAGCGAAATGAAGCCCCGTCGTAGGCTCGTCCAAAATATAGAGCGTCTTTCCCGTGCTCCTCTTGGAAAGCTCCGTGGCGAGCTTAATTCTCTGCGCCTCTCCGCCCGAAAGCTGGGTCGAAGGCTGCCCGAGGCTGATATATCCGAGCCCGACATCATCTAAAGTCTTGAGGTATCTGACTATACTCGGCTGGTTTTCAAAGAAGCTCAGCGCCTCGTGCACCGTCATATTCAGCACCTCGGATATATTCTTGCCCCTGTATTTGACCTCAAGCGTCTCGTGATTGTAGCGCGCGCCTCCGCAGACTTCGCAGGGCACGAATACATCAGGCAAGAAGTTCATCTCCACCTTGATAATCCCGTCGCCATTGCAATGGTCGCAGCGTCCGCCCTTGACGTTGAAGCTGAACCTTCCCTGTTTGTAGCCCCTGACCTTCGCCTCAGGCATCTCGGAAAAGAGGTTTCTAATATGCGTGAACATACCCGTATATGTCGCGGGATTGGAGCGCGGCGTCTTGCCTATAGGCGACTGGTCTATATTGATGACCTTGTCGAAATTCTCAACACCCTTTATCTCTCGGAACTTGCCCGGTCTTTCCTGCGTGCGGTTTGTGATACGCGAAACGCCCTTGTAAAGTATCTCGTTTACGAGGCTCGACTTCCCCGAGCCCGAGACCCCTGTAACGAGTACGAGTTTGCCCGCTGGAATCTTCACATCTATATCTTTCAGATTGTTCTCAGAGGCTCCGAGTATTTCAAGGTATTCACCGCTGCCCGCGCGGCGGCTTTCGGGCACCTCAATACGCCTCTTGCCGGAGAGATACTGACCGGTGATCGACTTCTTGCATTTCTTAATCTCATTCACGCTGCCCTGACAGACAAGCTCGCCGCCGTTTACCCCTGCGCCGGGACCAATATCCACGATATGATCCGCCGCATACATGGTATCTTCGTCATGCTCGACTATTATAAGCGTGTTTCCCATATCCGTAAGGCTCCTAAGCGAAGCGAGGAGTTTGTCGTTATCGCTCTGGTGCAGCCCTATGGACGGCTCATCTAATATATAGAGAACCCCGACGAGCCCCGAACCTATCTGAGTCGCCAGGCGTATGCGCTGGGACTCTCCGCCGGAAAGAGTGGACGCCGTTCGTGACAGAGTGAGATAACCGAGACCGACATTCTTGAGAAATCTGAGCCTCGACTTAATCTCCTTGGTGACCATCTCGCTTATCTTCCTGTCTCTATCGCTGAGTTTATCGTCAAGTTCGTCAAAAAACTCTATCGCCTGCACGACGGAGAGGTCGGTCAGATCTATGATATTCTTATCGCCGACAGTAACCGCAAGTACCGTATCTTTCAGCTTCTTTCCCTTGCAGACGGGACATTCCTCTTCGGTCATCATATCGCTGATTTTTTCCTTTATATAGTCCGAATTGGTCTCTCCCCAGCGACGCTCTAAATTCGGTATGACTCCCTCAAATGTGTGATTCATATGAGAGACCCTGCCTGCCTTGCTCGTATATGTGTATTTAATCTTGCGGCTTCCCGTGCCGTGGAGCAGCTCATCAATGAAAGCCTCCGGCTGATCCTTGTATGGAATGGAGAGATCCGTGCCGTGGTCTATAGCCAGGGTATTCAGCATATGACGACTCCAGCCCATAGCGTCGAGCGAGGAAAAAACATTCCCCATTGCGCCGTCGAGAAGGCTTTTATTCGGATCGCTGACGACAGCCTCGTCCGTAATCCTCAGCGTAAATCCGAGCCCGCTGCAATTCTCGCAGGCGCCGTATGGCGCGTTAAAGGAGAACATGCGAGGCTCCATTTCCTCCATGCTGACGCCATGCTCAGGGCATGAGAGCATAGTGGAATAAGTCTGCTCTGTCTCGCTTTGCCCGCCTTTCTTGCCGCCTTCGGGCTTCGGGGGATTGAAGAGGACATTGCAAATACCCTCGCCTTCCTTAATGGCTAATTCCAAGGCTTCGGCAATTCGGCTTCTATTGTCCTCGCGCAGAACTATCCTATCAATGACTATATCAATATTATGCTTGTTGTTCTTTTCAAGCCTGATTTCGTCCTCGTCGAGTCTCTTTATCTCTCCGTCAACTCTGACTCTCGTGTATCCGTCGCGGCGAATTCTGTCGATAACGGATTTATGCTCACCCTTCCTGCCGCGTATCACGGGGCCGAATACGGTGAGCCTCGTACCCTCTTCATGGCTTTGGATATTTTCTATTATGCTGTCTATGCTCTGGCTTTCTATCACGCGCCCACAGATAGGGCAATGCGGTATTCCTATCCTCGCATAGAGGAGTCTCAGATAATCGTAAATCTCGGTAACCGTTCCGACTGTAGACCTCGGGTTTTTATTTGTGGTCTTTTGGTCTATGCTGATAGCAGGCGAAAGCCCCTCTATCGACTGCACATCAGGCTTTTTCATCAAGCCGAGAAACTGACGCGCATATGAAGAGAGGGATTCAACGTATTTCTTCTGCCCCTCTGCATATATCGTATCAAAGGCAAGTGAGGATTTACCCGAGCCCGAAAGTCCCGTCAGCACCACCATTTTGTCCCTCGGTATGCTTACATCAATATTTTTCAGATTGTGCTCTCTCGCACCTTTTATTACTATCTTCTTGTCCATGAAGGCTATTCTACTATTTACATTATTAAAGAGCAATAACAATATTGCCCTTTAATAATCCCGAACGCTTACTAAAGATTCTTCGACTGGGCGCACTAAGGCACGGTCACTCAGAATGGCAGGTCTGTCATCCCGAGTGAAGTCGAAGGATCTTTTTATTTCAACAGCTCTGCGACGCGTTCCTGCACCACTTCCTCTAGCGCCTCTATCCTCCAGCGCGGAAACGCCGATACATCGCTGTCCTCGAACTTAAAATTGATGAGTTTTCTGAGCATATTCCTCTGCCTCTTACCCATTATGCGTTTGGCAAGCGGGATGAATTGATTATCATACCCGTATGGATTGGTTCTCTCTCCGATATATTTTTTCAGTTTGTTTTCCTCAAAATCATCCTTCATTGCGTAACAAAGCAGTGATACTCCGTTATCAAAGACGGGAGCAGGCGCAATTATCTTCCCGCTCTTATTGTCTCTCAGCACACCGAAATTGCCATAGTGCCTGTCTTCGTTGATGATGACCGCGTCGAATACAAGCATATCCACGAGCTGCTCATAGAAAGATTCTCCTTGGTTTTTGTAATAGTCCAAAACTGCATCGATACCTCCCTCCGTAACGACTCTTCCTATTGGGATATATGCGGTATCTATATCGGTAAAAAGCTTACACTTAGATGCAAGTATTCCCTGCCAGTTTTCAATATCATAGTGTATTGCATTTATACCCATTCTCTCTGCCACCTGTGCGGCATAATGTTCCGAATATGGCTCGTTGCCGGAATTTGCGAAGCCAAATGTCCCTCCTTTATACAGCCATATATTATCAAGTCCGAAAAATCTCCACGCCTTACGGAGCATTCCGCCTGTCGTTAATTCGGGAGTTGTTCTGAGTTTCTTTTCCAATCCCATATAGTTGCCCGTATAGGCTATCAGGGCAAGCGCGCCCGAAAACTCATTTTCGTAGAGATTCATTTCCGCATAGGTTTTTTCTAATGATTTCTGTGGCACCCAATAGCTGTCATTAAGAGAGAGACCCATGCAGACGTCAATAATTCCCTTAATGTCTCCTTTTGAGATTCCCAAAGAATCGAGAATATCCCCCACCTTTTCACGATGTTTGGGAATAGTGCGGTGAGAAAGCCAGTTCATAATACCCTGCGGGGTCAGTTCCAAATCGAGCGGAAAAACTTCCTTACGTTTTTCATTCACCTTTAGGATTTCTATTTTAAGGCTTGGCGTTCTCTCCATGGAAAACTCAAGAAGTGTCTCATCATATATCTTTAGGCAATATCTTGAATAGTCGCCGTATTCCAATTCGAGAATCTCTCTAAGCATCATCACAGGTTCCTTGCCGAGCGCATAGGCAATATCGTCGACATAGTCGAGCGTTAGGTTTTGCTTGCCGCTCTCTATTCTGGAAACGCTGGATTTTTGCGTACCCAAACGTTCAGCCAGCTCCTCCTGACTAACCTGACTCATCATGCGCTCTACGGCGAGTTCCCTGGCAACTTTGTAGCGAAAACTGCTTGAATCAGGCTCGTTCCGCTTCTCTTTCCTATTCTGGCTCTTGCTATCGTTCAGCTTCGATTTCTGACTCTTTCTATCGTTCGTCTTCGACTTTTCACTCCTGATATCATTCATCTTCGATTTTCGGCTCTTGCTATCGTCAGTCTTCATCTTTCAACCCCCGTCATCGTTCGTCTTCAGCCTCGCATTCCACACCTTTAGATAATACTAAAGCGCCGCTAAGTTATCATATATGGTAACTTGGTCGAAGGTTATCATATATGATAACCTCTGTCAATATAATAAAACGAGCAGCATTTCGCGCTGCCCGCCTTATCTAATTATCATAATCAGCTTCTCGTCTCAAGGTCTTCGCTGAAATCGGTGTCCATCGCCACTTGCAGCGTGTATCCGGGATAGAGCTTCTGAACTTTTTCGCAAACCTCTTGGAATACCTGCTTTCGATCTTCCGCATCAAAACTGATGACGATATCAAACCTCAGCGTCTTTTCCACCTTATCTAGGTAGAAGGCATGCATCTGAAGGATATACGGATGCTCCGTTACTACCGCATGCACCTTTTCCCTGACCGCCACCGACTCCGGATCCTTCGTATTGACAGAATAGACCCCGATAGCAGTAAGAAGGACGTTGTGCTGCGCCAGAACGTCGAGCGTGATTTTGCGAATGAGTTTATCCACATAGTCAGCAGAGAGCGTGTCCGGCACTTCAATATGAACAGAGCCATTGTGCGAGTCCGGGCCATAATTATGCATGACTAAATCATATACGCCGCTGACCTCAGGATAGCTGCCTATCGTCGCCTTGATATTTCTGGCGAGTTCGGCATCCACCCTTTCGCCGAGAATTTTCGACAGCGTATCGCCGAGCATATCGACTCCCGCCTTTATGATGACCAAGGCTATAACCGCGCCGAGCCATGCCTCGAGCGAGATTCGAAGACTCAAATATATCCCTGCCGCAACGAGGGTAGAAGCAGATATCACCGAGTCCAAAGTCGCGTCCTCGCCCGAATTAACCAGAGAATCCGAATTCACCTTTTCGCCGACGCGCTTCACATATCTTCCAAGTATAATCTTGACCACAACGGCAACCGCTACAATCACGAGAGTCGCCACGCTGTAGTCCGGCTTGTCGGGATTGATGATTTTCTTCACCGACTCCACGAGGGCTGTAATTCCTGCATAAAGAACGAGCATAGAAATTACCATTGCGCTCAGATACTCGACCCTGCCGTAGCCGAAGGGGTGTTTTCTATCCGGCTCCTTGCCCGCCAGCTTCGTGCCTACAATGGTGATTGCAGAGCTTGCAGCGTCCGAGAGGTTGTTGACCGCATCCAAAACGATAGCGATAGAATTCGACGCCATGCCGACCGCTACCTTAAACGCAGAGAGGAAAATATTCGCCAAGATGCCAATGACGCTGGTTCTTATTATTATCCGGCTGCGGTTGTCCTGATTGTCCATGATTTATTTCTCCAGCTCGGATAGTACAGCCGCTTTTACTTCATCCATATCCACTGTGGGTTCAAATCTGGAGATTACATTTCCCTGACGGTCAATCAGGAATTTGGTGAAATTCCACTTTATATAAGCCTTGTCGCCGAACTTCGCATTGTTAGCGTCTGCATACTTTTTCAAGGCTGCGTTCTTAAGCCCTTTTCCGAAGCCTTCAAAAGGTTTCTCCGTTGCCATGAATGCAAAGAGTGGCTCAGCGTCATCACCGTTGACCTCTATCTTTGTAAACTGCGGGAATTCCGTTCCGAATTTCAAGGTGCAGAATTCGTGAATTTCATCATCTGTACCCGGCGTCTGGTTGGCGAACTGATTGCAAGGGAAATCAAGAATTTCAAAACCCTGATCCCTGAGTTCTTTATACATCGCTTCCAGAGGCTCATAATGCGGAGTAAATCCGCAACCCGTCGCCGTGTTCACAATAAGCAGCACCTTGCCCTCATACGAGCTAAGCTCCACATCGTTACCCATTCTATCCTTTACCGTAAAATCATATACTGTTGCCATATCGGTTCCTCCTTAAATTTTATACCGCGCAATTATACACCTTGCACGGCGAATTGTGTAGGGATTTTAATCCTCTGCTAGGCTCTTTTGCTGGCGCGGAGTTCAAAGAGCACGTCGCGGAGCTCAGCCGCCCGTTCGAAGTCAAGTTGCTTCGCGGCTTCCTTCATATTCTTCTCCACCTCTCTGATAGTATCACGAAGCTCGGAAGCCGTCATGCTCTTCGCGTCCTTAAAGTCACGCTCACCCACATACTCGCTCGTAGCTCTCGCAATCTCACGAATCGGCTTGACGATAGTCCTAGGCACTATGCCATTTGCCTTGTTATACTCAGCCTGAGCCGCACGACGCCTCGCCGTCTCATCAATGCAGACCCTCATCGCCTTGCTTATCTTATCCGCATACATGATTACGCGCCCGTCCGCATTACGCGCGGCACGCCCGACGGTCTGTATCAGCGAAGTCTCCGTCCTGAGGAAGCCTTCCTTATCCGCGTCAAGTATCGCAATAAGCGATACCTCCGGCAAATCCAGCCCTTCTCTGAGGAGGTTGATACCCACCAGCACATCAAATTTTCCCATACGCAGGTCGCGTATTATCTCCAGCCTCTCAAAATTATCAATTTCGGAATGCAGATACCTTACCTTGATACCTTCGCCCTGCAGGAACTTCGTCAAATCCTCCGCCATTCTCTTGGTGAGAGTGGTGACGAGCACGCGCTCACCCTTGTCAGCAGTCCTGTAAATCTCTCCGATTAAATCGTCTATCTGCCCCTCCACGGGTCTGACCTCTATCTTAGGGTCGAGCAGCCCCGTCGGTCTTATCAGTTGTTCTGCGGTAATGCCACTCGATTTCTCGAGCTCGTATGCTGCGGGAGTTGCCGAAACATATACCGTCTGATTGGTTAGCTTCGTAAACTCATCGAATTTGAGCGGTCTGTTGTCGAATGCCGAGGGCAGACGGAATCCGTATTCCACCAGCGATTCCTTTCTCGATCGGTCGCCATTATACATCGCGCGAAGCTGCGGCAGCATGGCGTGCGACTCATCAATAATCGTCAGGAAATCGCCGTCAGGGAAATAGTCAAGCAGCGTATAGGGTCTTTCACCAGGTTTCAGGAAGTTGATATGCCTCGAATAATTCTCAATTCCCTTGCAGCTTCCTATCTCCATCATCATCTCTATATCGTAATTCGTGCGCTGCTCCAGCCTCTCAGCCTCCAGCAGCTTCCCGTTCGCGCGCAGCCACGCGAGCCTCTCCGACAGCTCCTCTCTAATCGAAGCCACCGCCATCTGCATATCTTCCTTGCTCGTAACATAGTGGCTCGCCGGGAATATAGCGATATGTGTTCTGACGCCCGTCACCTCGCCCGTGAGAGGGTCAATCTCTCTAATGCTCTCTATCTCGTCGCCGAACATCTCGATTCTGACCGCATTCTCCCCGCCTGCCGGATAGATGTCCACAATATCCCCGCGCGCGCGGAAAGTCCCCCTCGCGAAGTCCATATCATTCCGATTATACTGAATATCCGTAAGCCTCCTCATCAGGCTCATTCTGTCCATCTCCATGCCGGGTCTCAGGCTAATGAGCTGGTTCCGGTAGGACGAAGGGCTTCCGAGTCCGTATATACAGGAAACCGAGGCAACTATGATGACATCACGCCTCTCAAGCTGAGCCGCAGTCGCCGAATGCCTCAGTTTGTCAATCTCGTCATTTATATCCGCGTCCTTTTCTATATACAAATCCGTCGAGGGCACATAAGCCTCCGGCTGATAGTAGTCGTAATATGATACGAAATATTCCACGGCATTGTCGGGGAAAAACTCCTTGAACTCTCCATGAAGCTGAGCCGCCAATGTCTTATTATGTGAAATCACAAGCGTCGGTTTCTGCACAGCCTCGATAATTTTTGCCATGGTAAACGTCTTGCCGGAACCCGTCACACCCATTAGGGTCTGTGCCTGCCTGCCCGCAAGTATGCCGTCCGCAATCCTCTTAATCGCCTGCGGCTGGTCGCCCGTCGGCGCAAATTCACTTTTTACTTTAAATACTCCCATGAGGGTTATCCTTTTGGAAAGTTATTCTTTAGAATAGTTTTTCGGCTGGTTAATCTGCCTAGATTACCATTGCTTCCTTTAGGACTTTGATAGATGTAAGGTGTCCGTCCAACATGGGCATTGTCAAGTCTTCCATTTCGAGAGAGATGACATCATCATAACCGCTCATGCGAAGGACCGAGACGAATTCCTTCCACCAGAGCACATCATGCCCGCAGCCGACAGCCACATAGTTCCATGAGCGCTTCGCATACTCCTCAATGCCCTTTGTATCCATTATCCCGTTCACGCCGATATATCGGCGCTCGGGTCTCGAATCCTTTCCGTGGACATAATAGAGTGCGCCTTCCTCTCCCAAAACCCGAGCCGCCTCAATGGGATCTCCGCCCATCCAAAAGAGATGAGAAGGGTCGAGGTTCATGCCGATAAGGGAATCGCCTGCGGCGTCTCTGAGGCGAAGGCATGTCTCGGGGTTATAGACGAGCTGCTGCGCGTGATTTTCAAGAGCTATCTTTTCTATACCTCTATCCCTGGCGACAGCGACTATCTCCTTCCATTTAGGGATTGCCACCTCTTCCCATTGATATTTTAAAACATCAAGGACTTCAGGCGGCCAGGAGCCCGTAACCCATACGGGAGTCTTATCGCCGGGGCAGCCCACAGGAAGCCCGCTCATCATAACGACAGTTCTGACTCCGAGCCTCTCAGCCAGCTCAAATGTTTTCAGCATGATATTCCAATCGCTCTCATAGGCTAATTGATTGCCAGAGCAATTAAGGGCGCAGAGCTCGAGCCCCGCGTCCTTAATCTTTCCATGCCATTCGTCTCTTGCGGCTTCGCTTTTAATCATCATATCCAGGTCAATATGAGGCGCCGCCGACCAATTACCTGTCCCTATTTCCAAAGCTTCTATTCCCTGCCCTGCGCAGAATCTGAGCATATCGTCAAAGCTCATGTCCAGCGTGCAGGTCTTTATACCAAGTCTCATAATGCCTCTTTATTTATACATCTCGGGTTTTTCAATCATGTCGATTTTCTTGAACTCTGATGTGCCGCGCGATGCGTTCAGGGCGTCTCCCGCTACGCAGGCGACATATCCGTCCCATGAGGAAGGCCCTCTCAGAGCACCTTCATGTATCGCATTCACCCAATCCGTAAACTCAATATCATATGCGTCGATAAATCTATCCTTCCAATCGACCATGATAGGCATATTCTCTCCCGGCAGCCTGTTTGGATCCGGACGGGATCTTCTGACTACCGCATACGGGTCTGGGAGCTTCACCGTTCCGTTCTCGCAGACGACCTCGCATTGAATATCATAGCCATAGCCATCGGCGACCTGCACCTCTACATCTATGAAGCAGCCGTTCTTCGTTCTGAGGAGAACCACCTGCGGATTGTCGTATTCCTTTGAATTTGACGACTGACGCACCCTTACCACCTGTCCGTCCTCATACTCGTCACCGAGGAGCCATCGGCAGATGTCGAGCTCGTGAATAGCCACATTGGTAATTCCGTTCTCGGTTTTAAATCCGGGGCCCTGTGATACATTGCGGTGAGCGGCTTTGATGAGGAGCGGCTTGCCAATCTCTCCGCTGTCGATTATCCTCTTCATCTCCGCATAGCCCGTATCATAGCGGCGCATGAAGCCTACCTGCACGAGTTTCTTGCCTATCTCCTGTTCCCTTGCCATGATTTCCTCGCAGTCCTTCGCGTTCTGCGAGAGCGGCTTTTCGCAGAAGCACCACTTCTCCTCAGCCAGCGTTTTCATAACATAGTCATGGTGAGTCGGGTCGATTGACGTGATGACTACCGCCTCTACGTCCGGGTCTTTAATCATGCCGTCGCAGTCGTTTCCGTATGATTTTATTCCGTAAGCTGCGGCTGTTTCGTCCGCTGCCTCCGCCACATAGTCACTGACCGCCACCACAGTGCAACCGGCGATATTGTTGATAAGACGTCTGCAATGGTCTTTGCCTATCGCACCGCAGCCGACAATTCCGATTTTAAGTTCTTTATCCATTGTAAATCCTTTCTGTATGTTTTCCATAAAGATTCTTATTAGTATTTGCGCGCTGTTTTCAGGTGTTCGAGCATATCCTTATATGCCGCTCTGTTTCCAGGAAGATTGGAGACCTCCGTATCTCCGCAGCGCCACCACGCGCCATAGCCCTCCGTCATGGTCTTAGGCAGAACCTTGATGTCAAAGAGCACCGGCTGATTTTTCACCTTCTTGGCATCTATCAGTGCCGCGGTGAGTTCTTCCAATGTTCGAATCGAATAGCTCTTGCAGCCATAGCCCTCCGCCACCTTGGCATAGTCAACATTCATAAATTTGCCCGTGAGTCCCGACTTGGTGCGATAACGCATTTCCGTCGCGAGCGTCTTGTTGCCATGACCCACCTGCAAATTGTTTATGCAGCCGAAGCTTGCATTGTCGAAGAGGCAGATATTTATTTTCTTTCCTTCCTGAACGGCGGTCAGAAGCTCACTATGCATCATATTAAAGCTTCCGTCACCCACGAACGAATAGACCTCTTTGGCATCTCCCACGGCGAGCTTGACGCCAAGCGCACCGGAAACCTCATATCCCATGGTGGAATATCCGTATTCCATATTATAGGTATCGACGGCATTCGGACGCCACATTCTCTGCATATCCCCCGGGAGCGAGCCCGAAGCACCGATTGCGACATCTTCCGGGTTAATCATTGCATTGATAAGCCCTAGCGCCTCTGTCTGGGTGAGCTCTGCATTTAAATCCTCGGCAAATCTATGTGCGGAGTCCATATTCTCGTCCTGCACAATCGCCTTCCAAGTCTTGGTATTCTTGTATTTGAAATTATCCAGCCTGTCGAGCTCCTTCGCCCATTTGTCGCGAGCCTTCTTAATCTCATCCTTATAGCCTGCCTTATAGCCCTTGAGAAGCTTGGCGAGCTCCGGAAGAGCCACCTTAGCGTCAGCGAATACCGGAACGGCGTCCAGCTTCAGAGCCTGGAACTGACTGATATTTATGTTTACGAATTTGGCAGTTTCCTTGAAGAGCCAGCGCGAAGCCGTCGTGAAATCCGTATACCTGGTGCCAACACCGATAATGAGGTCTGCCTTTTTTGCGATTTCGTTTGCCGCAGAGCAGCCCGTAACACCAATGCCTCCGAGGTTGAGCGGGTGAGTCCAAACAACTGCGGATTTTCCCGCCTGAGTCTCACCGAACGGAATATTGAATTTCTCGGCAAATTTCACAAACTCCTCATGCGCCTCTGAATAGCGAACACCGCCACCGCAGATGAGGATAGGTCTCTTCGCATTCTTAATCGCCACTGCCGCTTGTTCGAGCACCTCCGCCTGTGGTGCGCGGCGATCGAGCGTCCATACGCGCTTAGCGAAGAAGGACTCGGGATAGTCATACGCCTCGCCCTCTACGTCCTGCGGGATTGCGATACATACTGCGCCCGTATTTGCAGGGTCTGTCAGAGTTCTGAAAGCGTTGAGCATAGCACTCATAAGCTGCTCAGGTCTTACGATCCTGTCCCAATAACGGCAAACCGCCTTGAATGCGTCATTCGTCGTAATCGCCATGGACTGTAGCTGCTCCACCTGTTGCAGCACGGGATCCGGCTGACGGCAGGCATATGTATCTCCCGGCAGTACGAGCAGCGGGATATTATTCGCAGTCGCAGTTCCGCAGGCTGTAACCATATTGGCAGCTCCCGGACCTACCGATGATGTGCAGGCGAAAATCTGCTTGCGCTTCATCTGCTTAGCGAAGGCAACAGCCGCCTGAGCCATGCCCTGCTCATTCTTTCCTTGGTAAATCTCAAGGTGTTTAGCCTCCTGTGTCAATGCCTGTCCGAGCCCCAGCACATTTCCATGTCCCGGAATCATAAACACGCCTTTTACAAAACGGACTTCTTTTCCGTCATAGGACAGATATTGGTTTTCCATGAAGCGAACCAATGCCTGTGCCATTGTCAAACATACGGTTTTCATTTTCCTACCTCCTCAGTAAGCTTTTATTTATTCGGATAGATATGCTCGTTCGCGTCGTCCTTCCAGAGCCATTCATGCTCCTTATCGTCAATACGGGTCTTTTTCCACGGGTCGCCCTCAAGATGTCTTATACCCCACGCATAGCACATGGCATATCCCGGTGCAGCCGTCTGCGAGTGGAATGCTTCGGTAATCGCAATCATTCCGTTATGCGTGGTCTTGAAGATTTCCCCGTTCGCAAAGCCCGCTCCGAAGCCCTGCGGCTCATCAAATCTGTAGAAATAAACCTCAGGCTGCGGGTGGTGATGTGGCGGATATGACGACCATTTACCCGGATAGTTCAGAACCTCTCCGAGCACCATATTGGAAAACGGCGCATTGTCGTAGTCGAAGAAGGTCTTGATCTCCCTCTGCATACAGCCCATGAGCTCTCCGTTTGAGCCCGCGTGCTGCACCTGCACAGTCTCGGGTGTATACATGACCGACTCATATTTGTTCGTATTCTTGGTAGCCTGAACGTAGATCTCGCTATGCGCCTTCGCTTTAATCTTAATCTCCGTGTCGCAGCTTGCCAGCAGGCAATACGCCTCGTGATGAAATGAGTTCGGTCTGTCCGCCTCAAGGCTCTTGCCGTCCCATTCGTAAACGACATTCCCTTCAAAGAGGAGAAGAGCCACTTCCTTTTCGGCTTCACAGTAAGTCCAGACATCACCCTCTTCCATAATCAGGAGTCCCACGTCCATCAGCGTACCGAGGTCATCCGCGTCGCTGTCGATATAGACATTATAGCCCTGCTTTAAATCATTCTTTTCAATATATGAACTCATATATCGCTTTCCTTTCTCTGCTATCTCTGCTATCTCTGCTTTCTCTGATTTCTTTGCTTTCGTTGCTTTCCGTATGAACGATTACAGTCCCGTATGCTCGCGGATATACGCGCGTCCCTTCATGGCGTATTCCAATGGATTAGCCTTTGCCGGATCCTGCTCCGCCTCTACCAAAAGCCAACCACTATAGCCTGCGTCAGCCAGCACCTTGAAGATTGGATCAAAGTCCACATCTCCGTCTCCCGGCACGGTGAACGCACCGCTTCTTACCGCCTGCAAAAAGCTCATCTCATTCTTTCTGACCTCTTCAACGACAGGAAGCCTCATATCCTTGAGATGAACATGACCTATGCGGTCTGAGTATTTTTTGAGCATAGTCAGAGGATCTTCGCCGGCGAAGGTGAAATGCCCCGTATCATAGCAGAGGAATACGAGATCGGGATCTGTATTCGACATCATGCGGTCAGTCTCCTCGCTCGTCTGAACGACAGTGCCCATATGATGATGAAAACAGAGCTTAAATCCGCGGTCTTTGGCGATCCTGCCGAGATGGTTCAGCCCCTTGCAGAAAATATCCCACTCCTCGTCATTCATAATATATTTATTATTCCCCGTGAGAATGGGAACTTCCATTTTGCCCTGAATGGAATAACTCTGCTCGCTGACGTTAATGCGATTTGCGCCTACCGCAGCCAGGAAATCCAAATTGGCTATGAAGTCCTTTTCCTCTTCCTCAATCGGTCTTGTAATAATAAATGATGAATACCAGCGGCTGGCAATCCTCATGCCGCGCAGATCCAGCGCCTTTTTAAGCTCCACCGGGTCAGTCGGATATTTGTTTCCGATCTCGCAGCCCGTAAAGCCCGCCAATGCCATTTCACTTACTATCTGCTGGAAGGTATTCTCCCCGCCCAGCTCCGGCATATCGTCGTTGCACCAGCCAATCGGTGCTATTCCGAGATGCACTTCCTTTTCATTGAACATACCCATTGCATATTCTCCTCATATATTTATTATTTTGCTAATTGCTGCCTGTTTTACAGTTAAAATTATTTATTGGGATTGCGCTCGAGACCACTCCTAAGATTGCGCTCAATACCGCGATTGATACCACGCTCAATCCCATGCTCGGCTTCTCGCTATTTAAGCCCTTTTACGACCTCTGCGATATGGTCGCACGTAAGGTCAAATCTCTTACGCAGATAGTCCTGAGGCCCGACCTCGCCGAACTCGTCCTCTACCGCCACATATCCGAATTTCAGCGGCAGTCCGCATACAGCCTCCTGAACGGCTGATGTGAGTCCGCCAATGCGATTGTGGTTCTCAGCAACTACCACCATGCCCATCTTTTCGGCATATTCGCGAATCGTCTTGACGTCGAGCGGCTTGATTGTTATTGGGTCAATAACCGTCATCTCAATCCCGTCCTTTGCCAGAGCCTCGGCAGCCTGAAGCGCCTCATGCACCATGATACCGCTTGCAACGATAACTCCGTCCTTTCCTTCGCGAAGCACAACCGCCTCTCCGGGTGTGAACTTCGTGCCGTCCGCATAAACCTGATAGGAGTCCTTCCTCGGAACCCTGATATATTTAACGCCCGGCATATCCTTGGCTTTTTTAAGAGCGTCGACGAGCATTGGCACATCAGTTATGTCGAAAATCGTTGCTCCCGGCAGTGCGCGGTAAAGCGCGACGTCCTCGAAAGGCATATGAGTTCCGCCGTTAAATGCAGCCGTAATCCCCGGGTCTGTTCCAATCATTGTTATTGGGTTGTTCGCATAGCCTGCTGCCAAAAATACCTGGTCGAAGCAGCGACGCGAAGCGAAAGGCCCGAAGCTGTGAGCATAAGGCTTCATTCCGGAAGCGGAAAGCCCCGCCGCAATTCCTGCCATATTAGCCTCTGCGATACCGCAGTTAATAACGCGAGCGTCATCAATCTTGTTTGTTCCGCTGCAACCCATGAGGTCGGCGTCAAGCCATACGACTTTATCATCTTCCTTTAGGAGAGCCTCGACAGTCTCCCCGATAATATTCTTAAATTGACGAGAATCTTTTTCTCCGTTGTATACAATCTTCATCTGCCTGCACCTCCCTATGCTTCCAGGGCATTCAGATTGCCCTTAATCTCTTCAATCCAAGCGTCAAACACTTCGGCTGCCACGGTCATGGAGTGGTTGCCCGCAGCCTTCTCGACCTCGGACACGCCCTTGCCCTTCACGGTGTCGAGGATAATGGCAATCGGCTTGTCTGTCGGCTCCTTCGACAGTGCTGCTTTGAGCTGCGTCACGTCATTTCCGTCAATAGTGCAGGCGTCAAATCCGAACGCTCTGAACTTCTCCTCGAAGTCAAAAGGCTCAAGTATATCCGAAACATATCCGTCAAGCTGCTTCTTATTCCAATCGACGAGCCATACGAGGTTCGTCAGCTTCTTAGCTGCCGTAAACATTGCGGCTTCCCAAACCTGTCCTTCGTTAGCCTCTCCGTCACCTACAAGGAGATACGTCTTGCAGTCTCTGCCTTGGAGCCTGTCTCCAAGCGCGAGACCTACAGCCTCGGAAGTTCCCTGTCCGAGAGAACCCGTAGTCATATCCACTCCCACAGTCTTGTTCATATCGCAATGTGACGGGAAATTAGTTCCCGGCTGGTTCAGAGTAAGGAGCTCTTCTCTTGGGAAGAATCCCTTGAGTGCGAGCGTCGCATATACCGCAGGGCCCGCATGTCCCTTTGAGCTTACCAGCTTGTCTCTATCCGGTTTCTTTGGGTTTTTCGGATCCACGTCCATGATTTCTCCGTAAAGAACTGCCAATGCGTCACATACGGAGAGGCTTCCGCCTATGTGTCCGAATCCTCTGGACTTGATACATTCAACTGTAGCAAGCCTTATCTCCAGAGCAAATTTTTCTAACTCCTTTGTGGTCATATCTCTCCTCCTGATGATTACACTAATACTATGCTAACATTTTTACCGTTTTTATATTCTCGCGACGCCCGTCCTTCTTGCTGCCTCAGCGACCGCCTTTGCAACTGCAGGTCCCACCGCAGGGTCAAACGCCTCAGGGATTATATAATCCGCCGAAAGCTTATCGTCCGGAATCAGCCCCGCCAGAGCCTCCGCAGCCGCAATCTTCATTTCCTCGTTGATTTCCTTAGCCCTGCTGTCGAATACTCCGCGGAAAATGCCCGGGAATGCAAGCACATTGTTAATCTGATTTGGGAAATCACTTCTTCCCGTGGCTATAACAGCGGCGCCGCCCGCCTTCGCTTCATCCGGGAATATCTCCGGCGTCGGATTCGCGCAGGCGAAGATGATTGCATCTTTATTCATCGTCTTTACCATTTCCGTCGTAACCTGCCCCGGTGCCGAAACGCCGATGAATACGTCGGCGCCCACCAGCATTTCCGCAAGGCTGCCGCTTCTTTTCTCCCTATTCGTCATCTGCGCCATTTCTTCCTTAATCCAATTCAAACCGTCTCTTCCCTCATAGATAGCGCCCTTGCGGTCACACATAACCACATCTTTATATCCTGATGACAGCAGCAGTTTAACGATAGCAATGGCGGCAGCTCCGGCTCCAGATGTTACAATCTTCACATCTTCCTTTTTTTTGCCCGTAATCTTCATGGCATTTGTAAGCCCGGCAAGCGTGATTACGGCAGTTCCGTGCTGGTCGTCATGGAAGATTGGAATATCGCATTTTTCCTTGAGCTTACGCTCTATCTCAAAACAGCGAGGAGCCGAAATATCCTCTAAATTTATTCCGCCGAAGGAGCCCGAAATCAGATAAACCGCATTTACAAATTCGTCTACATCATGCGTCTTTACGCAGAGAGGAAATGCGTCCACTCCGCCAAAAGCTTTAAATAGTACGCATTTGCCTTCCATTACGGGCATACCGCCCTCAGGTCCAACATCTCCGAGACCGAGCACGGCGGTTCCGTCCGTGATAACGGCACAGAGATTGTGGCGGCGCGTCAAGTCGTAAGACTTTTCCACGTCCTTTTGAATTTCGAGACAGGGCTCAGCCACGCCCGGCGTATAAGCCAAGGACAAATCTTCCTTGGAAGCCACGGGCACGGTGGAGATTACCTCTATCTTGCCCTTCCATTCCTCATGCAGTCTTAACGACTCCTTTGCATAGTCCATAAGTATATTTTCCTTTCTTTAATAATTCCTTACATTATTGATTGTCAATCATTTCACAATCATAAAGATAAATCCCTTGCTATCGGCAATGTCGCGCCGCCAAACGGCATGGCTATCACGCTCGCATCCTCGCCGTATTTCTCAAAAGCCTCATCAAACGCCTCTTGCGCACTTGGCTGAGGGTTTAAAAATATGCTTCGCACAAAATCATCTTCCATATCGGATACGAGGTCAATATCCGCGTTCTCAAGCACCATGGCGATTGCCGCAGCCTTATGTCCGCCGAGCTGAAAATGCCTCTCGATTCTTTCAATCATTGAATGCGCCGTTGGCGCATTCACGAGCCATTCCTCGAAATGCGCGGAGCCAAGCCCTTCCTTGCACGAACCAATCAGGATAATCCTTCCGCCCTTCTTGACGGCGTGCTTGGCATTGTCGAGAGCCTTCTGCGTCTGATATAGATTTGCGTCCTTTGGCGCACCGCCCTGAGAAACGATTACTATATCCGCCCTTTCGGGGATTTCAACGCGGTACATCTTATCAAGGTATTCGCAGCCTGCCCTATGCGCCTTCACGACATCACCGGCGACCGCATAGACTATATTCTTGTGCTCGTCCAATACCGCATTTACTATATAGTCGATTCCGACCTTTTCACCCGCCTCTTCAATATCCGCGCGCACGGGGTTTCCTTCGAGCCTACCTGCGCAGGCATCTTCGGAGACCATCATGCTGTGATTTGCCTGTATCGCTTCCGGCGTAGACACGCCCGGCATTATAGCCTTGGCGCCGCCCGAATAGCCGGCGAAATAATGGAACTCAATATTGCCAAGGCAAATACGCCTGTCAGCCTCAGCCACCGACCTCGTGATGTCAACAGGCGTCCCATTCTTCGTCTCTCCCATATGAACACAGTTATCAACTTCGGAGTCCACGCATTTGACGCGTTCAAATACCGCGTCCCCAACGAGGTGACGCATTTCTTCCTCGGTCTGCTTTCTATGCGAGCCGAGCCCGAACACCACGGTTATATCTTCGTCCGGAACTCCCGCAGCCGAGAGCTCGTCCAGCACGGCAGGTATGACATCATAGCTCGGCAAGGGTCTTGAGATGTCGCTCGTTATAATCGCTATCTTCTCTCCCGCATTCACCTCGTCTCTGAGCAGCCCTTTTCCGATAGGGTGTGCAAGGGCGTAGCGGACTGCGTCCTCGCCTTTTCTCTTATGCTCCATTTCGTTGGCTTTCAGAGTGGCTATCAGGTTTTTATCAGGCACTACTACCTCTTGGATTCCATTCCCGAATCCGAATTCCAATTTCATTCCTAAACAATTCTCCTACTTCTCTGCTCCGAATTTTGAGCCTGCGTGACGAAGCGCCTTTACCACAGGCAGTTCCTCGCCCGTCAGGAAGCGGATAAGCGCCCCGCCGCCCGTACAGACATAGCCGAGTCTATCCGTCACCTTATACTTCTTCGCAGCCGTCACGCTGTCTCCGCCGCCGACCACCGTATAGGCGTCGGTATCCGCTAACGCCTCAAATACAGCCTTCGTGCCCGCCTCACTCGGCTCCTGCTCAAAGACTCCCATAGGTCCGTTGACAAATACCGTCTTTGCCTTTGCAATATGCTCCTCATAGAGTCTGATAGTCTCAGCGCCAATATCCACCGCGCTTATCTCACCCATAGCCTCACCGACAGCAGCTTCCTTCCTCTCGCCGTTCTCTACAAAGGCAATATCCACAGGAAGCACTATCTTGTCGGCGTATTTCTCATAAAGAGCCTTCGCCTTGGGGATATAATCCTCGTAATTCTTCGCATAGATGAAGTCCACGCTGCCCTTTCCGACATCTTTGCCTATTCCATGCAGCAGTATCTGTCCGACCAGCCCACCTGTGAGCACCTTGTCTGCAACGCCCTTCCCGAGCACCGTCTCCATCATTATGAATGCGTCGGAGATCTTCGCTCCGCCAAGCACAAATACGCAAGGTTTGTCGGGAGACTCCATGAGCTCGGAGATTACCACATATTCCTTTTCAAACAGCCTTCCCATGGCTGAGGGCATAAGCTGCTCAAATCCGCAGAGAGTCGGCTGGTCTCTATGTGAGGCGGCGAATGCGTCGCAGACATAGAGGTCGCCAAGCGGTGCGAGCTTCTGAACCACCTGAGTCTTAGCCTGCTCCTCATGCGTGAGTTTCAACTTCATCTCGAAAAGCGTCTGCTCCTCAGAGCAATAGCGCACATTGTCCAAAAGGAGCACCTCTCCTTCATTCAAAGCTGTGATAGCCTCTCGCGCGGCAGGTCCGCAGACGTCGTCCACCCATTTAACCTCTTTGCCGAGAAGCCCCTCGAGCACCTTCGCATGAGGTCTGGTATTGTAAAAATTCTCATATTCTATATCACTTCCCTGATGTGCCAGAACGACCAATTTGGCTCCGGCGTCAGAGATTTCCTTTAAAGTCGGCGCACATGCCTCGATTCTCGCCGTGCTCCTGAGGGAATCGTTCTCCCAATCAACAGGCTGATTCATGTCCACGCGGCAAAGCACCGTCTTACCCTTTAGATTAAATTCATCTAATGTGCAGATACCGAAACGCAATTTACTCTCCTTCCCGTTTTCAAAAAAGAAAACACTAGGGAGAGGGGGCATTCCCCCATCTCCCCTAATTTATCAATCGTCCTATTTCTTAAAATTACCAATGCCGAGGTATTTGTTGGTCTCCGCAGTTCCCTCTTCGCGGGTTTTCTGAACTCCCATCAGAGCGCGAACAGCGTCAATCGTCTCAGGAATTGTGACGGATTCCTGCGGAATATGAATAGCATACATGATGTCATTTCCGGACTCTACGAGAGAATCCTCCCAGAGACCGATTTCGTAAATATCTCCCCTGCGGTTTCCGAGATCGCGACCATATTTAAAGAAGGAAGCATTCCCGCTGAACCCTTCGTCGATTCTCACGACGCGAATACGCGGATGTTTCTGGAACGCCGCCAGAGCCTCTTCCTTTGTAATCTTCTTTCCGTCCTTGCCGGAAGCGAGCACGGTTATGATATGTCCGTGCGTTACAGGCGTATGCACCAAAATACCTGTAGCCTCTACATGCGGCATGATTGTCATAAGGTCTACCGCCTGATGTGACGGTGCCTTGTCCATCTGGAGCGCGTTGGTGAGCCCTCTGTGATAATCTCCTGGGTCTGCTACACGGCGAATGATAGTGATTGCAACCTTGCCGACTCCAAACTCACGGTCGAGGCAGTCGACTGTACGAATGAGACCCGTCGTATTGCAGGAAGTCAGCTTGAGATAATCCTGTCCGAGTCCCTCTTCGTAATTGGCATAGCCGTGGAAAAATACGTCAGCCACGGAGTTCTTCTCTCCGCCCTGGAAAATCGCCTTAACGCCGTATTTCTCATAGTAGTTCTCTTTGTTCTTCGCGCCTACTCCGCCCGGCGAGGAGTCGAGCATAACGTCTACATTCTTGCAAAGCTCCTCGAATGTGCCTGCTACGGGAATATCCTTAGCCTTGAATGCGTCCTTGTTCGCTCCGTCTACGAGATAAACTTTGTACTCGACGCCGTTGGCACCGATCATATCCTTTTCTCTGAGAGCCTGAAGCGATAATGTGGGGGCGAGATCTGCAATGCCTACGAGCTCCATATCTCCCTGCATGGCAACTCCGTCTGCAAGTCTCTGTCCGATTGTACCGTATCCTGCTACGCCTACTTTGATTTTACTCATAACAAATTACCTCCCTATGTTATGTTTTGGTGATTTGTTTTATTTCAGGATCCGACGGCAGCCCCCTGCTATCCGCAAGAACTTCATAAAACTAAGAAGTTTATATTAAATTGTAAATTTTCGGCAAACCGAGTATATCAGTCAGCCTTCGCAAAATGCCCCCATATAGGATCATCATGCGGTCAACAAATTATAACACTTACCAAGCCCATTCTTCAACAGACATATGTGTTTGAAAATGTGTTTTTTATGTGTTTGCCACTCAGAAAGACGGGCGCACTCGTTTGCAGCCCGCCCTTGGACTTTCTTGCTCTAATCCACAGCCCGCCCAGGCTCGCGCTATGCTCCTATCTCTTTTTCAAGCTCCTTGCGGGACTTTGTCGGCAGATATTTCTTCATGTCGTATTTTCGTGCATACTTTATTTGCATCATATAGCATAAACACATATCAACATTAAGCAACCTTCAATAGGAGCCGCAGCGCCCGTCCTTGTTTCCTCAATGCCTCTCGCAGTATTCCTCTACCGCCGCCTCAAGAAGATTGTATAAATTCATCCATGAATTCTTGGACTCTGCTTTTGTATTTCTTTGTCAGCCCCTCTCTAATACGTTCAAATTCTTCCTTGTCTATATGATGATACATATTGAGTATTGTACTTCTGTCTTTATCAGCTTTGAACTCGCTTCTTTCGTCGTTTATTACCATCTTGTTGATAATATAAGCTTCAGGCTTCGGCACGCTTACCTTCATTCCAAGATAAGATATCTCAATACGATTATTGGCTAATATACTGAACTCTCTCATAGCCTGCGCTGTAACACCGAGATTCGTTTTCATATATCTTTCCGTGCCACTCCCAAGCATCTGAATCAAAAACTCAACTTCAAACCCCGTTGCTGTATCGAAAAGCTTGGTAACACCCGTAATCCTGTCTGTCTCAACAATGAACCCTAATTCTTTGAAGAGCGCACTCGCGTCTTTAGGTGGATTTGGTTTTCTTGCATTGCAGATTAGAAAATCGAGATCAAGAGTCCTTATTCTTGACTCATAGTCCGGCAGAAAGCCTGATGCAGAATAAAGATAATCCGCCCACGAGCCTATTAACATCATATGTTCAAGACATCCTGTCTCTTCAAGCTTTTGCAATATTTCTACAACTTTTCTCCACTGATTCTCTCTTATCGACATATATATCCTCTTTGGTACTAGAGTTCAGCAATATGTGACTTTATGAAATCCTTGCCGAGACTCGTCTCTAGTCTTTTCATATCCCTCTTATTCGCACGCAGATTCTTCTCAAGTTCCTGTCTGCGCCTTACCATATCTGACAGCATCTCAACATCTTGTTGGGAAATATATTTTGATTTAATCTTATCTCCTTCTCTCCACTGCAAATAAAACGAATCCCTGCCGCGTATTTTCTTCTTTGATACATAGCCTTTAGGCAAAGACTGTAGTTCTTTGTAGATTCCGTCAATCATTCGGGAGAGTCGTGAATACTCTTCCAAAAGCACCATTTGAAGTACACTTTCATTCGCCATATCAACCTCTACTTGCAACCTACTTATTATTAAAAACAAAAAGTGTAGGTTGAGCAGATTATAAATACTGCAACCTACATTTGTCAAGTTGACATTCTCCTTGTTAAAAGATGTTGTACTGCCTTGCTAGGGCGCGCTCGTTTGCGCCCGCCCTTGAACTTTCTTACTCTAATCCACAGCCCGCCCAGGCTCGCGCTATCTGAACAAAAGATAGCAGTTCTACAAGAAAATAACCGCCCAAGCACTCCAACTAAAGCGGCTACCTACTTAACTCCTATCTCCTCTTCAAGCTTCTTTTCTTTATTTCTAAGTACAAAATGTAAGATTAAGCCTATTATAACTACATTTATAATGTTAAAAACCAGATTAACTATTGTATTTGTTTGCATTTTGGAAATAGAGTGTCCTTGCCACCAATCCATATAGAATTGAATTGCAGTAATTGTTATTACAATAAGCGGGGCTATTATACGATTAAACATCTTGCGTATCTTCCTGTACTTTTCCAACTGTTTCATCTTGTCGTCCATTTTTCAAACCTCCATGCCATATTATTATCATTGTATCATGCGTTCATTATAGTCTATAATCATTTTTATTTTTCATGGCAGTCATCTAATCACTCGAATAGGAACAGCATTTTCTACTATTTGTTTCTAACTTCATTTATTGGAATTTGCGGCAAGTGGGTTTCTAAATCGTATTTTTTGCAAGTATGAGTTGTAAGACAATTATAAAATAATACGGAAAACACATTCCTATAATAACTGATAGCAACATTATCAGTATAAATATATCTATATATGAGGATATAGACATTAAAACTATTATACCAACAGCCCTAGTTCCCCCATCCTGCATTAACCTCATGTAAATGGATATAATTTCACATCCGCTTTTTGAGATAGTAGGATTTGTATTGTTCTGTACCGTCCATTTTTTCAAAGCATAGATTGCAACAAGAAAAGATGTTGCTAATAAAGACGCAATTATACCTGTGCTTACTAAAAATAACGATACGCCAAATTTAAAAAAAACAAGAGTTAAGAATGCAAAAGCAAGGGATATAAGTATATTTAATTCGTGTGTAATTCTCGAAATTAAAAATTCAGTTTCTGAGAGATCCTTTGATAGTATTTTTCTTACTCTCTTTTCCGACAAAATACCTATGATAATGCACGTCCATGAAAGAAGTATAGCAAAAATAATAGTTATATAATTATTTCCGTTCCTCTCAATCCATAGGAATAATACCGAAACAAAAATCAAGAGGATTATCCCAGCTACTCTCGTCCTTTTAACTCTTTTTATACTATCAAGATACCAATTACAGCTTACAAAATCCTTTATTGTTTTTATATTATTTTTCATCTCAAGCACCTAGTCTAAACTGTTCCAAGCTTTCTTAATATCGTCACTGAATGCTAGTTCGAGTCCGATTATTATTGCACCTGCCGCCAATCCTATTGGTCCAGAGACCGCCAATCCTACAGCAACCCCAGCAGCAGCGAATCCAGCATTGACTGCCATATTTGTCATTTTTTTGCTCGTGGATAGCCCCGCCTTAGTATCACTTCTATAGTCCAAAGCAACACTAACGCCTGCTGCAATTGCTCCCGGTCCCGCCTTAGCTAACTTCGTTGCAGCTTTAGACTTTGATACGACCTTTGCCATATCAGAAGTCTTTTTTATTTCAGTTTTGACA
>JAFWFU010000028.1 GCA_017515425.1 Mogibacterium sp.
ACTGCCTATCGCCTTCGATTGGGAGGACTTCGGCGAGTTTCAGCATTATGAGATGAGCTTCATCACGCTGAATAAAATGTACGATGCGTTCGCCGGCGAGCTAAAAAAAGCGGGCTATGAATGTATGCTCTACGGTAGCCTTAATTTTCTCGAAAAGGTTTGGAAAGATACGGACAAAAGACCCGTCTGGCTCGCCCACTATGCGGAGCAGACCGACTACAAGGGTCCGCACCGCATATGGCAGGCATCAAATACGGGTAAGATAGACGGAATCTCAGGCGCCGTCGATCTGGATATAATGTATGAATAGGGCAAATAGGGCTTCCAGCCTTAGGGTATTTCTCCCTAGGTCATTCCCCCTAAGATTGTTTCTTCCTGGGGCTATTCCTCTCCGCTGGTAGCTCTCCAGGCGTCCGCCCTGCCCTCTCTCAAATCGTCCAAATTATACGGCGTTGCCTGATAGAGATAATAATTGAGCCAATTACTGAACAGCAGATTTGCGTGGCTTCTCCACCTGAACATTATCTCGCCCTCAGGATTGTCGTTTCTGAAATAATTGCAGGGAATCTGTATGTCAAGTCCCCTACCCAAATCCCTGAAATACTCCGCCGCCAGCGTATCTCTATCGTATTCCTGATGACCTAGTACAAATATCTGCCGCCCGTTTTCGGTGGATATGATATGCGGCCCCGCCTTCTCTGAGGCAGCGAGAATTCTGAGCTCGGAGACCTTTTCTATATCCTCTCTTCTCGTCTCCGTATGCCTCGAATGCGGCGCATAGAATATCTCGTCAAAACCGCGCATGAGCGGATTCTTCTGCCTCTCCACCCTATGCTCAAATACCCCGAAGAGCTTCTTGTCCAAAGGATATTTATCTATTCCATAATAATGGTGCAGGGCAGCCTGTGCGCCCCAGCATATGAACATACTGCTGTAGACATGGGTCTTTGCAAATTCAAATATTTCGCAGAGCTCGTCCCAATAATCCACATCTTCGAATTCCATATGCTCCACAGGCGAACCGGTAATAATCATGCCGTCGAAATACTCGCGTTTCACCTGCTCCAATGTGCTGTAAAACGACTTCATATGCTCATGTGAAGTATGAGTTGTCTCATGGGAATCCATGGTGAGCAGATTCATCTCCACCTGCAGGGGGCTGTTGGCGAGAACGCGCGCGAGCTGAGTCTCGGTCGCAATCTTGGTGGGCATAAGATTCAGAATCACTATCTTGAGAGGACGAATATCCTGGTTCTGCGCCCTGGCTCTATTCATCACAAATATATTCTCATTTTTCAATGCTTCCGAAGCCGGAAGCATATCCGGTATTATAAGCGGCATTTTATTATTTCTTTCCTTTTATATATGTATCCTTATTATACTTTTATGTTTATAGCTTTATATATGTAGTTTTATATGTCTAACTTTGTATATTTACCTTTATAGATATAGATGTTTCGGCTTTTTTATTTTGCCTCGGCAAATGCGTTTTTAAGGTCTGCCATTATATCATCTATATCCTCAAGCCCGACCGAGAGGCGAATCATTCCCGCCTCGATTCCGGCAGCAGCGAGCTGTTCATCACTTAGCTGCCTATGAGTCTCGCTTGCGGGGTGCAGTACGCAGGTGCGAATATCGGCAACATGGACTTCGTTTGAAGCGAGTTTCAGAGAATCCATGAACTTCACGGCAGTTTCACGTCCGCCCTTTATGACGAAGGAGATGACGCCGCTGGAGCCCTTGAGATACTTCTTTGCTAAATCATGGCAAGGGTCGCCCTCAAGTCCGGGATAGGATACCGACTCCACCATATCGCATTCGTTCAAATACTCAGCCACAGTCATTGCATTTTCGCAATGCTGCTTCATTCTATAAGGCAGGGTCTCGAGACCGAGGTTGAGCAGAAACGCCGAATGAGCCGCCGGATAACATCCGAAGTCTCTCATCAACTGCATTCTGGCTTTCAGGATATAGGCAAGTTTGCCATATGTCTCGGTATAGACGATTCCATGGTAGGACTCATCGGGCTCGGTCAGCTCAGGGAAGTTGCCGCTGCTCCAATCGAAATTACCGCTGTCTATAATAATTCCGCCGCCCTGCACCGCATGACCGTCCATATATTTGGTAGTCGAATGAATGACTATATCCGCTCCGAAATCAAAAGGCTTGCAGAGTACGGGCGTGGCAAAGGTATTGTCCACTATGAGCGGCACATTATGGCTATGCGCTATATTGGCAAATCTTTCAATATCGAGCACCGTCAGCGCAGGATTTGCAATAGTCTCCCCGAAAACGAGCTTGGTATTCGGCTTGAACGCCGCATGGATTTCCTCGTCTGTCGCATTCTTATCCACGAAAATGCACTCTATGCCGAGTTTCTTTAGCGTGAACGCAAAGAGATTGATAGTGCCACCATATATCTCCGATAGGCTGACCAGACTGTCCCCCGCCTGGCAGAGATTGAGCACGGACAGAAGCGTTGCAGCCTGCCCGGAAGTGGTACACATTGCGCCGACACCGCCCTCAAGCTCGCATATCTTATCCTCAACCGCCATTACGGTCGGATTTGCAAATCTCGAATAAATCAGAGATCTCGTAGGATCGTCGAATACCGCCGCAACTTCCTCGGTCGAGTCATATACATAAGTCGTGCTCTGCACTATAGGCATGACCCTCGGCTCAGTATTCTTAGGCTTATAACCTGCATGTAAACATTTTGTTGCATCCTTCATATATGCTTTACCCCCTTTACTATGGAAAATTTTATTAGCGAAATTTTAATTAGCCGCGCTCTTCATGGAAAGGGAAATCTTCCCCCTCTTCTCGTCAACCGATAGGACTCTCACATTTACTATATCGCCAACCTTGACAACATCAAGCGGATGCCTGATATATCTGTCAGCCATTTCGGAAATATGCACCAGACCGTCCTGGTGAACCCCAATGTCCACGAACGCGCCGAAGTCCACGATATTTCTGACAGTGCCCTTTAGCTCCATATCGGCTTTAAGGTCTGATAACTCCAGCACATCGGATCTGAGCACCGGCGCGGGCGCCGAATCCCTCGGGTCTCTTCCCGGCTTCTCGAGCTCCGCCGCTATATCCGCGAATGTATATTCACCTATTCCGAGGCGCTCCGCCAGGTTCTTTTTAGCAGCGACCCCCTTCACCTTTCCTTCGATTATATCCTTTACTTCAAATCCGCATTCTTTAAGAATAGCCTTGGCTGCGGCATAGCTCTCGGGATGAACCGCCGTGGCATCGAGCGCTTCCCTGCCTCCGCTTATTCTGAGGAATCCCGCGCACTGTTCAAACGCCTTAGGTCCGAGCTTCGCCACCTTCAAAAGCTCCTTCCTCTCGTTAAATCTGCCGTTCTCGTCCCTATAGGCAACGATATTATTTGCGATCTGCCTGCTTATTCCCGACACATATCCGAGAAGAGATGGCGAGGCGGTATTGAGGTCAACCCCTACGGCGTTTACGCATTTTTCGACCACTCCTCTGAGAGCCTCGTCCAAATGTTTTTGATTCATATCATGCTGGTACTGCCCTACGCCGATAGCCTTAGGGTCAATCTTTACCAGCTCGGACAAGGGATCCTGCAATCTGCGCGCGATAGACGCGGAGCTTCTTTCTCCAACATTGAGATCAGGATATTCCTCTGTAGCAAGCTTGCTCGCCGAGTAAACGGAAGCACCCGCCTCATTTACTATTACATACTGAAGTCTTCTGCCACGCCTTTCCTTTTCATACTTTCTGATGAAGTCGGCTATCACCTTCTCAGACTCCCTCGACGCCGTTCCGTTGCCGACCGATATTATATCCACATTGTATCTATCGCAAAGAGCTTCCAAAACTTTTTCAGCCTCCGCGATTTTATTCTGCGGCGCAGTCGGATATATAACCTCCGTTGCGAGAATCTTGCCCGTGGGGTCGCAGACTGCCAGCTTGCAGCCCGTCCTGAACGCTGGGTCCCAGCCCAGCACCGTTTTCCCTGCCAGCGGCGGCTGCATTAGAAGCTGCTCCAGATTTGAACCGAATACTTTTATGGCTCCTTCTTCTGCCGCCTCGGTAAGCTCTCCTCTTATCTCCGTCTCTATGGACGGTGCTATAAGCCTCTTATACGAATCAGCGATTGCGGCCTCCACATAGGGAGCGCATAAATCCGTCACTCCGCACATTATATTATTATTCAAATATTCAATAATTTCATCCGAAGACATGTCTATTCCGACCGAAAGCACCTTCTCCTTTTCGCCCCTGTTTATCGCCAAAATTCTATGTCCCGGCAGCTTCGAAACAGCTTCGCTGTATTCAAAATAATTCTCATAAACCGAGCGTTCGCCTGCCTCGCTTATCTTCCTGCCCTCAGAGCCGAGGCTGCAAATCAGCATACCCTTAGAGTGACTCCTCTCTCTTATCCACTCTCTGAAATCAGCATTATCCGAAACATCTCCAGCGATTATATCCTGAGCCAAGGCGATTGCGGTATTGCTGTCAGGCACCTCATTCTCCTCGGATATATATTTCTCAGCTTCAGCAATCGGGTCTATAGCCGCGTCTTTCGACAGGAGATAATCCGCCAAGCCCTGCAAACCCTTCTCCCTTGCTATATCCGCGCGGGTCTTTCTCTTCGGTTTATAGGGTCTGTATAAATCTTCCACGGCAGCCGCAGTCTCGGCGTCCTCAATTTTCCGTCTCAGCTCATTTGTGAGCTTGCCCTGCTCCTCTATAGACGATATGACAGTCGCCTTTCTGTCCTCAAGGTTTCTGAGGTATTTGAGCCTCTCGTCAAAAGCCCTAAGCGCCTCGTCGTCCATAGCTCCCGTAGCTTCCTTGCGGTAACGGGCTATAAAAGGAATAGTGCAGCCGCTGTCTATGAGTTTAGAAACCGCCTCAGCCTGCCATAGCTTGATACCTGTCTCTAGGCTTATTCGATTTAATATCTTTTCTTCCATTTGAATAAATTGCTTCCTTTATATTTTTTCTTCCATTTCTTCATAAGCCCTTTTTAGCGAACTGTCATACTGCATAAGTTCATCATATAGGGCTCGACACCAGAGCTCCAGCCTCACAGCCTCGTCCGTTGCAATGGCAAATCCCCTCGAAGCCATCCAAACGTCTTCGCAAGCCCTTAGCTTTTTATCCTCGGGCTCAGCTTTTTTAAGCCCGAAAAAGGAATTACCATAATCAGCAGAACCGCAGGTTGAAAGATAACGTTTGGCGGTATTCCTGTATTCATAATACAAAACGGTCGATTCCATTTCGCTGAGCTCAGCGGGATTGTCCAAATGAAGCTCCGAGAGCGTAACTCCCTTTTCTCTCTTTAAGCCGCTTCTGAAAAATCTGCGCTTTCTGAAAAGCCCCGGCAGATAGACCATCTTGAAAAGCCATTTATCCACGGTTTTGTCAGGCTTCTTAGGATCACGATAGCGCTCATTATACAGGAGCTCGCAAAACTCCCTCATCTCATCATCGACTGCGCCGTCATCAACTATCGCCTCAAATCTGAGCTTTCTCTCCCTCGGGCTGAGCTCCCTGAAATAATCCATCATTTCCTTATCAATATCCAACATATCCTTATTCCTCTTTGTTTTTTTCTATTAACTTTGTGCTCTTCTCTTTTCCGTTTTCTCTTTCTGCTTGATCTTTCCGATTTTCTGTTTTCTTTCTGCTCTCTCTTCTTTCTTTTGCACCTAAACGGAACCTTTATCTTCTATCTTAAATCGTTTCCCACTCATTGTACCACGCATTCCCATATATGCAGCAAAAAACCTTTTTATATATATTCAAAAGGATAGTACCAAACCGTCCCCATTTATCCTGCTGAAACAGCATGATGTTTTAACGATGTTTTTACAACTTTTTAAAGATTTTTAACCGCTGTTTAGCCCCTTTTGCACTGTAGAATAGGAATATATAGCATTCTTGCGTATGAGCGCGGACAGGTGCGGACGGATAAGACAAAGCAAAAGGGGCTGAGATTTCAACTGTTAGAAGTTCTCAACCCCTTGCGCTTGGTGGCCTATATTGGACTTGAATTAATAGTATAATTACAAAGTGTTGAAAATAAAGGAGGTTAAGCACGGTGTCTCACTTTGTACTCAAAAGTGTACTCAGAAGTCGTAACATTTCTGTTATTTCTTTCGCTTACTTCTTCCGACCAAATAATCAAGGCTTACATTATAATAATCTGCCAAAGTAATAGCATACGATAAAGGGAGTTCTCTTATCCCTTTTTCATATCTTCTATACACTTCGCGTTGACAATGTAGTATTTCAGCCACTTGTTCTTGTGTTAAATCATTATCCACACGCAGGTCTTCAATTCGATTATTAGGTAGATACTTCATATAAGTAGCCCATCAAGATTAATTATCTATTGATGATGCTACCATTTGGTTGTATAATAAATTGAATAATGCTATCAAACGGTGGCATTAATCTATGTGATTATAGTGAAGATTGACGTTAATAAAGTCGGGAGGCCAAACCTATGACCTTAAAAAGAAGAACCCACAGATTAGTAATAGTATTACTGATGATCTCCTTAATGATATCTATGTCTATGATATCTCCGGTTAATGCTGCAAGTAAGGTAGTAGCACCTACACAGGTCACAGGAGTTAAGGCTACTGCTAATTCTTCTTCTCAGATTACTATTTATTGGAATCAGATTAAGAAGAATAAAAACACTTCTGGATATGAGATATATAGGAATAATAAATATCTCTATAGAACAAGTGTAAAGGCAAAATCTTATGTAGATAAGAAACTTAAAGCCAATTCTAAATATACTTATAAGGTTAGGGCTTTTAAGGCTTATAAGCAGAAGCAGTATTACAATAGTAAGACTAAGAAATGGCAGAATAAGAAACCTGCTAAAAAGTATTGGAAGAAATGCCCTTCCGGTAAAGATAAGGGTAAGAAAACAAGAACAATAACATTAAGAAAATATGGCAAGTTCTCTGTTGTTAAATCTGCTACTACTAAGAAGGTTGTTTCTAAGACTACTAATTCTGGTACTAATACTGGAACAAATACTGGAAATAACACAGGGAATAACACAGGAAATAATACTAATAATACAACTTGTACACATGAATGGACAGGTTCCGATAGTAATACAATAGAAAGTATTAAGAAAACAGGAACCTACAAACAGGAATGTACAAAATGTAATGCTACAAGAACAAAATATGCTAAATGGACTACAACTCAAGAGGCTACTGAGGAAGATGTTGTAATTAATTATGTATCTGTAGATTGTCATTATATTAGTTGTACTGATACAAATTGTACTTGTAAAGCACCATCTCACGTTAAAGCTGGTACTGGTGATGTTCATTGGTTCGGTGATGAAGGTATAGTATATTTTGGCGTAGACGGATTAGAAGATTATAAAATTGTAGCAGATTGGAATTATTACTTTAATACAAATTACACTGCTATAGAGGATGTTATGGACAATGCTGTATCAAAAGAACTTTATAGATTAAATGAAGTTTTTGAACTAAACTGTACTACATATGAAGAAGCTTGTAAAGCACTTAATATGAAACCTAACTGTGCCAGGGGCATTATTAATACCATACTAAGAGAGAGATACTGTAATGAAAGTGGCAGTTGGCATAGACTCGGAGAAAGTGCTGTAGATAGAGTATCAGAAGTGATAACAGTACCAGCACAGAAAGAAAAAGGATACTGGAGTTTTGAGGAAGGAAGTTATACAGCTTCTGATGTAGGTTGGACTTCTACTCTTACAAATAATAAAGAGATAGTAGCACCATATTATGTATTCTAAAGAGAAGTTTATTCTCTATGAGTATATCTCATATTGATAATATTAATGGCGGAGTTCATAACATCCTTTCCCTTCAGTAATTAAGACATATTTAATTATGTAGGGCAGGATGCAAAATTAAGACATATTTAATTATGTAAGTTAGGAAGTGTAATAATCAGTTATTTCTAAGGCGGTTGAAAATTCAGCCGCTATTTTTATGTAATTATTATTTTTAAGGAAGGACTAACAAACATGAGAAAACTAAACAATTATATGAACTTTGATTTCGCAAGATTCCAAGATGGCAAAACATTCGTAATTCAAAATGCCAGATTCAATGACAAGAAAGATTGTGTAACAATCAGTGTGGTAATCACAGAAGACCAATCAAATGAAAACCTATTTGAAAAGTTCTATGTGCATTGCGTAAATGACACAGATGAGAAACTCGTTGATAATTACCCTGTGGGATCTAAAATCGTATTTAAAAAAATCGGGAAATGTACTCCTTGGGGTGATTATAATAGCAATCTGTCTGTTGAAGCGATTGTTGAGGTGCCGTAATGACCTTATCAAAAAGGCGTTACATAAGACGCTTAATCTGGATGGCTGTAGTAATGAGCGCGCTGCCTTCGTGTGGTGCGCTATTATTTGGCCTGTTTATCATTAAAGAGCCTGAAGTGTTCACCCTTGCAAAAATCTTCCTAATCTTCCCCGCTTTCTTTTTACTCATCATATTACTATATCTTCTAGTTAGATACAGAACCCTCAAAAGATATATTGCTCATAACAGAATCATGAATTCTATAGAGAATAATCTTATAAGTATAGGGGCATATGTTCCGAAGAATGATGCGTGCTATGTTATTCTTCCGAAAATACGAGTGAAAAGAGATGCGATTTATATCAACATGAAAAATGTGAAAATAAGACATCTGATAGAGCGATATAAGAATACTTTTTCAACTGCCCTACCCGGAGAATATGTCGTTGATGATATTGAATTATCTCAGAACTCCAACACTATGAAGATTGTGTATGAAGATTTGCGTCAATATCAGCAGGAGATTTACTCAATTGATGATTATGTTGACATGATAAAAAGTCAAAGCCTATTAGATTTCTACTTTGATAAAAAGCATATTGTGGATCTGTCCGACTATCCGCACTGGCTACTATCTGGTGGAACTGGTAGTGGGAAAACAGTTCTTGCACAAGAGCTACTAATTCAAGCTATTGTAAAAGGATTTGAAACATACATATTTGATTGTAAGCATACATATGGACTATTCAGAGAGAAATCTAATTATGAAACTGACCCCATAACGATTCTATCAAGCTTGTCAGAACTCGAAAATGAAATGAATCAGCGTTATTTAGAATTGGAACATCACTGGATTAATAACCCTCGTGCTGTAGCAAACGATTTAGGTTTCTCACCCATCTTTATTCTGATTGAAGAATACTCAGCTCTTCAGGATGAATTACAGGATAAAAAGGACAAAGAAGAACTTAAAAGAATAATGAGAGTTTTATCAAAGAAGGCTCGTCAATGTTCTATGCACCTATTTGTAGTAACACAAACAAGTGGTGTTGACGTTATTGAATCTTCTACCAGAGCACAAATGAATAAGGTGCTCCTCGGTAATGTAATGAATAATATTTTGACCTCAACCTTTCAAGCAGATAAGGAAGAGATACCTGCTGTAACTTTTCATAACAAAGGAGAGGGGTTAATTCAAACAAAAAAAATAAATGTTGTTCGAGTTCCATATGTTGAAAACATTGAAAATTCAAGGCTTTTAAAAAAATGAGCAAAATAAGGCATATTTAATTGTAAAAGAAGACAGTTATTTCACTCGCCGAAGCGTCGAAGACAGTGTAGGCGAGTTTTTAAATGTAGATTTTGCCCCCCTGTCTAATAGGGGCAAAGTCATGCGTTCAAATACATTAATCAATATATAAAGGAGATGAAAAGAATGAAAAATAATAAAAAAAATCATCTGTGTTATTTCAATGAGTTAAGAGATCAAAATGACTATATCTATTCTATAGATAATTTGAGAATAGAGTTTTCTATTGATAGTTATTGTGAGGATTTATTCTTAAAATATTTTAGCTGTTTTGGCAGAACAGATATTACGCATTATGATAATTTCAAATTCCATAATTATCGTCATTTGTGGACTATAGCTTATGACGAAAAAAGCAGCATGACAGTAGGCTTCTCATTGAACGGGGCTGATTATCATTCAGATAAGTTATCTGGCTATATAGATGTAAATCCAAACAAAGTCGGTTCGTTCAAGCAGTTTTGGAAAGATTATAATTTTATACACAATTTTAGTAAATATTTCAACGTAAAGCGCTGTGATATCGCTTTAGACTTGCCTATCAAGAGAGAGTATCTATCTCTAATTAAAAATAATAAAAAATATGAACAAATATCTAGGTCTCATAGCAACAGAACAGAATACTTGGGAAGAAGATCGAATATTGGTTTTGTAAAAGTCTATAACAAGAGTATGCAATCCAAATTAGATTACGATTTAACTCGTATAGAAATTACTTGTCTCTTATCAACAGAATCGTATAAACAATACTTTCCTGAAATATATGATATTTCTCGCAAAGGAATGTTTGAAGAAGAATTGGATTCATTAAATGATACTGAAAAAGCAATTGTAATAATGCAAAACAAACTAATGCACATTGGAGATGACGATGCTTTTATGATTTTCAGCTCTATGGGAAGAGCAATGAAAAAAAAGCTAAAGAAATTCATTGTTGCAGAAGAATGTAAAATTTCTTACTCGGATAACGTTTTAGAAGAGTTAATAAATAGTGCTCATTCGTTATATATAGATTTCCCAAACTATGATGAAGACATTTCAGAAGACAGTGCAGAAGATAGTGATTCTATATATGAGTTTTAGGTAACAACAAATGAATAAGTTAATGAAGATTAATTCGAGTGTAGACATCCTCTACGCTCTTTTTTTTTGCTCAAAAATGGCAGGAAGGAAAGAAAATGAATAAACATGATAACAATCTAATAGTTGAATACGCTATAAAGAATAATATAATTGAATCAGACACCGTGTTGACATATATGAGAAAAGAAATATTGTCTCGACATAATAGTGCTATTTATCAACAAAAAGACGGGAGGTGGTGTACTTACATCAAAGAAAATGGCAAACGCAAAGCTATTAGGGTAAAGTCAAAAGATGAATTAGAAAACCGACTATGCAAATTCTACTTGGAAAAAGAATCTAAAGAGAAAAGCAACAATACTACTTTGAGAGATTTATTTGAATCTTGGCTATCGTATAAATCATATCGTAATAAACCACAGACAATAAAAGTCTTTCGAAGTTTCTGGAATAGATTCTATGAAGAGTCTAATATCGTAGATATACCTATCATTTCTTTGAAAAAAATTGACATTGAGGAATGGATTTACAAAACAGTACGAGATTATCAAATGGATAAATCTCAGTATCTTAATTTAATCTCAATCATTAAGCAAGAGCTAGAGTATGCCGTTGATAAAGAGATCATTCAAGTAAGCCCATTTAGTTCAGTGAAAATCGACACAAAAAGAGTTCTTAAACCAAGAAAGAAAAAAGAAGATGATAAACAAGTCTTTTCAAAGAAAGATGAAGAACGTTTCTTTGAACTAGGATTCAATGACTACAATAATAAATTGCATCCAATTCATCAACTTGCACCACTTGCATCAATGTTCATGTTTTGTACCGGGCTTCGAGTTGGCGAAGTTTGCGCTATAAAGTATAGTGATATTTCTGGAGATTGTATTATTATTCAGCGATTCTATAACAACTCTCTTCATAAGGTTGAGGATGGACTGAAAGCAGGTCATGCATGCAGAGAGGTACCACTTAGCGATATAGCAAAGCATCTTATAGAATTAGCAAAAATACGCCAACAAGAGGAACTAGTTGATACAGATTACATATTCTCAATGACAGACGATCCAGTCCCATATGGAGCAGTTAGAGATGTTTTTTATAGTTATTCTCGTAAGATTGAAACACCTATAAAAGGTTCTCACTGCGCTCGTAAAACTTTCATATCAAAGCTAATTGATGAAAATGTAAATCTAAATACTATTAGAAAAATAGTAGGACATGCTAGTGAACAGACTACTCTGAATAACTATTGTTACGATAGACATGAAAAGAGTGAAATCCATGATATGATTTCAAATGCATTTCAGAATATCAATTCTATCAAAGAAAGTACTCAAGTGTACTCAAGTTCTTAAAAGGATAAAATTAAAAAACCCCTGTAAATTCAAGGGGGTTTCGTGGTGGCCTATATTGGACTTGAACCAATGACCTACAGGTTGTCACCCTGTCGCTCTCCCAACTGAGCTAATAGACCATATATGCCGCGCTTTTCGCCTGCGGCTCTTATTATAATTGTTCTTCGCTGGAAATGCCACCTTTTTTGAAGGCGCGCTGTCATTTTTCTGTTATATGCCGAGAGCTTCCTTGGCGAGCTTGTCGGCAATATCATTGTATTTATTCCCTGCGTGGGCTTTTACCTTCTCAAAACTAATATCCATTAGCCTGCGAGCGTCTGCCATAAACTGTTTATAGCCCTTAGTGAGCGGATTATTGGCTTTCCAAAGTCCGTCAGCCCATTTGCCCACACCTTCATAGTCGTGGCAGATAATAACCTTTTTAATATCATTTGCGAGGCAGTAGTCTATGGCTGTCTTTGCGCCCATTATCTCACCTGCCACATTTCTCTGCTTGGCGGCGTCGGCGTCGTCAAATACGGATTTAAGCTCAGTCTGCTCCGTTACGCCATTCTCGTCCGTTTCAAGAATGACGACGCCGCAGGAAAACCTTCCTGTGGCGCTGTCGTAGCTGCCGTCCACATAAGCCCTGACACCGACAGCGAGCACTTCCTCGGCAGCACGGTCAGCGCCAGCGCCGCCTACCCTGCCTACGCCGACTATCCCGTCTTCTCCGACTATCCCGCCAAAAACGCGCTCTCCGTTCTTGCTGCCGCTAAGCCCCAAATACTCCATAGCAGCCTGCGGGTCGGAAAAACTCCTATATTCCGCTTTGGGAAACCCGTCCACCTGTGCCTTGCAGTCGTCCCAGGTCATATAAAGACCCGGAGTTTTTCCCTTCCTTACCGCATATACCTTCTTGCCCAATTTCTGCTCCTTTTCACCGGAATGAGCTGCATTCCCAGCCTTCTCGAATTCGGATTTATGCACCGTACTCGGATTTTCCATAAATTTTTTCAGAAAGCTTCGCCTGTGAACATCAGATATTCCGACGCGGCGGAGTCCCTCATAATGCTCCGCCGTGCCATATCCCTTGTTGCTCGCAAAGCCATACTCGGGATATAGCTCGTCCAGCTCTTCCATATATTTATCCCTCGCCACCTTCGCAATTATCGACGCCGCCGCGACGGAAAGGCTCTTCTCATCACCCTTTATAATTGCCTCGCAGGGAATACCGATATTCAGCTTTAGGGCGTCCACCAAGAGATAGTCAATCCCTGTATGTCCCGCCTGCTGTCCACTCTCATTTTGCAATTCAGCGGCAAGCCTCCTGCCGCACTCCTCGGCAGCCCTCTTCATAGCGAGCTTCGTAGCCTCAAGTATATTAATCTCATCTATTTCTCCGGCGTCAGCAATGCCTATGCCGTATGCCACAGCCTTTTCCTTTATAATATCGCTGAGCTCTTCCCTCTTCTTCTGAGATATTTTCTTGGAATCGTAAATGCCTAGAACATCAAAATCCTCAGGCAGCACCACACAGGCGGCATAAACAGGCCCCGCCAAAGGGCCCCTTCCGACCTCATCAATTCCCGCCACGAACTTAAAGCCACGCCGCCTGATCTCGTTATCAAGCCCCCGCATTGCCTCAAGTCGTTCCCTATCTCTTTGCAGTCTTTCTTCCTTAGTCATCAGCAGTCGTCAGCACTTTTCCAGCGTAATCCTTCCAATCACTCCGCCCCTGAACTCATCAAGAACGATTCTCCCCGTTCTCTCGTAATCTATCCGCTTTCCCGAAAGTATAAAGCCTCTCTTTAGTGCAATATTATCCATATTCTCTATAGGCTCTTCTGAAATCTCATCAAGCCTATATCTTTCAATCAGCATATTCGGGTATTCTCTAGCAAGGTATTTGATTAGCTCAAATCCAAGGTCCTGCACTCCGAGTATATCATCTTTTATGCTGCCGCAGAATGCCAGGTTAAGCCCCTCATTCGGATCTTCAAACTTTGGCCAGAGTATGCCCGGCGTGTCGAGAAGCTGCATACCGTTAGAAAGCGTAAGCCACTGTTTTCCCTTCGTGACCCCGGGTCTATCTCCCGTCTGGGCGGAGCGTTTCCCTGTGAGCCTGTTTATGAGCGAAGACTTCCCTACATTTGGAACGCCGACTATCATAATCCTGAGAGGTCTCTTGACGGCTCGCTCCTCATTTCTCCTATCCTGTTCCAGCTCAAGTGCCCTAATGAGCCTCTTTATATTTTCTCCCGACTGCAGGTTCAGAGCGAGCACCCTCGATACGCCCCTCTCCTTTCTTATCTCATCAGCCCAGCGCTTAGTCTCCTCTTCGTCGGCAAGGTCAGCCTTACCGAGCACGACTATTCTCGGCTTGCCCGATATGAGCTCGTCGATTATCGGATTTCTGCTGGACATGGGAATGCGGCTATCGACTATCTCTATCGAAATGTCCACCGCCTTGAGGTTCTCGCGTATAAGCTCGCGAGTCTTTTTCATATGTCCCGGATACCAATTTATATTCTGAATCATAGTCATATTATACACTACGAAAAAAACATACCTGCATATAGCTCAGGTATGTTTTTAACAGTCTTACTCTGCGCTCTTAATTCTTGCAGCCTTACCGGTTCTCTCGCGCATATAGTTGAGCTTAGCTCTTCTGACCTTACCCTTCTTAACTACCTCAATCTTTTCGATTCTGGGTGAATGCAGCGGGAATGTCTTTTCTACGCCGATACCGTTTGACAGCTTTCTGACCGTGAAAGTCTCGTTTACGCCGCCATGCTGTCTTTTAAGCACATATCCTTCGAATACCTGAATTCTTTCTCTCTGTCCCTCGACAATCTTGACGTGAACACGCAGCGTGTCTCCGACCTTAAACTCAGGAATATCGTCCTTCTTGTAATCCATTGTAATTTGATCTAATACGTTCATGTTATTTCTCCTTCCTCTCGAGACGTTCTTAGAGCCTTCGGGCAGAATGCCCGTCCCCAGAGGAGCGTCCGCAATAACTCAAGCTGCCAAAAACCGACAGCTTGCAAAGGATACCATATAGAGTTTGATTTTTCAAGCGATTTTAGCAAATTTTCTCTTTTACACTCTGTCATTTTCTTTGAAAAAGCACCGATTATTTATTATAATATGCGCACGAGCTGCCAATAACGGTAGGCGGTTAGCCCTCTTTGCGGAGGGTTGCGAACCCCTCTTAAAGAAAGGGGGTGACGCGTATGACGGTATTTGAAGCCCTTTATCTTAGCGCAACTTTTGCGCTTCTGATAGTTTCACTTCTCTCATACTTAAAAAAGTAACCGCCCAAGAGCTACGGAAACGGTTACTTAAATAATTATTTTCGGGCTAACCGTCTATCGGCAGCTCCTTTATGTGCTCATTATAACACTGATGTCAAGATGCAGCAATATCTCTTTACCGCCAATCCGCCTTCTCTTCCGGCATACCTCCAATAGCAGACTATATCATTCTATACTTCCCTTCTTTTCTCGCCTACCTCACTGTCACCTTAACTCTCGTATGCACGCCATTTTGCGTGACAGCATAGACATAGCAGCTTCCCTTGCTGACGGCTTTTATCTTTCCGCCTTTTGTTACAGTCACTATATTCTCATTTGAAGTTTCATACACGATCTTGCGGTGCCTCTTTACTTTCAGTTTCTTAGACTTAGGAACCGCCTTAGCTTTCAGCTTGAATTTCTTCCCCTGTTTAAGCTTTACCTTGTTCTTCTTTGCAGCAGTTATGACCTTCTTATCATTGCCTACCCTGCCGCCCTTTGTTGCCACATGGACGGTCTTGGAAACCGAAATATCCTTGCCGTTCGCGTCAAAGGCGGCAACGACAAACTTATAATAAGCACCATTCCTCAGCGGTGTATATAGGATTTTCTTAAACTTGACGGAAGTGCCCGTTGTGACGATAAGCCTCTCATATTTATTCTTAGTCCCGCATTTGTTGCCATAGACCACATATTTTACGGCGTTCGGCACCTTGCGCCAGGTTACTACCACAGAGCTCTTGGTGGTTCTCGTCGACCTCGCCATAAGCGTGGCAAATTCAGCTCCATCAACTTCCTCGCCGCCCGCTCTTATCCTTTTATACAGCTCCGCCTCGTAATCAATATCGCCTTCCATCTTCGGCTTTACCGTTATTCTGACCTGTTTGACCGTTTCGCTTCCCCTGCTGTCAGTAGCGGAGATTTTTATAATATATGTACCGGAAATCTTAGGATTATAGCCGCCTCTATCCTTTATGACTAATGGCAAACTCCCGTCTTCGCTATCCGACGCTCTGAAATCCTTTATCGCAGCCTCAAGTGTGGTGCCGAATTCCACAGTCCTGTCGCTTGCCGCGATAACAGGCGGTGTGTTTTTTCCATACCCTGCCAGATATGTGATCTTATTTCCACTGAGCACCAATGCTTCCATTTCAAGCCCCTGAGACGTATCATAGCCGTTTACATCATAGGTACCCCTGACTTCCTTAGCATTTTTTATATACCATACCCTTAAATACTTAGGTAAACCAAAGGGATTAGCCTTTTCCAAGGCCTTGTTTAAGCTTGCCGAGACCGTCAATTCCTCAATCGCACTCCTGCTTCCATAACCGTCGAAATACAGCATATAAGAGGCGTTTCCAGATACGACGAAATTGCTCAAATCCAAAGATTTAAGCGACCTGCACCCGAAGAACATATCCTTCATATCCTTGACTTTTGATGTGTTGAAATTGCTCAGAACGAGGCTCTTCAATGAGGAGCATTCCTCGAACATGCCGGACATGCTATAGACTTTCGACGTATTGAAGCTGCTTAGACTCAGGCTTGGCAGCAATTTGCAGTCCTTAAACATTTTATCCATATATATGACTTCTGAAGTATCAAAATTGCTCAAAAACAAACTTCTCAATGTCTCACATCCGTTGAACATACTGCTCATGTCCGTAACCTTAGATGTATCGAAATTGTCTAAACTGAGGCTTTTCAAAGAGGCGCAGCCTTCGAACATTTCCGGCATATATACAGCCGAAGATGTATTGAATTTGCTAAGATTTATATTTCTGAGTGATTTGCAGCCTCGGAACATCAGACGCATATCCCTTACAAGGGCTGTGTCAAAGCTGCTCAAATCCAGACTCTCTAATGATTGACAGCCGTCGAACATGCGGCTCATATCCGTAACACTAGATGTGTTGAAACCGCTCACGTCCAAGCTTTGTAATGATTTGCAATCGCGGAAAGACGCCCGCATTGAAGTCGTTCTTGAGGTATTTAAATTGTTCAATTTCTTTATCTGTTTACATGCACTAAACCCGTCAAACAGCCAATCTGAATTTATAGGTGCTATAACATCATTCAAGAACTCGATTTCCACGACTTCCTTCATATCAGGATCTGAACCCCCTGTTGTGCCGCCACGGGGCCATCGTCCCATTCCCTGTTTCTTCATTTCCCTGTTGACTTTAATACTTCCATGGCTTATCCACAATTTATTATTGATGTCCAGCCCCCAATAGATATTCTCATTCTCAGCAAATACAGCCTTGGGCACTGAAACAATACCCATGCAGATGATAAACGACATGGCTAAGAGTCCGATTTTATACCTCAGATTGCCCTTCATACTTTGCTGCCTCCTTCTGCCTTTTCGGCGACTCCTGCCACGTCAATATTTTCTCTTACCAACAACTCTTGCCGCGTCAACATTAATAACGATTTCAACCTGCCTATGCCATGACTTCTCTCGCACGGCCATTGTACGCAGGCAGATTATATAAACCCTCATGCCCTCGGGTGTGTCCTCTTAAATACATCTCTGACATGGATTTCTGTAACTGCGAGATATGCTATGCCGACCGACATATCCTCAAAACCCATAAGCTCCTGCAAAGTCTTGAGGTCGCCGCCGTTTTGAAGTATATGCACCGCAAAGCTATCCCTCAAAATCTGCGGAGTCATACGCTCTTCGAGGTCAATCATGGCGCCATAATCCTTGAGTATCTTCCAAATGCCCTGCCTCGTCAAAGCCTCTCCGCGGAAGTTCACGAAAACGAAGTCATCATTTTCATGCTCCCTCCCGCAAATATCTTCATAATCATTTTCCACATACTGTGTCAATGCCTCGGCTGCATACTTCCCAAGCGGAACAATCCTGCTCTCCTCGTCCGCGTCCTTTAATGTTACGAAATTCATTCTGAGGTTCAAATCACAAAACCTCAGCCTGACAACCTCGGTAACTCTAGCTCCCGTGCCATACATGAATTCCAAAAGAGCCCTGTCGCGAATTCCCTTTTTATCATCTCCGGGCAGGCTCATCAGCTTTGCCGCCTCTTCCACAGTGAGGTAGTCCACCTGACGCCTATCCCCTCTTACGGATTTAATCTTCGTGAACGGATTGGTCTCAGAGCTTCCTGATTCTATTCTATATTCGTAGTAATTGCGAAGAGCCGAAACCTTGCGGTTTATCGTCGCCTTGGATTTGTTCTGATTGTTGAGCTCCAAAACATAGGATACCGCATCGCTCTCCCTGCATGTATCAAGACTCTTGCCGCACTCGCCCAAATATTTTTCAAAGGCACTGAGGTCTCTTTTGTATGCTATCAGGGTGTTCTCAGCCTTTCCCTTTTCATTTTTCAGATATTCGATAAAATCATGCATAACTCCACCTATATCTCTCCCGCCTGCCTTGCGTACAGCAGCCCGATAATCGTCTTGCTGTCCTTTATCTCGCCGCGCATTATCATATCTATGAGTTCGTCCGCCTCATATTCCAGCAAATCGAGACATTCCGTCTCGTCCCAATTTGTGTCTCCGGGTCTGAGGTCTCTGCAAATATAGATATGAAGGGTCTCTGACGAGTACCCACAGGTTGGATAGTATGATACCAAATGCTTAATGCTGCCCGCCCTGTATCCGGTTTCCTCGGCGAGCTCTCGCGCGGCAGTTATCTCGGGTGCTTCATCCGGGTCAGCTTTTCCGGCAGGAAGCTCTAGTACAGCCTTCTCCAAAGGCTTTCTGAACTGCCTCTCAATGAGTATCTTTCCTTCGTCCGTAATCGCCAGCATTATGGCGCCGCCCACATGCTCCACCACGTCGCGTATAGCTTCGCCGCTGACGCTTTGCACCCTATGCTGTCTGACCTTAAACACAGGCCCCTTGTACACTATCTCACTGCTTATAGTTTTTTCTTCGAATATCATATCTTCGCCTTTACAATAAATAATTTATCTGCCTCGATTTTAGCACAGACGGGATATGCAGGCTATATTAAATTGAGATTCTTCGCCAATTCTCCTATGAAAATCCTCCGCCATTTCTTCCAGGTATTCTCATGGGCGACTCCTCTCGGGAAACTCCCCGACACTATGCCCTCTATCGTTTCTATTCTATACTCCTCAGGTACTATCGCCAGAGCATTCTTTATGCATAGCAGCTCCCATTCCGCATGACTCAGCACCTCATCTCTAAAGCTCTGACAGTTCTCATCTTCGTAAATAATATATTCGCTCTCCATTCTGCCGTGGTTTTTCACGGCGTCGAGGCGCTGCAACCTGTCAATATCCTTCACTATCCACATGCATTGATAATATACCGCCTTAGGCAGTCTGACTTCTTCCTTGTTTTCCATATGCTTCTCCTCTCTACCCGATATAAGTGTTATAGGTTTTAACTGCTTCGCAAAAGGACGTCCTCAAAACATTTTTATAATCAGCTTTTACAAAAATGCCTCTCTTAAAAACTTTTTTAATCATCTTCTTTAAAATGCCTTATTCAAAACATCTATTAAAAAGCTTCTTTACAAACAACGCCCCTATGATTAGGCAAGTCTATATCGCCATGGGGCTTCCTCTGTGAAGCCTATGTGGTGAGTGCCTTTTTCGTCGATATTAGTGCGTCTTTTGCATGATTTCATGCAAATAAAAAAGCCCGAGTTTAAACTCAGACACGGATTTCGCTACTCTCTGCGTCAGATTCCCGTTCTCACTATGGCATATGATATCTGCTATAGTCTCTTACATATCTCGGAGAATGAACATCAGATCCCTCGGTAATGATTAGACCATGCTTTTTCGCGTACTCCGCAAGGAGTTTCTGCTGTTCCTCGCTTGCCGAGGGGTGCTTATACTCTATCCCGTCTATTCCATACTCTCTCATTCGCTCTAATATCTCATACATTCTCGGCTTGAAATCCTCGAAGCTCTCGTCCATACGCCTCTGCTCCATTGGGTGAGCCATGACAGCAATCCCGCCTGCTTCCTGTATTGCGATGATCGCCTCCTGAGATGAAATCGCCCTCTTTCTTATAACCCTTATCGTTTCATGGCGGAAGATTCCCTTGAAGGCTTCCTGATAATTGTCCATGAGACCTTTTCTTTGCAGAGCCTTGGCAAAGGTCGGCTTGCCCACATATCTTCCCTCATTTATGCTCACTATATCCTCTAAAGTGAGATCATAGCCGAGCTTGTTCAGCGCAGACATAAATCTGTCGTTTCTATTGTCTCTCTCCCGTCTTACTTTCAGAAGGACTTCTTTAAAGCCTTCATTATCATAGTCAAAGCCGTAGCCGAGTATATGTAAATCCTTGCCGAGCTCATCATCAGAATCCAGCTCAACACCTGAGATAAAAGGCAGCCCAATGCTTTCGGCGTATCTCAATCCTTCCGCCGAACCCTCATCACCGTCGTGATCCGTAATAGAGAGGAGCTCATAGCCCTCAGAAATGCGTAAATCTATCAATTCCCTAGGAGACAGCTCTCCGTCAGAATAATAGGTATGCATATGGAGGTCTCTCTTTAGTCCCGACTCTATTAACGCCCTTATGCTTTCCTTGTCATACTCTCTATAATTCTTCAACGTCGTTCTCTTCCAAATAACTGATATATGGAAGCCCCCTTAGCCTTTGGTCGTAGTCAAGCCCGTAGCCAATCACGAATAGGTCGTCTATCTCAAATCCCACATAGTCTGCATGGAAATCGACCGTGCGCCTCGCCTCTTTGTTCAGCATGGTGCATACCTTGACGGATTTCGGTCCCCTCTCCTCAAGCTTACCCATGAGGTATTTAAGCGTCGTCCCGCTGTCCACTATATCCTCTACGACCAAAACATGGCTGTTATACATATTGATATTCGGGTCCAAACTGATCTTCACCACTCCCGAAGTGCTCGTAGCCGAGCCATAGCTGCTGGCAGATACGAAGTCTATCTTGCAGTCAATCTCCATATATTTGAGTATATCCGAAAACCAAAGCACGGAACCCTTCAATGTACAGAGGAGAATCAGGTTCTCGCCCTCATAGTCCTTATCTATCTGCGCCGCAATTTCCTTGGCTCTTTCCTGAATTTGCTCATAATCATATAGAATTTTTCCGAGTATCTTTGGCTTAACCATAATATCCTCCGTTCCTACTATCCGTGAAACTCATCCCATTGCTCCAGCAGAAATTCTATCGTATCAAGCAGCTCGTCCTGTCCGCTTCTCTTTAGAGAGGAAATCGGAATGACTATATCTTCCTCGCTCATTCCAAGGCACTCCGCGATTGTTCTAGTCGCCTTGGCGCGCTCATTGCTTCCTATCTTATCCGCCTTTGTCGCCACGACTATGCCGTCGAGCCCGAAGAATTTAAGATATTCATACATCTGAACGTCCTGATTGCTCGGTCTATGCCTTATGTCCACGAGCTGAACCACCTTGATGAGATTCTCCCTGCCTTCGAGATAGGACTCCATCATAGCGCCCCATTTCTCACTTTCGCTCCTGCTGATTTTAGCATAGCCGTATCCGGGCAAATCAACTATCCTGAATCTGTCGTTGCAGCGGTAGAAATTTATAGTGCGAGTCTTACCGGGGCTTCCCGACACCCGCGCCAAGCTCTTCCTTCCCGTTATAAGATTGAGAAGGGATGATTTCCCGACATTGGATCTGCCCGCAAATGCTATCTCAGGCAAGTCCTCTGGCGGATATTGCACCGGCTTTACTGCCACCGCCTCAAGTTCAGAAGTATTGATAGTCATAATCATTTAATCACCAGCGGTATCACTTCCTCGAAGCTCTCCACAGGGAAGAACTCCATGCTCCTTCTCACCGACGAAGGAATATCCTCAAGGTCGGGCGCATTCTCCTTAGGTATGATTACCTTTCTAATGCCCTGCCTGTATGCAGCCAGGGCTTTTTCTTTCAGCCCGCCTATCCTCAGAACCTTGCCGCGCAGCGTAATCTCGCCCGTCATGGCTATCGTCTTATCAGCCTTTCTATCCGTCAGAAGTGAGAAGAGCGCACTGCACATTGTAATACCGGCAGAAGGGCCGTCCTTAGGCGTCGCGCCCTCGGGGATGTGAATCTGAATATCATAGTCCTTGAACACATCCTTGCCTATCTTATACTTGGTGGATATAGACTTGATATATCCAAGAGCCGTCGTTGCGGACTCCCTCATAATTTCTCCCATCTGACCCGTCAGCACGAGCTTTCCCGAGCCCGGCATTTTTACGGTCTCTATCGTCAGTGTAACTCCGCCCACGGAAGTCCACGCCAAGCCTGTGGTTACACCCACCTCGGGCTCCAAAGAGCCTATATCATCAATATAGACCTTCCTGCCGAGATAGTTTTTGAGATTGCGCGGAGTGACGTTGTTCTTCGCCTTCTTTCTGCTGACTATATTCTTCGCCGCCTTTCGGCAGGCATTTCCAATCTCTCTTTCGAGATTTCTCACACCAGCCTCACGGGTATAGTATTCAATTATATCTCTGATTGCCGCAGACGTAATGGAAAACTGCGATTTTTTCAGCCCGTTCTCCTTCATCTTCTTGGGAACGAGATAGTCCGAAGCGATATGCACCTTCTCGTCCTCAGTATAGCTGCTGAGCTCTATGACTTCCATTCTGTCAAGGAGCGGCGTTGGGATAGTCGAAGTCGTATTTGCCGTAGTGATAAACATCACACCCGATAGATCGAATGGAATCTCGAGATAATGATCCGTGAATGTGCTGTTCTGCTCAGGATCCAAAACCTCCAAAAGCGCTGACGCCGGATCTCCTCTGAAATCGCTTCCTATCTTATCCACTTCATCAAAGAGGAAGAGCGGATTATTCGACTCCGCCTCTATAATCGCATTGATGACCCTGCCCGGAATCGCGCCGACGTATGTTCTTCTATGACCCCTTATCTCAGCCTCGTCTCTGACACCGCCGAGAGACATTCTGACGAATTCTCTGTTCGTGGCTCTCGCGATCGAACGCGCTATCGAAGTCTTGCCGACGCCAGGAGGCCCCACCAAACAGATTATCGGTCCCTTGTTTTCCTTGGTCAAATGCTGAACGGCGAGGTTTTCAACAATCCTCTCCTTTACCTTATCAAGCCCGTAATGGTCTTTGTTCAGCACCTTCTCCGCTTTTTCAAGGCTCCTGTTTATCTTATTTGACTTATGCCATGGCAGCTCCAATATGGTCTCTATATAGGTTCTCGACACATTGGCGTCCGGGCTCATGGGGCTCATTCTGCTGAATTTGTCGATTTCCTTTCTGACCTTGGTGTCAATCTTTTCCTCGAGCTTGAGTTCGTCCAGCTTTTCCTTCCATTGGCGGACTTCATCATCTATATCCTCGTCCTCACCAAGCTCTTCCTTGATGACCTGAAGCTGCTCTCTGAGGTAATACTCCCTCTGCCCGCGGTTCATATTCTTTACGACTCGATTGTTGATTCTCTTGGCGATCGCCAAAATATTGTTTTCCTTGCCGAGTATGTCTATGAGATGTCCGACTCTGAGCTTTACCGAGTCAATCTCAAGAAGCGTCTGCTTCACGTCAAAAGCCACGTCCACTTCGTTAGCAATAAGACCGCAGAGGAGCGCCGCATCGTCAATCCCCTCGACGAGTGCTATCCCCGCGGATTCACCCTGTCCCGAGAGCTCCAGATATTTTATGAAAAGCTGTTTCAGGACTCTGATATTCGCCTGCATACTTATATCGTCGGGATTATCCTCATAATCCTCAGCCAAGGTATAGGTGCAGACCATCATGCCGCTGCCTTCGCCGCCAGAAATGCTTCCTATCCTCACCCTCTGCTCTACCACGACGAGGATTCGCACATATTCGTCATTTCTCTTGATTACCTGCTTCACCCTGATGAGCGCGCCCGTCATATAGCAGTCGCTTTCCGTCGGGTCATTCACCCCCGGGTCTCTCTGCGCAGACACTACAATATATTTGTCGCCGTTCATAGCATAGTCAACGGCGGCTAATGACTTATCCCTGCCTATATCGAAGCCCACTACCGTGCCGGGAAAGAACGCCTGTCCCCTCAGCGGTATATAGGGCGCAGTTTTATAACCATTCGTCTCTGTCATTTATGCTTCCTTTTCCTTCTTGGGGCTTTGCTCTACGCTCGCCCTTCCTTCTATCCTATTCTCTTCCCTATTCTCTCCCCTATTCTCTTCTCCTTTGAGAACCAAAATGGGCTTGGTTTTGCCTTCCACCACATCTTTGTTTATTATACATTTCTCCACCTCGGGTCTCGAGGGAATCTCATACATAATCTCAGTCATTATGCCCTCGAAGATTCCCCTCAGTCCGCGCGCACCCGTATTCAGCTTGAGAGCTTTGTCGGCGACCGCTCGAACTGCCTCGTCATCTATGGAAAGCTCCACCCCGTCCATTTCAAACAGTGTCTCGTACTGCCTGATTATGGAATTCTTAGGCTCCTTGATAATTCTTACCAAGGCTTCCTCGCTCAGTTCAGACAGAGCCACCGTAACGGGCAGCCTTCCTATCAGTTCAGGGATAAGCCCGAATTTAAGCAAATCCTCAGGCTGGGTGTGAAGGAGTATATCCTCGTTTTCGAAATCCGGCTTAGTTTCGTCCTGGTTAAAGCCAATCACCTTAGCGCCGAGCCTCACCTTTATTATCTTATCAAGTCCTGTAAACGCCCCGCCGCATATGAAGAGCACGTCCTTGGTGTCGAAATGTATAAATTCCTGATTCGGATGCTTTCTGCCGCCCTGCGGGGGTACATTCGCTATAGTCCCCTCGATTATTTTCAGCAGAGCCTGCTGAACGCCCTCTCCGCTTACATCTCTCGTAATCGACATATTCTCGGACTTTCTGGCAATCTTGTCGATTTCGTCAACATAGATAATTCCCCTCTGAGCCCTTTCGAGATTGCCGTCCGCAGCCTGATAGAGTCTGAGAAGGATATTCTCCACGTCCTCTCCGACATAGCCCGCCTCGGTAAGAGAGGTCGCATCCACTATGGCAAAAGGCACGTCAAGTATACGCGCCAAGGTCTGAGCCAAGAGCGTCTTGCCCGAGCCCGTCGGCCCCAGCATGAGGATATTGCTCTTCGACAGCTCCACCTCAGCAGCCTTTCCTCCGCCATGCTTTTCCAGATGTCTGATTCTCTTATAGTGATTATAAACAGCCACAGCCAAGCTCTTCTTGGCGGGCTCCTGTTCTATCACATATTTGTCCAGCTCGGCTTTGATTTCCCCCGGCTTAGGCAGCTCTCCCTGACGAGTCTCTCCCGCGGGCTTAGCCTCCTCGTCCATCATGGATTTGCATAGATCCACGCATTCATTACAAATGTAAATCTCAGGCCCGACTATAATACGGCGAACCTGAGATGCGGATTTGCCACAAAATGAACATCTGAGTTCGTTATAATCTGACATTGTCGCTCCTTAGTGCTTTTCTATTACCTTGTCAATCAGACCGTAGGCTGCGGCTTCTTCCGCAAGCATATAATTATCTCTATCCGTATCTTTTTCTATGACCGAAATCTCCTGTCCGGTATTTTCAGCCAATATGCGGTTCAGTCTGTCGCGAAGCTGCAAGATATGGTCAGCATTGATTTTAATATCCGACGCCTGCCCCTGAACTCCGCCTAGAGGCTGATGAATCATAACCTCGGTATTCGGAAGGGCATATCTCTTCCCCTTGGTGCCGCCTGCCAGGAGAAATGCTCCCATGCTCGCCGCCATTCCCACGCATATGGTGCTTATATCGGGTTTGACGAGCTGCATGGTATCATATATGGCAAAGCCTGACACAATGCTGCCGCCCGGAGAATTGATATAGATATTTATATCCTTCTCCGAATCCTGAGCCTCAAGGAAGAGTAGCTGCGCCACCACTATGCTGGCGGAATGGTCGTTTATTTCCCCGTCTATGAAAATAATTCTGTCTTTGAGCAGCCTTGAGTAAATATCGTATGTACGTTCACCCTGTCCGGTCTGCTCCACCACATAAGGTATATAATTCATCATCTGTCGTCCTTGTTTAATCTCTTAATCTATTCTTTTCTTTATTTGTTTCTCTGTTCTCTTGTTTTTTCTTCTTTATTCGCTTCTCAGCGCTCTTATTAATTTTCTTCTTTGTTCGCTTATCTATTCTATTATTTATCCTCTTCTTTATCTTCCTTCTTCGCCTTCGCCGCTTTCAGCTTGGCGTTTTCGAAGATGAGCTCTATCGCCTTCTTAGTCAGGGCGTCCTCTTTGAAATAGTTCTCCGTATCGGGGCCTGACATTGTCTTTACCTGCTCAATATCCATTCCGTACTGAGCGCCAAATTCCTTCATAAGCTCCTCAACCTCGGAATCCTCGACACTGAGCCCTTCCTGTCTGATGATATTCTTGAGGAGAATTCTGGTCTTAATCCTCTTCTCCGCCTCAGGTCTCGACTGCTCCATGAGCTCCTCAGGCGTCTGTCCGAGCCATTCCATATACTGCTGCATACCGATTCCCTGAGCGGCAAGATTCTGATTCATATCGTAGATCATATTTTCGAGCTCAGTCTGAACCATTGCAGCCGGTGATTCTACCTCATTGCTGCTGTAAAGCGCCTGCAATGCTCTGTCCTTCATAATGGACTCGTCCGTATCCTTCGCCTTCTCCTGGAGCTTCTTCTTTATATCCTTCTTATACTCCTCGAGAGTCTCGAACTCGCTTACGTCGCTTGCGAGCTCGTCGTTAATCTCAGGAAGGATTTCTTCTTTAATCTCGTGAATTGTGCATTTGAACACAGCGTCCTTTCCGGCAAGCTCCTCAGCCTGATATTCCTCGGGGAATGTCACGTTTACGTCAAAGGTATCTCCGCTCTCCCTGTCCTCAAGCTGCTCCTCAAACCCCGGTATGAACTGTCCCGAACCGAGCTTGAGCTCATAGTTCTCAGCCGCGCCGCCTTCGAAAAGCTCTCCGTCCACGCTTCCCTCAAAGTCAAATACCAGGGTGTCACCGCTCTTGGTCTTTCTTCCTTCAACGGTCTCCATTCTTGCCTGAGACTTCTGAACCCTTTCGAGCTCCTCATTAACCTCTTTGCTGCCAATCTTGGTCTCCAGCTTTTCAATCTCAAGACCCTTGTATTTCTTAACCTCTATCTCCGGGAATACCTCTACGCTTCCCTTTATTACAACAGGTTCATCCTTCTTTATTTCCGGAGCTTCAAGCTTAGGCTGAGCTATTACCTCTATACCCATCTCCTTGACAGCGTCATAGTAACCCGTCTCAAGAAGTGCGTTGAGGGCCTCATCCCAAAAAATATCACTTCCATAGTGGCTCTCGATCACCTTGCGAGGAGCCTTGCCCTTGCGGAAACCGTCAATCGTGAACTTATTCCTATTGTCCAAATACGCCTTGTTCAGCGCCTCAGCAAATTCCTCCTTGCTGAACTCTATCTCAAACTTCACTACTCCGTTTTCTTTTGAAACCTGTCTTGCCTTCATTTGTTTTATTCCTCCGTTGGTGCATTACCTTTTGTATTGTGATGTATTATATTATTTTGTATTGACTGTATATTGTATTGATTTGTATCGAATCATTTTGTTTTGTCTTATTTGTGAATTCTACAGTTTCATTTTATCCTGTGTTGCTAATTTTTTCTGTCCTTATATCGCTTGTTTCACAATTCGACTGTCATGCATATGCCCTTTGCAGTTTGGACATATCCTCTGCCTCCAGCCCGTATTTTTCCTTTATGAGCGCAGCCAATTTCATAAAATCCTCTTCGTCGCCGTAATACCATTCTATCTCGAGCTCGCAGATTGGAATTACCCGCCCGTCCTGGTGGTTAATGCTTCCCTCGTCCACGGATATGCAACTGATGGATTTGCCCGTATCAACCTTGAACTGCCTGCGGGTGAACTCCATATTGATCTTCTTGACGAGCTGCTTATCCCCGGCAGCCTCCTTTAGAACCTCATAGGCGTCGCTGGACACGAATAAATCAATATTCGGATTGTCCGCAAATCTTTCATCACTGACGACGAGATTGAATTCTTCCCTTTTATGAAGTCCGTCGCTCACCTTCACATCCCATTTAATCGTGGCTGTGTAGCGGTCATCTTCTCTTCTTACTCTATACGCAATCCCCTTACTTCTCAGGTCATAGTCAGACGTATCGAAGTATGTTGCCTTCATTTCTATAGTCTCTACTTCATCTATTCCGGCAGCCTTTATCTCAGCGCTTTCGACTATGCGGTCAAATACCGAAGGATCTTGCAGTCTGAATTTATATTCTGTTTCCATTTCATTTCCTCTGGGCGTTTGTAAATCGCTGCATCACAATGCGCAGCCCATAGATTTTACTAAAAATGCCGCTATTCTTCAAGCTTTAATAGACGCACTTTGAAATCTTTTCCCTCGAAGAGCTTCTCCGTCATATTTATGAAGTTTTCCGAAAGATCGCTTGCATAATATCTATCCGTGAACTCTGAGCCCGAGGCGAATATATCCCTTTCGCGCATTACTTCTCTCGCCTGCTCCACCACCTCAGCCGAAGAGCTGTAAAGCCTCAGATGAGGATATAGCTTTTCTATCTGAGCGGATATGAGAGGATAATGCGTGCAGCCGAGAATGAGGTCTTCGAAATCCTCTGCGGAAACGAAGTCGTCCATATAATGCTTGATCGTAAGCTCCATAATATCTGTATCAGTCAGTCCCTCTTCGATAAGCGGCACTATCGCAGGGCAAGCCTTGCTGTATACCTCTATCGAGGGATTGAGCTCCCTCAGACTCTTCCCGTACATATCGCTTCCTATAGTTCCCTTTGTGGCTATGACGCCGACCTTGGCGGAGCCGCCTGCCACCACCTTCCTGACGGTAGGGCCTATCACACCGATAATCGGCACTTCGGGGTGCCTTTTTCTCAGCTCATCAAGCGCCCATGCCGTAATGGTATTGCAGGCGACGATAATCATCTTCGTATTGCCCGCGATAAGCTTGCTCACCAACTGATCCGCAAATTTTACTATCGTCTCAGGCGACTTCGAGCCGTAGGGAGTGCGGGCTGTGTCGCCATAATAAATAACTCTTTCCTCGGGGAGCTCCTTATGAAGCTCCCATACTGATGTAAGACCGCCAAGCCCCGAATCGAGAATTCCTATCGGTCTATTGTCCATGCGGTTTCCTCCTATATCTTCTATATCCGCATCTCTACTATCCGAGATGTATATCTCTCACCGCGAAACAGCCTGCGAATTGTACTTCAACAGTTTGAGACTTGCACTTCTACAGTCTGCGAACTACACATCTCCAATCTGCGAACTGCATTTCTATTGATATTTTTTTATCAGATTTTCTATATCTGAACGCATTTTGTTAAGCTCCTTATTGGAAATCTCCCCGCTTCCGGCGATCAGCTTCATCAAATTATCTGCGCTGCTGCGGAGCTCCTTGTATGCAGGAGAATCATTCCTTGCCGCCCTATGTTCATCAGCGCTGCCGCCTTCACCACCTTGAGCCTGCTTTTTGATAATAGGCTTGACCTCAGCCTTATGCGAGAGCTCACAGCGAGCCAAATCCCAAACATCACCGCTGAACGGAGCGACTACGGTCTTTCCGATATTCGAAGCTGCCTCTGCCGCGAATTCCTCGGTCACCTTGTCCTCTCCGTGGTTTATGAAAGCCATGGAGCCCAGATTCACCTTCTTTACCCATTCGAGTAAATGCGGTCTGTCAGCATGGCTGCTGAATGAGTCTATTCTGAGGATTTCTGCCTTGACCTTGATTTCCTCTCCGAACAGCTTTACCGACTCGGCGCCGTCCAGGAGCTTGCCGCCGACCGTTCCGGGGCTCTGATACCCTACGAATAGAATAGTGCATTCAGGTCTCCAAAGATTATGCTTTAGGTGGTGGCGAATTCTTCCCGCCTCGCACATGCCCGATGCGGAAATAATAATCTTAGGCGCCATATCCTCGTTAATGGCTTTCGATTCCTCGCTTGAGACCGAAACCTTGAGGTCTGGGAAGGTGACGGGGTTGACCCCTGCCCTCAGAAGCTCCAAAGCCTCATCATCATAGTATTCATACATCTCAGTGCTGTATATATTGGTAGCCTCTACAGCGAGAGGGCTGTCGACCACCACGGGGAAGTTCGCATGATTTTTTATCAGCCCCTCCTCCTTGATAATCCTTATATAGTACAGCAGTTCCTGCGTCCTTCCTACCGCGAATGCAGGTATGACGACGTTTCCGCCCCTGTCGAGGGTAGTCTGTATTATCTGCGTGAGCTGCGCCACATAGTCCGGCTTTTCAGGGTGCACCCTGTCTCCATAGGTGGATTCGCAGACGACATAATCGGCATACGGCGGATTCTGCGGCGACTTTATAAGCGGCTTGTCTACGTTTCCGAGGTCTCCCGAAAAGAGCAGCGTCCTTTCGACCCCATCTTCTTTCAGCTTAAAGAGGACATTCGCAGAGCCCAGCAGATGTCCCGCGTCGTTATAGCAGATAGTCACTCCGTCAAATATCTCCATATCGCTATTGTAACCGGCGGTCTTGAAGAGAGGCATGGTATTCATCACGTCATCCATGGTATAGAGTGGTATATATTCCTCTTTCCCTGCTCTCTTTCCCTTGCGGTTTCTCCACTGCGCTTCGAATTCCTGTATATGCGCGGAGTCTCGGAGCATTATATCGCAGAGCTGCTTCGTGGCTTCTGTGGAATAAATCGGGCCCTTGTATCCGTTCGCTACCAGGAAAGGTATCTTTCCGCTGTGGTCTATATGAGCGTGAGTGAGGACAACAGCGTCTATTTCCGACGGCGCAACAGGTATTTCAATATTTTCAAAGAGATCCTGTCCCTGCTCCATGCCGCAGTCGACAATGATCGTCTTTCCGTTTACCTCTATCATAGAGCATGATCCCGTTACCTCATGCGTCGCACCGATAAATATTAGTTTCATCTTCATCCCTCCGATAAAAGAATTCTTTTTTATTTGGTCTAATTTTACCACAAATCGCGAGCAATTCCCTAAAATCGCGAATAATTCCTCAGAATTCGAGTGGCGAAAAATATTTTTAAAATTGTTAGCACTCTCTATTGACGAGTGCTAACAAAAATGTTATAGTAAGCATGCAAGCAAAAGAAAAACTAAACATTATGCATTAAGCATTTAATAATTACGCAAGGAGGTAATACTATGTTATATCCAAAACTTTTCAACGACGATTTCTTTGATGATTTCCTGGGCTTCGGTTTCCCAAGCTTCAGAAATGCTGCGGACGCAGAGCGCAAACTATATGGGAAACATGTCAGCGGTTTGATGAGGACTGATGTTCGTGACAAGGACGGCAATTACGAGCTCGATATAGATCTGCCGGGATTCAAGAAGGATGAAATATCCCTCAGTCTCGACAAGGGCTATCTCGTAATCGGAGCTTGCAAGACCCTAAACGAAGAGGAGAAAAACGATACCGGCAAACTCCTTCGCAAAGAGCGTTATTCAGGCGCAATGCAGAGAAGCTTCTATGTGGGTGACGGCATTGACGAGAATGACGTAAAGGCGAAGTTTGAGGACGGCGTGCTCTCGCTCTCCTTCCCAAAGGAAAAGGAGCCCGAGCTTCCCGAAAAGAAAACCATAGCCATTGAAGGGTAATAGCCTGAGGAAAAGCTGACAAGATAAGCTGACCGGATAAGCCCCTATATCCGTGAGCCTAACAAGTCAGCGAAATACCTCAACAGAAAGAGTGCAGCAGGCTCCTGAGATACTATATCTCAAGGGAGTCTGCTGCACCCTTACTTTTGTTGTTTTTCCCTTGTGCCTTGGGCTTTCCTCTTTCCTCTCTTACCATTAAAAGCCCAAATAATCATTCACTATTATCACATGAATTCTATTCGGCGTCATGGTAAATCTCGTAATCAGAAACTGCCCGCAAATGCATTCAGGGCTGGTACAGTTATGGCATTGTCCCGTCTTGGCGCATGGAGTATTCCTTCCAAATCTCTGCACATTTACCGTAGCAGCCACATTCCTCGCCCTCTTAACGGCGGAGTCCAAATCAGGGCAGACCTTATTCATTCCAACTATCAGCACTACCTTCTTAGGACCGAAGCAATATGCGGACAGTCTATTCCCCACCCCGTCGATATTGACGAGAATTCCGTCCTGAGTAATCGCATTGCAGCTTCCCAGATAAGCGTCTGCGTCATAGGCAGCCAGATATGCCGCCCTCTTATCTTCAATTTCCTCGCGGTCTATAAAATTATAATTTCCGCTTTTAAGTATATCAAAGAGCCCCAAATCCTTGACGCTTTGAGCTCCGCCCATGGTTACGCTGCTTCCCTCTCCAATCAGTTCGGTCGCGATTTTTATCGCCTCGTCTTTATCGGCGGCATAAAAGCCCTTCATATTGCGCTTCTCAAGCCCCTTGATGATATTCTGAGCTATCACGCTATTCCTCTTTGCTACGATCTCATTCATTCTTTACAACCCCTTTCATAAAATCATTATCCTTCATATACAATAATTCTGCGCTCAAATATATGAGTTTTTCAGTAATTATCTGCCTGCATATACATATATGGGATATTATATAGCAGATTAGGACTAAATCCAATTCGCAAAACTCTCGCCCCGCAAAGTTCTTTGCAAAGTTCTTTATAAAACTCTAAGCAAAAAGACATCTCCCTTGAGACGCCTTTGTGCTAAGTTTATGTTAAGTTTAAGATTAGTCTGTTAGCCTGTGCTCAACTTAGGCTAAGGTTAAGGTTAAAGATAAGCTTGGACTTATGCTCCGTTTATATTCAGCTTATCCTTTCTACACCCTTTTTCCATTGAAGCCGCTCTTATAGCGTTGCCGCCATTACAGCCTTTATCGTATGCATTCTGTTTTCCGCCTCATCAAAGACGATTGACTGCGGGCTCTCGAAAACCTCATTGCTGACTTCCATATGGTCGACTCCGAAGAGCTCATACATCTCCTTCGCGACTTCCGTCTCAAGATCATGGAACGCAGGCAGACAATGCATGAATTTGCACTGAGGCCCCGCCATTTCCATAGTCTCCTTTTCGACGCTGTATTTCTTGAGCTCTGAAATCCTCTCGCTCCATTTCCCTAGAGGCTCGCCCATTGAGACCCATACATCAGTATAAATTATATCCGCACCAGGTACGGCTTCCACAGGCTCTTCAATGCACTCAATTATAGCACCCGTCTTTTTGGCGATTGTTTCGCATTTCTTCAGGAGCTTCTTGTCAGGAAAGTATTTCTTAGGAGCGCAGGCTACATAATGCATTCCCATCTTGGCGCAGCCTACCATGAGGGAATTCCCCATATTGAAGCAGGCGTCGCCCATGAACACCAATTTCTTGCCTGCAAGCTCCCCGAAATGCTCCTTGATTGTGAGAAAATCCGCGAGTATCTGCGTCGGGTGAGACTCGTCCGTAAGCCCGTTCCAAACAGGCACGCCCGCATATTTCGCCAGCTCCTCCACCTTTTCCTGTCCGAAGCCTCTGTATTCTATGCCGTCATACATTCTACCCAGCACTCGCGCCGTATCCGCAATCGACTCCTTGGTTCCCATTTGAGAACCGGAAGGGTCGAGATAGGTGGAATGCATACCGAGATCCGCCGCAGCGACCTCAAAAGAACAGCGCGTGCGCGTGGAAGCCTTCTCAAATATTAGAGCAATATTCTTCCCCTCGTGAATGCGGTGCGGAATACCTTTCTTCTTATCTTCTTTCAGCTTAGCAGCAAGCTCCAAAAGCTCCGTTATCTCCTCTGCCCTCAAATCGAGCATCTTTAGTATGTTTTTTCCTTTCAGTGACATTGTCAAACCCTTTCTTCCTTACTATCTTCTATCTGCATATATTCTCATCTGCATATCAAGTCGATGAATTATTGTTCAATCAAAGACGAAGTACTGCGATTATATGCAATATCTAGTATATTTATTCATATATTATTTATCAGGCTTCACCTTGTCAAGCCTATATCAAGTATCTTTAGAGAAACAAATATCCGAATAATTGAAAGATTGCTGAATAAAATTACATTTTCTGTTGACAATCATTTTGCGTATATTTATAATGTTGTTGTTATAAAAATACATTTTATCTAAAGAGAGGAAAGAACAATGGCAGAGAAGAAATACAAGAAAATAGTGCTCGCATACTCGGGCGGACTTGACACATCTATTATCATTCCCTGGCTCAAGGAAAACTACGACAATCCCGAAATCATCGCAGTAGCCGGAAATGTCGGGCTTGCAGACGAACTCGAAGGGCTGGAGGAAAAGGCTATCAAGACAGGAGCTTCCAAGCTTATAGTGGCAGATCTTATCGACGAAATGGTTGATGATGTCATCATTCCGTCCCTCAAAATGGGAGCTAAATATGAACAATACCTCCTCGGTACAGCCTTCGCCAGACCTGTAATAGCTAAGAAGCTCGCCGAGGTTGCTCTGGCAGAGGGTGCCGATGCCGTCGCTCACGGCTGCACGGGAAAAGGAAACGACCAGGTGAGGTTTGAGCTTGCGCTGAAACGCTGGGCACCAGAAATCCCAATTATCGCACCATGGCGCGAATGGGATATAAAGTCGAGAGAACAGGAAATCGACTATGCCGAGGCGCATAATGTGCCACTTAAAATCACGAGGGAGACCAACCATTCCAAGGATAAAAATCTGTGGCACCTCAGCCACGAGGGTCTCGATTTGGAAGATCCGACCACCGAGCCTCAGTATGAAAAAGAGGGCTTCCTCGAAATGGGCGTCTCCCCCATTCAGGCACCTGATGAGCCTACATATATAACCATAGGCTTCGAAGCCGGTGCTCCTGTATCTCTCAACGGGGAGAAGATGAAGGCGAGTAAGATAATTGAGAAGCTAAACGAGGTAGGCGGTGCCAACGGCATAGGAATACTTGATATTATCGAAAACAGACTTATCGGCATGAAGGTTCGCGGCGTTTATGAGACCCCGGGCGGAACTATCCTCTATTTCGCCCACGAGAGACTCGAAGCTCTGACAATGGATAAGGAGACTCAGCACCTCAAGAAAAAGCTCGCCGTAGACTATGCGGATATGCTCTATAACGGCAAATGGTATTCTCCTCTGCAAGAGGCTCTGACGGCTTTCGCTAACGAAGCGAATAAGAATGTTACGGGAGAAGTCAAGCTCAAGCTTTACAAGGGAAATATCATTCCGGCGGGTACGACCTCGCCTAAGTCTCTCTACTCAGAGGAGCTCGCGTCATTTGGTGAAACGGCATTCGACCACTCGCAGTCCACAGGTTTCATCAATATTTGGGGGCTTCCGACGCTCGCCATGGCGTTGCTCGAAAACGGCAAACTATAGTCAGAAGCGTAGAGGCAAAACAAAACAAAACAATACAATACAATACAGGACTAGGATAGGATATAGTAAAATATAAAAGAAGCAGTATAAATTGTTTCAGACAGGTGCATATAAGATATGAATAAGCTATGGGCAGGTAGGACAGCCGGAAAGACGGCGAGCCTTGTCGACGAGATAAATTCCTCCATAGGCGTCGATATGAGGCTTTATAAACAGGATATAGCCGGCAGTATTGCACATGCCAAGATGATGGCTAAGCAGGGAATCATAGAGCAGGCGTCAGCCAATGCTATAATCGAAGGACTCATTTCAATCGAGCAGGATATAAGCTCTGGTGCTCTTGAGATAGATTTGACTGCCGAGGACATACATATGTTTGTGGAGCAGGAACTCACCAATCGAATTGGAGATACGGGCAAAATGCTCCACACCGCCCGAAGCAGAAACGACCAAGTGGCGCTTGACACCAAGATATACTGCGCAGAGGAGATTGCGAATATCGACGCTCTGCTGGTTCAGCTTATGAGGGTTCTTGCGGACAAAGCAGAGTCATCAGCCGAAATCATAATGCCTGGATATACTCATTTGCAGCACGCCCAACCCGTCTCATTCGGACAGCATATGCTCGCATATGCCATGATGTTTGAAAGAGACAGAGAACGCCTCGCGGACTGCAAGAAGCGCATTCTCGCTAGGTCTCCGATAGGAGCCTGCGCCTTGGCAGGCACCACCTTCGATATAGACAGGGATTTCGAAGCGGAGCTTTTGGGTTTCAGCGGAATTGCCATGAACAGCATGGACGCCGTCTCAGACAGAGACCACTTCATAGAGTTTATATCGGCAATGGCTGTAATTATGATGCATATATCGAGGCTGTCCGAGGAGATAATCACATGGGCGAGCTCGGAGTTCGGCTTTATTAAACTTCCCGACGAATACACGACGGGCTCATCTATCATGCCCCAAAAGAAAAACCCCGACGTGGCGGAGCTTTGCAGAGGCAAGACCGGCAGGGTTTACGGAAACCTCATATCGCTTCTTACGACCCTAAAAGGTCTACCTCTCGCGTACAACAAAGATATACAAGAGGATAAGCTTCCTCTCTTTGATTCTGCAGAGACAGTCTCCATCTGCCTGGAAGCCTTCATAGAGATAGTGGAAGTAATGCAGGTGAACGAGCAAAATATGTATGAATCCGCCAAGGTCGGATATATCAACGCAACCGACCTCGCAGACTACCTCGTGGTAAAGGGAATGCCTTTCAGAGATGCCTATAATATTTCCGGCAAAATCGTCTCATACTGCATAGGAAGAGGCGTTGCGCTTGAGGATCTCCCAATCGAAGAATATAGGCAATTCTCCGATTTGATAGACTCCGACGTCCATAACAGGCTCTCATTAAAAACCTGCATGGAGAAGCGCAATTCACAAGGCGGCACCTCTCCTGAGCAGGTGATGAAACAGATTGAATATATAAGGGCTATTCTCGACTAGCCGGAAGCCCCGTCTTAATGACTTTTGAAGCTTTTGAGGCATTTAAAGACTTTGAAGACTTTGAAGTTTTGAAGATTAGGAAGGCTTAGGAATTCTAAGCCTTCTTTAATTTCTCCTCCCACTCTGCCTCGCGAAATCCCGTTAGCACGAAATCATCTCCTATAAGCAACGGTCTTTTTACCAGCATTCCGTCTGTGGCGAGCAGCGCATACTGCTCATCTTCGCTCATGCTCGGCAGTTTCTTCGCAAGCTCTAGTTCCCTATACTGAATACCGCTCGTATTGAAAAACCTCTTGAGCGGCATTCCGCTCTTCGCATGATATGCCCTCAGATCCTCCTCGCTGGGATTGTCTCCCTTTATGTCTCTAAGTTCATATTCAACGCCCTTCTCGTCCAGCCATTTGAGCGCCTTCTTACAAGTCGAGCACCTCTCATAGCAATATACCTTAATCATCATCTTCCTCCTCTTATCATTTATTCTACTTCAAATTCTATTTGATCAATACCTGTAACCGTCATCGGAGTTACCCACCTATTGTTAATATGGTTAGAGCCCATCAAAGTAAAAATAAGTATTATCAAATTGCCCATTGGAATGAGTCTGAATAAAATGAACCAACCGGATATATTGACATCATGCAGCCGCCTTACCGTTATGGAGAGCGTAGGAATAAGTATCGCAAGTGTAAACACTCCACAAGCAAAGATTGAGATTGTCAAAATAATATCCTCTGCCTCGTAGGGTAAAACTACGCAGATAACCGCGAAGAAAATTCCACCGATAAGATACACCGCATAATTTAACAATATCGCAGTCCAATATTCACCTCTGCTGGTAACACCGTCGAAATCTCCATAATTACTCCAAAATCTTTTATATATTTCTAACATATTTCCCCCCTTTAATTGTTCTGCACTCTGGCTGTAATAGCATTGCGATTTCCATGTCGACTTCTCATTATTATGAGAAACGTCGCAATCACTTCTTTTCTATCTTATATCCCATTTTCGTGATCAGTTTCAGAGTTTCTATAGCCGTTTTTCTGTCATATTCCTTCTCATGCTCGGGAAGCTCATCATAGGGAATGAGCATGGGCGAGGTCTTTTTCTCGGGATCCTTCCCCGTTCCATAAGTCCAGCCCTCGGCGATCCTGCCCGCCGCCCACACATCATGGACATTTTCCGCAATCATCTCAGTTAAATCCAAGAGTTCCTCTGAAAGCTGCACATCTTCAGTATCAACCGGTTTTGGGATATACATTCAATTTCTCCTTTATGGCAAATTCTTATTTTTCGCTCTTTATGAGAGCCTATACTGCCATATAATTATATATCACATATCTCTCTTAATACAGTTCCACGTTTTGCATTATTTCTTCCTTATTTCTGCCATTTACTTCGATGCCGTGTTCACAGATAGGGCAAATCAATATTTTCTTAATAGAATACGGTATTATTGGTATAAAGAACAGAGTAAACCATGACGTTATTTTAATTAACACCCATCTCGATTGATTATTGCAGTGCTTGCAAATCAGCTCTTCTTTATAATGTCCAATCGTCTTTCTTGTCGTCTTCCATCCCCAAATTATCATTATGCTTACCTCCTTAAATCTCTTTTGACGCTGTTGGTGATAACATTTTGAGAAGTAATCAAAATGCCACAGGGTCTGTTCACTTGTTTTAACTTGGCTATAGTCTAATGCCAAATCCGCCTCCGCACCATGACAATGATTGAAGAATTCTGCTGCCTGTTTTTACTTTATCTGCAAAATATCAGAGCCTTTTATGCAAATGCTCCGACCGTCTAAGCATGATTTGCTCCTAAATTATTCTCCGTGAAATATTCTCCATAAAAGCTGAGCGGCAGCCGTCAGACTGCCGCACATTTCGCTCCTCTTATTCAAATTGTAATCTTAGTCATCTAGGATTTCCTTCTGAATCTTTGACAGTTTATCGGATACAATCTCCTCAGACTTAGGGTCAACTTCGAGCTTTATATGCTTGTCGCGTTTTGCCTCGATAGTCTGCGATTTCAGTATCTCCCTCAAATCAACCCCTGTCGCCTCAGTCATGGTATCAAATATCTGCTTCATAATTACGGGGCTCATTCCCGAAATCGAAGCCGCTCCGTCTCCGTTTCCGCTGTCGTAGATATTGAGGTTGTCGATAGCTGAAATCGGCTCTGCCACGCTCTTCGCTACTTCCGGCAGTACGTTCACGAGCATTTGTGCGATAGCTGCGTTATTGTACTTCTGATAAGCCTCAGCCTTCTTTTCCATGGCAGCAGCTTCCGCTTCACCTCGCGCCCTAATCGCAGCGGCTTCCGCCTCACCCTTGGCTCTGATACCCTCGGCTTGCTGCTCGAGAGCATATCTAACCGCCTCGGCTTCTTTCTGCTTTTGAATGAGCGCAGCCTCAGCATCCTGCTGGCGTCTGTATTTGTCCGCGTCCGCCTGTCTCTCTATCTCTGCGGAAAGCTCCTGTTTCTTTACGGCAACAGCCTTTTCCTTCAATTCCGCTTCCCTCTCCGTCTTGGCGATTTCTGCATTTACGGAGGCGGTATTGATTGCTTTTAGCTGTTCCTGTTCCTGGATTTTGTAAGCTGCGTCGGCAACAGCCTGAGCCGTATCCTCCTGCTTCTTCAAATCCGCCCTCTTGATTGCGAGCTGATTCTGACGCTCGGCAATATCCGTATCGGACTGAACCTTAGCCTCATTGGCTTCCCTCGCCGCCTTCGCCTGAGCGATAGCCACGTCTCTGTCAGCATTCGCCTTCGCGATTGACGCATCCTTTTGGATTTGAGACATATTATCCTGTCCAAGCTGTGGGATAAGGTCGTTCTCATCCGTAATCTTCTGAATATTGCAGGATATTATTTCAATACCCAGCGCATTCATATCCTTTTGAGCCTTAGACTGTACCTCATCTCCGAATTTCTTACGGTCGTTGCAAAGCTCTCTCAGAGATACCGTACCGATAATCTCTCTCATATTACCCTGCAAGGAGTCGACAAGCGCTGACGCAATCCTATCTTCATCCATATTCAGGAAGTTCTTAGCCGCGAGGTCAATCCCTCTCACGGTCTGCTCCATGCCTTCGACGCCTATAAGAACGTCACCCTCGGTCATAACTCTGACCTTGCAAACGGCATCAATATCCACTCCGATATAATCGTAAGTCGGTATAAAACCATTAGTCTTTACGTCGATACTGATTTGCTTGACTATGAGCAAGTCCTTTCTCTCAAGGAAGGGGATCATAATTCCCGCTTTCGCAATCAGTATTCTCGGCTTTCTCCTGAGTCCTGAAATGATATATGCCTTATCAGGCGGTGCTTTGACATATCCAAGCACAAAGAGAAGTATGATGAGTGCAATTATTATAATGGCTGCAATGCTTGCAAATTCGAACATATTACTACCCTCCTTTGTTCATCTGCTATATCCTAGCTAAATATTAATACCAAGACCATATGCGCTCCATGACAAGGTCTGAAAAATCCCGTCCCTTTTTTGACATTGTCTGCAAAAAATCATGGCAATTTTTGCGAATGCTTTATTATGCTATCATGCTAATCCGCTGCCGTTCCATTTTCTGCTAAGTCATTCGGCATTTGCCGATATGCGAACGATATGCGAAGAATATGCGTCAATAAAATTGTTTCAGATATTCTTCTACGGATCTGGTCATCTCTTTTGAAAAATCGGAGTTGAATTTCCTCTCGCAAAACGCCTTAATCCACGAGTCATACTCTTTACCGTCCATGCCCTTACCTATCATCTCGCGTAGCTCCTCTTCGTCCATGCGTCTGTACTCATTTTCATGGACTATATGTTTTAGATCCGAACGCCTGGGCTTTTCCCGATTTTTTTGTTGCTCCGTCGGATAGCCGAATACGAGCAGGGCCACAGGGAAAACATAGTCAGGAAGTCCCAGTATATCTCTTTGCTCTTCGATATTCTCCATTATATCACCGATATAACAGGAACCTATTCCGTATGACTCAGCAGCTACTACCGCATTCTGCGCTGCGATAACTGCGTCGCAGACAGCCAGCATTAAATCTCCAACGCCGGGATCCCTCGGCATACAGCCTGAGCTCTTAAACGCCTCATGCCATTTCAGACAGTCCGCACAAAAGACGAGCACGAGCTTTCCCTTCGCTATGAATGGCTGATTATCGCAGGAGAGAGCAAGCCTGTCGAGCTTGGACTGACTGCTCACTCGGATAATGGTGTAAAGCTGCTGGTTGCCCGCCGTCGGCGCCATAGTCGCAGCAGTAAGTATCTCATGCACGACATCCTCGTCAATCGTCTTATCAGTAAAAGCCCTCACCGACTTTCTTTCAAATAACTGTCTTATTACTTCGTTCATTGCCGCCCCAAAAGCCGGAAACTATTCCTAGAAATATCTGCCGCATAAAAAATCCGCACTATATTGTTTGTTATTATGAACTACCTTATTTATCATTATGCACTTCCGCGAATTGGTATTATCCACGGAGAGCTTTATACCCTTATCTGTATAACAACTCCATTACAATAGCCGCAACCGGAATAGTTATAACCGACATCAGCGTTGTCAGCGACACCAGCTCAGATAAGAGCAGCGAGTTTTTGTCATATTGCTCGGCAATCACAGCAGCGACAACCGCAGTAGGAAGCACAGCCGTCATTCCCACTATTATTTTTATATCGTTATTCAAAATTCCAATCGGATACATGATTGCGATTATCAGAGTCGGAATCACTATCATGGCAAAAGCCGAAATGATTAAGTTATCATTGCTCGCCACTTCTTTTATCCTCACAGCCCCGAGCTTGATACCTACAAGTATCATGGACAGCGGGATAGTGACATCTCCTATCATTACAATCGTCTCGTCCACAACGCCCTCGGGTCTTATATGCATTGATAGCATGATAAAGCCTGCGAGGATAGAAAAAATAATAGGCGACTTGAGCCCCTTCAAAATATCCTTCGCGGAAGTTCTTGAGTCCGTCCCTATAGTCAGTATTAAGGGCTCCATCCAAAAGAGGAATACATTCAACATCATATTCCCCATTACCATAAGATAAAGCATATCGCTGCCGTAGAGCGACCTGACAATCGGAAAGCCCATAAAGCCTGAGTTAGTCGCAGCAACCGCAGCAATGAATACACCCATATCGTCTTTGTGCCCAATCTTAGCTGTTCTGATAAAGAAATATGTGAGCGCAGAAGCTGCCATATAAAAGAGCAGCATACAGATCATAACAGTTATGGTGTCGTCAAATACCGAGTCCGAGAATTCCTTCGAATACAGGCTGCTTAGGACAAGACAGGGGCAGGTAATATTCATCATCAATGAAGTCAGAGGCTTAATCGCATCTTCTCCCAGCACCCCAATCTTATAAGCTGCAATCCCTATCAATGTGATTGCGAATATTGATATAACTTTTCCTACAATTATCAGCATACTCTTAGCCCAACGCCACGTCCAGCGCCATCATCAGCGTAAATCCCGCGGAGAAAAGCAGCACCCCTATATGCGAATGCCCGCCTTCCGTCATCTCCGGTATCAGCTCCTCTACTACAACATACATCATTGCGCCCGCAGCCAAGCTCAGAAGATAAGGCATGACAGGGACAACAAATCCCGCAGCCAATATAGTCAGAAATGCAGCCACCGGCTCCACTACACCTGAGAGCACGCCGTCCAGGAATGCCCTTCCCTTCGTCCTGCCGGCAGCATAGACGGGCATTGAAATGATAGCGCCCTCCGGAAAATTCTGTATGGCGATTCCGATTGAAAGTGCCAAAGCCGCGCTCAGAGTTATCGCCTTAGAGCCCGTGACATAGCCCGCATAAACAGCACCTATAGCCATACCCTCCGGGATATTGTGGAGCACAACTGCAAGCACCATCATGGTGGTTCTCGGAAGATTACAAGATGGCCCCTCGCATTCATCTGCGTTCACATGTAAATGCGGAATGATATTATCCAGCGAAAGCAGTACAGCCACGCCAATCCAAAATCCGATAAACGCAGGAACGAATGCCCAGCTCCCCATTTCAGCGGACTGCTCCATGGCAGGAATCAGCAGGCTCCAAATCGAAGCTGCCACCATAACTCCCGCAGCAAACCCACTAAGCGCCTGCTGCAATTTCACCCCCAGCTCTTTCTTCATAAAGAAAACACAGGCACTTCCCGCCGACGTGCCAATTAGAGGTATTAACAATCCTATAGCCAAATTATAATCAATCATTTATTCCCACTCTATCGTACTCACGGGCTTGTCACTCACGTCCCAGAGGACTCTGTTGACGCCGGCAACTTCTGCGATTATGCGGTCTCGTATGCGTTTAAGCATTTGCCATGGGATTTCGACTGCCTCGGCTGTTACGGCGTCTACGGTGTTGATAGCGCGGATTACCACCGCCCAGCCCATATATCTCTTGTCGTCTTTGACTCCTGTTGATACGAAGTCGGGTATGGCGCAAAAATACTGCCATGGCGCAGGCTCCAGCTTCCCGATTTCCTCTCTGACAATGGCGTCCGCTTCTCTGACCGCCTCGAGCCTGTCTCTTGTGATAGCCCCTACACATCTTACGCCGAGTCCCGGACCTGGGAATGGCTGTCTGTATACCATGCTGTCTGGAAGTCCGAGTGCGGATCCGACGACTCTTACCTCGTCCTTGTATAGCAGCTTGACAGGCTCGACGAGCTCGAACTGCAAATCCTCTGGCAGACCCCCTACATTATGGTGTGCCTTCACCCCGTCAGATTCGAGAATATCGGGATATATTGTGCCTTGAGCGAGGAAAGCTATGCCTTCTAGTTTTTCAGCTTCCTCGGCAAAAACATCTATGAACTCAGCGCCGATTATCTTGCGCTTAGTCTCAGGCTCCGCCACGCCCGCGAGTTTATCGAGAAACCTATCCGCAGCGTCCACATATATGAGATTCGCTCCCAGCTCTTCTCTGAAAACGCTAATGACCTGCTCCGGCTCTCCCTTTCTCAAAAGCCCGTGGTTGACATGAACGCATACGAGCCTATCTCCAATCGCCTTGATAAGAAGTGCAGCCACAACGCTTGAGTCTACGCCTCCCGATAGTGCGAGCAGCACCTTCCCCTCGTCTCCTACCTGAGCCTTTATCTCCGCAATCTGTTCTTCGATAAACTTCTCCGCGAGCTCACGCGTGGTAATTCTCTCCATATCTGACGGTCTAATATTTGACATCTGTCTCCCCCTTATTCTTGAAAATCATAATCGTACGACTATTCCGCCGCGCCTGCTTCGACTCCGACGGCTATTGCAGCCTCATCCGTGAAGAATGAATCCGCGCCTATTTCGAGCGCCCTCTTTATATCTTCCTCGGTGTTCAGAGTCCAGACGCTGAATTTCTTGCCATGTTCGTGCACGTCCCTGCATACTTCCTCGTCCATGAAATCCCTGCTGACCGCGATAGTGTCTATATAGTTCAGATTTCTTGACTCACCGAACGCAGCCTCGTCCTGGCAAATAAATATCTTCTGCACATCAGGCAAGCTGCTCTCCAGGGATCTGAGTCCGCGGAAATACTGACATGATATGCTGACGCTCTCTTCATTGCCATACTTTTCCAGCATTTCTCTCAGGGCATTCATATTCCGCTCCGACGTGTACTTCATTTCTATTACATACCGGACATCTTTTCCGAATTTATCAAAGACATCTCCGAGCTTCAGTACCTTCGTGCCCGATTTTGTCTCCAAACTGTCTATCTGACCGTCCGACATGCCGGAGAAATATCCCCCGTACCCCGTTAGGCTTTCCGCATAGTCGTCATCAGCGACATACAATGTGCCGTCCTTCGATACAACGAAAGGAATGGCTATCGTGCCCGCGCCGGCTTCCACGGCTTTTTCGTATGCAGCCATTGTATAGAGTCCGTCCTCCGAACTGCCGCGATAGGCATATACTTTTTCCGCCTTTGACGCCTCAGCCTGCTGCTCCACTTGCGAAGCCTCTGCCTCTACCTCGTCCTCGGTCTGCACAGTCTCTTCAACTGCTGCCTCTGCCTGCCTCTGCTGCTCCGCCCTGTCTCTCACGACCTTTACGATATACACGCCAGCAATCAGGCATAGTGAAATCATAAGCGCGATAAGCAGAAGGCTGCTTAGTACTCTTCTTGTTCTTTTCATACTTCTAACCGTATCATCTACGCAATATCTTGTGTCTAATCATAACACGAAATGCAATATATACCAACGATTTATACAAAAAGAATCGCCTCCCGGAGATAACCAAAAGGCGATTTCTTACTATACTAAATTGTGAAGCTTTTTCTTCGCACCGAGGGCGCGTAGCTAACAAAGTCACGGGCGAAATGAATAACTTAAATTGCGAAGTAATTTTCGTTCGTAACGAGGTTACAAGCGACCAAGGAGCAGCGCGTACACAGCTCATACGCAAGTGCCAATGGCGCGCAATCAACAATGTCACGGGCGAAACGAATAACTCAAATTGCGAAGTATTTTTCTTCACAGCGAGGCGACAAGCGACCGAGGCGCGGAGCGTACACGGTTAGTACGTGAGCACCGAGGGCGCGCAGTCAACAATGCTGTGGAGGAAAAGACAATCAATCCTACATCATGCCCATTCCAGGCGCTCCCCCACCCGGCATAGCAGGTTCAGCTTCCTTAATCTGCGTAATCCCTGCCTCCGTAGTCAGCAGCATACCTGCTACCGAGCCTGCGTTCTGGAGCGCAGATCTCGTAACCTTAACAGGATCTACGATTCCGGCTTTTATCATATCCTCATAGGTCTCGTTCGATGCGTTGAATCCCGTATCGCCCTCTGCGTTCTTAACGGCAGCCACTACTACAGCGCCGTCAAATCCGGCATTCTCGGCTATCTGTCTTACAGGCTCCTCGAGGGCTCTTTCTACAATGCGAGCACCCGTCCTCATATCTCCGTCGAGCTTCTCCGCATATTTGCTTACCGCTTCGATAGCTCTAATCAGCGATACTCCGCCGCCTGCTACGATACCTTCTTCAACTGCCGCCTTAGTAGCATTGAGAGCGTCCTCAAGTCTGAGCTTCTTTTCCTTGAGCTCTGTCTCTGATGCTGCTCCCGCATTGATAACGGCAACGCCGCCGCTGAGCTTAGCAAGTCTCTCCTGGAGCTTTTCCTTATCATAGTCGGAAGAAGTCTCCTCGAGCTCAGCCTTAATCTGCGCGATTCTCGCGTCGAGATCCTCTTTACTGCCGGCTCCGTTTACGATTACCGTATTATCTTTATTCACCTTGACTGTCTCAGCCTGACCGAGCATATCGACGGTAGCCTCATTCAGCTCGTAACCGAGTTCCTCGGAAATCACGACGCCGCCTGTGAGAACCGCAATATCTTCCATCATCGCCTTGCGTCTGTCGCCAAATCCCGGAGCCTTGACAGCTACAACATCAAGCGTTCCTCTGAGCTTGTTGAGAACGAGCGTAGCGAGAGCCTCACCCTCTACATCCTCAGCCACGATCAGCAGGCTTGACCCCGCCTTCATAATGCCTTCAAGCAGCGGAATGATGTCCTGGATATTGCTGATTTTCTTATCCGTGAGAAGGATATAAGGCTTGCTCATCACAGCTTCCATCTTCTCATTATTTGCCATATAAGGCGAGAGATACCCTCTGTCGAACTGCATACCCTCAACAATATCAAGGGACGTTCCGATAGTTTTGGATTCCTCAACGGTGATAACTCCGTCCTTGCCGACCTTTTCCATAGCCTCTGCGATAAGCTCTCCAATCTCTGCGTCGTTAGCGGAAACGGAAGCAACCTGAGCAATGGACTCCTTGTCATTTACCTGCTTTGCGTCGCCCTTGAGATAGTCGACCGCAGCGTCCACCGCCTCGGCAATTCCTTTCTTGAGAATCATCGGGTTAGCACCTGCCGTTACGTTCTTGAACCCCTCTCTGATAATGCTCTGAGCGAGGAGTGTAGCCGTAGTCGTACCGTCGCCTGCCACGTCGTTTGTCTTGGTGGCAACTTCCTTTACGAGCTGAGCTCCCATATTCTCCATTTGATCCTCAAGCTCAATCTCCTTCGCAATAGATACTCCGTCGTTGGTGATGAGCGGCGATCCGTATGACCTCTCAATCAGTACGTTTCTGCCCTTAGGTCCAAGCGTAATCTTTACCGTATCTGCGAGCTTGTCAACTCCCGCCAGGAGCTTTCTTCTTGAATCCTCGCCGTAAAACAATTCTTTAGCCATTTGTTTTCCTCCTTATATCTTCACTCGCCGACTACTTCTCGATAGTCGCAAGGATGTCTTTCTGATTGATAATGGTGTACTCCGTACCCTTGTATATGAGTTCTGATCCGCCATATCTGCTGAATACAACAATATCCCCTACCTTGAGCTCCATAGGTTCATCCTCTGTGCCAGGGCCTACAGCCAAGACCTCCGCCTGCTGTGGCTTTTCCTTGGCGCTTCCCGAAAGAAGCAGCCCAGCCTCGGTCTTTTCCTCGGCTTCCATCTTCTTTATCACTACTCTTGCTCCGAGCGGTTTAATTCCGATACTCATATCTTTCCTCCGTTTTAAAATATTTACTTTTATGATATTGTTAGCACTCTTATCGCTAGAGTGCCAATTACCAAAACCTATTGTACTCGTACTCTCATGCAATGTCAACACTTCTCGCGTAATAAACTTCTCCTCAACCTCACTCCGCATTTGCCAACGGGGCAAGTCTATTTTTTGCTCCCTCTGTCCCTATAATAATAGAAGAGATATTGCTGAGCATATCCGGCATAGTCGCCGAATTTCTCGCGGGCGAAGCTCTCCATGCCCGAGACATCCTTTTCGTCAAAACCGTACATATCGCTCATTATATGCCTGACCCATGTGTCTATGGGAAATGCCGCCACATCTCTTAGCCCGAAGAGCATGATACAATTCGCAACCTTAGGGCCTATGCCGTGCATACAAATCAATTCCTCTCGACAGCTCGGCTCCTTGCATTCAATATACTCGCGGGAACTCTGAACGATATAAGAGCTCCTGTATCCGAGCTTGAGAGCCGCTAAGTCCTCGGGCTCGGCAGCCGCCAAAGCCTCGGGCGTCGGAAATGCGTATACGGGCTTACCACCTATCTCTCCAATCAGACTGCCGTATTTTTCGCAAATCGCCTCAATGCATTTTCTTATGCGCGGGATATTATTATTCTGCGAGATTATGAAGGATATTAACGTTTCAAATAAATCCTGATTCAGAATCCTTATTCCGCAGCCGTATTCAGTCGCCGCCTTGATTTTCGCATCGCAGTCTGTCAGCCTCCGCTTTATCGCTCCATAGTCGGTGCCAAGGTCGAAATAGTCCGCCCAGAACGACCTATCTCCTCCGCTCGCCTCAATCACGAGTTTACCCTCCGAATACGATATGCGCGCAGCATATGAGCCCGCCACACCTATGTATGATGAAGCCTCATTCTCACATTCTTCGCATTTTTCATATTCTTTAGATTCCGCGCCTTCAACAGCCGCTTTTGTCCACCTGAAACACTGTCCGCATTCGAAGATGTGGACAAGGTCGAAGTCGTTTATTCCCTCAAAGATGTTTTTTTCAAAATCTTTATATTCCATTCTGTCCTTATTACCTGTAAGCCTTCATGCCTTCATGCTTTCCTACTGTCCGTGCAGCTTCGCCGAAACGAGATCTCTATAGTCCCTCGCTATATCACATATCCTCACATTCACATTTTCTATGGTGAACGCCGTCATACGCGATATGGTCTCATATACATCTTTTTGAAACGCCATGCAGCCGTCAATCGACTCTGCGCTTCTGATGACTCTCACATCAATCGTTACCGACATATTGAGCGGCTTCCCATTGCTCATTCTGTCTACCACGACCAGATTGGGCGAATACTTCCTCGCGGCTATCTTAATAATATCCTTTATGACCTGCTCGCTTATTTCGAAAGTTCCCGAATAGCTGAAAGTGGGTCTCACCACCGTTCTCTCGTCCGAGGTATCATCAGCCTTGCCCTTGCTCCCCGAATCGACGTCCAGGGCAGTTCCAAGCGCCATATCTCTGATAAGTTTGAGGGGATTCATAAAATATCCGGCAAAATCCCGCCTGAGCTGACCCATAGGAGCGGGTATGAGGTGCTCGCCCTCATCTATCCTATGATGAGCCGCCTGCTTCCTGTCCTCTTCGGTGCTCACGTCCTCTATATATATCCTCTCCTCAACGGCTCCGATACCGAGCTGGCTCGCGATTATATCCGTCATTCGGTCAGAGGTACCGATAATCATAATCGCATTCGGTTTATGCTCCTCTATGGCGGCAACGACGGCATCCTTTTGCTCCGCCACATTAAACAGAGCAGCTCTCATGGCTGCCGCCTTGGTCTTGCATTTTTTTGCGGAAGTCCCCGCTACAATCTGACCCTTGTATATCAGCAGACCATCATCTATTATGGCGTCGAAGCCCCGCCTCTGGGCGAGGGCTGTTGCTTGGTAGCTCTTTCCCGTGCCGCTTTTCCCCGTAAAAGATATTGTTTTCATTTCGCATTTCCTGTTTTAAATTCCTAGTAAAATCATTGGAATTTTAGTAGTTGCAGGTTTTTTATATTTTGTTTTATATGTTTACAAAGCCAAATCTAAATGCTATACTTCGCTTGTGGATATTTTAACGTAAGAAGGAGGTAACACTATGGCTTACAAGATTAGCGAGGACTGCATTGCTTGTGGAGTTTGCGCAGATAATTGCCCTGTAGATGCAATTTCCGAGGGTACTCCATATGTAATCGACGAAGATGCTTGCATTGATTGCGGAGCTTGCCAGGCAAACTGCCCTGTAGATGCACCTGCTCAGGCATAGTCAGTTCCGAAGCTCAGAGCTGATAATGTATCATCTAAAATCCCGTAGCCTCGCTACGGGATTTGTTTTTGGCTTAATCCTTCTTTTCTCCTGAATTATTCCTTATCATGAACGACAATGCGTGCAGGCTGTCGGAAAGATGAACGGATTCGAGCGCAATCTCATCGGGAACCTCAAGGTCTATAGGTGCGAAGTTCCATATTCCCTTCACCCCGCCTCTTATCAGGCTGTCAACTACCCTTTGTGCATTCTCCCTGTTCACGCAGATTACTCCAATATCTATATTTTCCTTTTCGAGATATTCCTCAAGTCCTGCCGCGTCCATGACCTCAACGTCATTTATGACATTGCCGACGATCTTCGGATTTACATCAAAGAGTCCTATGATATTAAACCCAATCTTATAGTAATAACTGTAATTGGTTATCGCCTGTCCGAGATTACCGACTCCGATAACCACGGTCTTATACTCTCTGTCCAATCCTAGTATGCGGTTTATCTCCTTATAAAGCTTATCTACTTCATATCCGTATCCCTGCTGCCCGAATTCTCCGAATGTATTCAAATCCTGTCTGATTTGTGATGCGGTGTATCCGATCAGTTCGCTGAGCTCGTTCGAGGATATTTTCTTAATTCCCTTTGTCTGTAGATACCCAAGATACCTCCTATATCTTGGAAGTCGCCTGATTATGGCATTTGATACTTTTTGACGATTCTGCATTGTTTTACCTTTCTTATTGCCGCAAAACTGACTGTTTGCTCACAGCTTAAATATTTGCCTCTATATATTTTACAATATCACCTACCTTGGTAAAGTTCTCTGCCACATCATCAGGGATTTCGATTCCGTACTCATCCTCTACCCCAAGGATAATCTCAACCGCGTCAAGTGAATCTGCCTCAAGATCCTTCATAAAATCGGTTTCTTCTGTTACCAATTCGGGATCCACATCAAGCTGTTCAACAATAAGTGCTTTAATCTTTTCTAAAACCATTTTCTTCTCCTTTAGTTCCTTCCTAATTTCGGCGCAATAATTATAGAACCATATTTTGTGAATTTCAATCACTTTTTATATATCCTTTTTGTATAATTCCAAAAAATACAGTTTCAGAGGGAAAGATGATGTTTTTAGACTAAAAAAGCGGGCAAAATCGCCCGCAAGATTTTTATTCGTAGGTCTCGTATTCCCCTGTCCTGACTGCCCTAAGAGCCCCCTCTGCCAAAGCCCTCATCTCTTCCTCTCCCGGCAGCCTCATAATAGGCGCTATCTTGCTGACATACGAGCTAATCTCTTCGCAGAATTTCTCAGAATAAGCCATGCCGCCCGTATATACGATAGCGTCCACATCAAATCTCAGCACAGCCGCCATCTGACCGACATCTTTAGCAAGCTGATAGGCAATCGCCTTGAAAGCCCCCATCATCTTCTCATCACCTGCGAATGCAGCATTTTCCACATCTCTGAAATCCTTCGTTCCCGTATATGAGAAAATACCCGCTTCCTGTCCGATTATCCTCTTCGCCTCAGCCTTCGTCATTCCGTCACTAAAGCATAGATTCACAAGGGCGTTCGCGGGGAGCGTTCCCGCTCTGTCCATACCCATTGCGCCCTCGTCCTTTACATTGTTGACATCTACGACTCTGCCCTTCTTATGAGCCGCAACGGAAACTCCGCCGCCGAGATGACAGACAATGAGGTTCAGCTCCTCATAGGCTTTGCCGAGCTGCTCTGCCGCCTTCCTCGCAACCGACTTATGATTTAACGCATGGAAAAACGACTGTCTCTCGAAGCCGGGGAGATTAAGCCCCGAATATCTGGCAAGAGGCTCAAATTCGTCCACGCATACGGGGTCTACAAAGAACGCCGGAATGCCCACGCTGTCTCCGAGCTCCTTGGCTATATAGGCTCCCAGATTTGCCGCGTGCTCGCCATAGGGTGGGTTTTCAATATCTCTGATAACCGCGTCGTTTACCTTATATGTACCCGAGGGAATATGCCTGAACAGCCCGCCGCGACCACATATCGCGTCGAAGTCGTCAAGCTTGAAGCCCTGCTCATCTATAGTTTCCAGTATCGCCGCCTTGCGGAAATCCGCCTGCGCCACCACATTCGGATATTTGGCGATTTCACCCGCCTCATGGTCTATGCCAGCGCGCATAACCTCATTTTCATCTTCGAAAACGCATACCTTTGTGGATGTTGCTCCCGGATTGATTATAAGAATTCTCATCATAGCTCTCCTCTCATGCCTTGGACAGCGCCCTTATCTGCTGAGGATATTCTACCATGCAGCCCATGCCCTGCGGCTATGAATTAAGTTGCTCGAACCAGCATATTTTTTCATCATTATGCGCTGACTACGCCTTATTTCTATTGTTGTACTTTCTGCGCTCAATCTCGGTCAGGAGCTTCTTTCTGAGCCTAATGTCGTCAGGCGTAACCTCTACGAGCTCGTCATCATCAATAAATTCCAGCGCTTCCTCGAGCGTGAAGCTCCTAGGCGGCGTGAGCTTAATCGTATCGTCCGAGCCCGCCGCTCTCATATTTGTCGCCTTCTTCGCCCTGCATGGATTGACGACCATATCCTCCGAGCGCGAATTCATACCCACTATCTGTCCCTCATAGACATGATCCTGAGGTGAAACGAACATCTGCACCCTCTCCTGAATGGTAAAGATCGCGTATGCAGTGCAGCTTCCGGATTCTTGGGCGACGGCAACTCCGTTTATGCGGCTCGGAATATCCCCCTTCCACGGCTCAAAGCCCGCGAAGCGCCTCACCATAGTGCCCTCTCCGTGGGTATCGTTTATAAATTCCGTCCTATAGCCCATAAGCCCCCTCGTGGGCGCAGTATATACTATGCGCGAATAGCCGTTTCCTTCGCTCATCATCTCGCTCATCATGCCCTTCCTGATGTTCAGCTTGGAAATGACGGGCCCCGTGTATTCGTCGGGAACGCTTATGACGACCTCCTCCACCGGCTCGAGTCTCTCACCGTTTGCGCCGCGCTTGATGACGACCTCCGGCTTAGACACCGCCAGCTCATAGCCTTCGCGACGCATATTTTCTATTAAAATCGAAAGATGAAGCTCTCCCCTTCCCGATACCTTGAATGAATCGGTTGAATCCGTTTCTTCCACCAAAAGCCCGACATTAACCTCGAGCTCCCTGTTAAGTCTATCGCGGATATGCCTCGACGTGACATATTTTCCGGATTTGCCCGCCTCGGGAGAGGAATTTACCATGAAGTTCATGGAAAGAGTTGGCTCTTCAATGCTTATCTCGCCGAGCGACTCCGGGTGCTCCGTATCGCAGATAGTCTCCCCTATCGAGATGTCCGAAATGCCGGAAATCACGGCAATATCGCCGCTTGCCGCCTCGGGCACAGCCACTCGCGACAGCCCTTTATATACAAATACCTGGTTGATCTTATCCTTGCTGACAGAGCCGTCCTCTTTTGTGACGGCGACCTGCTGCGCCTCTTTTATGCGCCCTCTGGTGATTCTCCCAATGCCGAGCCGCCCGATATAGTCATCATAGGCGAGAGTCGAGACCTGCATTTGAAGAGGCTCATCATCAAAATTCGGGTAAGGCTCGCAATGATTCACAATGCATTCCAAAAGAGGCTCTATATTAAGCCCGCCATAGCCCTTTGGCGATTTTTTTAGCTTTTGCTCGCCTTCTCCTATGCTGATATTCTCCACGTCCGAGGGCTCGTTTACGGCAATCCCCTGTCTCGCAATTCCGTAAAGAATCGGGAAATCGAGCTGTTCGTCGTTCGCCTCAAGATCCATGAAGAGCTCATATACCTCGTCGACGACTTCCTCTATTCTCGCGTCCTTCTTATCTATCTTATTGATGAAGAGAATGGGATTGATTCCCTGCGCCAAGGATTTGCTGAGCACAAATCTCGTCTGAGGCATGGGGCCTTCGCTCGAGTCCACGAGCAAGATAACCGTGTCCACGGTCTTCATTATGCGCTCCACCTCAGAGCTGAAATCCGCATGTCCCGGCGTGTCTACTATATTTATCTTGTAGTCCTTATACATTATCGAGCAGTTCTTAGAATAGATAGTGATTCCGCGCTCCCTTTCGATTGCGTCCGAGTCCATAACGCAGTCCACCACCTGCTCATTATCCCTAAAGACCTGCGACTGTGCCAGCAGAGCGTCCACCAGCGTGGATTTTCCCGCGTCTACATGTGCTATAACCGCTATATTTATAATCTTCTGTTTGTCTGCCATTCTATATCTATATACCCTTTTCTATATTTTTTCTGCTTTATGTTTATCTGCTATCTTATTTGTCATTTTTTATTTCTGCCATAGTCGGCTTATCTGCCCTAAGCTATCTCCTTCGCCTGCGTCTCATCAAATCCGCAAATGCCGTTTCGATAGTCCTGATAAATGTCTTTATATCCTTCGCATAGTCGACCGTCGTCATTCCTTCTCTGATATTCGAGAAGGCATGTCCTTCAATATCATCGGAATACCAATCAGGCTCGTCTACATTGAGCCTCAGGAACGAAATAGCCCATGATTCCTCCGCCCCGAAAACGAGCGCATATTGGAGCATATCGTAATAATAATTGCTGTCCGCGATATAGTTCTCCAAAAGCTCCTTTGGCGTCGGGTGATAGATGAAATTCCTCAGTGCTCGAATTTTCGTTACCAGCTCGGCATTGTCCTTTCCTCTCGCACGCATGACGGCTATGAAGAAAACGCAAAGCGCCGCACTGACGGTAAGAATCGCAGCTGTCGCAATGCTCCCCGTGCGCTTAAACACGGAAGAGGCAGTGTAGGCGATTGCACCTATGAGCAATATACCCGCCACAATCTCCTTAATGCGATTGTCGTCGTCAGTATTCGATTCCCTCATATCAAGCGATTTGCATAGAAGATATGCTGCCACAGCCACTATGACCGCCAAAATCAGGCTTTCCGCGTATTTAATCGCAATATACTCATAGCTGTATGTAAGGGCGTTAGAAACCCCAATAGCGACCGCCAGAAGGGCAATGCTTATATATCTGAACACCTTTGAAAGAGGCGTAAATGCGGAGCTTTCCGCCGTGGCATAGCCCGCAGCTATATCATCTTTTATCGCGCCGCGAACCCGCATGAGTCTCTCGCCGAGATCTTCCATCTCGATTGCCCTGTCCCTGTAAATATCCTCGAATAGAATGCTGTAGGCGTTTCGGTACAGCCTCTCCTCGTCCACGGGCTCGTCCAGCCTGTATATCCTGTATCGCTTCGGCTCATACTCGCTTATCCTGAGATAGCCCTTTTGAGCGAAGTAAATCAGAATCATAATGGTATCTCTTATGCCGACCTTGCTGTTGAAAATATAGCCGATTTCCGGCAGCACAATGCCCTTTAGAGGCTTGGTCTCCGCAGATTTTTCCACCTTGGGGTCTTTTCCCCCTGTAAGCCAGAGAAGCGCAAGTATGAGGAGGACAGCCCCTATAACAGCGAGTATGGCGTTAAGCGCCCATCTGCCGCTCAGCGCCCCCGACCAATAGCCGTCAGGAAGCTCTGCTTTTAAGGTAATACCGTAGTTCTCGGGAATCTTCTCTCCCTGCACTCTGATTCTCTTGGTGCTCCCAGCAGCCTCGAAGTTCACTCTATTGTTTATGTCCTGGACGCCGAACTGCCCCGCATAGCATTGAATATCGTCCCAGGGGAAGTCATCAGGAAAGCTGATATTTATATCCACCTTTCCAATCGGCTGTTTCCACTCAGGCGGAAGCGCCGTGAAATAGAACATATCGTTCCTGGCGTCATTCTCCTCGAACTCGCGGAGCTTGTATTTGATAGCATAGGTCTGCCTGCCCTCGCCTAGTCTGTCCGGATCTGCAATCGCAACGGTATTGGCACTCGACTCGGTATTCAGATTATACGCGGCGCCCTCCACCTCGACATCAACAATGCGGAAATTGCCGCTCGGAAGCGAAAACTTAATGCTCTGGAGCTGCTGCGGTATGTCTACGGAAACTTCCAATACGACCTCATATGAATGGTTCTTGTCGACCTTGGCCTCCAGCTTATAATCCGTCACCTCAAAAGCGCCGCCCTGTACGGCAGCCGCGTTCTCGGTATTGCTGTCCGTCGCCAAGCCCTCTTCGGCAGTCTTGCCGCTCTCGGCGTCCACCGAGGGACTGATGTTGAAGCCTATTATCAGGCTCACGAAGGCTACAATTATGACAAATGCTGCGAATGCTATAAATCTGTTTGCCGCCTTGGTTGCTGCCTTATTCTCTGTTTTAGCTGTAGTTTTGTCTTTTTTCTTCATATTTATATATTCTTTATCGGAAACTGCGGATTATCTCCCTGTTTTTCCTTATGCATAACCGACACACATTCTAACATCAAAAGCCGCATTCCTTCAAGCTTTGCAGGCAAAAGTCATTCTGAGCGCCCCTTTTGTCATATGCAAATAGAGGTCTTTCGACCCCTATTTGCGTGTTCAGTTACAGAACGGTTATAACTCAGATTCTTCGTCAGAATCGTTCGTTAGCTTAAATAATGTAATTTTTGTTCGTTGTCATTCCTTTTACTTAACTGTTACCTTCTTGCCGGCAATCTTCTTCGTGAAGATCTTCTTATACTTCTTGACAAACTTCTGATTTGCCTTCTTTGCACCGACTTTTACCTTGACAGTCGTAACCTTGGAACCCTTGAGCGAGCCCTTTACGCCATTCTTCGTCAGATCCTTAGTCTTGAGGATAACAGTCTTAACCTTGCTGCCCTTGAATGCCTGTTTGTCGATTGTA
>JAFWFU010000029.1 GCA_017515425.1 Mogibacterium sp.
ATCTAGTGCTATACATGTTGGAATTATACCATATTGTGCTGTATTGTGTCAATAACAAAACAAGAATATTGACGCAAAAAAATAAGGTTTTTCAACCTTTGCAGCGTTTTTCTTATTAACAAAGTGTCAAATTACCGAGCTAAAATACGATATTGAAATTTATGACATCTGACTTATCTTTCGTTACTTAGATAACAAATTGCCAAAAACTATTGCTATACTGATAGATAGTGCTGTACATTTACCATAGGCGGATAGATAATCGAACTATGAAGATCGAAAAAAATGATAGGAGGTGTTCTATGAAAAAGATTAAACGAACCGTTATTGCTTTGTTGATGGCTGGCTTGCTGATAAGCCCCGTCAACGCGACGCTGCTAGGAGGCTGGCAGGTATATGCGGCACCTACTGAGCGCACCGCAACGGAAATAACTACGACTGTTGCGGGAACCCATCCAAAATACGGAAATGCGACATTGGCAGTCACTCCAACAGAGATGGAGGAAGCCGGCTATAAGGTCGGCGATATTCTAAAAGTTGTGGCAAAAGAGCAGACTCTTGAAGTGCCTTTCTGCACTAACTACAGCGATGTAGACAGCGGGAGTTTAGTCATTATCAACAATGGCTCTGACATCATATTTGCGATTAACCTCAGAAATATCGCAAGCACCTATGGCTTAGCGGCAGGAGATGAAGTAAAGATTTCCTTGGGCGAAGCCGCCGGATATTTAGAGGAATATGAGATACGCCATCTGGAGAGAACCAACGACAGAGATGATTACAGCTCTGATGAGGTTTTCGCAAATTTCAGACCTGTATCTACGACGGGCATGAAGGAAGGGGTTCTCTATAGGAGCTCCAGCCCGGTCAATGATGAAATTGGGCGCGCATCATATGCCGACACGCTCATCAGCGAAGTTGATATTTATTATCCTGCTGCTGATTCGGAAAACAATCCTCTAAAAGGTGTTCAGACTGTGATAAACCTCGCTGATACGGCAGATCAAATTCTGGGATACACAGAGGAAGCCGGCTTCAATTCGCCTTATTATAAGTCGCTGTTTGAAAGCGGCGCTGTAGTTCCTTTGGCAATGGGTGTTGACTTTACGGATCCGGGATTTGGAGAAAAGCTCGCAGAGGGACTGCGTTTTATGATAAATCACAACGGACCATACCTCGTACACTGTAATGAAGGAAAAGACAGAGCCGGATTCGTTTCAGCTCTGCTTGAGGCTTTGGTGGGAGCGACCCACGAAGAGGTGGTAAACGACTATATGACTACCTATGAAAACTACTATCATATAGACAAGGTCGCAGACGCCAGCAAGTGGAATAAGATTGCGGATTCCAATATCAAGATGACGTTTAAGACCGTCGTTGCCGGCTTGGATAAGGACGCAGACTTTGATTCGATAGATCTCCAGGCTGCTACAGAGGCTTATCTCAAAAATGCAGGTCTGACGGACGATGAAATCACGAGACTTAAAATCTGCCTTTCCGACCAGAGCGGAACAATTCAGGAGATAGAAAAATACGGACATGTTTCATCTGACATCAAGATTGCAGATTTCCTGGCTGCCGGCTATGAATTCGGCGACGTTGTAACCGTTACTTTCGATAATGGATATACGGCTGATATGCCTTTCCTCGACGGATATTATGTTGAAAAGGGCGATATGCTGCTCAGAGCATATCCTGGACACGAAACCATTGCAGTCTGCATAAACTATGGTAAGTTCTTCGAGGAAGCCTCTATTGTAATAGGAGACAGATTTACCGTTTCAATGAAGGAAAAAGCCGGATACCTCGACGAATATCTGGTAAGAAATCTGACCCGTACAAATAATAGAGAAGATTATTCATCTGATGAAGAATTCGCTAATTTCAGAAAGCTGAAATACGGAAAGACCCTGGACAATATGCTTTACAGAAGCGCAAGCCCTGTCAATAACGAAATAGGAAGAGCCGAATACGCTGACAAACTGATGGGCGACGCCAAGGTTAAGACAGTAGTCAATCTCGCTGACACCGATGAGCTGATTGCGGACTATCTCGAAGATGATAAATACAACACACCGAATTATGCGAAGCTCGTACAGGACGGCAAGGTCAAGGCTCTGAATCTAGGTCTTGCTTATGAAAGCCCTGAGTTCAAGTCTGGCATTATCACCGGTCTGAAATTTATGGCTGCAAATCAAGGTCCTTATCTCTTCCACTGTACTGAGGGTAAGGATAGGACAGGCTTCTTCGGAGCACTCCTCAATTCCTTCGTAGGGGCGACTAAGGATGAAATCGTAGCAGACTATATGAAGTCCTATGAGAATTTCTACGGAGTATCTAAGGAAAAGAACAGCAAGCAGTATGAACTGATTGCCAATGATGTTCTCGGAATGCTCAAGCATATCGCCGGAACGGATAATCTAAACGGCGTTGACCTACAGGCGAAGGCTGTTGCTTATATGAAGAGCGGCTCAATGACAGATGCTGAAATCGCTAAGCTAAAGGCAAATCTCATGACTCCAGACCCTGTGATTCCGCCTGTAATCGTAAATCCGCCTGTAAATCCGCCTGTAACTCCGACGGACCCACAGGTTGGAGATAAGGTTTCTGCTGACGGAAACGCTTACGAGGTTTCGGCAGTTGCCGGAGGTGCTGGCAATGGTGAGGTTAAATTCTCCGGTGCAAATGCTGGAAAAACGGTTGTCGTACCAGATACCGTAACGATAAACGGAAAGACCTATGATGTAACCGTAGTAGGCGCCAATGCATTCGCTTCGTCGAAGATTAAAAATGTTACGATCGGAAAGAATGTAAAGAAGATTGAGAAAAACGCATTCAAGAAGAGCAAGGTTAAAACCTTAACGGTCAAGACCAAGAAGCTGACAAAGGCAAGCGTCAAGAGCTCTCTCAAGGGTTCAAAGATTAAGACCGTCAAGGTCAAAGTCGGCAAGAAGAAAGATAATAAGAAATTCGTTAAGAAGTATAAGAAAATCTTCACCAAGAAGAATGCCGGCAAGAAGGTAAAGGTCAAATAATATAGATTTGACGCAAAAGCGTGAGATTAAAAGCGCATAAAAGAGAATATTCTCGTAAAAACAGGGGGACGAAATTTCGTCTCCCTGTTTGTTTGGCAGTCATCATGCGCCGTTTATCATGCGCTTATATGCTATTTGGATTCTATTACAACCTTGCGATATGGATCTCTTCCCTCGCTCCTTGTTCTTACTCCCGGGTGAGCCTGCAATGTGCAGTGAATAACTTTACGCTCATAAGGATTCATTGGCTCGAGTGTCACGGGTCTACCACCGCGCTCTACCTTTCCAGCCAGGCGATTAGCCAGGTTTATCAGAGTCTTTTCCCTCTTTGATCTATAGTTCTCTGCGTCAAGCACAACTCTTATATAATGATCTGAATCCTTGTTGACTACATAGCTTGACAGACATTGAACGGCGTCGAGAGTCGAGCCTCTCTTGCCGATTATCGTTCCTGTATCGCTTCCCGTGATTTCCACATATACGAGGTCTGCTCCAGCCTTTACCGTGAAGTCGAGGTTTATTCCCATCTGCTCTGCCACGCCTCTGAGAAATCCCTCTAAAATGTGGTTTTCAACGGCTTCTGTTTTCTTAACCTCTTCGAGCTGCGTGTCCTCTATCGACACATTGTATCTTCTGCGGGAACTCCCGCTTCTCTCTCTTCTTCTTTCGCGGCTTTTAATCTTCGCCTGCTTAGCTTCGGCTGCCTTTGCGTCCGCGATTTCCTCAGCTTCAAATCTGTCGTAGTCCGCTCTTACTTCATCTGGGAGCTGCTGGGATATATTCTCCGGCAATCCCGCAAGTATTGCATCTATTTCGTCAAATGTTCCTTTTTCTTTCGATCCCTCTGATGTGTCGTTATAGTCCTTGACACTCACTCTTACCTTTGCAAGCTTAGAGCCTATTCCGAGAAAACCGCTTGATGATTCTTCGAGAACTTCTATCTCCGCCTCATCTCTTCCAATCTTGAGATCTTTCAGCGCGAGCTCGACAGCGGTTTCTACGTCGACTCCCCATTTTTCTGTAGATTTCATTTACTGATAACTTCCTTTCATTCTGGCTCTCTTCTTCCTGGCGAGCTCCCTTTCGGCTCTTTCAATAAGCTTTTTGTTTTCGCGCTCCTCTTTCATCTTTTCTCTAACCTTGTTCATTCTGAGGTTAAAGAATATCTGCATGAACTGACCGCCTGCCCAATAAATGGCAAGACCTGCCGGATATGATCTGGCAAGCCAAAGTATGCTCAAAGGGAAGAAATATTTCATTACAGCGTTCATTGCCTTAGTTTGCCCTGCGGATGCTCCCGGCTGCTGCATTGTCATGGCTGAATTCATGCTGAATGCAAAGAAGGTGGAAACTCCCGCCGCAATAGGCAGTATCCACATGTCCGGCTGCGCCAAATCCTTAATCCAAAGGAAGGATTCGTGATTGGCAAACATCATAGTCGAGCTCGCCGGCATGTATTTAATCGGATTTCTGAGCAGGGTAAAAAGCCCCATGATTACAGGGAATTGAATGAGCATTGGAAGGCAGCCGCTAACCGGATTAACTCCAGCCTCTGCGTAAAGCTTCTGCATTTCTTCATTTATCTTTTCTCTATCGCCCGCATATCTCCTCTGAATCTCCTGAGATTTCTCAGACATTTCCGCCATGCCCGATGAAGATTTCATCTGCTTGGCATAGAGGGGATAAAGCGCTATTTTTACAATGAGAGTCAACAAAATCAGCGATATTCCATAATTGCCGACTACTTTGTATATTCCCATCAACAGATACCCGATAGGTTTAGCAAAAATTGTCATTAAATATCTCCGTAGGTAAATTTTCCTTATGGTAATCTATGGTACAGGGTCATAGCCGCCGGGTCTGCCCGGATGACATCTGAGAATTCTCCTTATCCCCATCAGGCTGCCCCTGAGAGCACCGTATTTTTCCACCGCCTCTATGAAGTATGCACTACAGGTAGGCTCATATCTGCAATGTGCACCGAGGTATGGGGAAATTCCCGACTGATAGACGCGCACCATTATTATCAAAATTTTCTGAAATATATTTTTCTTCATTATTTATCAACGATTGAGATTATTTGGTCTTATGAGCTCGCATGACTGCATTGCCTTAAAGAGAGTTCTCTCTACATCTTGTTCTTTGCAGTCTGTTATTGTATTTCTGGCAACTAATATTATGTCGTAGCCGGGCTTCACTTTTTTTTCAAAACTTCTATATGCCTCGCGCATTAGCCTTCTGGCTCTGCTCCTCTTGACGGAGTTGCCTACCTTCTTGCTGGACACGAAGGCAGTCCTTGTGAAATCGAGATTGTTTCTTTTATACAACACGACCACAAATCTGCTTCCTTTAGACTTTCCTCTATTGTAGACACGGCTGAAGTCTTTTTGATTTCTAAGTATAAGCTCACTGTGATCTCTCATTCGTCAATATACAGACTATGCAGTCAGAGCCTTTCTGCCTCTCGCTCTCCTTCTTTTAAGAACCTTGCGTCCGTTTGCGGTAGACATTCTTTTGCGAAATCCATGTTCTTTTAGTCTCTGTCTTTTCTTTGGTTGATATGTTCTCTTCATTTCTTTTCTCCTTTATAGATCCATTTTATATATAATGTATAAAAGTATTTTGTGCTCTCTAAATTCCAAAAGCACATAGACCAAAACATTATAATTTAAGGGATTTGGCAAGTCAATAACTCATTTTTGACATGATAAAAACTTGGCATATTTATTTGGGTCTAAAAAAATACATGAAATACAAAAATCGACTTATACACAATATATAGTATCTACTAAAACTTATTAACAATTTTATCAACAATATGTGGAAAACTTCATTTTTGTTTTATTCAACCTCAAATATTTTCAATTTAAATAAGCCTTTACCATTGTGGATATCTTTATGTAAAATGGGGTGGAAAGTGATTGGAGAGTAAATTTGGATAAGAACAAGATATGGGGGACTATTCTAAATTCCCTCAAGGAAAAGACGACTAATCTGAGCTATACTACTTGGATATCTCCTCTTTATATTCATAATATTGAGGAAGATTCAGGTATTATTTATCTTGCCTGGCCCAATCAATCCAGCCTTATAAATCATATAAACGACCATTATCTGACCCAGATCGAAAATGCCGTAAATAACTGCATGGATAAAAAATACCGCGTGGTTATTAAACAGGAGAAGGAATATGAGAAACCCAAGATAGATACTTCGAGGAAAAAAAGCCCCTTCACTCAGGAAAAGCTTTTCAATCCGAGGTTTAACTTTGATGATTTTATAGTGGGTAATTCAAATAAATATGCACATGCGGTTTCGGTCGCAGTCGCGGAAGATCCGGGAAATGTCTATAATCCTCTTTTCATCTACGGCGGCTCTGGTCTCGGTAAAACTCATCTCATGCAGGCTATCGGAGTTCATATCATCAAAAACAATCCTGAGACAAAGGTTCTCTATGTTTCTACCGAAATGTTTACGAATGAACTCATCTCCGCGATTAAAGATAATAAGACCCGTTCATTCAGAAATAAATATAGGAAGCTTGATGTGCTCCTTATAGACGATATTCAGTTTTTGGAAGGAAAAGACAGCACACAGGAGGAATTTTTCTATACATTTGAAGCTCTATACCAAAATAATAAACAGATTGTCATTACAAGCGATTGCCCGCCTGTAAATCTAAAGGGAGTAGATGAGAGACTTAGGACAAGATTTAGCTGGAATATGATAGCGGATATTCAGCCGCCGGATTATGAAACCAGAGTTGCCATTCTTAAAAGCTGGGCGGAGAGGTCTGATATAGAGATTACTTCTGACATAAATGATGTGTTTTCTCTGATTGCAGATCAGGTTAAGGATAATATAAGAGAGCTCGAAGGCGCATATAACAGAGTTATAGGACTTTCACAGCTTCTTGACGAAAAGATTACCGTGGATAATGCCAAAAATATTTTAAAGGATATTATCAGCGATAACGAACAGGCTGTTGCACCTGAGAGGATAAGGTCTATAGTATCAAATCATTATAAAATCAAAATTTCAGATATGGATTCTCCTAAGAGAAATGCTGAAATTACTCTGCCGAGGCAGGTTGCCATGTATATTTGCCGTGATACTACGGATTTATCACTTCCAAAAATTGGAAAGCTTTTTGGAAATCGCCATTATTCGACAGTTATACATGCGATTGAAAAAATAGAAGAGGCTCTTAAATACGACAGCGAGCTTGCTGAAAATATAGAAACCATTAAGGTTAAATTACAGACTAAGAAGAGATGATTTTTTTATAAAAATTATTAACATCTTTTATCATATTTTTTATTAAAGATATTAACTGATATAAAAACTCTGAAAAGCGATATTTTGAAAGTCTAAGAGACTTATCCACATATTCAACAGGCACTACTACAGCTACTAGCTTTATATATATATAATAATAGAGAAATCCCTTAGGTATTGATGATATTTTTTTTAATAGGGCGCAGCATATCTTATGATATTTATGAGAAAGGATAAGAAATGAAAATCTATTGCAGCAGAAATGAACTTAATAGAGCACTTAATAATGTATCACATTCGGTTCCTACGAGGACTACTTCCAATATATTGGAGGGAATTCTCGTGAATATTGGAGAAGGTAAGATGAAACTTACCACAACGGATACAAATATCACGATAGAGACTGTTATAAATATTCAGTCTGAGGAATCCTGCGAATTCGTGGTTCCGGCTAAACTCTTCTCTGCAATAGTAAACAAGCTTCCTGATGAGGATATAATGCTCGACTATAATGACGAAAGCAGAAAGCTTAATATCAGATGTGCCGGTTCTAATTCTGAGATAATTTGTTTCAGAGGTGAAGAATATCCTAAGATAAAACTAAATGAAGGTAATAATGTTATATATCTAAGCAAAGAGGATATTAAAAATCTCATAAAAAAGACTGCATTCAGCGCATCTGCTGATGACATCAATCTCATACTTACAGGCGTTCTTCTCGAAATCAAGGACGGATTTATGAGAATGGTTGGTGTCGATCCATTCAGAATTTCAACATATAAAATCGAAATCAACAATAGTCAGGATATAAGGGTTATAATTCCTGCCAAGCTCATAAATGAGACAGCAAAAATAATGGATTCAGAGGGAGATGATAAGCTCAGCTTTGAAATTATTGATAATAAAGTAGTCATGGCTTTCGATAATAATAAGGTTACAATCAATACTTTCTCCGGCAAATTTATAGATTTTGAGAGAATTCTCGGAAGAAGGGGAGAGATAAATGTGAGAGTTATTAAAGATGATCTTTTAAAGAGCACGGAGAGAGCTTCGCTTCTTGCCTCAGTTCAGAATAATAATCTGATAAGATTTAATATTCAAAAAGATATGATGTATATTACATCTTTAAATGAGGAAGGAAATATTGAAGAGAAGGTCGAAATCATAAATGACGGAGAGGATCTAAACATAGGTATAAATTCTAAGTATTTAAAAGATGCGCTTTCC
>JAFWFU010000030.1 GCA_017515425.1 Mogibacterium sp.
AATAATAGTAAATGATGTAAATGAACCCAAAGTGAGCGTTGGGGAGAATACGAGATGTGGTGATATTTACAGCATTAGTTATGAAGGAGTTATTTATGGATGACGGATTACCGCTTTATTGGTATATTATCGCAATAATTGTTCTGATTATGATATTCAATGCCCTCGTGGTCGCTTCCAAGAGAGCATTGGACTATATTGACAGGAATATCATCAAGGATATGGCAGAGGACAATCCTCAGGACAAGAGGATTATTACAGTCATGGACTTCCTCTCCAAGCCGTCCAAATACCATTATGCAAATCATGCAGCCAGCTTTATCAGCATTGTAGCAGCTTTCTTCCTCTTCAATCTGGCATGGCTCATGCTCGATTCCTCACTTGTTGGAATAATAAATGATATATATACTCTGCCTCTTTGGATTCTCGGCAATCTGGGATTTTATATCCTCTATACCGCAGTTTCTGATGTGCTTCCCAAGAAACTTGCTGCTCAGGCGAGCGAATCCGTAGGTGTGGGGCTCATCTCATTTCAAAAATTCGTATATTACCTCACATTCCCGCTGGTTTGGATATGCAGGGCAATAGCGGATATACTGCTCAGAATAATGGGAAAGAAAACCGACGTCGATGATTCCTATTTCTCCGAGGATAAGGTGATGTCCATGCTCGACAGGGGACAGGAGAGAGGTGAGATAAAAGAGGAAGGTCGCAAGATGATAGACTCAATATTTGAGTTTGACGATCTCCTCGCATATGAGATAATGACTCCGCGCACCGACGTATTCATGTTCGATATTGACGACGATAGGAACGAGTATTTTGAGGAGCTCATGGAACTGACACATTCGAGGATCCCCGTATATAAGGGCGATCCTGACAATATAGTCGGAATTCTGCATATCAAGGACTATCTCTATACAGCCACAAAGAAGGGCTTTGACAAGGTGGATATTAAAAAGCTCCTGAGACCTGCATATTTCGTCCCCGAGACTAAGAATATCGACGCATTATTCAGGGAACTGCAGATTGAAAAGCAGCACCTCGCCATGCTGATTGACGAATATGGCGGATTCAGCGGAATCGTCTCCGTCGAGGATATTATCGAGCAGATTGTCGGTGATATTGACGACGAATTTGACGAAGAGGATAGGATTATAGATAAGATAGCTGATGATGTCTACGAGGTGGACGGGAATGTTTATCTTGACGATCTCGAAGAGGAGACGGGGATAGAGCTCCTCTCGGATACGAGCGAGACGATTGGTGGATTTATAATAGACCTGATGGGAGAGATTCCTCGAGAAAAGGTCAAATACAATCCTATTGAATTTGAAAACTATCAGTTTAACATTTTAAAGGTCAAGGACCGCAGAATAGAAAAAATCCGCATAAAGATAAATGAGGCTCAAAAGGGAGAGGGCGAGCAAAAAGAGAAATAAGAGCATATGAGCAAGGAAGGTAAACTCATAAAACTTATAGCGGCGGAGACGCTGAAATTTGAAGGCGTAAGCAAGAAGCGTCCTTCCGTTAAAATATCCGAAGAAGATGATGAATATATCATCAATCTCGGTATTCTCGTCGATTACGGTGTCAATATCCCTCAACTGAGCTATGATATACAGACGGGGCTTATCCACAGCATGATGGAGCATGAAGGCATCGTCGTAAAGACTGTGAATATTAGGGTAGAAGGTATTTTTGATAAATAGAACAGGGAATTAAGTGAACAGAGAAACCATTAGAGAAAAAACAATGCAGATGATATATCAGATGGAGATAACGGGTAATTTTGATTACGAGTCTCTGAATATCATTGCCGAGGATATGAATATTCTAGGGAAGAAGCAGGCTGTTGAAATGCTTGTCGCCGTGAGGGAATATATTTCCGATATAGATACCAAGATCGAAGCCAATCTCGATAATTGGGCGTTCGGGCGCATATCCAAAACGGATTTGGCGATACTGAGAACCGCGGTCTGCGAAATGATGTATATGGACAGCATTCCGAGGGCTGTATCAATCAACGAAGCCGTAAAGCTCTCTAAAAAATACGGTGATGAAAAATCCTATAAATTCGTAAACTCCGTCCTCGCTAAGATTGACAGAGATCTCTCGGCAGACTGATATGATTCATATAGGAATTGATACCTCAAATTATAAAACTTCGCTTGCCGCTGTTGGTGATAATGGCGGTATTTTAGCGAATATTTCAGAGTATCTTGATGTGCCAAAAGGAGAGAGAGGACTTAGGCAGTCGGATTCTTTTTTTAAGCATTCAAACAGGCTGCCAGAGCTTGCAGAGAAGCTCTTCTCCGAAATCAATATTGAAGATATTGCAACTATATCTGCGTCCTATGCTCCAAGAAGGGTGGAAGGCTCATATATGCCATGCTTTTTGGCTGGTGTGAATATGGCTAAGCTCGGCTCACAAATGCTCGGAGCAAGATATTACCAGTTTTCACATCAGGAAGGTCATGCTGCTGCTATAATGAAAACAGCCTCCGACTATTCTGAAAAAATGGTGTCCGACTCTTCTGATGAGCCTGCGATCTTTATGCATCTTTCAGGCGGCACTACTGAGTTTTTGATATGCAAATCCAATGAAAATGGATATGATATGAAGATAGTCGGCGGTAGTCTAGACATAAGTTTCGGACAGCTTTTAGACAGATTTGGCGTAGCCCTCGGCTTTCATTTTCCCTCGGGTGAATATATAGACCGCCTCGCTAGTGAGCATTCCTCGGACGTGGAATGCGGCATAATGCCGAGAATAGGCTTGAAAGAGGGGTATTTCAATCTCTCAGGGGCTGAAACAAGGCTTTTGCACTTTGCTAAATCTAATCCTGAAACAAAGGATATAGCGGCGATTTCAAGAGAAATCATGCAGGGGATTTCCGACCTATTGATTAAGTCCTGCGACTATCTTAGCGAAAAATATAATATTAATAGTATATATATGGCAGGCGGCGTGGCTTCAAGCGAAAGCCTGAGGCAAATCATTAAAGGAAGAATAAAGAATGGGGACTATCGGATCATTTTCGGAGATAAAGCCCTGTCAGGGGACAATGCCGTCGGAATAGCTCTTCTAGGCAGGGAAGCTTATTCAAAGGACAGAGGGCTGAGATAGGACGCAAAATCAAGATAAAATTATTGAGATAATAATATATAAATAGAAATATAGAGATATAGATATATGAAGAGATGTAAAAAGAAATGAGACCGGTATCAGTAAGTCAGGTAAACGAATATATCGCCAAAAAGCTCAGAGATGACTATAATCTGAGGGGGCTTGCCGTGGAAGGAGAAATATCAGGACTTTCCAAAAGCGGACAGCATTATTATCTGACTTTAAAGGATAGTGACAGTCAGATAAGAGCTGCAATATGGGGCTCTAATGCTGCAAAAATAGATATGAACCTCGTGGAGAATGGCAAGAAGATAGTGGCGGTCTGCGATATAAGCCCATATGCGAAGGGCGGTACATATTCACTCAGCATTAGGCAAGTAGAGGCAGCGGGTGAGGGCGACTCCATGGCGGAGTTCAATCGCATTAAGGAAATGCTCGAAAAGGAAGGACTTTTTGATAAGAAATACAAAAAACCGATTCCGATATTCCCTCGAAGGATTGGAGTTGTCACCTCTGCGACGGGTGCTGCGATAGAAGATATTCGCAAAATCATCACAGCAAAGAATGACTATTCGGATATAATTATTTTCCCGACGCTCGTGCAGGGCATAGGCTCGGTACGCAGCATTTGTGAAAATATAGAGAAGGCGAATCGGCTCAGCATTGAGGGCAGAAAGATAGATACGCTTATCGTCGGACGTGGCGGCGGCTCGGCGGAGGATTTGGCTTCATTTAATGACGAAGCCGTTGCAAGAGCGATATTCGCCTCTGAAATACCCGTGATAAGCGCCGTCGGACATGAGGTTGATTTCTCAATCAGCGATTTTGTTGCCGATATGAGGGCTGAGACCCCGACTGCGGCTGCGGATATGGCTGTCCCCGATACTCATCAGCTGAGAGAGGATATAGCATATAACAGACAGCTTCTTTACAGGTCAATAGAGCAGAAATTCGAGAGCGAAAAGAGGATAGTTGACACCGCGCTCAGCCTCATGCTTGCAAATATCAGAGCGAGGGTAACAGACGCGAAGGCTGTAGTTGAAAAATCTCTGATAGTTCTCAAGGAAAATTATCCTAAGAATATCTTTTCAAAAGGCTATGCCGCTGTTACGGATAGCGAGGGCAGGATAGTTCCGAGCATTGAAGGGATTAAATTAGGAAATGAATATACTGTCGAAATGTCCGGCGGCAGCTTTAAGGCGATCGCCGGCGACATCAGCAAGGGGAAGGAAGAAAATGGCAGATAATAAGACATTCAGCGAATCACTTAAAAAGCTCCAGGAGAGTGCTGCGGAAATCGGAAAGCAGACGACATCTCTTGAGGATTCCCTCAGGCTTTTTGATGAAGGAATGAAGGAAGCCGAATACTGCAAGGAGATACTCGAAAGCGCAGAACAGCGGATTCAGCTATATGAGGACGGAGAACTGAAAGATGCGTAGTTTGGAAGAGTATAAAGAAATCATAAATCAACATCTATATGACTTTCTTCCTACCCTGCCTCCTCATTCGTCTCTGCTCGCTGAGGCGATGAGGTACAGCCTTGAGGTGGGAGGGAAGAGGCTCAGACCCTCGCTTTTGTTGGCTTCCTCTGAATTTGCAGGATATGGCATTGAGGCTGCAATGCCATATGCCGCAGCCGTAGAATATATACATACTTATTCGCTTATCCATGATGACCTTCCTTCTATGGACAATGATGATCTGAGGCGCGGAAAGCCCACCAATCACAAGGTCTATGGAGAAGGAATGGCTGTTCTTGCAGGCGGCGGGCTTCTGTCTCAGGCTGCGGAAATCCTGACGAGAGAGCCCTTGAAATATAAGAATGAGCCGTCGAAGCTCTATACTCATATACGCGCTTCCCATGAGATCCTATCCCATGCTGGCGCAAGCGGCATGGTGGCTGGTCAGACCGCTGATATACTATCCGAGCAAAAGGATTTCAATAATGAGGAAGCAGCGGGGCTCGTGGCTTATATAGAAGAGCATAAGACGGCAGATTTAATCACTGCACCTGTAAGGGCGGGGCTTATCCTCGCAGGCTCTGACGAATCAGTCATAGAGGATTTCACCATCTATGCAAGGAAGCTCGGAACAGCCTTTCAGATACTTGATGATATTCTCGATATTGAAGGAGATGAGCTCCTTATGGGAAAGACTCTCGGCAAGGATATTGAACAGGATAAATGCAATTATGCGAGAGTTCACGGTATGCAGGCAGCAAAGGAAAAACTGCATAGCCTGACGGAAGAGGCGATATTATCAATCAGTAAATATGAAAAAACGAGTTTCTTCACCGATTTGGCATATATGCTAGAAGAGAGGGAGAGTTAATCTTACCATGAGATATGATTTATATAATGATGATTTGCTCAATATTTGCAAGGAAGAACCGATTGAAGATCTTTGCGAGCTTGCAGATGATATAAGGGAATTTCTGATAGACAAGGTCTCCAAAACCGGCGGTCATCTTGCGTCCAATCTCGGTATTGTCGAGCTTTCTATCGCATTGATGAGGGTTTTCGACAGCCCGAAGGATAAGATTATCTATGATGTAGGACATCAATCCTATGTTCATAAGATCCTCACGGGAAGGGCGAGCGGATTTGACAATCTCAGAAAATACAAGGGTTTGTCGGGTTTCCCTAAATGCGCTGAAAGCGAGCATGACTGCTATGAGACCGGTCATTCAAGCACATCTATAAGCGCGGCATATGGAATGGCTTCCGCAAGAGATTTAGCAGGGGACGACTATGCCGTCACCGCGGTAATCGGCGACGGTTCATTTACGAGCGGCATAGTATATGAGGCTCTGAACAATATAGGGGCTAATCGGACGAATATAAATATCATCTTAAACGACAATGGCATGTCGATAGCGCATAATGTCGGAGCCATGCATAGATATTTGAATAAGCTGAGATCCTCTAAGAAGTATGACGAGGCGAAATCCTCGGTCAAATCGGCTCTCGGCAATGTCCCATTGATTGGGAAACCTCTCTCTCAAAGCCTCAAAAACTCCAAGGAGAGAATCAGATACAGCATGATGAGTGATGAGGGGCATTTGATTGAAAGCCTCGGGATCAAATACTTCGGTCCTGTTGACGGTTACGATATAAATAATATGGTAAATATTATTAAATCGGCTTCGGAATACGACGGACCTACGCTTATCCATATTCTCACCAAAAAGGGAAAGGGCTATGAATGGGCTGAAAAATACCCGCGTAAATTCCACGGAATAGGAGCATTCAATCCCGAAACCGGCGACGCGGTTTCAAAATCAGGAAGCCAATCTTTTTCAGAAGTTTTCGGCAATACTCTGACAAGGCTCGCCGCAGAAGATGAAAAAATCGTTGCCGTCTGTGCCGCCATGGGAACTGCTACGGGGCTCCTTCCGTTTTATGACGCCCATACCGATAGATTCTTTGACGTGGGAATAGCTGAGGAACATGCAGTCGTCTTTGCGGCAGGAATGGCAAAGCAGGGCTATAAGCCTGTAGTCGCAATATATTCCAGCTTTTTGCAGAGGGCTTTCGACTATCTCATTCAGGACATCGCGCTTCAAAATCTCCATGTGGTTTTCGCCCTCGACAGGGCTGGGCTCGTCGGTGCAGACGGTCCGACTCATCATGGAGTATTCGATTTATCCTATCTGAGTATGATACCCGGAATGGTTATTCTGACGCCGGCTGACGGCAATCAGCTTTCAGAAATGCTGGAATTCGCCATAGATATGGACGCCCCTGTTGCAATAAGATACCCGAGGGGCTCGGCTGACGGCGACCACCTCAGGCTCAGCAAATTCAAAGGCGCAAATACCATTATAAGCGAAGGCTCAGACGCGCAGATTCTTGCCGTTGGAGCCATGCTCGACGAAGCCTTGTCCGCTGCGGAGATACTGAAAAAAGAGGGTATATCCGTCGGTATAACAAATGTCGCAGTAGTAAAACCTCTCGATACCTCATGGAAAAATATAAATTCCAAGCTCGTCGTCACCTTAGAGGACAATGTATTAAGCGGAGGCTTCGGCGAGAGCTTTACCGAAGAATATAAAGACGCTGACTACGATATTCTCAATATAGGCATTCCTGACAAATTTATTGAGCAGGGCGATATTCCTTCGCTCAGAAGGGAATGCGGAATTGATTCCGAGAGCATAGCCGCCGAAGTATTAAAAATCCTAAAGAAATAGCTGATGAAAGAACGACTTGATGTATTACTCGTAAATAAAGGGCTTGCAGAGTCGCGCGAAAAGGCAAAAAGGACGATTATGGCAGGGCTTGTCAGGGTTGAAGGCAGAGTCGAGGATAAGCCCGGCTCTTCTTTTGATACTGAATCTGAGATAGTCGTCGAAGGAAAGGAATGCCCCTATGTGAGCCGCGGCGGGTTGAAGCTAGAAAAGGGAATAGAGGAATGGGGCATAGACTGTAAGGACGCTGTATGCGTCGATATGGGCGCAAGCACGGGTGGCTTTACAGACTGTATGCTTCAACATGGCGCTAAGAAGGTCTATGCGATAGATGTCGGATACGGACAGCTTGACTATAAGCTCAGGAGGGACGAACGCGTGGTCAATATGGAAAAGACGAATATCAGGTATCTTGATACATCATTGATTGAAGAGCCTGTCGATTTTATTTCCATAGATGTGAGCTTTATATCTCTAAGTCATATGCTTCCTGTCGCTTCACAAATCCTTTCTGATGATGGCTTGGTGTTTTGCCTTGTTAAGCCGCAGTTCGAGGCGGGCAGAGCCCAGGTGGGAAAGGGCGGAATAGTGAGAGATCCCAAGGTTCATGCGGAGGTAATAAACAAGGTGATCGGATTTGCCGAGGAGAGCGGATTATATCCCCGCGAATTATCCCACTCACCGATAAAAGGAAATAAAGGAAATATTGAATTCATACTTTTACTTTCGTCAAAAAAATGCGATAATGACATAGGAGTGAGTCAAGTAATTAACAAAGCTCACGACGCTATCATGCATTAGTCATTTTCGGCTATGCTTTTAACAGCTTTTTTACTTTTCTTAATATGTAAGGAGAATGTTATGGAAGTATCGAAAAGATGTGCAGTAATGCAATTCTCACCTATCAGAAGATTCAATACTTTTGCTTTTGAGGCAGAGGAAAAGGGGAAGAAGGTATATCGTCTTAATATCGGACAGCCGGATATTGAGACCTCTCCTTGTTTTAAGGAAGCCATCAACAACTATAATCAGAAGGTCATAGCTTATGCTGAGTCCGGCGGAGTAAACGATCTTCTCGACGCTATGATTTACTACATGAAGAGAGACTTCAATATGGACTATGAGAGAAAGGATATTCTCATTACAAATGGTGGTTCTGAGGCTCTTATTCTCGCATTCACGGCTCTCCTTAACCCGGGTGAGGAAGCTCTTATAGCTGAGCCTTTCTACACAAACTACAATACATTCTGCAACGAGGTTTCGGGCAAGCTCGTACCGATTACAACGAATGCGGAGGACGGATATAATTGGGCTAAGAGAGATCTTATCGAAGCTGCAATAACTCCGAATACAAAGATTATCTGCTGCCTCTCACCGGGCAATCCTACGGGAAGAGTTCTCACGCTCGAGGATATGAGGCTTATCGGTGATATTGCTAAGGAGCACGACCTCTGGATTCTTTCGGACGAAGTATATAGGGAATTCGTATATGACGGAGCTGAGGCTCATTCATTCGGACAGCTTGAGGATATTGCGGACAGAGTCGTTCTTGTTGACTCCGTATCGAAGAGATGGTCTGCATGCGGAGCTCGTATCGGTGCGGCGATTTCCAAGAATAAAGAGTTCATGGAAGCCATGCTCAAATTGGCACAGGGCAGACTCTGCGTACCTACATTAGAGCAGATAGGCGCAGCCGCTCTTTACAGAATGGACAAGAGCTATTATGATGAGGCTAAGGCTGAATATGAGGCGAGAAGAGACGCGGCTTATGAGGAAATCTCCAAGATTCCGGGCGTTGTTTGCCAGAAGCCTGCCGGCGCATTCTATATGATGTGCAAGCTCCCTGTAGATAATATCGAGGACTTCCTGATGTTCCTTCTCAAAGAATTCGACGACAATGGTGAAACTGCAATGTTCGCACCTGCACCCGGATTCTACGCCACGAAGGGACTCGGCGGTAATGAAATGCGTATCGCATATGTATTATCACCGGATAAGATGAGAAGAGCCTGCGAGATTATCAAGCTCGGAGTTGCCGCTTATAATAATAGATAATAGATAAAAAAATAATTAGTTGGTTATTTTATTAAAAAATAGTCTGAATTAGTCTAAAATAATAAAAGGGTGGTAGGGGGAAGTCGTTCTTCTCCCTACATTTTATGTAAAAAGGGAAATAGGGGATAATCAATGTCAGAGCCTAAGCTTTCACCAATGATGCAGCAGTATAAGAGGATAAAGGATGAATATCCTGACGCTATTCTGATGTATAGACTTGGTGATTTTTATGAGATGTTTTTTGACGACGCTCTGACCGTGTCGGAAATCTTAGGGCTCACGCTTACAGGCAGGCAATGCGGGCTTGAGGAAAGGGCGCCTATGTGCGGAGTTCCTCATCATTCCGTCAATTCATATATCATAAGCTTGGTTAAGCAGGGCTTTAAGGTAGCCGTCTGCGAACAGACAGAGGATCCCGCACTCGCCAAAGGGATTGTCAAGCGTGAAATCGCAAGGGTCTATACGCCGGGAACGCTCGATATTCCCGACCCCGACTCTGCCGTTGAAAATGTATATATCGGTTCGCTCAGAATAGGCGAGGAATGCAGCGCGTTGGCGATCGCCGATATTACGACGGGGGAGCTAACCACAAAGGAATTTAAAGATCTCTCAGATAATGAGGATATTATAAACGAGATAGCTGTCCTGGATGTAAAGGAGCTGGTAATCAGCGCGGACGATTATTCCGAAATAGAGGCGGATCTTAAAAAACAGTCTCTCAGTCTCTATATTGATAAGCTTGATGATTCGTATTACAGCGAAAAGGCATGCAGAGAATATCTTATGCGGCATTTTGAGACCGCATCTCTGATACCTCTAGACCTCGAGGGAAGGGATACTACGATTTCCGCCCTGGGCGCGCTTTTGATTTATCTCACTGAAACTCAAAGGGCTGATCCCGCCCAGATAAGGGGCTTGTCCATTAAGACGAGCGGCTCGGATATGAGGCTGGATAAGAATACAGTCAGAAATCTCGAGCTTTTGGAGACTCTCTACGATAAAGAAACTAAGGGTTCTCTCCTCGGCGTTCTCGATAAGACTAAGACAGCCATGGGCGGCAGGCTTTTAAAGACTTGGATTAAGGCTCCGCTCACCTCTGCTGAGCTCATAGAGGAAAGGCTTGAGGCGGTAAATCAGATAATGGATAATCCGCTGATTTCAAATAATATATCCAATTCCCTCAAAAATATATATGATTTCCAAAGGCTGACAGCAAGAATCGCCTCGGGAAGAGCCGACGCTCGCGATCTGATAGCGTTAAAAAAGACTGTGGGCGAGCTTCCCGATATAAAGGCATATCTCGAATACTTCGATTCCGATCTGCTGAAAAAGATAAATTCTGATATTGCTGATTTAGGCAGCCTGTATTCTAGTATCGACGTGGCTATCGTCGAAGAACCGCCCATGTCCATTACCGATGGCGGCCTTATAAAAAACGGCTATTCCTCGGAGCTTGATAAGCTTAAAGCTTCGATTGCCGACGCAAAGTCTTGGATTGCAGGGCTCGAGGCGTCCGAGAGGAAGCGCACGGGGATTAAAACAATCAAGGTGGGATATAACAAGGTATTCGGCTATTATTTAGATGTCAGCAAAGCCCTTGCGGATAAGGTTCCTTCGACTTATGTCAGAAAGCAGACACTCGTCAACAACGAAAGGTTCATAACTCCTGAGCTCAAGAAAAAGGAAGACCTGGTTTTCAGCGCTGAGGCTAAGATAAACAAGCTCGAATACGACGAGTTCAGGAAGCTGAGAGAAAGAATACTGCCCTTTATCGACGATTTACAGAGGGCTTCCGCCGCAGTTGCCGAACTAGATGTGCTTGCTTCCTTTGCGAAGGTCTCAGCAGAGAACAACTATATAAGACCTGATGTAGATGAAGGAGATGTCATTGATATTAAGGACGGCAGGCATCCGGCGGTCGAGCAGCTTCTCGGAAGCGGTATGTTCGTCTCAAATAATACCTATCTGAATATGTCAGATAGGAGTATGCTCATAATCACGGGCCCTAATATGTCAGGTAAGTCGACATATATGAGGCAGACAGCGGTAATAGTGCTGATGGCTCAGATAGGCTGCTTCGTGCCGGCAAGCTCCGCGCTTATCGGTATCTGCGATAGGATATTTACGAGGATAGGGGCGTCCGATAATCTCTCCTATGGTCAGTCAACCTTCTATATCGAGATGAGCGAGCTCGCAGGCATACTCAGAAATTCAACCTCTAAGAGCCTGATTATCCTTGATGAGATAGGAAGGGGAACGAGCACCTTCGACGGTCTTTCCATAGCATGGGCGACTGCAGAGCATTTGGCAAAGGACGCAAACAAGGTCAGGACTATGTTTGCCACGCATTATCACGAGCTTACCGAGCTCGCGGATATATGTGAGGGCATTTGCAATCTATCTGTCGCAGTCGCGGAGGACGGAAGTGATATTATCTTCCTTCATAATATAATAGAGGGCTCTGCCAGCAAGAGCTATGGCATACATGTTGCGAAGATTGCAGGCGTTCCAGGCGAGATAAGAAAAGCGGCAGGGACTAAGCTGAAAGAGCTCGAAGCCGTTGAATATGCTACAAAGTCTGCGGTTTCAAGCAAGTTGCTTCAGTTGACAGATAATCTATATCGGGAAGATGAAGCTTTAACAAAATATAAGGAAATAATAGAGCATATATGCTCTATAGACATAAATCATCTTACTCCCATGCAGGCTATGAATAGATTGCAGGAGATAATAAATCTTTGTGAAAGCGAGGGATCCGATGATTAGGATACTCGACAGCTTTATAGCTGATAAGATAGCTGCGGGCGAGGTCATAGAAAGACCCGTTTCTGCGGTTAAGGAGCTGATAGAAAACTCAATAGACGCCGAAGCGAGATCTATAATCGTTGAAATCAGAGGCGGAGGCAGTTCATATATTCGCATTACTGATGATGGATGCGGGATTTCTTATGATGAGATAGAAACGGCATTTCTTAGACATGCGACGAGCAAGATTTCTAAAGCCACAGACCTCGATAATATTCAGTCGCTCGGTTTTCGAGGTGAGGCTCTGGCGAGTATAAGCGCTGTGTCGAGGCTTACCATAGTCAGTAAAACATCTTATGAACAGGCAGGGAGCAAGCTCATTCTTCATGCCGGAAGAGTCATTGCAAAGGAGCGGATAGGCGCTAACAAGGGAACTACCATAGTCGTAGAAGATATATTTTATAATACGCCTGCGCGCCGAAAATTTATGAAGTCTGACGCGAGGGAAGCCTCGGCAATCATAGAGCTGGTGCAGCAATATGCCATCTGCTATTCGAATATCAGATTTATGATGATTAACAATGGCAAAACTCTGTTCAGCACGGCGGGGCGGGGAGATTCCGAGGCTGCTATAAAGACTCTATATCCTGACGCGGCGCATTCGTCCCTCATTTCCATAAGCGGAGAAGGCATAAGTGGATATATTTCCGCACCCGGCACTACGCTAAGCAGCAGAAAAGGACAGCTATTCTTTGTAAACGGAAGGCTCGTCCACAGCAAAATCGTTGAAAAAGCTCTTACAGAGGGATATGGCGGCAGAATTTTTTCCGGCTTTCCGGTAGCAATCCTCTTCATAGAGGAAGACCCGCACTGCATTGATGTAAATATACATCCGGGCAAGAGAGAGATTCTCTTTCTCCATGCTGATGAGCTATCAGGTCGTATTTCGAAAGCAGTTGCCAATGCCATAGACTCCGAGGCTTCGGTGCCACAGCCCGATGTCAGAACGTCTATGCTGCATACAGGCGCTTCCAATACTAATAGTGAAAATAATATTAAAATAAGCTTGTTTTCTGATGAGGATAGCAGGAAATCGCAAAAGATATATGAAGAGTCAGGCAAAGGGCTATTCGAATGTTCGGGCGATTATAGCGATTCTGATGTTTCGGAAGCCTTCGGATTTTCTAATGTCGCCGAGCAACCGACCATAAAAGAATATCTGAGCGCATTAAAAAGAGATGATTCAGAGGATTTTTCCACGAAGGACGGATTAAAGGCTGAGGAGAACCAAAGCGCTGAAAAGATTTCCAAGCCTTTCGACTTCGACAATCTGCTGCTCAAGGGCTATGTTTTCGACACATATATAATCATGCAGAAGGGCGATTCACTATATGTATTCGACCAACATGCAGCTCATGAGAGGATTTTCTACGAGAGACTGCTCGGAGTATATAATGCCTCGGAAAGGCTCTCACAGCCGATTATAAGCCCGATCATGCTCAATGTCAGCGCAGATGTCTACCAAATGCGGGACGAAATTCTCGATATAATCGGAAGCCTCGGCTATGATATTTCGGACTTCGGAAGCGGAAGCTTTATTATCAGAGCGATTCCGTCGTTTATGACGGCTGGGGAAGCCGAGGGATTTCTAAAAGCATTTTGCGAATCGGCTGAAATCGAACATTCGATAAATGATAGAATAGTCGAAAAAATAATAATGAAATCATGCAAGTCTGCCGTAAAGGGCGGGGATAGACTATCTGATATTGAGATAAATGAGCTGATGAAAACTCTGTCCGCCTGCTCTAATCCTTATTCATGCCCGCATGGCAGACCGACCTTTGTAAAGATAACACGCTATGATATTGAAAAATCATTCAAGCGTATTTAAGAAATGTTTTCAATTCTGAGGAGATATAGATGAAGAAATCTGTATATATAATTACAGGCCCTACGGCAACGGGAAAGAGCCTTATCGCTTATTACCTCGCAAAGCGAATAGGCGGAGAGATAGTAAACTGCGATTCAATTCAGCTATACAAATATATGGATATAGGAAGCGCAAAGCCGAGCGAAGAGGATATGGAACGCGTTCCTCATCATCTTTTTTCAATCGTAGATCCGTCTGAGAACATGACGGTTGCCAGGTATCAGGAAATGGCATTAAATACGATAGATGATATTCTTTCGAGGGGGAAAACTCCGATAGTCTGCGGCGGAACGGGTCTCTATCTTAATTCGATCATTTATGATATGAGTTTCGGCGCAAGCCCTGATGATGACAGCAGAAGGGAAGATCTCGAAAGGCTCGCCGAGGAGAGGGGAAGCAAGCATATGCATCAGTATCTCGAAGCGCTTGACCCTGATGCGGCATCAAGAATTCACCCCAATAATATCCGAAAGGTCATCAGAGCGATCGAAGCCTACGAATACGGCAGAGGCATTGGAAATCTTTCCAATCTGAAACTTAATACTGACTATGATTTCAAGTTTTTCGCCCTGAATATGGATAGGGAATGGCTTTATGAACGCATAAATCAGCGCACGCTCAAAATCATAAACGACGGGCTCGTTGCTGAGGTTTCAAATCTTATTTTAAACGGCTATGACATCAATCTTCCTTCCATGAAGGGCATAGGATATAAGGAGACAATAGGCTATCTTCTCGGCGAATATGATTTAGATACTGCGACCGAGGAAATACAGAAAAATACAAGGCATTATGCGAAGCGCCAGATGACATGGCTGAAAAGATATGATATGGCGAATTGGATAATGATTGAAAGAGGGGAGACCGTCGGGGAGATAGTCGACAGTATCCTCAATTACGAGTCGGAGCGTGCAGATGGCTAAGACCAGCTATAACAGCAGGGATTTCAAATCACATAATAAGAGCGATAAGCCGGATAATATCGTAAAGAAGGAAAACGATATATATATGGAATGTGAAGCCATACAAAGAGAGCTTCCTTCTTTTCTTCGCTCTTATTTCGCCTATCTAAAAGGCAATGTTCTGCCCATGACAAGGCTCGCCTATCTCCATGATGTCAAATTCTTTATGAACTATCTTATCAATGAGACAGATCTCACTCGGGCAGAGGAGGCTTCAAAGATCAGTTCTGATGATTTGAATAATATAGTTTCGCAGGATATTAACCTCTTCATCGATTATTGCCGAAAATATATGGTCGACGACGGAGATACGGTAACCGTCTACGAAAACAGCAATAGATCTCTAGCGAGGAAGAAGTCCTCGATTTCCGTTCTATTTAAACAGCTATACAGGGACGGTTTGGTGGAGCATAATATCACGGATGGATTTGACCCTATCAGGGTGTCCAAACCGGGAGAGCGCGAAATCAAGGCTTTACAAGATGATGAAGTAATGATAATGCTCGATGCGGTCACGAACGGCACGGGGCTTACGGATCACGAGAGGGCATATTGGGAGAAAACCAAGCTCCGCGACAAAGCCGTCCTCGTGATCTTTGTCACATATGGTCTTAGACTTAGCGAACTCCAGCAGCTCAATCTCAGCTCGTTTAATTTCTCAAGAGGCGAATTTAAGATATATCGCAAGAGAGGCAAGGAGTCTATAATGCCGCTTAACCGCTCCGTGATAATGGTCTTAAACGATTATATCAATCTCGAGCGAAAGACCTTGGTACCTGAGAATGAAGCCGCAGAGGATGCGCTTTTCCTCTCGCTCCAGGGGAAGAGAATAACCGAGCGCGCCATAAGGGAATTGGTTAAAAAATACACCTCTATCGCGCTTAATACTTCGAGGCGTTCAGGCTACAGCCCGCATAAACTAAGGGCTACGGCTGCCACATCTCTGATAAACAGGGGGAATTCCATATATGATGTAGCTGCGCTTTTAGACCACGAACAGGTGACGACGACCCAGCTCTATACTCAGCATAAGATGAATGTCAAGAGGGATCTCGTAAACGATATGGAATGGGAAATAGAAAGAAGGGATGAGGACTGATGGAAGGTTCTTATGCAAAATATTTAGAAGAAGAATTTAATATAGAAAAGAAAGCCATTGAAATAGTCGCTAAAGCTGAGGCGGAGCTCTCAGAAGAGTTTAAGAGAGCCGACGAAATCGCCGCCATTTGCCAATTAAAGGTTCTAAAAGCATTCCAGGAAAATCATATCAATGCGACTCATTTTGATTGGAGCACGGGCTATGGCTATGATGACGCGGGGCGCGAGGCTGTGGAAAGGGTATATTCTGCGGTATTCGGCACTGAGGCAGCGCTTGTCAGACCAAATATAGTCAATGGAACTCATGCGATTGCAACTGCACTGCTCGGTCTCCTCGCTCCCGGAGATGAATTTATCGAAATTAGCGGGACGCCATATGATACCTTGCAGTCTGTTATACGAAAATCTGAAGAGGGCTTTAATGGAACGATAATTGATTATGGTATATCATACTCTGAAATACCGCTTTCGGACGATTTGGACCTCGATTTCGACGCTATTTCTGAAGCTATAAGCGAAAAGACTAAGCTGGTTGCGATTCAGCGCTCCACAGGCTATGGCTGGAGACCTGCAATTTCGCTTGAGAGCATTAAAAAAGCGACGGATCTCGTTCATCATATAAATCCCGAGGCTATAGTAATGCTCGATAATTGCTATGGCGAATTCGTTGATATTTCAGAGCCTACAGAATTCGGAGTCGATATAATGGCGGGTTCTCTCATCAAAAATCCCGGAGGCGGTCTCGCTCTGTCGGGAGGATATATCGTAGGCAGGGCTGATTTAATCGAAAGGATTTCCTATAGGCTTACATGCCCGGGTATCGGCTCGGAATGCGGTCTCACATATGGGCAAAACAGGAATGTTCTCCAAGGTCTATTTCTGGCTCCTAAGGTGGTAAATTCCGCCTTAAAGGGGGCTCTTTTAGCGGGCAAAGTATATGAGTCGCTTGGATTTCACATCATGCCTGAGGTCGGAACTAAGCGAAGCGATATAATTCAGGCTATTAAGTTTGATGATCCCGATAAAATGTTCGTATTCTGCCGAGCTATTCAGTCGGCATCTCCGATAGATTCCTATGTTTCACCTGAGCCCTGGGAAATGCCCGGATACAGCGATAAAGTCGTCATGGCTGCCGGTGCCTTCGTCCAAGGCTCTTCCATAGAGCTTTCCGCTGACGCGCCTCTCAGAGAGCCATATATAGCGTATTTCCAGGGCGGGCTTACATATGAACATTCGTCCTTCGGAATTATAAAGAGCCTGAGCGAGCTTATTAAGCAGGGATTGGTATAGAAAATGAATGACAGTCGGGATAAAGGGGATTTTAGCAGACATAAGAAGATATTGGCGGTAATCAAATTCGCCTTGCTTCTTTTTGTTATTATCGGAATTCCCTTATTTTTATATTTAAAATTCGGCGCGGATATTTTCAGCAAAGAGGCTGCCAATCAGGTCATCACATATCTCAAAGCTAATCGGGAAATATCCTTTCTTCTGATTATATTGATACAGGCTGTTCAGGTCATTATCTGCGTGCTGCCGGGACAGCCCATACAGTTTGCCTCAAGCTATATGTTCGGCATATGGATAGGCTTTATACTATCTCTTTGCGGTGCGGTTATCGGTGCAGCAATCTCATTCTTTCTTGCTAAGGTGCTCGGAAGGGATATACTCTATATTCTTTTCGACGAAACTAAGGTCGAAGACTATAAAAGGAAGCTTAATTCGGGCAGAGGGCTTTTGATAGTTCTTCTTATCTATCTCGTTCCCGGCGTTCCAAAGGATTTGGTCGCCTATGTTGCCGGAATAAGCGAGATGAAGTTCCGTCCATTTATACTTATATCTACAGCAGCGAGGTCTCCGGGTATGCTCGGAAGCCTTCTTCTTGGGCATTTCTATGGGGCAGGGAACTATAGAGCCATAGCAGTTCTTTTAATAGCTGTTTCTATAATTCTCATAATATGCTTTATAAAAAGGAAAATGCTGATAGATTTGTTAGATAAAATTGAAGAAAATAATTGACATACTTAATTATTTGTTCTGATATTACCTATTGTAAATATACCGATTTACATTTAGATTCAATATATTTTTTACCTTAATATTTCAAGCTTTGAGTACCTTTGAGGGTGGTCTTTTTTCTATTTGAAAAAAACTGAACCTTTGTTTGAATAAACTCTTGACAGCCTATGAACAAATGTTTATAATTCCCATATCAGAACAATCGTTCAATAAAAAGGGTGGTAGAAATGTCAGATAATAAAGGAAATAAGATAAGGCGCAGATATAAGATAGTTAAGCCGTTCAGATTTTTCATATTCGTACTCATATGCATTATTAGTCTTGTATTCACGGGATATGGAATACTCGGATTAGCTCGCGCTGATGCGGAGTCGCTGACCGAATATGTGGAAGTAAAGATTCAGGATAATGATACCTTGTGGAATATTGTAGAGACCTATAATGCCGGTTCTGACATAAATATAAGGACGGCGATATATGATATATATGAGGTAAATAATATCAATGCAGGTGATATTCATCCTGGAGATATAATACTTGTTCCTATATACAGATAAGTAAACCTATATATATAGGTTTACAGATGTCGGGTGGACAGGTAGATAAATAAATAAGCTAGTATCATATATCCTCCTAAGATATATGTCTAGGATAGTGTGTTTTATTAAATAAGACCGAAGCAGTCAGACTAAGCGCATCCCAGCTGACACTTCGGTTCTTATTTATGGGTATAACTATTCCGAAAATTATGATTTTAGGAATAGTTGTATAGATATTCCGCTAAGTCCTTAAGCCTTGCTTTTATCGCGCCCTATCTCGAGCCCAATCCTAAAGGCTTCTACATTAGGAGCTATGAGTCTTTCTTTAGCAGCAAATTTATGCTCGATTCCTTTAATAATTACATCCTCGGGAACGGCATTTGTAGCTCCGACATATACACCCAGCATTATTAAATTAAGCGCCCTCTCGTTCTTAATATCTATAGCCATCTGGGTTACGGGAGCTTCGATAATATTTATATCATCTCTTTCAATCTCATCCTTTACGATAGTGCTATTTATGAAGAGATTTCCTCCAGATTTCAGATTAGGCAAAAACGCGTGCAGGGACGGTCCGTTCATAACGATTAAATCTTCCAGATTATAGCTTACGGGAGCACCTATCTCTTTATCTGAGATGACTACAAAGCAGTTCGCAGTTCCGCCCCTCATGGCAGAGCCATATGAGGGAAAGAATGTAACATTTAAATCTGTCGCCTCTGCGGTCGCTTCGGCAAGGAGTTTTCCCATAGTCATAACGCCCTGTCCGCCAAATCCGGCAATCATAAGATTTCTTTCCATGCTACCCTCCTATACCTTAGCGCTGCTGTCGTCAGCAGTTTCTTTTCCTCTGTCTCTAAAGACCCCGAGAGGATATTCGGCGAACATTTTTTCTCTCAGAAAATTGAGAGAAGAAAGAGTATCGAGTCCCCAATTTGTCGGGCAGCTTGTAACAACCTCTATGATTGAATAACCTCTGCCTTCAAGTTGGTACTGAAAAGCCTTCTTTATAGCCTTTCTCGCCGCGATTACATGCTGAGGCGTATCACAGCTTACCCTTTCGATATAGTATGGGGCTGTGAGCTGGTTTATTATCTCGCATATATGGAGAGGATAGCCATGCTCCTCTGCCTTACGTCCTAGAGGCGTGGTCGTGGACTTCATACCTACTAAGGTTGTAGGTGCAAGCTGTCCTCCCGTCATGCCGTATATACCGTTGTTGATAAAAATAACCGTGAAATTCTCTCCCCTATTGGCAGCGGATAGGGTCTCTGCGAGCCCTATTGCAGCCAGATCTCCGTCTCCCTGATATGTATATACAAGAGAATTTGGCGAAGATCTCTTAATTCCCGTAGCAACAGCACCGGCTCTTCCATGGGCAGCGATAGTCTCATCACATGATACATAGAACTGCCCGAGTCCGCAGCAGCCTACGCCCTCTACCCTTACAAGATTATCAAGCTGTCCGAGCTCCTCAGCAGCCTCTCCTACTATTTTATGAACAGTGCTATGCATACAGCCCGGGCAAAATCCCGATACGGTATCAGGAAGTATGCCTTTAGTTCTGCTATAGACCTTTCTTTCCTCAGCCATTAGAGCACCTCCTTTATGAATTCAAGGGCACCGTCCATTACCTGATTATTTGTAAGAAGCTGCCCTCCGGATCTCAGCACCTCTTTGATCGGACATCTGCCTTTTACTGCGTATTCCACATCCCATTTCATCTGTGCGGGTATGGACATCTCCACATTAACTATGCCCTTTACTCTGGCAAAATCAAGGTTTTCAAAGCTCTTATAAGGGAATGGCGAAATAGTAATAGGTCTGATCATACCTGCCTTAATGCCCTGCTCTCTTAGCTCTCTTATGACGACCTTGGATATTCGTGCACTGATTCCATATGCGGCAAATACTATCTCGGCATCGTCCATCATAAATTCCTCGACCTTTATATCCTTCTCCCAGCTTTTATAAAGCTTTGAGGCGGCAATATTCTTTTCTTCCTGTCCGCCGCCTACCGATCCGGGTCTGCATGTCGCCTGCTGTCCGAGCGGATGACCTATAATGGCTCTCGGCAGGAATTTTTCCCTGCATTTAGAGAGCTCTTCATCGCTCTTCATAGGCGGAAGGACTACAGGCTCCATCATAGTACCCATTACGCCGTCAGTAAGTATGAGAACGGGATTTTGGTCTCTCTCTGCGTAATCAAATGCCTCATATACCATATCAACACATTCCTGTACCGAGTCAGGCGCTAGGACTATCATTCTAAAACCGCCGTTTCCGGAAGCCTTGGTAGCCTGGTTATAGTCCTGCTGAGAAGGCTGAATGGCTCCTATTCCGGGGCCGCCCCTCTGAACATTGATATATACCATGGGTATACGAGCAGAGGCGCAGTAAGATACGCCCTCACTATAAAGCGATATTCCGCATGATGAAGAGGAGCTCATAGCTCTGATACCCGTTGAAGCCGCACCATAGAGCATATTTACGGAAGCGATTTCGCTCTCCCCCTGCACAAAGCTGCCCCCTACTTCTGGGAGTCTCCTCGCCATATATTCGGGTATTTCGTTTTGCGGTGTTATGGGGTATCCCGCGAAAAAACGACATCCAGCCCTTACGGCTGCCTCAGCCATAGCCTCGGTGCCTTTCATAAATACACGTTCTGCCATATCTTATCCTTTCCTATCTCCATACTTCTATAGCTGCGTCAGGGCAAATCTGGGCGCACATCATGCACCCTATGCAATCCTCGGGTCTCACCTGCTCTGCATAAAGATACCCTTTTGAATTTACCTTCTCAGATATTTCCAGGGTCTTTTTAGGGCATGAGATAACGCAGTAAGAACATGATTTACATGCTTCGGTGTAAATTTCTACTCTTGCCATTATTTTCCCTCCTTGGCATAGGTATTTCTTTTATTATTGAGCCCATGAATGGCTCAGAAAAAGCTCTAAAGGAATGAGCTCTTTTTCTGTTCTCTCCTTCGCCTCCTCATAGATGTCTCTATGCAGGCAGGCGCTCTTTATATATGTATATCCAGCAAAGAGCTCCTCCGTAATTCTGAGTCCCTTAATGAATTCATCAGACGTGGTGGCATATCCGAGATTAGGATTTGCAAGTATATATATGTGGTCTATCCTCATAGAGCCGAGTATATGTTTCATGGTAGCGTCGATCGAATCGACGTCCTTGCTCCATGGTCTATATGGGTTTATCACATATACGGGCAAGGAATTCTCCATGCTTAAAAGATCTGCATATACACCCGCATATTTTGCAGCCTGATGTCCTCCGCCTATATCGAGCAGAGTAAAATTATCGCTGACAAGGGATGCCCTGACACCTCCGACCATAACAGGCGCATCAAGATACTGATCCTGATAATATATTTTAACGCCCCTTGATTCAAATTCCTGCTGTAGATCGCGGGATCTATATAGCGGCTTGGTCTGATCGAGGTCGAATAAATCTACGGCTCGCTCTCCCCGCTCGGCGAGTTTAAGCGCAATATTAAGGGCTGTTTCACTCTTGCCCGAGCCCGCTTCACCTATGAAAACAAAATTCTTTTTTATATCTAATAGCTGCTTAAATGTCTTGTCAGCCTCATAAAATAATCCCATTTACAATATCTCCGTCAATAGATCTTAGCTTCCGCCTCACCTCTCAGCACTCTGAGAGCAGCCTCAGCGAGAGATTTCATCTCTTCTTCTCCCGGATATACATAAATAGGCGCTAGCTTATCTATATAGTATTTAATCCTTGCTATCATCTTATCGCTATAGGCTATGCCGCCTGTAATAAAGATTGCGTCTATATTAAATCGCATGGCGGCAGCCATCTCCCCTACGCATTTGGAATGTTGATATGCAAAGGCGTCAAATATGAGCGCGGCATTTTCATCGCCGTTTTCAGCCATGGATTCAACTTCCCTCATATCGCTCGTACCGAGATAGGAAAAGACGCCGCCCTCCCTTTTAAGGGTGAATTTAATATCGGATTTATTCCTGCCGCTAAAGCAATAGTCGACGAGCTGATTGGTCGGAAGATTTCCGCTTCTGTCCATGGAAAAAGCGCCTTCCTCGCTGCAATCATGTATCTCAATGCAGCGTCCCTTCTCGTGGGCTGCAACGGAAGTGCCGCCACCAAGATGAATGCCTATAAGATTGAGCTCTTCATACGGTCTGCCAATATCTGAGGCGCATTTTCTTGCCACAGCCTTTTGGTTGAGCGCGTGAAATCTGCTTATCCTCTCCATTCCCTTGAATCCGCTGACTCTTGCAACATCAGAAAGTTCATCTGTTGAGACGGGATCGCAAAAATACGCAGGTATTCCGTATTCCTCGCTAATCTCCTTGGCTATAAGCATTCCCAAACCATGGGGCTGTCTGCCGCCGAGCTCCGGGTCTAGCGCGTCATTTATCACGCTCTCATCTATCAGATATGTCCCTGACTCGACAGGCTTCAAAAGCCCGCCTCTTGAGCATACTGCGTCAAAATCGGAAAGCATATATCCTGAGCTTTTAACAGCCTCTAATATATTTTCCTTTCTGAATACAAGCAGGTCCTTCGGCATTTTGCTCTTTGCCAATAGCTCCGCATCATGCCGAACAGTTTCGGAGAATTCCTCCCTATCATCTTTAAAAACAGCAATCTTAGATGAAGTCGATCCGAGGTTCAGTGTTAATATAAGCATTTGATTGTCCTTTTCTCCTAGTTAGTCAGTTGTCATCAGCCAGAAATCCTGTCGAGATAGCGTTGCAGTATAACTATAGCCGCCTGTCTGTCTATTATCTTCTTGCGATCCTCTCGGCTCATATTGGCGTCTATCAGAACCTCCTCAGCCTCTGCCGTAGAATATCTTTCGTCCTGCCATTCTATCTTTACGGACGAAAGAGGGCCAGAGCTCCTAAGTTTGTTTTCAAGCATATGCCTGAACTCCCTCACCTTCTCGGTTTGAACGGAATCAGAGCCGTCTAAGCTCAGAGGAAGTCCTATAACAACAGTGCAGCAGTCGAATTCCCTGATATAGTCAATGATCTTGCCGCAGTCCTTGCGAATGCCAACCCTCTCAATAGTCGTAACACCCCTTGCGATAACGCACAAAGGGTCGCTAACTGCGACCCCCACTGTTTTAGTTCCTACATCCAGCCCGAGTATACGCATTTATTTTCTGTCAACATCAAGATAGTTGATGAGAATCTCCTCGAGAAGCTCATCTCTGTCAATCTTCAATATGAGATTCCTCGCATTATTATGACTCGTAATATACGAAGGATCACCTGATGTCAGATAGCCTACAATCTGGTCTACCGCATTATAACCGCGATCTGTCAGTGCTGCGTAAATCTCGATAAGTGCTTCTTTTTTGTCCATGTGATTGTCCTTGAAACCCTCGAACATAATAGTGTTCTTACTCATAATATATCCCCCTTTGGCTAAGCTGTAACAAGCTCTTCGGCTTTTGTAAATGCAGCATCCACTTTGGACGGATCCTTGGCGCCTGCCTGTGCCATATTGGCTTTTCCGCCGCCTCCGCCGCCTGCCGCTGCGGCAATATCTTTAATAAGCTTTCCGGCGTGATAGCCCTTTCCAATGAGATCTTCGCTCACTGATACTATGAAGGTCACCTTGCCTTCATTCACAGCCGCAAATACCATGATGACATTTTCAGTATTCTCCTTCACCGCGTCGGAAATGCTTCTCAGCTGATCCACATCTGCGTTGTCGAATTTCTTCGTGATGAGCTTAATCCCACTGATTTCTTTTGCTGATTTGATTATATCATCAACAGCACCGCTTATCTCCTCGGATTTGAATGATTTTATAGTATTTTCCAAAGATTTAATATCGCTCATAACCTGAACGGCTTTGCGTGGAAGGTCGGTCTCGCTGGATTTCAGAGTGGCTGCCAGACTGCTGAGCATAGCTTCCTTGCCCGAGAGATATTTTATAACATTTGAGCCTGTTATGGCTTCAATTCTTCTAACTCCCGCGGCAATTCCTGATTCGCTTACTATTTTAAATCCTCCGACCTTACCCGTATTGTCTATATGAGTACCGCCGCAGAATTCAATGCTGTAATCTCCCATGCTGACGACTCTGACTATATCTCCGTATTTTTCTCCGAAGATAGCCATGGCGCCGAGCTTCTTGGCATCCTCTATAGGCATTTCCTGCATACAGATAGGCAGATATTCGTCAACCTTCTCATTGACTATATCCTCTATTTTCTCAATCTCCTCTGCCGTGAGAGGCTGGAAATGATTGAAGTCAAATCTGAGATAATTGTCATCAACATATGAACCCGCCTGCATTACATGGTTTCCGAGCACATCACGGAGAGCCTGCTGAAGAAGATGTGTAGCAGAATGGGATCTGGCTATTCTATGCCTTCTTACAGCGTCGATAGTAAGATCTATCTTATCTCCTACCGAAAGCTGATCTGCAAGACCCGCGTCATCCTCATGTATGACATGAAGGAAGATGTCATTTTCCTTTACAACATCGACGACTCTGAGATTGTCTCCGCCCTTGGTGATAATTCCTGTATCGTAGACCTGTCCACCGCTCGTTGCATAAAACGGTGTCTTGTCGAAGATTGCAAATCTCCTGTTCTCGTCGAATTTGCCAACATAGAGTATCTCTGCCTCTCCGCTCTCGGCTGTATATCCGAGGAAAACCGTAGGCGGAAGCTCACTGTATTCGCTCGCGTCTCTCCATGCTTCATCATCAGTATCCCTCTGATTAGCTCTGGCGAGCTCTTTCTGCTTCTTCATATTCTCATTGAAGCCGTCCACATCAGCAGTCATGCCGTTTTCTTCGAGAATTTCCTGAGTTACCTCAAGCGGGAATCCATAGGTATCATAGAGCTTGAAGGTCAGATCCCCTAAAAGCTCCGTGCTGCCGGCAGCCTTCATATCTTCCATATAGCCGTCGAGAATCTGAATTCCGTTATCGAGCGTCTTGGCGAAATGAGTCTCCTCATTCTTAATCATCTTGATTACATAGTCATGCTTTTCCACAAGCTCAGGATATGCCTCTCCCGAGGTCTTGATTACGCTTTCCGCCAGCACCGAAAGCGGACTCTCCGTAGTAATTCCAAGGAGTTTTGCATGCCTTGCCGCACGTCTGATAATCCTCTTTAGGATATATCCTCTACCCTCGTTTGACGGGAGAATGCCGTCGGCAATCATAAATACCATAGAGCGCATATGATCCGTGATGATTCTGACGCTCACGTCCACCTTATAGTTGCCGCTCTGGTATTTTACTCCTGCCAAATCGCAGATGGCATCGCGTATATATTTAACCGTATCTACGTCAAAGATTGAATCGACACCTTGAAGTATGCAGGCGAGTCTTTCCAATCCCATTCCCGTGTCGATATTCGGATGTGCGAGCCTCGGATATGAGCCGTCCTCCTGCCTGTCGAACTGCGTGAAAACATGATTCCAAAATTCAAGATACCTGTCGCAGTCGCAGCCAGGTTTGCAATCAGGGCTTCCGCAGCCCCATTCAGGGCCTCTGTCATAGTATATCTCGGAGCATGGACCGCATGGGCCGAGTCCAATCTCCCAGAAATTATCATCTTTGCCGAGTCTGACAATCTTTTCCTCGGGCATTCCGATTACATCTCTCCATATCTCGAATGCCTCGTCATCATCTTCGTATATCGTCGCCCAGAGCTTTTCCTCGGGCATCTCAAGCCATTCCGTACAGAATTCCCAGCCCCATTCCAGAGATTCCTTTTTAAAATAATCTCCGAAGCTGAAATTACCGAGCATTTCAAAGAATGTACCATGTCTGGCTGTTTTGCCGACATTCTCTATATCATTGGTTCTGATACATTTCTGACATGTCGTCATTCTCTTTGAAGGCGGAGTCTCAACGCCTGCAAAATAAGGCTTGAGAGGCGCCATGCCAGAATTTATTATCATCAAACTCTTGTCATTCTGAGGGATTAGAGATGCGGAGCCGCCTGCATAATGGTCTTTGCTTACAAAGAAATCCCTGAACATATCTCTTAATTCATTTACGCCGATGTTTTTCATCAAATATCTCCTATTTCAATCTATAAATACACCCTCTAATTATAGTCCGATTAGTCAACAATTTCAATGGATTCAAGGGATGCTCTTACATCAGCTCTTATCGCGGCAAGGAATTCTTCACGCAGAGATGCCTGCTCTGCTTTTTCCTCTTCGCTGAGTATCTCATTTTTTGATTTTCGGGCTAACTCATTGATTCTGTCAATCTTTATCTTATCCATGGATAAACCTCCGTATCGTCCTTTATGCTAACACGAAGGAGCGCATAAAATCAATGCTTTCAGCCCATCATCTCATTGCACATTCTGCTGCAAACGTCCTGAGTCACGATAAACAGAAATTCCTTGTTGGTAGGTTTCTTCTCGGAATAATTCATTCTGCATATTTCAGTATTTACCTTGGATTTATTAAATGAAGCCCTGATTGCATTTCTTATGCTATGCTCAACAGCAGCAGAACTGTTCAGACTGTATTTTTCCTTTATATACGGATATATATCATTTCTCAGCTTTATATCAAGTCTGTTTTGGTCGATAATAAGCATTACAGCGTCGACGATATAGGAATAGCCGTTATTATTCATGGATATGCCGAACTCTGATAAAACAGCAGAAATCGCATTTATGAAAGCTGTATATCTTTTATATATTTCCGGCGAAACCATGCCCTGAGAATTAAATCCATATAAAAAAACACCGCTTTGTTTTGAAAACGCATACTTCATATTGCTTTCCACAATATAATCATTCAGTCTTTTTAATTCATACAGCAAAGCATAGGTTGTTCTGTTCTTAAACATTCTGCTTTCCATGATAGCCCCCTTTCATACAACAATTTTATCTTTAATCTTTTCATATATAGCGCTCCCAATCCCTTTCACCAGCATAATATCTTCCTTATTCTTGAAGGTATTCTTGCTTCTGTATTCAATAATTCGATCCGCTTTCGCGTCGCCGATTCCGGCAAGAGTTTTAAGCTGCTCCTTATCTGCAATATTGATATTTACCAGAGATGGGTCAGCTATGCCTGAGAAGGAGATTTCACCACTACTGCTTATATCAGCGGGGTCATCAGCAGGCGTCTCCTCACTGATAATCTCTGAATATATCGGAATGATAATCTTTATACCGTCCTCGACATAAGAAGCCTGATTCACAGAGTCGGTATCTGCGTCACTTCTGAGACCTCCGGCAAGTTCTATTACCTCGTACAGCCTCGTGCCCTCCGCCACCCTGTAAACACCTGGTCTTTGGACAGCGCCCCCTATATCCACACAGACTTCACGGGATGTTTCCTTCTCGCTATTCTCAGATGCAGCCTCAACCTCTATATCATTTTGACCGGAATTATATGCTTTGAATACAAGTGCAAGCATTAGGATAAGGGCAATCGACAGAACCTTTATGAGCGCCCTTTTATCCCTAATCAAATCCTCAAAAGAGGTTCTGATTTTATCTACGACAATACTAAGCATGACAGCTCTCCTTTCATACTGATATTGTCGTAAATATAAGGTATCTGAAATTATAAACAA
>JAFWFU010000005.1 GCA_017515425.1 Mogibacterium sp.
ACTTCGCCTTTGGCTCGTCAATCACTAAGTGCCGACGTCCTCTACTCGCCCGTGAGAGTTGTATACAGTCCACTCAAAATGCCGCAATTATATCGTGTAATGAAGCAATTTGCACAAACGGTGAACTGTATACGAACTCTCCGGGCACGCTTTCGCTGAGGTTACGGACGTAGCGGTACTAAGCTCTGACTTCGCCTTTGGCTTGTCAGTCGCTAAGTGCCGACGTCCTCTACTCACCCGTGAGAGTTGTATACAGTCCACTCAAAATGCCGCAATTATATCGTGTGATGAATCAATTTGCACAATCGGTGAACTGCATACGAACTCTTCGGGCACGCTCTCGCTGAGGTTACGGACGTAGCGGTACTAAGCTCTGACTTCGCCTTTGGCTTGTCAGTCGCTAAGTGCCGACGTCCTCTACTCGCCCGTAAGAGTTGTATACAGTCCGTTCAAAATCTTGCAGTCATATCGTAGCTGTATAAATTGTGAACTGTATACGAACTCGCCGGGCACGCTCTCGCTGAGGTTACGGACGCAGCGGTACTAAGCTCTGACTTCGCCTTTGGCTCGTCAATCACTAAGTGCCGACGTCCTCTACTCGCCCGTGAGAGTTGTATACAGTTCATGCATATCTTATCTGCGTCGAGGCAGCCGTCATCTTCTTTGCGCAGCATTTTCGAGTGTATTTTCGTGTATTTTTGCAGGTTTTTCAGTTTGCGTGCGCGTTTTGTCGATTTGCGTGCGTCTTTTGTTCGACAAGATTTGACTTTTGACCTAATATATCGGCACAGCGGAGCCGCACCGCCGAAAAAACAATAGGGAATTAGAGAGCTGCGGCAGAAAAGGAGAATTAAAATGGCTAATTATCAGAAGTCGAAACAGAAGAACCTTGGCGACGAAGTGACATTTGAACTTGTGGAGCATATTGGTGTTTTGGAGGAGCGAAAGGACGGCTGGACGAAGGAAGTCAATATCGTATCGTGGAACGGCGGACAGGGAAAGATTGATATTAGAGATTGGGATCCGAGCCACGAGAGAATGTCGAGGGGAATAACTTTGTTTGAAGATACTGCAGAAAGGCTGGCGGAGGCGCTGAGCAATAGGTATAGCCAAATGCCTGCGGCGGAGAGAATGGGAATAGTCGGAGGACAGGCATGATAAATTTGGGAGAATCAAAGGTGAGTAATAGAACGGGCGGAGGCGGCTTAGGCGAAATCCGCCGCCTTATATCCCTTGCGCTCAGCATTCTGCTCATTCTCGGAGCCGCAGCTCACCCCATGCAGGAGGTAAACGCCGCCGCGTCTACGGTGACCCTCAAATACGGAAGCGATATTCAATATGGAAGCGGTATCGCGGGTCATACGACTGTAAAATGGGTTACCCATATTGACGGCGAGGCGGTCGACCTCGATTCCGTAGCAGGCGTCACCAGATCGTATGCTTACTGCGTCCAGCCGACTGCGGACTCGCCTGATGAGGGCACATACAATGTGACGGTGGTGGACGAGGACGGAAGCGGTAAGGTTTCCAAGATGAGGAAGCTGATCTACTATCTCCCCGGTTCATACGGCTATAAGAATGTGACGAAGAAGCGTTGGTTTAAAAACAGCGATAGCGTCACCGACGATTATATAATCGGACATTTAGCACTTTCCTGGATATATGACGGATATTCGGACTCATACAATGTATGGGGCGGAGCGCCGAATTCCATGGTTAAAAAGACCAAGGAGATAGTGGCGGATTTGGACAATCTGCCCGAGCCGCCGGACAGCTTCGAGATATTTTGGATTAAGGAGAAGGGGAAACAGGACGTATTCGGGGCGTTTTACGATACAGAGTACGGCAGCGCGAGGGTGGTAAAGAGCAGTTCAAATCCGCTCATCACGGGCGGCAATTCCTGCTATAGCCTGGAAGGCGCTAAGTATACGCTCTATGAGGACGCCGACTGCAAGAAGGTCGCCAAGACTAAGAACGGGAAAAATGCGGTCCTGACGGTTGGCGCTAACGGAGAGTCGAATACGATTGAGATTGAGACGGGGCAATACTATATAAAGGAAACATCTGCGCCCAGAGGCTATGCGCTAGATACCGCAATCCATAATATAGAGGTTTTGACTGACAAAACAAGCACTTTCACGGCGCATGACATACCAAAGAGCAATCAGATAAACCTGCTGCTTCAAAAGGTCGACAAGGAGACGGGGAAAGCCGTTCCGCAGGGCGCAGCCAGCCTGGAGGGAGCCGAATATCAGGTGAAATACTATGATATAACGCCGAGCGGCGGCATGACTGAGGCGGATATGGCAGCGGCTGTATCGGGAAGAACGCCTGCAACGATAAACGGCAGAGAAGCCGTCTGGCTATTTAAGACGGACGGGCAGGGAAGAGTCGATATGAGCCAGCCGGACACATATCTGATAAAGGATAGAAGCGCGGATATGTATAGGAATTCTGCGGGTAATCCCGTATTTCCAATAGGCATAGTCAGCATTCAGGAGACTTCCGCTCCCGAGGGCTATCTGATAGACAGCGGCATTCGATATGCCTCAATCACGGAAAGCGGAGATGTCGAGAATCTCACAACCTACAACCCGCTGACGGACGCGAGGGCTCTAAAGGAGCAGGTGAAGCGCGGCGATATAAGCCTGAAAAAAGCCGCAGAGGGCGGAAGGAGAATGGAAGGAATAGAATTCAGCTTCACTTCTCTTACTACAGGCGAGAAGCATATCCTGATAACGGATAAAAACGGCTATCTCTCGTCTGCGGCAAGCTGGAATCCGCATAGCAATGCGACGAATGCTGGCAAGACCGACAAGGACGGGATTTGGTTCAACGGGTATAACGACGAGGGCATAGGCGCTGCGGTTGATGACAGTCTGGGAGCCCTGCCCTACGACATATATCATATGGAAGAGCTGAGATCCGAAGCGAATAAGGGGTATGAGCTCATAAGCGACACGATCAGCATTGAAAGAGATAGGGTAGTTCTTGATCTCGGCACTTATGACGACGCGAAAGAGCCTGCACCTGAGCTGTCGACGCAGGCGAGGGACGCAGCGAGCGGAACGAATTTGATTAAGGCGTCCAAGGAGATATGCATAGTCGATACTGTCAGATATAAGAATGTGAAGCCGGGCAAGACCTACACAATAGATGGAATACTGATGGATAAGTCCACGGCTCAGCCCATGACAGATGACGCGGGAGCCGAGATAAGAGGAAGCGGTGAATTTACCCCGAGCAGCGCAGAGGGAATCGTGGAGGTGAAGTTCACTTTTTGCGGAGAGAAGCTTGGCGGAAAGACAGGAGTCGTATTCGAATATCTGAAATTTGAAGGAGAGACAGTCGCCGAGCATACGGACATCAACAGCAAGGAGCAGACCGTCATAATCTCGAAGCCGGAAGAGCCTAGGATAAGCACCCTGGCGAGAGATGATGAGAGCGGGACGCATGAGGCTATGGCTGATGAAGAGGTGAAGATAATAGACGAGATTATGTATGAGAATCTCGAGAAAGGAGAAAAATATGTAATAGAGGGAATTCTGATGGACAAGAAAAGCGGAAAGGAAGTTACTGATGATGAAGGTAAGAAGGTGCGTGGCGTAAGGGCGTTTACGGCGGCTGCCAAGAACGGAACGGTCGAGGTCGAATTCAATCTGAGCGCGAAGAATCTGGCTGGCAAATCCACTGTCGTCTACGAATATCTGAAAAAAGACGGAGAGATAATCACTTCGCATACGGATATAAAAAGCGCGGAGCAGAGCATAAAGTTCAAGAAACCGCCAGCTGATAATACTCCCGATACGGGTGATGACTCCAGGCTAATCATCATATTCTGCCTGATAAGCCTTGCGCTATGTATGCTTGGGCTGATGTTGACCCTAAAGCTGAGGAATGATAGACTCAGATAGCGAAAATATTTAAAATAAATCAATTCAATGGAGCACACATATTTAACTTTTAGGAGAATAATGGCTAGATGAGGGTAGCATTCCATACATTGGGCTGCAAGGTTAATCAATATGAGACGGAGGCTATTAAAGAAGCCTTCGTTTCGCGTGGAGCGGAAATAGTATCTGAGAATGAGCCTGCGGACGCATATATAGTAAATACCTGCACTGTAACGAATATGGCTGACAGGAAGTCGAGACAGTATATCAGGCGCATGAAGTCGCTCGCACCAGGGTCTGTAATGGTGGTGACGGGCTGCTATGCGCAGGTCGCTGCTGAGGATATAAAGAAGATGACAGAGGTCGATATGATTATCGGCAACAATCTCAAATCTCAGATAGTGGATTTGGTATATGAATATATTGAGAACCTGCCCGCCATGCCGGACGATATAAACGGTGTATTGAATACAATGCAGGCACACGGGGAAATGAATCCGGCGGTGCATATGCTCGGCTATGATGAGCTCAGTGAATACGAGGATATGGGGATAATTACCTCCGATGAGTCGTCGATGTGCAGGGCTTATATAAAGATAGAAGAAGGCTGCAATAGATTTTGCTCATACTGCATGATACCTTATGCGAGGGGCAGGGTCAGGAGCAGAATGCCAGATGTTGTGGTGGCTGAGGCAAAAGCCCTGATAGAAAAGGGGTATAAGGAGATAATTCTCACGGGCATAAATACTGCGCTATACGGAACGGAGCCTGAATTCAAATTTGAGAGAGCGGCGAATGAAGAGGGGCTCTCGGGTCTCGAAATCATAGTAAAGAGGATAGACGCATTGGACGGCGATTTCAGAATTCGTCTCAGCTCGCTCGAGCCCACGGTGGTTAATATCGAAGATGTGAGGAGCCTTCTGGGATATGAAAAGCTCTGTCATCATCTCCATCTTTCCGTGCAGAGCGGAAGCGATAAGATATTAAAGGCGATGAACCGCCATTATAATAGAGAAGAATATCTGAGCATAGTCAGGGCTCTCAGAGACTTCGACCCGCTCTATGGGATAACTACGGATATTATAGTGGGATTTCCGGGCGAGAAAGATGAGGATTTCAAGGCTTCTCTCGACATTGTAAGTGCTGCGGAGTTTGGCAGGGTTCACGCTTTCAGGTATTCTCCGAGGAAGGGAACTGCGGCTGCTAGGCTGAGAAAAGGCTTGGTGAATGGAGCTATCAGCAGCAAAAGGGCGAATATCCTTGATGAAGTTGCTGCTGAGACCGCGCGTGGATTTAATGAAAAGAATTTCGGCGTGACGCATAGAGTCCTGGCGGAAGAGGAGAGCGAAGGATATATCACGGGATATACCGACAATTACATCAGGGTATATTTGGATATAAGAGATATGAAAACTGAGACTGCCCCTCGACTTGGAGAGTTTTGCAGGGTAAAATTAACGGAGAACTATAAGGACGGCTGCAAGGCAGTCCTGGCTGCGGACGGCAATTCGGGAGATTGAAATGATTAGAATGCCGGAGTCACAGCTCAGCAAATGGATATACAAGACTTTGTATAGAATATATAGGAGGTATAGGAATATGGGAGACTGTATTTTCTGCAAGCTCGCATGTGGGGAGATCCCGACGGATATGGTTTATGAGGACGAGAAGATTGCGGTATTTCGTGACGCTGCTCCTCAGGCGCCCGTTCATATGCTCATGGTGCCTAAGGCGCATGTGGATTCGCTCGACGAACTCAAGGACGAGCATGCTGAACTCATGGGCCATATGATGCTCAAGATTAAAGAGATCGCCGCGAAGGAAGGTCTTGGAAATGGCTATAGATGTGTAATCAATACGGGCGAGGACGGACAGCAGACCGTGAAGCATTTGCATATTCACATCATGGGCGGACGCTCAATGCAGTGGCCGCCGGGCTAGGACGAGGCTGTTTTCAGTAACCGGAATGAACCCAAATCTGATTAAGGCTTTAATCTGCATAATACTCACCTTCGCCGCCTATACCTTGGCTGTCAGAAAGGTGAGCAAGGAGAAAAAGCTGGAGGTCCTGCAGCTTCTGTTGCTTTGGCTTGCTTTCTGCGGGAATACCGCCGGTGCAGGCTTTTTAAAGCTGGTGTTAGGAGACGGAAGCGGGTTTTTATACAGTCTGAGGGGTATATGTATCATCATCTCGATAGTTATACTCTTCGTGCACGCCATATGGGGAACAGCCCTCATGCTGATTCCTGATGATAAGAGCAGGCGGATATTCCTGCGCGATACCAAGCTGGTGTGGAAGATTTGGATAGTGATTTTGGTAATGGGAATTGCTTTACATTTTCTCAAATAATAATAATGATAGCAGAATTTTACGGAAGATGAGTAACTGCTCTGTTATTCTGAGGAGCAATCACTCTTCTAACAAAAACAACCCTCAACCGCAGCAATTCCAGCGGTTTCCGGCAAAATCAAAATGGGGGGGGTACTGCCGTAAAAATCAAAATAAAACGCAGCGCGTATTGATAGATTAGAAGCAGCAAACGCGCTGCTTTTTTTAGTGCCAGTGAAAAAGACCCTCTACTTCGTTCATGATGACAACACTCTGTTGTTCTGAGGGAGCGAAGTGACTGAAGAATCTTAATTAAGAATCTTAACCGAACACTAAAAAATGCGATGCGTATTAGAAGCTAATGAAGGTTGTTTAGTTACGTAAAGTAACAGAAAGGGGAAAGTAATGAAAGAAAATACTTTCAAAAGGAGCAGCAGGCTGGCGCTCTTCGCCGCAGTATTTGCTATGCTGCTCGCACTCGCCATGCTCATGCCTATGAAGGCATATGCTGCCGAGACATCAGGGAATTACAAGGGATTGGATTGGAAAGTCGTTGAGAAGACTGACGGCAGTTTAGAACTCCAACTGGGTAATTCTACGATGGGGCAGACTTATGACAGAAGCGATGATGATATCCTCTGGGAGAGTAAACCCGACGCGTGGCTCGTAATCGTAAGAGAAGGCGATCAGCAAGGAGTAAAGGAAGAACTCAAGGTAAGAAGTGAGATTCCTTGGCTTGCATATGAGGATGAAATTACGTCCGTGGAGATTGTAGGAAATATCAAGGTAAAAGGAACGATGGCGTTTATGTTTTCCGGCTTTGAAAACTGCACATCAATAAAAGGACTTGATAAAATAGATACATCCAAGGCAACATCTATGAATCATTTGTTTGCTTATTATTATTATGATTCAGAGGGCAACAAGCTAGGTAAATACTGCCCCAAAATTACCAGCCTTGATGTGTCGAGCTGGGACACAAGCAACGTAACTTATATGGCAAATATGTTTGCCGGTCTTTCAGGACTAACTAGTCTTGATGTATCAAATTTTGATACTAGCAACGTATGGAGTATGGGAAATATGTTTGGAAAATGCTCCAGCCTTAAAACTTTAGATGTATCAGGATTTGACACTTCAAATGTAAGAAGTATGGGCAATATGTTCAATAGTTGCTCAAGCCTTACATCTCTCGATGTATCAAACTTTGATACAGGAAAAGCCGAGGACATGTATTTTATGTTCTATGGTTGCTCGAGTTTACAGGCTCTTGATGTATCGAAGTTTGATACTAAAAATGTATATGATATGAAAGGAGCTTTCGTAAACTGCTCTGGTCTGAAAGAACTTGATGTATCGGGATGGGATACAAGTAACAATGAATCTCTTGCTAATATGTTCATGGGATGTGAGGGTCTGACAAGCCTGGATTTATCAGGATGGGACACCTCAAAAGTAGAATCTCTTTCTTATGCATTTAGAGGATGCACCAATCTAGAGGAGATAAAAGGTCTCGGCGATTGGAATACTAGCAATGTAACAAATATGACTGCTGCTTTTTCGCGCTGTCCTAATCTTAAAACTATCGATATGCTGCTCTTTAATACGGACAAGCTTAAAGACGCAGGCTGGTTCATGCTCTATGATACAGCCATTGTATCGGAAATAGAGGCCATGAGTGATAGCGACCAATACAGTGCAGAAACACAGAAAAAACTTGCTGACGCTATGAAGAGCATAAAAGCATTGACTGAGGCGGAAGGCACAGCAGCCGAAGTTAAAGCTGCACTTACATCAGCAGCGAAGGCACTTCGAGATGCAGCAGTTGAAGATGCTCGTAGAGCATTAGATGCTGCAAATGACCCTGAGGTAGTCGAGAAGGCAAATAATTCGTCGGCAGCTACAAAGAAAGCATATGATGATGCAAAGGCAAATCTCGAAAATCTGCTTGCGGACTCAAATGCAAATGCAGCTCAGATTAATGCAGCAGTTAAAGCTCTGGATGATGCGGTCAAAGATCTCACGCCTAAGAGTGACGAAGAAAAAGCATACGACAAAGCACAGAAAGCAACAGAGGATGCACTTAAGGATGCCAAGGACGCCAAGACAGCGGCAGACGGTGTTGCGGCAAGCAAGCCAGGCTCTGACGAAGCCGTAAAGGCAGCAGAAGAAGCAACTGCAAAGGCAGAAACAGCAGTAACAAAAGCAAATGAAGCAGTGACAGCAGCTGAAAAGACAGGCGACCAGGCTAAGATTGATGCAGCCAAGGCACTTAAGGCAGAGGCAGACAAGGCTCTTGCAGAGGCACTTAAACTCGAAGCAGATCAGAAGATTAAGAGAGGAGAGGCTAATCCGTCAGAGGCAAACAAGAAAGCAGCACAGGACGCGGCAAACAAAGC
>JAFWFU010000031.1 GCA_017515425.1 Mogibacterium sp.
GACATTCATTTCTTCTATGAGGATCTGCAGAATTTCTCTGCTGAGCTGATCGCTATCCTTTTTCAGGGCACTTGCTGTTGCATCGAGGTCTGTGATGCTATTTGCATGAACTGTAAAAACTTTATTCAGATATTCTTCTACGTGGTGTATAATTCTTTTCATAAATAGAGTTGGTTCCTTCCTGTAGTTGTTTCACTTTTATTTTACATTAGGAATCAATCTCTATTTTTTTTGCGCGTCCGATGGGGCGGGCACAAAAGGCGCGCTCTCCTCTTTTTTCTTTCTTCAAAAACTCCACAATTACTTTACACTAACATCAAAAGAAACAGTGTTTCCGTTGCAGCATATTGACAATAGTGCTATAATGAGCACATAAAAGAGCTACCGACAGACGGTTAGCCCTCGGAATAATTACTTAAGTAACCGCTTTAGTTCCTTTAAGGCTGAAGCGGTTTTCTCATGCTATCTCTTATGTGTATATTTCGTGCAATTTCTTCAGTTTATACACAGATTCTTTAATTTTTTCACAAATCTGCCACATATAATCTTCATTTTGTGTAAAATCTCGTGGCTATAGGTAATTTGCTCACAGATTCTTCGATTAGCTGTGTGTGTTATCCAAAAACCTCATCTTCTGTACACAAGTAATAGAATTTAAGCATGGAAGATAATCTTCAGGATTAAGTTAATAAAGAGCAACGGTAATGTCTACCGCTAATCATTTAGAAATTCTATTATATCGTTTGCTGTGCAGTCCAAGATGTTACACAGCTTTTCTATCGTAATTATCGTAACATTTCTGTTGTGGCGAAGTGCATCCATTGTTTTTCTGTCAACACCAGAGTTTATAAGTTGGTATTGAGACACTTGTTTCTTTTTCATTGTATTCCACAATGGTGCATAACTAATCATAGGGAAATTATAAAATGCTTCAAGTTGTCAAAACATGGTGGATATTTCTACCATAAGGTAATTAAATCAAATCACTTAAGGAAAGCTGTAATTAAAATCAGAGTATGAGTAGCGTGCAATTAGTCTTTGAAGAAAGAAAGCGAGGTCATAATGAAAAATGAAATTAGACACGACAATTAAAGTCAGCATATATACATCAAACAAAATGATGTAAAACATGCTCTGATGTGCTAAAATGTACGGGTATGCGGCAATGATGATGTATGCTGCCGAATGATGTAATACACAACAGGAGATATAGTAATGTTTGAAAATTTATCGGATAAACCCGTAGCGGAGTATCAGGGAGAACAGGTTAAGAAATGGAATGAGATGGATATGCTCAGCCTCTGCGTAAATGCGAGAGAGGGCGCTCCGTCTTTTGTATTCTTTGAGGGGCCGCCGACTGCTAACGGCAAGCCGGGCATTCATCATATGATGGCTCGTACTCTCAAGGATTCCATTAACAGATACAAGACCATGAGGGGGTTTCAGGTCAAGCGTAAGGGCGGCTGGGACACTCACGGACTGCCGGTTGAAATTGAGGTTGAAAAGCAGCTTGGTTTTTCCGGCAAGGACAATATAGAGAAATACGGCATTAAGGAGTTTAACGAAAAATGCCGTGAATCGGTGTTTAAGTACACTCAGATGTGGACGGATATGTCCGAGAAGATGGCCTATCTGGTCGATATGGAAGACCCTTATATCACTTACGAAAACGACTATATCGAAACGGGTTGGTGGATTATAAAGACCGCCTTTGATAAGGGGCTCGTTTATGAGGGATATAAAATCCTTCCCTACTGCCCGCGCTGCGGCACGGGTCTTGCTTCGCATGAGGTGGCACAGGGTTATAAGGACATTAAGGTAAACACCCTGACTGTCAAGTTCAAAAGAACGGATACCGACTGCGATAACGAATACTTCCTCGCGTGGACTACTACGGCATGGACTCTCGCAGCTAATATTTGCCTTACGGTTGGCCCTGATTTCAATTATGTAAAATGTCTGATGAAATCGGGTGAGAGCGAGGGGGACTATCTGTGGCTGGCTGAGGATCTCGCACCTAAGGTGCTGGCAAATGACGAGTATGAAATCGTGGATCGCGTCAAGGGAAAGGATATGGAGTATTGGACTTATGAACAGCTCATGCCTTTCTGCGAGCCGGAAGAGGGTAAGAATAAGTTTATCGTAACCTGTATGGACTATGTATCCACAGAGGACGGCACGGGAATCGTTCAATCGGCTCCTGCCTTCGGTGAGGACGACTATAACTGTGGAAGAGCATATAATCTCGCGGTGCTCCAGCCTGTAGATGAGAGGGGCTGCTATACGGAGACTCCATGGGCGGGCAGGTTCATCATGGAGGACGGGCTTGATGTGGATATAATCAAATATCTCGCTCAGGATAATAAGATTTATGCCAAGCAAAAGCTCGAGCACGCATATCCGCACTGCTGGCGCTGCGATACGCCGCTTGTATATTATGCCAACAAGTCATGGTATATCGAGATGACTAAGCTGAGAGATCAGCTCGTTGCCAATAATAATACGGTAAATTGGTTCCCGCCATATGTCGGTGAAAAGAGGTTTGGGAATTGGCTCGAGGAAGTAAAGGATTGGGCTATTTCGAGATCAAGATATTGGGGAACTCCGCTTCCTATTTGGCGCTGCGAATGCGGACATCTGCATTGCGTGGGCTCTCGTGAGCAGCTTATAGCTGACGCCGAACAGGATATTGATATGAGTATCGAGCTCCACAGACCTTATGTGGACGATGTGACCATAAAATGTCCTAAATGCGGCAAGAGCATGGAGAGAACGCCTGAGGTCATGGACTGCTGGTTTGACTCGGGAGCCATGCCGTTTGCTCAGTGGCATTATCCGTTTGAGAATTCGGAGAACTTCGATGAAGAGCTCTTCCCGGCGGATTTCATCAACGAGGGTATCGACCAGACAAGAGGCTGGTTCTATTCTCTCATGGCGGTATCTACAATCGTCAAGGGCTGCGCGCCTTATAGAAATGTGCTGGTAAACGATCTAATACTCGACAAGCACGGAAAGAAGATGAGCAAGCATGTCGGGAATACCGTAGATCCCTTTGAGATGATGGATAAATACGGGGCAGACGCGGTCAGGTGGTATCTCGTATATGGATCGCCTGCATGGACGCCGACCAAGTTCGACGAGGACGGAGTAAAGGAAGTCATCAGCAAGGTATTCAGCACACTCAGAAATACCTATAATTTCTTCTGCCTCTATGCGAATATAGACAAGGTGGAGCTGAAATATCTTGACGTTCCATATGCCGAGCGCCCTGAACTCGACAGGTGGATTATCTCCAAATACAACAGACTCATCAAGGACACTATGGAGTTCATGGACGAGTACGATCATATGAAAACGGTCAGAGCGATTGGTGACTTTATCGACGGAGACCTCTCGAATTGGTATATAAGAAGAGCCAGAAGGAGATTCTTTGCGGAAGGCGAAGGCGATAATATGAGCCAGGATAAAAGGGCTGCCTATGCTACGACATATGAGATTCTTGTCGGAATAGCGAAGATGATGGCTCCTATCGCGCCGTTTATATCGGATGAGATATATACCAAGCTCACGGGAGAGCAGACCGTTCACACGGCTTACTATCCTGAGCTGAATGAAGATCTGATTGATGACAAGGTAGAGGAGAGAATGGATCTCATCAAAACCCTTGTAAACTTAGGACGAAGCACGAGAGAACAGGAGAAGCTCAAGGTCAGACAGCCGCTCTCAAAGGTAATCGTTGACGGCAAATACAAGAATATTATCGAGGATTTGACGGGTCTTATTGAAGAAGAGCTTAATGTAAAGGAAGTTCAGTTCGAAGATGAGCTCGACAAGTATATGAACTATGAGATCAAGCCGAATTTCAAGACCGCAGGGCCTGTGCTTGGCAAGAATATCAAGGAGTTTGGAGCTAAGCTCGCTTCACTTGACGCAAAGGAAACTATTGCCAAGATAGGAGAGGGCGCTATAGAAATGGAGCTCGGCGGAGAGAAGTTTGAGATTAGTGAGGACTTCTTAGACGTTAGGATTTCTTCAAAGGAAGGCTTCGTAGTCGGCATGGATAACAATGTATTCGTAATCCTCGACACGACTCTTACACCTGCTCTTATCAATCAGGGCTATGTCAGAGAGGTCATCTCCAAGATACAGCAGCTTCGCAAACAGGCAGATTTTGAGATGATGGACAAGATTAAGATATATCTTGCGGCTGATGAGGACATCTTGAATGCCGTAGAGAATGCCAAGGAATTCATCATGGACGAGACTATCGCGGTCGGCATTGAGACAGCCTCGGGTCTTGAGGAGTTTGACATCAACGGACATAAGACCGGTATAAAAGTCGAGCGCATATAAAACAGTCCAAAAGTCACGTCAAATCACATTATTATCGCAAGATGACGTGACTTTTTTGTTAAAAATATTAGATAAAGTAAAGTTTGCTTTACGTTACAATACATTCCAAGGATGTAAAGATAACCTTTACTTTATATTACAATACATTTAAATGATGTAAAGAATACTTTACATAACCCTTGCAGTTTTACCATATTTTCATGTCAATTACTATTTTTGATATGACGTGAGAAAATACCATTTTTGGCACATGACAAAAGTAAACATTTTGGATTTAAGCATATCTGAACTTGAATTGTTGATGACTAATCTAGAAGAAAAAAGGTTTAGAGCAGAGCAGGTCTTTAGTTGGCTTGCGAAGGGCGTTTCTTCTTTTGATGAGATGAGCAATCTTCCTACATCTTTGATTGAAAAGCTGGAAGAAAGCTATTACATCGGGCTGCCGAAGATTGCAAGGTCGCAGAAGTCGAAGGACGGGACGGTGAAATGTCTATTTGGATTTAGGAGCGGTGAATCTTCTTCATCAAATAATGTTGAAGGCGCCGGTACAAGAGAAAGAGAGGCTGATACTTTAGATTTAGATACTGCAACTGATACTTATACTGAAACAGAAACTATTACTAATGCTAATGCTAATGCTTCCTCTTATGTTGAGTCCGTGTTTATGAAATACAGCTATGGTAATTCCATTTGCATTTCCTCTCAGGTCGGCTGCCGCATGGGCTGCACATTTTGCGCGTCTACCATGAACGGACTTGAGAGAAATCTCACGGGTGGAGAAATGCTCGCGGAAGTCCTCGCCATGAGAAATCATACACGAGAGGATATAGGGCATATTGTTGTAATGGGAATGGGAGAGCCTTTTGACAACTACGATGAATTATCGAAGTTCATCAATCTTATTCACGATCCCAAGGGCTATAATCTGGGACTCAGGAATATTACGGTTTCCACCTGCGGCATTATCCCTATGATAAGGCGATTTGCCGAGGACTTTCCTCAGGTAAATCTCGCTGTATCGCTTCATGCGCCCAATCAGGAAATGAGGGAGCAGACCATGCCTGTGGCTAAGAAGTACAGATATGACGAGTTAATGCAGGTATGCAGGGAATATACGGAAAAGACGAGCAGGCGAATCACCTTTGAATATGCCCTGATTGACGGGGTAAACGACAGCGAGGACTGCGCCAAAGAACTCGCCGATAATCTCAGGGGCATGCTCGCGCATGTTAACCTCATACCTCTGAACGAAGTTAAGGGGCGAGAGTATAGGCAGGCTTGCGCCGATAATGTGAAGCGCTTTCGGCAAATACTTGAAAAGAGAGGTATTGCCGTTACAATACGCCGCACGCTCGGCTCCGATATAGATGCCGCCTGCGGCCAACTTCGAAACAGAGACAAATAGAAAGGATTGAGGGCAAAAGGGAGCGCATAGCCGCGGTTTTTATGCTATAATATTACGGCTTAATAATGCGATTAAACAAGGTCTGTTTGCAGACTCGGAGAAAATAAAATGAAGATATTAGTTGACGGAATGGGCGGGGATTTCGCCCCTGTGGAAATAGTAAAGGGCGCTGTAAAGGCGGCTGCTGAAATTGATGAGACCGTGGTTATTATCGGGCCTGAGGAGACCATTAACGAGGAACTCCGTAGAAACAGATGGCATGGTGAGAATATTGAGGTGGTGGATGCCACTGAGGTAATCACTAATCACGAGACGCCTGCCATGGCTGTGAGGAAGAAAAAAGACTCCACCATTGTAAAGGGTATGAATATGATTAAAGGCGGCGATGCGGATATATTCATATCCGGCGGCAGCACGGGAGCGCTGCTCGCAGGCGGTCTTTTGACACTCGGCAGGCTTAAGGGAATCAAAAGACCGGCCATCGCCGCCTGGTTCCCCCGCATTGGAGAGGACGGGAACACCCTCCTTCTCGACTGCGGAGCCAATGTGGAGTCCAAATCCGAATATATATTTCAGAACGGTCTCATGGGCAGCATATTCGTAGAGGGAATTACGGGAAATAGGATGCCTGTAGTCAAGCTCCTCAATGTCGGTGCCGAGGAAGGCAAGGGCGACGATCTCCACAAAGAAGCATTTGAGATGTTAAAGGCTGCAAGCGAGGCAGGGCAGATAAACTTCGAGGGGAATATCGAAGGGAGAGACATTGTATTCGGTGAGGCAGATGTGGTCGTCACTGACGGATTTTCAGGAAATGTATTTCTAAAGGGCAGCGAGGGCATGGCTTTGGCTATTATGAAGCAGTTCAAGTCCAAGCTGACCGAGGGCATGGTGGCTAAGGCGGGCGCCATGCTCGCATATAGCAAGATCAAGGAAATAAAGGAAGAATTTGACTATTCTGACGCCGGAGGTGCACCAATTCTCGGGCTCAAGGGTGCTGTGCTGAAAATTCACGGCAATTCCAAGGCGACCGAAGTATATTATGCCATACATAGGGCTGTTGACTATGTCAGAAACGACATCACCGGCATGATTGCCGCCGCTGTTGAAAAATCCGGCACATCTGATAGTGGAGATTCGGAGGAATAGGCAGAGATGAAGGACTCATCCGGTCTTGAGAAAACAATCGGATATGTATTCAGCGATAAAAATCTCCTTAGAATCGCTTTAACGCATAGCTCCTATGCTTCTGAGCAAAAGCTCGGATATTCTCATAATAATGAGAGGCTCGAATTCATAGGAGATGCATATATTGACGCCATAGTCGGAACTCGGCTGTTTGAGATTATGGGAAATGCGCATGAAGGCCCTCTGTCCAAATTCAGAGCTGACGTCGTATGCGAATCGGCTCTTGCCGATACTGCACTTAGGATAGGTCTTGGCGAATATCTCTATTTGGGCAAAGGAGAGGACGCGAGCGGCGGACGTAGCAAACCCTCAATACTATCCGACGCCTTTGAAGCCCTGATGGGTGCGATTATGATAGACGGGGGCTTCGAGCCCTGCCGCGAAGTCGTGCTCAGGCTGCTAAATGACAAGATAGAAATGGCGGCAACAGGCAGACTCAGCAGGGATTTCAAGACCAGATTGCAGGAGAAAATTCAGGAAAAGGACTCTAAATCGGGGATCGTATATAAGATAGTTGATGAAAAGGGCCCCGATCACAACAAGATATTTACCGTCAGGGTCTCGGTAAACGGACGGGTAATTGGAACAGGCATGGGCAGCAGCAAGGCGAGAGCGGAGCAGGCTGCTGCAAAGGATGCATTGTCGAAGGGAGTTAATTAGTTGTATTTTAAGAGAATAGAAATGCAGGGCTTCAAATCCTTTGCTGACCCTGTGAATATAGAATTAAACGACGGCGTTACCTGTATCATAGGGCCAAATGGTTCCGGTAAGAGCAATATCTCTGACGCGCTGAGGTGGGTGCTCGGTGAACAGAGCTCAAGGCAGCTCAGAGGCTCGAAGATGCAGGACGTTATTTTTGCGGGCACGGCGACGCGTAAGCCGAAGGGCATGGCTGAGGTTACGCTCGTGATTGATAATTCCGCAGGAATACTCCCTCTTGAATACAATGAGATAGCCGTAACCCGCCGCATGTACAGGTCGGGTGAAAGCGAATATCTCATCAATGGCAATCCCTGCCGTCTCCGCGATATTCGTGAGCTCTTCATGGATACGGGAATCGGTGTAGAGGGTTATTCAATCATAGGTCAGGGTAAAATCGCGGACATTGTAAGCTCCAAGCCTGAGAGCAGAAGGGAGATCTTTGAAGAGGCTGCGGGCGTCGTCCTGTATAAAACGCGAAAGAACGAGGCGGAGAATAAGCTGAAAGCCGCTGTCATAGACCTCGACAGAGTAAGGGATATAATTGGTGAAATCGAGGGGCGCATTGACGGTCTCAAAGAGGATTCCGAAAAGGCTGAGGAGTATCTCGAGCTAAAGAGCAGATACAAGACCCTCGGTATCAATATCATTCTATACAATTTGGATAAACTCGAGTCTGATGTGAAGGTCGAAAAGGAAGAGCTTGAGAGCCTTAGAAATGCTATTGAGGAGACTTCGGCGAGCCTCAAAGTGATGGACGAACAGATTGAAAGCACGAGGCTTGCAGATGCCGAGCTTAATGAGCAATATGCCGAGGCGAATGCGAAGCTCCTCGCGACCATTGATGAGCTAGGCGTCATCACGAGCGGCGGGAAGATTAATCACGAAAGACTGATAAATATAGAAAAAGAGCTTGAAAGAATAGACCTTGAGCTCGCGAGCGCAGGCGAGAAGCTCTCCGCCGAAAAGGAAGAGCTCGCAAGGCTTGAAGAGAATGAGAAGGTCGTAAACAGCGAGGTAGATGAGGTAAGAGCCGCGCTCGACAAGGCTGTTATGGAATATAACGACCATAGCAGAAAGAGCACGGAGATAAGCCTCGCTACGGAGAAGCTCAAAGATGAGATTATGAATCTCAGAAATCAGAATGTTCAGAGAAGGGCGGAGATTAACACCCTCAGCAGCTATAAGAACACTCTGTCTGAGAGAAAAGAATCTCTGACTGATGAATATGAGGGAAGAGATAGGACTGAGTCGGATAATAGGGCTCGCCTCTCGGATCTGACAGCCGCCCTTGAAGAAAAAGAGGGAATTCTTGAAAAGAGTAAGGCTCATTTAGATAAAGTTTCCAATAATATTATATCCGCAAGCGAGAATATCCAGAGGTTTGCTGGAGAAATAGACGAGATATCTCACAAATCCTCTGTGGCTGTCTCCCGAAAGAATACTATCGCCGAAATGGAAGCGAATTATGAGGGGTATAATAATACGGTCAGGACTCTCATGCAGAGAAATCAGCAGGGTATTATTGGTACGGTCTCCGATATTATCGACGTGCCCGCAGAATATATAACGGCTGTTGAGACAGCTCTTGGCGCTGCCTTGCAGCATATAGTATGTACTGATGACGCTGCTGCTAAGTCTGCCATAAATTGGCTGAAATCCAGCAAATCAGGACGTGCGACCTTCCTTCCTATTGAGTCCGTAAGGGCTGACAGACTAGGACTAGACAGCTCAATCAAGTCCGCTAAGGGATTTGTGGGAATCGCTTCTGAAATGGTGGATACGAATAGCAAATACAGGGAGATAGTCGACTATCTTCTTTGCAGGGTGATTATCGCAGGCAATATGGACGATGCCGTGGCTATTTCGAAGAAGCATATCGGCGGCTATAGGATAGTGACGCTCGAAGGCGAAGTTATCAATGCCTTCGGTGCTATTACGGGCGGCAGATTTGCCAATAAATCCGCAAATCTCCTCGACAGGAAAAAGGAGATTGGGACGCTTTCCGCTCAGATAGACGAGTATAGGAGACAGATAGAAGAGCTCAGCAATAAGAAGGAGCAAGAGGAAAAGAATCGCGAGACGCTCAGGTCTGAAAGGGACGAGCTAAGGCTCGATATCGGCACATTCGAAATCGAATTCAACGTCTTAAAATCTGATATAGAACATGCGGAATCCATGGTTAGGGCTGACGAAGGCGCTGCTGAGAGATATAAGCATGAGATGGAATCAATCGCCGCCGATCTGGAGCGTGCCGATAAGATGATAGAGGACTATAACGCCAAGATAGAGACAGCCGAGAAGGAGATAAGCAGGGCTGAGACTGATGCTGAGAGGCTTATGGCTGAGGCGGAGGAGATTTCACCTCTTATCGAAGAGGATAATGAGAGGATAGTCGCGCTCAAGATAAAGATAGGTGAGAACGAGGCGAGGGTGCTCAGCGGCAATGAGATGATTGAACGCGTAAAGGATAGCATTGCCGACATCGAGACTTCCATTGAGGAGAACAGCGTTGAAAAGTACGACCTCAGCCGTCAGAAGGAGCTCCTCACCAATACGGGCGCGGAGTCGGGCGACAAGGAAAAGAGCCTGAGGGAAGCCAAGGAGGAATTGGAGAAATCCATAGAGGAGCTTTCCGCTTCAATAGAGGCGAATAAGGATAAAAATGAGAAGCTCCTGACAAATCAGAGAGAATCGAGAAACAGGCTCGAAGAGATAAAGGACGAGAGCTATAAGCTCGATATTAAGATAGCCCGCTCTGAAACGCTTTCAGAGACTCAGAAGGAGAAGCTCTGGGACGAATTCGAGGTATCCTATGCCGAGGCTAAAGATATGAGGTCTGAGGATTTTGCCATTACCGCAGGGAATAGAGAGTCAAGAGAGATAAGGCTCAGGCTGGCGGAGCTCGGCGAGGTAAATGTCGGCTCTATCGAGGAGTACAAGGCTGTCAGCAAGAGATATGAGTTTATGACGGCTCAGGAAGCTGATATTACCAAGGCTATGGACGAGCTAAATGAGATTATCAGCAATATGGATAAGACCATAAAGACGAAGTTCAAGGAGAATTTCGACAAGGTGGTAGTCAATTTTGAGGAGTCGTTTAGGGAGCTCTTCGGGGGCGGATATGCGGAAATCAGGCTCGAGGACGAGAGCAAGCCTCTCGAGTCGGGAATTGAGATAACGGCTCAGCCGCCGGGGAAAAAGCTCAAAAATATAAATCTTCTTTCGGGTGGTGAAAAGACCTTGACTGCAATAGCTCTGATGTTCGCTGTGCTTAAAGCCAAGCCGACACCTTTTGTCATACTTGATGAGGTTGAGGCGGCGCTCGACGAAGTGAATATAGAGAGGTTTTCGGATTATCTCAAGAAATTCGAGAATATACAGTTTGCGCTCATCACGCACCAGAAGGCGACCATGGAGCATGCTGATGTGCTCTATGGCGTTACCATGCCGGAGCAGGGTATATCGAGAATGCTGTCGCTGAGGCTGGGCGATGAGTTTGATGTAGAGGGGTTAGAATAATATTAAGATCCTTCGACTCGCTCCGCTCGCTCAGGATGACAAATGAGCCTTTGATATAATAGGTGAGTCCTAAATATGACAAATGAGCCTTCAATAAGATAACAAATGCTCGCGAAAAAACTTAAATTAAGGAGAACATATAAATGGGTCTTTTTGAAAAGAAATCAACTTTTAGGAAGTTTTTAGACAGCATAACCATGGCTGTCTACGACAATCCGGATCTCGGCCCGGAATTCCTCGAGCAGCTCGAGGAGTCCCTTGTCATGGCTGATGTGGGAGTCGAGACCTCGGATAAGATAATCAGCGCGCTGAATAAATGCATAAACGAGCAGTATATAACCAAGGAGCGCGAGATAAGACATGAGCTCAAAAAGATCCTCATGGACATCATGGACAAGGGCGAGAGGAATCATATGACAGATAGCTATCCTCTCATCATTCTTATGATAGGCATAAACGGCGGCGGAAAGACCACTTCAATAGCGAAGCTCGCACATATGTATAAATCTCAGGGGAAGAACGTAATGCTGGCGGCTGCGGACACCTTCCGTGCGGCGGCTGCGGAGCAGCTCCAAATGTGGGGAGACAGGGTCGGAGTCAGAGTCATTCGCCATGAGGAAGGAACGGACCCTACAGCAGTAATATTTGACGCGATTCAGTCCGCCAAGGCTAATGGAGTGGACGTCCTCATCTGCGATACGGCAGGGAGATTGCAGAATAAGGTCAATCTGATGAAGGAGCTCGAAAAGATGTCGAGGGTCATTTCGCGTGAATACCCCGAGGCTGCGAGAGAAAATCTCCTAATACTCGACGCGACCACGGGCAAGAATGCCGTAAGTCAGGCTGAGGAGTTCTCCAATATCACGGAGATGACGGGAATCATACTCACCAAGATGGACAGCACCGCACGCGGAGGCATTTCCATAACGATCGCCGACGAATACGATATGCCGATTAAGTTTATTGGAATGGGTGAGGGGCTTGATGACCTCATTCCATTCAACGCAGAGGAATTCGTGGAGGGCATATTCGATGAATAAGCCTATTCTTGCCATAGTAGGACGCCCAAATGTGGGTAAATCAACTTTTTTCAACAGGCTCGTGGGAGAGCGCCGCGCCATTGTAGAAGATGTGCCGGGCGTGACCCGCGACCGAATTTATGCTGAGACGGAATGGAACGGCAAGGAATTTGCCGTCATAGATACGGGCGGCATAGAGGTAAAAACCGACGATACCATAAGAGCTCAGATGAGGGACCAAGCCGTCATAGCCATGGACATGGCAGATGTTATTCTTTTTATGGTGGACGGCAAGGAAGGGCTGACCGCTGCCGACCGCGAGGTGGCAGAGCTCCTCAGAAGGACGGGCAAGGAAGTAATCCTTGTGGTAAACAAGGTGGACGCTCCGTCTAAGGCGTATGAACTCATCTATGATTTTTATGAGCTCGGTTTTGACGAGCCCTTTCCTATATCGGCAGCCAATATGACAAATATCGGCGACCTGCTTGATAGGATTGTGGGCGGATTTCCCGAAGAAGAGTATGATCCATCAGAGGAGAGCATTCATATCGCGATAATCGGAAAGCCGAATGTCGGAAAATCCTCATTGGTAAACGCATTGACGAGGCAGAACAGAGTCATAGTCTCACCGATTGCAGGAACGACCAGAGATACTATAGATACACCTTTCACATACAAGGATAGGGAGTATACGCTGATTGACACAGCAGGGCTTCGCAGGAAGAGCAAGGTGAGCGACTCCATAGAGAAGTTCAGCGTCATCAGAGCGATAGCAGCCATTGAGCGTTGTGATGTATGCATACTTATGATAGACGCGGCTACGGGGCTGACTGAACAGGATAAGAAGATCGCCGGATATGCTCACGAGGCGGGAAAAGGCATGATATTCGTAGTCAACAAATGGGATCTTATCGAAAAAGAGACCAATACCATGCGCGACTATGAGAAAAGCATAAAGGCTGAAATGCTCTTCGCTTCCTATGCGCCCGTCATCTTCATTTCAGTTCTGAAAAAGATAAGGCTTAATGAACTGATCGAAAGATGTGCAAGGATAGCCGATTCGAGAAATACAAGGATTCCGACGGGAAAACTGAATAGCGTGATTGAAGATGCCGTGATGATGAGGCAGCCGCCCTCAGACAAGGGGCGCAGGCTCAAGGTCTATTATGCGACTCAGATTGGCACGGCTCCGCCGCTGTTCTCGTTCAGTATCAACGATAAGGAGCTCATGCATTTCTCATATTCGAGATATTTGGAGAATAAAATCAGGGAGCATTTCGACTTCGAAGGCACTTCCATTAAATTCGTATGGAACGAAAAGAGAGGAGAACGCAGATAGATGGGTAATACATTTACTCTCATACTGATAGCTATAGGTGCATATTTAATAGGAAATATCAATCCCGCAATCATAGTCGGCAGGCTTCACGGCATAGATATTCGAAAGGAAGGCAGCGGCAATGCCGGAATGACGAATACTATCAGAGTGATAGGGCTCGGCGCGGGAATCGCCGTATTCACCGTAGATGTATTGAAGGCATTTCTTTCAGTATGGCTCGGAATATATCTTGCAGGAGACGCAGCAGGCGGAATGGTCGCTTTTGCTGCCGTAGTGGTCGGGCATTGCTATCCCGCCCTTTATAAATTAAAAGGCGGAAAGGGCGTCGCCTCATCTCTCGGTGCGGCTCTCGCTCTTAATTGGCAGACTGCTTTGATGGCGGCAGCGGTTGCAGGGCTTATGTTTCTAATATCGGGTAAGAGAATGTCGATAGCTTCGATAGGGGCTGTCGTCTCCTATCCCGTATTCGTCTATTTCATGGCTGATGATAAGAGACTTTTCTTCTTCGCCATAGTGGCGGTGCTCTTCCTCGTGATTCAGCACGCTTCGAATATTCAGAGGATTGCCAAGGGCGAGGAGAAGGCTTTGACCATAGCCCATGGCGCACATGAGGAGAATTCCGAGAAAACGGCAGAAGAGAAAGAGAGTAGAGAAGAATAATGTCCACCTATAGCATAATTACATATGGTTGCCAAATGAACGAACATGACTCAGAGAATATAGCGGGAATGCTTGAAGCTCTGGGTTATATACATGAGGAAGATCCATGGGCTTCTAATCTCGTTGTAATGAATACATGCAGCGTCAGGGAGAATGCTGACAAGAGGTTTTTCGGCGTCCTCGGGCAGTTTAAGAAGATTAAGAAGTCCAATCCCGACTTCGTTCTCTGTGTTTGCGGCTGTATGCCGCAGCAGCCGAGGATAGTGGAGGAGATAAATAAGAGGTTTTCCTGGGTAGATATAGTATTCGGGACGCAGAATATCGCGCAGCTTCCCGAACTTCTGGAAAATCTGCATAAGACAGGGAAGAAGCAGCGTGCAATCATAGACAATAATCCTCGTATTGCCGAAGAAGAGATGAAGCCTGTCAGAATGCATAATCACAAGGCATTGGTAAATATCACCTATGGCTGTAATAATTTCTGCACCTACTGCATAGTGCCTTATACGAGGGGCAGGGAGAAAAGCCGTATGCTTTCCGAGGTGGTCTGCGAAATAGAGAGGCTTGCTTCTGACGGAGTGCGCGAGGTCATGCTGCTCGGGCAGAATGTTGACTCATATAAGGACGCCATCGGCAATAGTTTTGCGGAGCTCATCAAGGCTGTGAATGAGATTGAAGGAATCGAGCGAATCAGATTTATGACTTCTCACCCCAAGGATATATCTGATGAGATGATTGAATGCTTTAGGACCTGCGACAAACTTTGCAGAAATATATATCTCCCCGTTCAGTCGGGTTCTGACAGGGTGCTCAAACGCATGAACAGGCATTATGACAGGGCGAGGTATCTTGAAATCGTGGATAAACTGAGGGCGGTCTGCCCTGAAATAACGATTTCTACGGATATAATCGTCGGATTTCCGGGAGAGACTGAGAGCGACTTCGAGGAGACCTTGGATATTGCCCGCAGGGTGAGGTATGATTCGGCATTCACATTTATATATTCGCCGAGAGAGGGCACGCCTGCCGCGAAATTTGAGGATCAGGTTGATGATGTGATCTGCCATGAGAGATTTGACAGGCTTGTTGAGCTTATGGACGGTATCAGCCTCGAAAAGAACAAGGAATATATGGGGAAAGTGCTCGAGGTCATGGTGGACGGTCTGAGCAAGACTTCGCCCAATACGTATTCAGGTAGGACGGACGGGTTTAAGCTGGTGAATTTCACCTCAGATAAGTCAGAGGAAGAGATAGCGGGCCAGATTGTGAAGGTGAAGATTACTGAGACAAAGACCTTTAGTTTAGAGGGAATGGAGATTTAATAAAGATCCTTCGACTTCGCTGCGCTTCGCTCAGGATGACAGAAGGAAGTGACAATATGTCATTCTGAGGAATTAAGAGACGTTATCAGAGGAGCATAACCGACGGAGATCAATGGTTTCGACACTACGGCAACGCCATATAATCAGTAAACCATTAAAATTTTAAAGATAATGACAAAAGGTAGAAACAATAGAGGAGAAGATTGATAGATTCGATTGCCGCTTTCTTTACATTTTCGCATATAATGCTGCTGGTATATATACTGAATGCCATAATCGCATTCGGACTGATTTTTATTGATACCAAGTCGCCAGCCGCGACCATGGCATGGATAATGGTGCTCTTTCTGATTCCCGTGCTCGGTCTAGTGCTATATCTGATACTCTCACAAAATATAGCCAGACAGCAGATATTTAAAATGACCGAAGCGGAAGAGGCTGGAATGGATACCCTGATAGGCTGGCAGAAGGAGAGCGTCAGAACGGGGATAAAGACCTCTGCAAGCGAGATAACCGACAGGTGGCGGAGCATGATTTCCATGAACCTAGAATATGCGGACTCGCTTCTTACGGACAATAGCAGCGTTGAACTTATCTACGACGGACAGGAGATGTTTAACAGGCTTTGCAGCGATATAGAAAATGCCCGTTATACGATTAAGCTCTGCTATTTTATAGTAAAGGATGACTTCGTGGGAAGAAGGCTGATAGACCTTCTCACAAAGAAGGCTGAGGAAGGAGTGAAGGTCAGGCTGATGATGGACGCTCTTGGCTCCAGGAGCATAGGGCATACTGACCTCAGAGCCTTTAAAAAGGCGGGCGGTAAATACGCATTTTTCTTCAAGCCTCTCATACGTCATATGTATTTCAGAATTAACTATCGCAATCATAGGAAGTTGGCGATTATCGACAATGAGATAGGATATATCGGCGGATTCAATATCGCTAAGGAATATCTGGGATATAAGAAGAAGTTCGGCTTTTGGCGCGATACTCAGATGATAATTCGCGGAAACGCTCTGACTGCGCTCAATGAGAGATTTTATCAGGATTGGCGCTATGCCGCGGGAGAGGAGCTCAACCTCGTGCAGCAGTCAATCAGATATGCATATAAAGCGGCGCCGGGCTCCATACCGATTCAGATTGTTTCCTGCGGCCCCGAGTCCGAGAGGGAAGAAGTCAAGATGTCCATGATGAAGATGATCACGGGCGCGAAGAAGAGCATATATATTCAGACGCCATATTTGGTGCCTGATACGCCAATGCTGGAGTCCCTCGCCATGGCGGCTAGATCGGGTATAGATGTAAGGATTATGATACCCTGCATACCGGATCACCCATTCGTATACAGGACTACCCTATATAATGCAGGGAGATTGATAAGAGAAGGTGCTAAAATATATATCTACGAAAACGGCTTCCTTCATGCAAAGACCCTGACTGTTGATGATGAGATCTGCACGGCTGGCTCGACCAATTTTGATATAAGGAGTTTCAGACTCAATTTCGAATCCAATGCATTTGTATATGATTCAGATGTGACTAAGGAGATGAATCGCCAATTCGAAGAGGATATGAAGTTTTGCAGAGAATATACGCAGAAGGACAGGGATAATATTGATATAAAGGAGAAGGCTCTCGAATCCATATCGAGGCTTCTTACCGAAATACTTTAGAGGAGATATATTGATGAATTTGTTTAATTTCAGCTATCAGGCAATTCTGTTAAAGATCTTAATGCTTCCGGGAATAGTAGTGGGGCTGAGCTTCCATGAATTTGCACATGCATGGGTATCTGACAGACTAGGGGATCCGACTCCGAGAAGGCAGGGAAGGCTTACGCTCAATCCTCTCGCACATATAGATTGGCTTGGCTTTGCCGCGCTGCTCCTGGTCGGCTTCGGCTGGGGTAAGCCCGTGCAGATAAATCCCGCCTATTATAAGAACAGGCGGCGCGACGAGTTCTTGGTCGGAATCGCGGGAATTACTATGAATCTTATACTAGCGGTGCTATTTTCCATTCCCGTGAGGCTGCTCAGGAATATATATTTGAGCAGCAGCATATTTGCCGTCGTAATTGAGAATTTGTTTTTGATACTCATGTATGCGGTGATGATAAACTTGGTGCTTATGGTGTTCAATCTGATACCATGTCCGCCGCTTGACGGCTGGGGGATAATTACGCAGATTTTTAAGCTGGACAGGCATGAGTGGTGGTATTCCGTATATCAGAGGGGCACATGGATATTGCTGCTGCTGATCGTTTTCAATATTACGGATATGATATTGACGCCGATAGTGTCCTTTATGATGAATATTTTAGTGTATAGATAGGAATAGATAGAAGGATTCTTCGCTTCGCTCAGAATTACAAAGGGAAGGTTTTGAGAAAGAAAAAGATTCTTCGCTTCGCTCAGAATGACAGTATTATAAGAATGACAGAATTAGAAGTAATTGCTGATACGGCGGAGTTTGGACTGAGCCATATGATCTTCCATAGCCTTGCGCCCGGCAGCCGGATTCTTGGTCTCGACTGCCTCGAAGATCGCCTTATGCTCATCAAGTATGGTCTTTAACTGATCCGCCGAATATGTTTTGGCAGGCGCGGAATGCTTGAGATATGTCTGGTAGGTATAGAGAGCCTTCTGAATCAGTCTGTCCTTGGTGCCGATATATAGGATATTGTGAAACTGAGAATTGAATACCAAGACCTTTTCTATATCGTTTCTGAGGGTATAAAACTCCATAAATTCAAGGGTTTCGCGTAGGGCTTCTATCTCCTCGGTCGTCATGCGCTTGATCGCCCATTCGGAGGCTTGGACTTCAAAGAGGGATCTGAGGTCGAATAAATCCGATATATCCCTTTTGGAAAGACCTGTCACAAAGGCGCCTCTATTCGGGATATTATCAATGAGACCGTCGGATTCAAGCTGACGAAAAGCCTCTCTGACAGGAGTTCTGCTGACGCTGTATTTCTTGCAGATTGCCTGCTCCGTAAGCTTGGAATTATCCGCCAGCCTACCTGAGAGTATATCTGACTGAATCTCTGCATAGAGATTGCTCGAAAGCGGCTGTGCGTTTTTTTCACCCTTAATGCTGTCCATAAATACCTCGAATATTATGTCAGTGTTAAAAACTTATCAACATATGCTGGTAAATTGTATACATTCTTAAATATAAACTTTTTACCTCTCATGTCAATGGAAATGAGGTTATTTTTTTAAAATGAGTAGACGATTAAAGAGAATTAAAGCCAATCAGATAGAGGAAGTGCTGGATAAGCTTGAGACAATGCATCCCGAGGCGGGCTGCGCTTTAAATCATAGGAGCTGCTTCGAGCTTTTGATTGCCGTGGTCTTATCCGCTCAGACTACGGATATAAGCGTAAACAAGGTTACGCCTGCGCTCTTCGAACGCTATCCTTCGCCTGAGGAATTGGCTGAGGCAAATCCGAATGATGTGGCTGATATTATAAAAACGATCGGACTTTATAAAAACAAGTCCCTCAATATAGTAAAGCTGGCGAATAAACTCATTGAAGATTTCGACGGCGAAGTGCCGGGCAGTTTTGACGAGCTTATCAGCCTGCCGGGTGTGGGGCGCAAGACGGCAAATGTCATCTTGGCTGAGGCGTTCGCCGAGCCTGCCATAGCTGTCGACACCCATGTATTCAGGGTGTCAAACAGAATAGGTCTCACGGACGCTGATGATGTGGATAAGACTGAGGAGCAGCTTAAAAAGAGGCTTCCAAAGGATAAATGGATTAGATCACATCATCTCCTGATATTTCACGGCAGAAAGATATGTCATGCGAGAAAGGCGGACTGCGAGAACTGCTTGCTGAACGAAGTATGCCTCAAAAGAGGAGTATAGATAGAGTTTTGAAAAGAGGTGGAGTTATGCAGGAAATAAAATGCCCAAACTGCGGCAAGACCTTCCAGGTAGATGAAGCCGGATATGCGCAGATTCTCCGTCAGGTAAGGGACGAAGAATTTAACAGGGAAAGGCAGCGTTTACAGGACGAATTTAAGAGCAGGAACGAAAAGGATTTAGCCATTGTCCGTATGCATCAGGAAAAATCCTACGAAGAGAAGCTATCTAAGAAGGAGTCTTTGATTTCGGAAAAGGAAGGCGAGATAGAAAGGCTAAAGGCTAAGCTTGAGGTCGCCGACACCGAAAAAAAGCTCGCCGTTTCGGAAGCCGTACAGGGCAAGGACAGGGAGCTCTCGGAACTCGGGAGCGAGCTGACAAAGCTCAGGAGCGATTTGGAGCTCCAGAAAAGGGAAAACAAGCTGAATGAGAACAATCTCATTGAACAGCATAAGGGCGAGTTAAAGCTGCGAGAGGAAGAAATTGAAAGACTAAAGGATTTCAAGGCGAGGCTTTCCACGAAAATGGTGGGAGAGAGCCTTGAACAGCATTGCATGAATCAGTTCAATCAAATCCGCATGACTGCTTTCCCGAATGCCAGCTTTGAAAAGGATAATGACGACAGGACGGGCAGCAAGGGAGACTTTATTTTCAGAGAATCCTCAGAGGGCACGGAGTTCATCTCTATCATGTTCGAGATGAAAAACGAGATGGACGAGACAAAGACCAAGCATAAGAATGAAGATTTCTTCAAAGAGCTCGACAAGGACAGAAATGAGAAGAACTGCGAATATGCTGTCCTGGTTTCACTTTTGGAAAGCGATAATGAGTATTATAACAACGGCATAGTTGATGTATCCTACCGCTATCCTAAGATGTTCGTAGTTCGTCCGCAGTTCTTCATTCCGATTATTTCTCTTTTGCGAAATGCCGCGCTCGGCTCCCTGGAATACAAACAGAAGCTCGCAATAGTGCAGAATCAGGAGGTGGAGCTCAGCAACTTCGAGTCGGAGCTTGCGCTCTTTAAGAGCGAGTTTGCCAGAAACTTCGGACTTGCAACGGACAGATACCAGGACGCTATCGAAGGAATTGATAAAGCCATAAAAAATCTGGAAGCTATCAAGAAAAATCTGGAAACTTCTCAAAAACACTTAACGACTACGAACAAAAAGGTTGATGATGTCAGTATTAAGAGGCTGACGAAAAATGCACCGAGCGTGAGGGCTATGTTTGAGGAAATAAGAAAAGATAGTGACTGATTCTTTGTACTCATACTCTCATATTTGTGTTAATATAGAGGCGCAGAAAAATAATATATAAATTCCCGACTCTTGAATAGAATCAGAGGGGGAGAAGGAGATAGAAGAATGAAAAAAACAATCAAAGACATTAAATGGGAAGGCAAAACCGCCGTGATGAGGTGCGACTTCAATGTGCCCCTTGACGGAGATAGGATTACGGACGATATTCGCATTCAGTCGGCGCTTCCAAGCATTGAATACCTCTTGGAGAACGGAGCTGCGATAGTTCTGATGTCACATCTCGGACGTCCAAAGGGCGAGGCCAAGCCTGAATTCAGCATGGCTCCCGTGGCTAAGAGGCTCACGGAATGCCTCGGACAAGATGTAAGGCTCGTCGCCTCGGATATAGTGGTTGACGAGGGGGTAAAAGAGGCTGCAAAGGCTCTTAAAGCCGGAGAGGTAATCCTGATAGAGAACGTAAGATATAGAGCCGAGGAAGAGAAAAATGACCCTTCATTCGCGAAGGAGCTCGCAAGTCTCGGTGATGTATTCGTCCAGGACGCTTTCGGTACGGCGCATAGGGCTCATGCCTCCACGACGGGCATTGCAGATTATATCCCCGCGGTATCGGGATTTCTGATTGAGAAGGAACTGCAATTCCTCGGAGAAGCGGTAAACAATCCCAAGAGACCTTTTGCAGCTATCATGGGCGGAGCGAAGGTTAAGGATAAGATTCCTGTAATTACTAATCTGCTCGACAAGGTGGATATTCTGATAGTAGGCGGCGGAATGTCCTATACATTCTTTAAATCTCAGGGCAATTCAATAGGCACCTCGCTCTTAGACGAGGAAGGGCTGGAGCTCGCAGGCGATATACTAAGACTTGCCGAGGAAAAGGGCGTGAAGTTCATGCTGCCCGTTGATGTAGTGGCTGCTGATGAATTTTCAAATGATTCGCCGCATGATGTATATGCGATAGATGAGATACCCGATAATAGAATGGGACTCGATATAGGGCCTGAGACTGTCATAGCTTTCAAAGAGGCTCTCGAATCCGCTAAAACCGTAGTATGGAACGGTCCTATGGGAGTTTTCGAAATGGATAGATTTGCCGAGGGCACTAAGGCGATAGCCGAATGCCTCGCGGAAATCGACGCCACGACGGTAATCGGCGGCGGTGACAGTGCCGCAGCGGTTGCAAAATTCGGTCTGGCTGATAAGATGACGCATATCAGTACGGGCGGAGGTGCGAGCCTTGAATTCCTGGAGGGAAAAGAACTGCCCGGAATTGCGATTATTGAGGATAAATAAAGACTGATGATTGAATATATTTTTAATTAAATAATGAATCTTTAATCAAATATAGTTTTTAAATCAAATATAGATTTTTAATAAAAATAGATGTTTTAACAAGGAGGCTAAGATGAAAAGATTTTTAATAGCAGGTAATTGGAAGATGAATAAGACGGCGGCAGAGGCTGAGTCTTTTATAAATAAGCTCAAGGAAAAGAAGATTTCAAACGAAGAAGAGGTGGCGGTTCTCGTGCCCTTTACGGATTTATATTCGGTCAAATCCGCACTTTCGGGCTGCGGCATAAAATTCGGTGCTCAGAATGTTCATTTTGAGGCGTCGGGTGCATTTACGGGCGAGGTTTCCGTTCCAATGCTCAGCGAAATCGGAGTTGACTACTGCGTAATCGGTCACTCCGAGAGAAGAGAATATTTTAACGAGACTGATGAGACGGTCAATAAAAAGCTGAAAGTGCTGCTAGAGGCTGGAATTACTCCTATTCTCTGCGTCGGCGAATCCCTCGAAGTAAGAGAGCAGGGAGAGGAGCAGGCATTTGTAGGCGGACAGCTTGTGGCGGATTTTGCTGACATCGCGGCAGCGGACGCAGCTAAGATCGTAATCGCATACGAGCCTATATGGGCTATCGGAACGGGAAAGACCGCAACTCCTGAGCAGGCTGAGGAAATGTGTGCATTCATCAGAGGCGTTATGGAAGGACTTTACGACGGAGTGGTGGCAGAGTCAATGCTAATCCTCTACGGCGGCAGCATGAATGCAAAGAACGCCAAGGATCTCCTCGAAAAACCTGACATCAATGGCGGACTTATCGGAGGTGCAAGTCTGAAAGCGGACGATTTTGCGACGATAGCAGAAGCCGCAGCTTCGCTCAGCTAAGTTTAATCGGATAATTCGGATAATACAGACAAGTCAAAATACTCAAAATACTGAGTTTTCCCGATTGACAGGGAGAGCGGCAAAATGGTATATTAAAGCGTTCGTTTTCAAGACAAATCGAACGCTTTGAGTTTATAATAAATTACGGTTTGGAGGGTAATTATGCATACATTTCTTATGGTGGTACTGCTTATCGCAAGTCTCGTGCTGATTGCGAGCATTCTAATGCAGTCGGGTAATAGTGACGGACTTTCGGGTTCTATCGCAGGCGGAGCAGAGCAGCTTTTCGGAAAGAAGAAGAGCAGGGGATATGACGCTCTTCTATCGAAAATAACTACTACTTGCGCAATCGTTTATATCGTTGTTTCGCTGGTTATAGTAGCAGTCTTTAACAAATAATAATGTAGGGCTTGAAGCTTTAAGGAGATTATCCAAATGCTCAAGATTATTACCGTAGCCTGTGCATTATTCGGTATCTTATGCGCTGTATCAATCGAATCATGGCTGAGGAGACATGGCGGCAACAAGGAGCTCGCCTCAGATGTCTATACAGCCACTATCGAAAAATACAGCGAATTTTGGATTGCGCTGATTGCACCAATATTTGCGGTATTGGCTGTGGTCGGAGCCTTTATCGGCTTCGGCATAGGCATAAAGCCATTTGCCGCCTATGCAGCCGGTGCGATAATAATATTTATATCCGTCTATATCGGAACGAGAAGTTTCACATCATCTGTGGTCTCATCTTCTTCGATAATATCCGACGGGGATATTAAAGGCGGAATGAAGGCCTCGTTCAGAGGCGGCATAGTGATCGGGCTGACGCTCGCTTCCCTCGGTGTAATAGCACTCAGCATTCTTTTTTTCATGGTTAAACAAAAGCAGCTCGTAAATATTGCTGCTGCCTTTGCCCTCGGCGCTTCCATTGTCGGAGTCGGGATAAGGCTCTCGGGTTCAATCCTGACCGCTGCACATAAACTCTCGAGAGAGAGAGAACAGGGCGTCGACTATGTAGGAGCCTATGCTTCAAACGGGGCTGAGTTCATACTGCTGATACTCGTTTCAGCCTGTTCGTCCGCACTCCTCGCTAAAATGGGCGTGGAGTCATCCGGAGTCACATCAACATTTACCGTATCGAGTACGACCATGTATCCGATAATAGTTCTCGCCTGCGGTGTCGTTGCGTCTGTGATAGGCATATTGGTATATCGTCCGTTTACGGGCAAATTCGGTCATTTCGGAATCACGGCGGGAAGCATTACTGCGGGAGTGCTTTCATTTGGCGCCTCGCTTTATTTCAGCATTTCAATATTGGAATCGCCTGTGTATGCGTTCTGCGTGGTGATAGGCATAATCGCCCAGCTTCTGATAGGCGAGTTCTGCAAATTCTTTTCCATGGACGCTCAAATCTTCAAGAGAAATCTCCCGAAGACGAGTGATGAGGATATTGATATACCTATGATTCACGGGCTGTCGCTTGGAATGATAAGCTCATTGCTTCCGGGAATAGTGCTGATGTCCGCACTCTTTTTCTCTTATAAGATCGCGAACTACTATGGGATTGCGCTTGCCGCAATAGGCGCGAACTCATTAGCCGGAGTAAATCTAGCCGTAAGAAATTACGCAACTTCACTCTCCGCCTCAGCTTCATTTGCGAGGCAGAATGACAGTCTTGCCGAGGAGAATACGGCATATTACAATGTTTTAAACAGGATTTCCGCGAATGCCAAGGCGAGCGGAAGGGCATATGCAGCCGTGGCGGAGGCTTTTACGCTGACGGCTCTCCTCACCGCCTTCACATTCACGACAGGCAATAGCGACGTCGTTCTTTCCGACCCTATAGTCTTCGGCGGAATGTTTTTCGGAACCGTATTTACGCTCGTCCTGCTCGGGCTTTTGATTAGTTCTATCCTAAGGAGCACGAATTCAATGCTCGAATCCGGCATGGATAATCCTGATGAGTATAGGAATGTCACTTCCTTAAAGGGGCCTGTCATCATAGAGGCTCTTGTAATGGTAATGCCTCTCGTCATAGGCTTTGTTTTTGGTATCAACTGCGTCACGGGCTTTGTAGGTGCAGCAATTGTAACGGGAAGCGTCCTTGCCATGGCTTTTAATAATACGGGCAGATATTATGACAGGATTGCAACGGATGCGCTCGGCTCGATTATAATTCTTGCCACAGTCATTGCGCTCGCTGCTATCCCTGCCTTTATGAAGTTTGGAGGAGCTTTTTTCTGATACTTAAAAACGGAGCACATCGAAAACTGAGAAAGGACGGTGGCTCTGTAATAGAACCGCCGTTTTATATAATATAGTCGAAAGATAATCGAAAAATATATGATGAAAAGCGAAAAATTCAAGGTATTTGTAATAAATCCGGGCTCGACATCCACCAAGGTGGCGTTGTTCGAGGACGATATAAAAATCTACGAAGAATCCGTAAGCCATGATGCGGATGTCCTCAATTCTTTTGATGAGGTAAACGATCAGCTCGATTACAGGCTTGATGTCATAAAGGCTCTGATAGAGCAGCATGGTCTCAATCTCGAAAATACGGATGCATTCGTGGGACGCGGCGGTGGCTGTCATCCCGTTCCATCAGGTACATTTGAGGTAAACGACCTGCTCCTCAGCGACATCAGAAACAATGTGGGAAGGACGATACATCCTTCCGTGCTGGGGGTTCAGCTCGCATATGAGATGCAGCAGAAATACGGCGGCAGGCTCTTCATGGTAGACCCAATCTGCGTGGACGAATATACAGATGTCGCCAGAGTTACGGGCGTAAAGGAGATAAAGAGGCGGGCTGAGTCCCATGCGCTTAATCTTCGAGGAACAGCCATGAAGCATTGCAAGCTCTACGGCATGGACTATAAGAAGTCGAGGCTCGTTGTGGCGCATATAGACGGCGGAATTACCATTGCGGCGCACGATAGAGGCAGGCAGATTGACTGCAATCAGGGTGCAGGCGGCGAGGGGCCTTTTACGGCTACAAGAACGGGCTCGCTTCCGCTCATGGAAGTTCTTGACTATTATGAGGGGCATAGCAGCGAGCGGTCCATAGCACAGATGAGACATCTCTGCACGGGCACGGGCGGCTTCGTCTCGCATTTCGGCACATCAGACGCTGATGAGGTCTATGAGAGGGTTATGAGCGGTGATGAGGAAGCCAAACTCGTATGGGAAGCCCTCGGATACAATATAGTCAAATATATCGGTTCGATGGCTACTGTGTTAAAAGGAAGGGTAGACGGTATATTGATAACCGGAAGATATACACGATTTACCTACCTGCTCGACTATATAAAGGACTATACGGAATGGATTGCGCCGATTTATATATATGAGAACGAGGTCGAGCAGGAAGCGATGTGCGCGGGAGCTCTAAGAGTTCTGAGAGGTATAGAGGAAGCTAAGATTTATACAGGCAAAGGAATGACTCATTGATATGGGTCGCTTAGGACATATAAAGGAGGGAAGAGATGTTAGACAAACTTAAAGACATCCAAAGCCAGGGCATTGAGAGCATAGCGTCGGCTGCTGATGTGGATGCGCTCGAGGCTGTCAGAAAGGAGCTTACGGGTAAAAGGAGTTCTTTACAGGAAGTGCTTAAAAGCCTGGGAAGCCTGGAGCCGGATATGAGAAAATCCGTGGGAATGAAGGCTAATGAGATTAAAAACCTCTTTAGCGAGAAGATACAGGAAAGAGAGAAGGAGCTCGTTGCCGTAGCTTCTGCGATTAAGGGTGAATTAGATCTGACCCTGCCGGGCACAGCGGTGACAGCCGGGGCGCTTCATCCGATCACGCAGATGTGCTACGACTTAAACGACGCTTTCAGATCACTCGGATTTGAAATATATAGCGAGGATGATATTTCAAGCGAAAAATTCGCCTTTGATAATCTAAACTTCGCCGCCGATCACCCAGCCAGAGCCTCTATGGACACCTATTGGCTGGAAGGAACAGAGGATAAGAGAGGAAACGAAAGGCTATGCCTTAGGCCCCATCTCACAGGCGGATCGGTCAGGTATCTTCTGGAGAAAGGCGCTCCTTGCAGATTTGTCTATCCGGGAAGAGTTTATAGAAATGAGACAACGGATGCCCGCCATGAGAGAGCCTTCTTCCAATACGAGGCGCTTATAGTCGACAGAGATGTATCGTTCAGTTCAGGTCGTGTAATGATAGAGACGATACTTGAGAAGGTATTCGGACGCAAGGTCAATGTCAGAATGAGAGAGGGCTTCTTCCCCTTTACTGAACCGGGATATGAGATAGATATGGAATGCCTGCTCTGCGGCGGAGAAGGCTGCAAGGCTTGCAACCAGGCGGGCTGGATTGAAGTAATGCCTGGCGGCGTCATTCATCCGAACGTCCTGAGAGCCGCAAATCTCGACCCTGATGAATGGACGGGTTTTTATACGAATATCGGACTCGACAGACTCGTAATGATGCGCTATGGGGTTGATGATGTAAGACTCTTCCACAGTGCGGATTTGAGATTTTTAGAGCAGTTCAAATAGAAGGGAGGAAGCTATGAATATTTCGATTAAATTCCTGGAAAGATATATCAATCTTCCAAAAGAACTTACATATGAGAAGATAGCTTATGACCTCACTATGAGAACCGTAGAGGTCGAAGAAGTAATCAATACGGCAGATAAATTCCACGATATAGTCGTCGGTGAGATTAAAGAGGTAAGATCACATCCAAATGCCGATACGCTCAGAATCTGCATGGTAGATGTAGGAGAAGGAGAGCTCAAGCAAATCGTATGCGGAGGTTCAAATCTTACCGCCGGACATAAGGTCTGCGTTGCAAAGCCGGGCTCTGAGGTCGTATGGCATGGAGAGGGAGAACCCGTTCTCCTCAAGGAAACCAAGCTGAGGGGCGAGTCTTCGTACGGGATGATATGTTCACCGGGGGAAGTTTACCTCGGAGACATTATCGCCACAGAAGATGAAAGGGAGATAACAGATTTTACAGAGCTCGGAATCGACTGCGAAATCGGACAGTCCGTCGCAGAAGTCATGGGCCTTGATGATGTAATCCTTGTAGTTGACAATAAATCTCTTTCCAACAGACCCGATCTTTGGGGTCACTATGGAGTTGCAAGAGAGCTTGCCGCAATATACAAGTTGCCACTCAAAGAACTCGAAACAGCTCTTCCTGAGGGACTCCCTGAGTACAAAGTCACCATTGAAGAGCCTGACAGATGTCCGAGATTCACCGCTACAAAGATTGAAAATATACATGTCAAAGAATCACCTCAGTGGATGAAGACACTTATTGCTAATGCGGGCATGAGACCTATCAATGCTATAGTTGATATCACCAACTTCGTTCTCATGGCCGTGGGACAGCCTCAACACGCATATGACAGCACTCATGTCCAAGGGGATGAGATTGTAGTCAGACTTGCAAAGGACGGAGAGCAGCTTCTTCTCCTCGATGAAAAAGATCTCGATCTGACTAATGACCATCTGGTAATCTGCGATGCGGAGAATCCGCTCAATCTCGCGGGCATTAAAGGCGGTAAGGATGATTCCGTACTAGACAGCACCGAATCCATCATCCTTGAATGCGCGGTATTTACAGCACCGGGGATAAGAAGAACAACGGCATATTTTAATGAAAAAACTGACGCTGCTCTAAGGTATGAAAAAGGCATAGATACTCAGAGAGCGAATCTCGGAGTTAATATGGCACTTTCTCTCTTTAAGGAGATCTATCCGGAGTGCAGGATCACCGCGTTTACGGATTGCTATCCTATACAGACTGAAAACGTAAAAATAGATATTACACAGGAGTTCCTCGACAGAAGACTCGGAGAAGTTCTTGAAAGATCTGAAATCATCGACATTCTAACGAGGCTGGGATATGAGGTCGAGTTCGATAAGGGAACATATCATTGCATGGCTCCTACATGGAGATCTACAGGTGATGTTTCCATCCATGATGACATACTCGGAGATATCGCAAGGCTTATAGGTTATGAATACTTCAGGAAGCAGCCGCTGACGATTAGATTTGATTCTTCGGTAAATCAGGTTAAGGTTGATCTCGCGAGGAAGCTCAAGGAATATCTCGCGTTCAGATGTGGATTTAATGAGATCTTCACCTATCCTTGGGTTGATGAGAAATATATCCATGCTGCGGGAATAAAAGATGAAGAGACTGTTAAGCTCGCGACTCCGCCTTCGCCGGAGCAGGGAATGCTCAGATCATCTCTCATACCGGGTATGCTCGAATCCATAGTTGGAAATGAGAGATATTATGACAAATTCTGCATATTCGAATCCGCACAGGTATTTGAGCCGGGCGAATATCACCCTTCGACAGAGGAAGAGACTCTCCCTGTTCACAGAAACTATCTGACGGGCGCGGCAGCAGGTAGAGATGCGGCTTCGCTCTTCTATAGGGTGAAGGGTGCCGTTGAAAATATGGCAGGCTATTGTCATTTTGAAAAGCTTGAATTCGCTCAGAAAGAGAAGCCTTCATGGGCGGACGAAAAGGCGTGGCTCAATCTGATGAGTGGAGATACGAATGTAGGCTCGATAGGGCTTATATCCGTCGCTGCTCTCAGCAGTGCCGGAGTTAAGAACCTCAGCGGCGCAGCGTTTGAAATCGACACGGATAAGCTCATTCCTTATCCTTCGAGAACCAATGAATTCGAACACCTTCCGCTCTATCCGCTGGTAGAACAGGATATGTCCGTCCTCGTAGACGAATCCGTAAAATGGGCGGATATAGAAGGCTCTATCGACAAAATGGTAAAGGAAGTAAGATTTGTCGAGGAATACCGCGGCAAGCAGATACCGGAAGGAAAGAAGTCTATAATGTTCCGCTATAAGATAGGTAATGATGACTCGACCATGACATCCAAGCAGATAGAAAAGAAGATGGGCGCAATCATCAATGTCCTTCAAAAGAAGGTCGGAGCAGAGCTTCGATAGAAAGTTCCAACGATAGCAACTTTCACCTCTAAGGTGGAGGTTGCTATTTATAATACATTCCCAGAGCCTGCAATATATCGCCGGGGATGGGACTTTTAAAGGACATACGCTCTCCCGTATGAGGATGATCGAATTCGATATAATATGCGTGAAGGGCTTGGCGGTTTATGAGATCAGAGCTGCCGCCATAGAGCTCGTCACCCGCAATGGGATGACCGATATGGGAGAGGTGCACCCTTATCTGATGAGTTCTTCCTGTATGGAGCTTTACGAGCAGAAGGCTATGCGTTTTATGATCCGCATATTCGTAGTAGTCGATAAGCTCAAATTCGGAAGAGGCGTCCTTTCCGCCTTCGTCTATGCTCATTACAGTTCGTTGGATAGATACTTCACCGGGTCTGCCTATGGGCTCGTTGACGAAAAAATGCTCTTCCGCTGCGGCGCCTTCTGTGAGGGCGATATAGTTCTTGACGACTCTGCCTTTCCTCATCTGCAGCGAAAGCTCGTTTTGGGCATTTGAATTCTTCGCAACTATGATGATACCTGAGGTGTCCATATCAATGCGGTTGGCAAATCGGATCTTAAAGGACTGCCCGCTTTCAAGCATATATTTCATAAGGGCATTTGCTATGGTGTGATTGGGATGTCCCTTGGTGGGGTGAACTATAATGCCGGGCTGCTTGTTGATGATAATAATATCGTCATCTTCGTAAATTATTTCGATAGGAATATCCTCGGGCTCGAAGTCGCTCATTTCCTCTGGCAGACGAACCGCAATAATATCACCGACCTCAGGCTTTATATATCCTTTAGTCGGTGTTCCGTTCAGATCTACCAAGGATTGATATTTCATCTTGGTCTTAAAGCGCACTGAGAATTTATAATTGGCGCGGAGTATCTGATTTACGGTCATGCCTAATTCTTCATCTTTTACTATATGTTCGTATTTTGACATTTATATCTGGTTCGTATCTTGAAATTTATAAAAGCTTACTGCTGAGCATATTCCAATAGTCATAGCTGGTCTGTCTTATCAGATGAATCTCGCTCTCATCCTGTCTTATCTCAATATGGGAAACATTGTTGAATTCATGCGTCCTTCCGTCAAATGACAGAAGAATGGCGCCGCCCGTGCTCCGTCCGTTGCCGCGAATCGTCACAACATCAGTGGCGGGGAGGAGTATGCTAGATTTAAAACACCTATAAGCATTGGTATTCATGGGCGCTATGGGCGTGAGCTGGAGGACGTTCAAATCAGGCGATACGAGAGAGCCACCGAGCGAATAATTATATGCCGTAGAGCCTACTGCGGTAGCCACGAGAATTCCGTCTCCTGAAAAATCCTGAATCTTGGTCTCGTCGATAAAGACGGAGAAATGCGAGCTATGCGAATATGTACCGCGCACGACTATTTCATTAACGCCTATTCTTGTAAAATCCCTGTCTCTCGCGAAAATCTTTGCGGAAACGGGCTTGATATTCTGAATGGTATAATTGCCGTTCTCAATATCCTCGATAGTCTTTTCGAGATTGCGGGCAGAGGACTCCTGGAAAAAGCCGAGATGCCCCGTATTTATCCCGAGAATAGGAACGGAAGGGAAATTGCATTTGTGAACGAAGGAAAGGAAGGTGCCGTCACCACCTATGCAGATAAGCAGTGTGGCGTCTTCGCTGTATTCATTCAAAACTATATGTCCGCGTTTGCTCAGTATTTCCTTGAGGCTCTCATATGCTGCTATTGAAGTGTTCTTTCTATTGCAAAATACAAATATTCTATGTGACATAATCTTCTCTCAGTGTTCAAATTTTACGGTCTCTATGCTATAATATTCACTCGGAATTATATCATAAGAACATATTTTTTACGATAATGGATAGGGAAAGATTATTAAAAAAATTGGATTTGGAAAGTCCTGAGGAATACAGCTATTACGAGAATTTTGAAGCCTTGATTGAAGAAGAAGAGCATATTGAAGAGGCATTGATAAGGGAGATTATCGCCGCGGCGGATTCGGAGCTTCTCTCAGAGCATATAAATAATTTCTTCGACGCATTCCAATCCAATATACCTGATGAAGAAAAGGAGCTGTTTTTAACAGTCGAAGCCTTTAAAAACAATATGAGCATTTCTCCTTCGTCGGATTTGGACGAGGAAGCAATATCGAAGATCAGCTCCGAGATATATGCATTCAGAAAATGGTATGTCATAGAACATCATGCTAGGGACGAAGACTCGGGAGAGGATATAAGCGTCAGAGATGCGAGATATGAGATAGCAGCGGCAAAGCTGCTCGGCGAAGAGATAAGCATTGACTTCGGAAGGGCTGTTTTAAGCGGGCCGGACGCATATGAGGTGAGGATCAGAGATATTATCGAATGATAAAGAGAAGGGATATAGAGAAAAGAGAATCTGAAATACTTTCACAGAAGGCTTGCAGGGCTATAGACTCCAGGGGGAGGGTTTACGAGGAAGAGCCATGTGAATACATGACAGTATTTCAAAGAGATAGGGATAGGATAACTCATTCGAAAGCCTTCAGGAGACTAATGCATAAGACTCAGGTTTTCCTGGCTCCCGAAGGAGATCACTATCGCACGAGGCTTACGCATACGCTTGAGGTCGCTCAGGTTTCGAGGACGGTCGCAAGAATACTCGGATATAATGAGGATTTGACTGAGGCTATAGCGCTCGGACATGATCTTGGGCATACTCCCTTCGGGCATGTCGGGGAGGCAGTTCTCAACAAGATATATCCCGGCGGATTTACACATAATGAGCAGAGCCTGAGGACTGTTGACGTCATAGAAGATACGCCAAAGAGAAGGGGGCTCAATCTCACATACGAGGTAAGGGACGGAATACTCAATCACAGAGGAGAGGGGATTCCATTCACCCTAGAAGGGCAGATAGTAAAGATCTGCGATAGGATTGCCTATGTCAACCACGATATTGATGACGCAATCAGAAGCGGCGTGATAAACAAAGACAGCCTGCCGTCTGATGAGATAAGGCTGCTCGGTGACAGTCATAGCGAGAGGATAAACAATCTAATAGTCAATCTATGCAGCAATAGTGAGGGAAAGGATTTGATAGCTCTTTCGGAGGAGTATTCCGCAGCGCTTAGCAGTCTGAGGACATATATGTTCATCAATGTATATAATTCGCAGGAAGTTCGGAATACTTCGGATTTGAACAAGGTGGAGCTGATTATCACTTCGCTTTATAACTATTTTCTCGGGCATCCGGCTGAGATCCCGGGCATTTATAAGGAAATAGAGCATGAGGAAGGCATTCATGCGGCGGTTAAGGATCTTATATCGGGTATGACGGATAGATATGCGCTTAACCTCTATGATGATTTATTTCTTCCTAAGAGTTGGAGGCAGCTTTGATTTATGGCATTCGAAAATTCCATAGATGATATAAAACAGCAGCTTAATATCGTTGATGTAATCGGAAGAGAGGTCAGGCTTAAAAGAAGCGGAGTCAGATATATGGGACTCTGCCCCTTCCACAATGAAAAGACGCCTTCCTTTTCGGTAAATGAGGAAATGCAGTTTTTCCACTGTTTCGGCTGCGGCAGGAGCGGAGATGTAGTCCACTTCATAATGTATTATTATAAGCTGCCATTTCTCGAAGCCGTGGACAAGCTCTGTACGGACTATGGAATTAAAAAGCCCGAGTGGAACAGCCGTGCACCTAAGATAGACTATGACAGGTATTATGCTATCAATGCCAAGGCAGCGAGGTTTTACTACAACTGTCTCGGCAAGGTGCCGAACAAAGGAATAGCCTATCTTACTTCAAGAGGGCTTAAAAAGGAGACCATTACCAGCTTCGGGCTCGGCTATGCGCCGCCGGGCGGAACGGCTTTGACGGATTATCTGAGATCCGAAGGAGCAAGTGACGAAGAGCTCATTAAAATCGGGCTCTCGAACAAAGGGAATCGCGGTCTGTATGATAAATTCAGAGACAGGGTGATATTCCCCATAATAAATACCAGCGAAAAGGTGATAGGATTCGGGGGAAGGGCTATCGGAGATGGAATTCCCAAATACCTCAATTCGCCCGAAAGTGAAATCTTTCTGAAAAAAAACAATCTCTTCGGGCTGAATCTCAGCAGAAAAGAGATAGCTGACGAAGATAGAGCCATTATCGTCGAAGGATATATGGATCTAATATCTCTCTATCAGGCGGGAATAAAGAATGTCGTTGCATCCCTCGGAACTGCTCTGACGGATAACCAGGCAAAGCTCCTATGCAGATATTCGAAGAATATCGTCCTCTCTTATGACTCCGACGAAGCGGGCATAAAGGCTGCATTGAGAGGGATTTCTGTCTTGCAGGCGGCAGGCGGCAAGGTCAGGGTGATGAATATCACTGACGGAAAAGACCCTGATGACTTCGTAAAAAAACATGGAAGGGAAGGCTTTTACAAACTCGTAGAGAGAGCCCTCCCTGCCACGGACTATAGGCTGAGACTCGCTGCGAGAGGGCTCAATCTGAAAGACGACAGAGAGGTGCTTGACTATATTGAAAGGGTGGTGCCGATTCTTAGAAGCGTCGGGCCCGTAGAACAGGATATATATATCAGGAAGCTGTCGGAGCAATTCGGCATTTCAGAACATGCAATATCCTTAGCCGTCAATTCGGATAATGAAGGGAAGAGAGCCGAGGGCAGTAATAGGACAGCGGCAGTAAGGAGATGGGATATTAGACAGGATCAAAACCTGCTGGAGAGGGTTGAAATATCCTTCCTCATGCTGGCTACGACTGACTATAGATATTTAAACAGATTTGCCGAGGACGGAATCATATTCAGGACGGCTTTGGCTGAAAAAATAAAGAAGGCGGCGGAGTCTCTTGCTTCAAATATCAAGCCCGGGAACATCGGTATAGAGGCGGCTGAAATAGCCAGGCTGCTCGAACCAGATGATGAGGCTGCATTTTCTAAATACCTGTCTACGATAAAGATAGGCAGTGATGACGAAGCCTTCTACAAGCAGACGAAGGCGGGATATTTCATAAATAATTACAGAGTCAGAAAGTCAGAGCTGCAAAGCGAATTGGCTGTTGCCGAAAAGCTCGGCAATATAGATGAAATCGAAAGAATCGCAGCGAATTTGATAGATATAGATACACAAATCAATATATTAACGGAGGAAAGCAATGGCTAGAAAAAAAGCGTCAGAGCCTGTTTTGGATATTGCAGATATGCATGATGATTTGGCTCAGGATATTCCCGAGGAAGAAATCATTTCGGAGATGAGCAAAGTGGAGGAGCTCGCTTCTAATATCATAGAAACGGCAAGGTCATTTGGGAACGAGATAACCTATGGCGAAATCAACTCTATGCTTGCCGAAGGCAATCTCGACAAGGATATTCTCGAAGAGATTTATGATACCTTAGAGAGTAAGGGAATCAGCATACTCGAGACGAGAGAGCCGACCACGCATGAGCTTGAGGACGGCGAAGCTGATGACTACGATGACGACGATCTCCTCGACATCGAGGATTTGGAAGAGGAGGACGACCTCTTAAACGACGAAGAGGATGAGAAGAAGAGCGGAGTTGTAATCAAGCCGAGCGGCGAAATCGAGGTAAGCGATAATGCCAGGAATATCCCTACCGACGATCCCGTAAGGATGTATTTCAAGGAGATTGGAAAGGTGCCTCTCCTAACAGCAGAAGAGGAGAGGGAGCTTGCCATAAGAATCGAGCAGGGCGACGAGGAAGCCAAGAAGAAGCTCTGCGAGAGCAATCTCAGATTGGTAGTTTCCATAGCGAGGAGATATTTAAACAGAGGGCTGTCGTTCCTTGATTTGATTCAGGAAGGCAATCTCGGACTGATAAAAGCCGTGGAGAAATTCGACTATACGAAGGGCTATAAATTCTCTACATATGCTACATGGTGGATAAGACAGGCTATTACGAGGTCTATCGCAGACCAAGCCAGAACTATCAGAATTCCGGTTCATATGGTCGAGACTATCAACAAGCTTATAAGGATTTCACGCCAACTCCTCCAGGAATACGGGCGCGAGCCGACCTCTGAGGAAATAGCAGAGGAAATGGGTATCACCGTTGAAAAAGTCCGTGAGATTAAGAAAATCAGCCAGGATCCCGTATCTCTTGAGACACCAATAGGAGAGGAAGAGGACAGTCATCTCGGTGACTTCATACCTGATGAGGATATTCCGTCTCCCGTGGAGGCTGCAGCCTATTCTATGCTGCAAAAGCAACTGAGAGAGGTTCTTGACACCCTGTCCGAAAGGGAGAAGAAGGTTCTTATACTCAGATTCGGGCTTGATGACGGACGCCCACGCACACTTGAAGAGGTCGGAAAAGAATTCAATGTAACCCGCGAGAGAATTCGTCAGATAGAAGCGAAGGCTCTGAGAAAGCTCAGACATCCGAGCAGGAGCAAGAAGCTGAAAGACTATCTCGAATAATATCTATTAGATATGTCTGTATACTACGGTATATATTTTGTGATATTGAAGGACATGGAATGAGATTAAGTAAAAGGATTTATGCTTTATCTGAATTAGTGCAGCAGGGGGCTGCTGTTGCTGATATAGGGACGGATCATGGATACGTCCCTATGCTTTTAGTCAAAAATGGAATTAGCCCTAGGGTCATCATGTCGGATATAAGCGAAGGCTCTCTCGCAAAGGCCAGGGAGACCTTTGCCATAGCGGGAATTCATATTGATGAGGCTGATTTCAGAGTCGGCGACGGGCTTTCTACTATCGGAAAATCAGAAGTGGATGAGATTATAGTCGCGGGTCTCGGTGGTCATACCATAGTGGATATACTTGAGGCTGATGAGGAAAAGACCAAGAGCTTTAAGGAGCTCATACTCCAGCCGAGGAAGCATTCTGGGGCGCTGAGGCATTATCTCTATACCCACGGCTGGGACATCATAGATGAGGTATTATCCAAAGAGGGTAAATTCGAATGCGAGATAATCACGGCGAAAACCTCTCTATATGAACGCCGCGAGGAATGTTATCCCGAGGACGATATAAGGTGGAAATATCCGAGAAAAATGGCTGAGTCGAATACTGAACTTGCGAGATCGAGGATCGAATGGAAGATAAGCAGCATAGATGAGCAGATTGAAAATCTCAGACGAAGCAGCAGGGATAGGGACGATTTAATCGTGAAGCTTGAAGCTGATAAGGAATACCTCAGGGATTTAATACTATAGGCTGAGATTTCACAGAATTTTCATTGATAAAAAACAAAAAAGGTCTATAATTCAATAGTAATTTTCGGGTAGACCAGACAATCGCGTGTCGCAGGACATGAGGAAAGTCCGGGCTCCATAGGGCAAGGATGACGGATAACGTCCGCCGCAGGTAACTGTAGGGAAAGTGCAACAGAAACATACCGCCGAAACGGATAATGCCGTGGTAAGGTTGAAATGGTGAGGTAAGAGCTCACCGGGGCTGTGGAGACATAGCTGCCGTGTAAACCCCATCCGGAGCAAGACTAAGAAGGGCATATGGTGGTGCTGCCCGTACCCGCCCGTAGGTAAGTCGCATGACGCCGGAGGCAACTTCGGTGCTAGATGGATGATTGTCTAATACAGAACCCGGCTTACGGTCTGCCCGGTTTTTTATTATAAGGAAAATGTATGAATTTAAGACTAGGTATTGATGTAGGATCGACCACTGTTAAATTGGTCGTTCTTGATGATGAAAACAAAATAGTTTATTCGAGATACGAAAGGCATATGTCCGGCGTATTCGAAAAGGCTGCGGAGATGATAAGAGCCCTCAGAGATGAAATGGGCGATATTTTAGTGCAGTCGGTCATTACGGGCTCTGGAGGCCTTTCCTTGGCGGATTTAATCGGGATAAAGTTTGAACAGGAAGTAATCGCCTGCAGCAAGGCGGTGGAGGAACTCATTCCCGAGACCGACGTAGCCATAGAGCTTGGCGGCGAGGACGCCAAGATTACATTCTACGGCTCAGCTGTAGAGCAGCGTATGAACGGAACCTGTGCGGGAGGCACGGGTGCTTTTATTGACCAGATGGCAGTCCTTTTAAATACTGACGCAGCGGGTCTCAACGAGGCTGCGAAGGACTATAAGACGATTTATCCGATAGCTTCGAGATGTGGAGTATTTGCAAAGACGGATATTCAGCCTCTTATCAATGACGGTGCGAGGACTGAGGATATAGCGGCTTCCATTTTCCAAGCAGTCGTCAATCAGATGATTTCAGGGCTTGCGTGCGGTCACCCTATACGCGGCCATGTCGCATTCCTCGGGGGTCCCTTGGAATACCTCTCTGAACTTAGAAAGAGGTTCATAGAGACCTTAAATCTCGAGGAAGAGAATATTATATTCCCTGAAAATGCAAAATTTTTCGTAGCCATAGGCGCTGCTTATCTCGCCTATGGTGAAAAACATGTAGAGCTTGGGGATATACTCGCCAAGCTTGAGTCTGCTGACGCCGAGGACGCAGCCGATACCAAATATCTGAAACCGCTTTTTGAAAACGAAGCTGAACTGACGGCATTCAGAGCAAGACATGCGAATGCCTGCATAGTAAGAAGTCCGATCGAGGAAGCGAGCGGGGCGGTTTTCCTCGGCATAGACGCGGGTTCCACAACTACGAAAGCCGCTCTTATAAACAAAGACAAGGAAATCTTATACGAGCATTATAGCAATAATGACGGAGAGCCACTTGAGGTTGTCCGCTCCATTCTAAAGGAGATTTATCGGAAGCTTCCTAAGAACGCATTTATTGGAAGATCTGTTGTGACAGGCTATGGGGAAGGGCTCATTCAGGCTGCTTACAAGATAGATAAGGGCGAGATTGAGACCATGGCTCATTATAAGGCGGCTAAGGAATTCCTCCCTGACGTCAGCTTTATCCTCGATATAGGCGGACAGGATATGAAATGTATGCAGATTAGGGACGGCGCGATAAGCAGTATCATGCTGAACGAAGCCTGCTCTTCCGGCTGCGGCTCTTTTATTGAGACCTATGCGAAGTCTGTAAATATGAGCGTTCCCGAATTTGCTGATGAGGCTCTGAAATCCAAAAGACCTGTCGACCTCGGGACTAGGTGCACAGTCTTTATGAATTCCAAGGTAAAGCAGGCGCAGAAGGAAGGCTCTTCCATTGCGGATATTTCGGCAGGTCTTTCCTATTCCGTAATAAAAAATGCGCTTTATAAGGTAATAAAGCTGAGAAATAATGAGGATACAGGGGCGAAGGTGGTCGTTCAGGGCGGAACCTTCCTGAACGAAGCAGTCCTCAGAGCCATTGAGATAATCCTAGAAAAAGATGTCGTGAGACCGGATATTTCAGGGCTTATGGGTGCATACGGCTCTGCCATAACAGCCTCTGATGATTATAAGGAAGGAGATGTATCCACCCTTCTCGGCATTGATGAGGTGGACGGTTTTGAAGTTCAGACCTCTAATGCCAGATGTGGGCGGTGCGGAAATAACTGCCTGCTTACCATTTCGAAATTCTCGGACGGAAGCCGTTTTATCACGGGAAACAGATGTGAAAAGGGTGCTGGAATAAGCACGGAGAAGTCGGAGCTTCCCAATCTCTATAAGATAAAAACAAAGCTGCTCTTTGACAGACCTTCGCTTTCAAAGGAAGAGGCGAAGAGGGGCGTTATCGGAATACCGAGAGTTCTCAATATGTATGAGAATTATCCATTTTGGAAGGATTTTTCTCGAAGCTTGGCTTCCGTGTCGTGCTCAGCCCTCCGACCGACAAGGAGATGTATCAGAAGGGCATGGACACGATTTCCTCAGACACAGCCTGCTATCCGGCGAAGGTGGTGCATGGTCATATAAAATGGCTCGTCGAGAATGGAGTTAAGAGGATATTCTATCCTTCAATCAATTATGAGGCGATAGAGGATAAGAGCGCGCCAAATCATTATAACTGTCCCGTCGTTGCCACCTATCCCGAGGTAATCGACAAGAATATGGCGGATTATTTCTTCGACAATGATGTCGAATTCTACCACCCATTCGTTCCCTATGATAATGACGATAGATTTATCATGGAAATGACGAAGTTCTTCTCTGGCTCAAGGCAGGTGGATATTGCAAGCACGGAGAATATCATAGACTCCTATCATCTCGGAGAGGATAAGAGGAAATATACATTATATGGGATAGGCACTGATATTTTAGAGATTTATCATGCGCTCGACGCCGGAAGGAATGCTCAGAGCGTATACAAGAAAAAGGTAGCCGAGGCGGGTGACGCCGCCCTCAAATATATGAGGGAACACGGCAAGAAGGGGATAATCCTCTCAGGTAGGCCCTATCATATAGACCCGGAAATCAATCACGGGATAGATGAACTCATCACTCAGCAGGATATGGTCGTCCTCTCGGAAGATTCCGTAAGCTGGAAGGTGCGTGCGGCTCGACCGATAAGGATTCTCGACCAATGGGTATATCATTCGAGGCTCTATAAGGCGGCGATTTATGCGGGAAAGCATGATGATGTCGAGGTCATTCAGCTAAATTCCTTCGGCTGCGGACTCGACGCCGTAACGACGGACGAAGTTGATGAATTGCTCGAACAGAATAACAAGCTCTATACGGTGCTTAAAATCGACGAGGGAGCCAATCTCGGGGCAGCCAAGATAAGGATAAGATCTCTCAAAGCCGCTCTAGAGGAGAGGAAGAAGCTGGGCGAAAAGTCCGGGAGAATAAACGTCCCATATGTGCGAAGGAAGTTTACAAAGCGCATGAAGGTTGACGGATATACTCTTTTGGTGCCTCAGATGTCGCCGCTTCACTTTCAATATTTTGAGCCTATATTCAATAAAATGGGCTATAATGCCGTCCTTCTTCCTGCTGTCACCAAGGAGTCCGAGGAAGAAGGCCTGAGGTATGTAAATAATGACGCCTGCTATCCGACTATCGTAACCCTCGGGCAGATAATATATGCTCTAAAATCGGGAGAATACGATTTGAACAAGACGGCAGTATTCATGTCTCAGACCGGAGGCGGCTGCAGAGCCAGCAACTATGTTGCGCTTCTTCGAAAAGCTCTCAAGGATATGGACATGGAGCAGGTTCCCGTCATTTCCTTTAATATGGTGGGGCTTGAGAAGAATCCCGGCTTCAAGCTTACGCTCCGCCTTATGAAGCAGCTCGTTTTCGCTGCTTTATACGGGGATATGATTATGAAATGCCTCTATAGAATCAGACCATATGAAATAGAGAAGGGCTCTGCCGAGGCTGTTATGAAGTCATGGTTCGACAAGATAGTGGATAACTGCGTCAATCTTAATAGGAATCAATTTATTGAAAACCTCAATGCCATCGTGAAGGATTTTGACAGCATACCGATACATGAGGATGTGGTGAAGCCAAAGGTTGGTATAGTAGGAGAGATATTGGTTAAATATCATCCGAATGCAAATAATAATCTCGTTCAGATTATAGAAGAGGAAGGCGGAGAAGCCGTCGTGCCTTCCTTTGTGGACTTCTTTGAATATACATTCTTAAATAAGATTTACAATTATTCCAACCTCTCGGGAACCTATAAGGATATGCTCACAAACAAGGCTGCCATAGCATTTGTGGAGAAATACCGCAAGCATGTCAGGGAAGCCTGCGCCAAGAGCAAGAGGTTTGCGCCGGATCACCATATAGAGAAAACTGCGGCGAATGCTGAGAGGTTTATCTCGGTCGGCAATCAATGCGGAGAGGGCTGGCTTCTCACGGGTGAAATGGTAAATCTTATAGACGAAGGCGTAAAGAATATACTTTGCCTACAGCCCTTCGCCTGCCTGCCTAATCACGTCGCAGGAAAGGGAATGCTCAAGGCGCTGAGGCAGTATGATGAAAAAGCCAATATCGTTGCTATCGACTACGATCCGGGGGCGTCAAGCGTCAATCAGCTTAACCGCATTAAACTTATGATGTCCACCGCATTTAAGAATCTTGAAGAATAGAGCTATTTTGTGTAAAATTGCAGACAGAAGAATAATTAAAGAGAGAAGGAGGTGTCTCCCTTGGGCAGACATGGAACAATAGCCAATAGAAAATCAGCGCAGGACTCCAAGAGATCTGCAATGTTTACGAAGTATTCACGACAGATTATAGTAGCTGCAAAAGGAGGGGGAGACCCCGAATTCAATCCTTCGCTGAGGGTGGCAATAGACAAGGCTAAAGCTATCGGAATGCCGAACGACAATATAAACCGCGCCATTAAAAAGGGCACGGGCGAGCTCGGCGGAGAGTCCTATGATGAACTCCAATTTGAAGGATATGGACCCAGCGGAGTCGCCGTCATAGTAGAGGCACTTACCGATAATAAGAACAGAACGGCGGCATTCGTCAGATCCGTATTTGATAAAAGCGGTGGCAACCTCGGCACTCCCGGCTGTGTATCATATATGTTCTCGCGCAAGGGAGTAATCATCATAGCCTCGGAAGGGCTTGATGAGGACGAGGTGATGATGACTGCGCTCGACGCAGGCGCCGAGGATATGATAGTCAATGATGACAACTTCGAGATAATGACGGAGCCTTCGGCATTCAACGACGTGCATATGGCTGTCAAGAATGCGGGATATGAGATCTTCGAAGCCGAAATAGAGCAGATTCCTTCTATGGAAGTGAAGGTCGAGGACGAGGATTCCATCAAAGCTCTCACGAAGCTCATAAATTCTCTCGAAGACAATGATGATGTTCAAAAGGTTTATTATAACTGCGAATTGGATTTGGATTAAGTAAAGAGATTCCTAGGATATGCGTGAAAGTCTCATTAATTGAACCTACACTTCCTTAAAGGGATTCCGATGCGGAAGCGTTATGTAAAGCCCTCTCGAGGGGACTACAGAGGTCAAGCTCAGGAAGTACCCACCTTATCATATTGATAGGGCGTCAATTAAAGGCTTAACGGTATCCCGGGAATTTTTGATATAAGCGGTTTTTCTTCATTATCGGAAGGGGCGGATATGAAAATTCGTAAAATCAATGTAACGGATATTGAGGGATTTAAAATCGGAAATGCGGAGAACATTGATAAGGGAACCGGCTGTACTGTGATTATCTGTGAGAAAGGGGCAGTCGGAGGAGTTGATGTGAGAGGCGGTGCGCCTGCCACAAGGGATACTGATCTGCTCAGATCCGAGAATACCGTTGAGGCTGTCAATGCCGTGGTTCTCAGCGGTGGCTCAGCCTTCGGGCTCGAAGCCGCCACCGGCGTTATGAATGAACTCTCCAGAAAGGGAATAGGCTTTAGAGTCGGGAATATAAATATTCCAATTGTATGCGGCGCGTCACTTTTCGACCTCTTCCTAGGCGACAGCAGGGCTTATCCGGGCAAGGAGATGGGAAGGCAAGCCTGTATTAACGCCTATGAAGGACATTTCAGCCGCGGCAATAGAGGGGCAGGAACGGGCGCGAGCGTAGGTAAAATGCTCGGAATAAAAAGAGCCATGAAAACGGGGCTCGGCACATTTGCCTGCACGGACGGATATATAGATGTCGGCGCTGTTGCTGCTGTGAATGCGGTAGGTGATGTCTATAACGGCGCAGGGAATATCGTAGCCGGGCTCAGGACTGAGGACGGCAAGTCAATATTCGGAAGCATTAGGGCTTTAAAGCATATGGTTCACGATATAGGAGTTGCGGCTAAGCCTGAAAGCAATAATTCAGAGGCCTCTAAAACGGCAGAGAGGATTAAAAACAAGAAGGAGATAGCCGACGCCATTAGAAATGTATTCTCAAATAAGATAAGGGATAAGGCTATTACCGACGAGAGGATAGAGAAGATTTCGGAAGAAGCCGTCAACGAAGTTTATCAGCAGGTTGAGGCGCTAGAGCAGGTGGAAGCATTAGAGCAATATGATGAGCCTGAGGAAATAAAGCCCGTCGTTATCGATGAAGATATGGGGTATGATATTTCCTTCAATACTACAATATCGTGTCTTATCACCAATGCTAAGATGAGTAAGGGTCAGGCAAATAAGCTCGCGAGTATTCTGCACGACGCATATGCCCGCGCGATAAAGCCTGTTCACGGAAGAATGGACGGAGATACAATATTCGTCCTGTCGACAGGAAAAAGAGAAGTCAATTTTGACGCATTTGCGGCACTTGCCACCGACGTACTTCAATATGCGATTATAGATGCCGCAACATCCGCTAAGAGCGCATACGGTATTCCGGCTGCATGTGATATGCTCAGATGATAATTGTGATATAGTCAGAAATAATTATGAAAGAAGTAGTTTTAATAGACGGTAATAGTCTGCTCTTTCGCGCATATTTCGCGATGAGACCGATGGTAACTTCAAAAGGCATTCACACCCAAGGCGTGTTTGCTTTTATTAATATGCTGAATAAAATCCTAAAGGACTATGAGCCTAAGCACCTCGCCGTAGCCTTCGATATGAAGGGCGGCACATTCAGGCATGAGAAATACAGCGAATATAAGGCGGGAAGGCAGCAGACTCCTCCTGAACTTTTATCACAGATACCCCTCATGCACAGGGTGCTCGAGGCTATGAATATAGCCGTCTTGGAGAAGGAAAAATACGAGGCAGACGATATAATCGGAACCATTGCTTCCGCCGCGAGCAGGGAAGGGCTGAGCACGCTTATAATCACCGGAGACAAGGATGAGCTCCAGCTCATTGACGAGAACGTCAACGTCCTTATCACTAAAAAAGGACTGAGCGAATTTGACATATATGATCTGTCCGCCATGCGTGAGAGATATGGGCTTACACCTTCTCAGTTCATAGATTTGAAGGGCTTAATGGGTGACAGCTCAGACAATATACCCGGAGTTTCCGGCATAGGAGAGAAGAAGGGACTTGCGCTCCTCCACGAATATGAAAGCCTTGAGAATGTGATATGCCATGCTGATGAGATAAAGGGCAAAATGGGAGAAAATATAAGGGCGAACATTGATATAGCAAGGCTCTCTAAATGGCTCGCTACCATTAACAGGGAATCTCCGATAGATTTTACTTGGGAAGATTTGAGGCTTGGCGCACCAGACTATGCCAAGCTGATAGATATATATACTGAGCTCGAATTCAATCAATTCATCAAGCAGTTAGGGAGCATATCATCAGCGGCAGGGGATTCTTTGAATATAGAGAGCGATTCGTCAGAGGCTCTTCGCAGGGGCTTTGAGTCTATAGAAATTGTAGACAGAGCTTCGTTCTTCAACAAGACGAAGAGTGGAAGTGAAGTATTTATCGAGCTCGCAACGGATAATTCCCATACTGATACCCCTCTCGTGAGAGCCGGAGCGCTTTATAATCCCGAGGATAATATCGCCTGCATGATAGAGTCTGAGCTTGAAATTATGACGCTCGCCTCTTCTCTTGCCGAGGCTGGCTATAGGCTTTCGGGCTGCGGACTTCACAAGGTCGTTTATTCTCTTATCAGCATGGAAAACAGGCGCCTTGATACCTGCTTTGACAATACCGTAGCAGAGTATCTCTTAAATCCCAGCGCTCAGAAATATCCTTTGGATAAGCTCCTTCTGAGGCATAGCGGATATGTGGCGACCCAGGAAGAGGCGGAACTTCTATCTGATGAGGCTAATCATAATACGGCGAATATCAGCGCAGAAGGTTGTCTGAAAAGAGCCTTTTATTCCCATGTCGTAAAGGATAATCAGGAGAAGCTCCTAGATGAAAATGAGATCAGAAGTCTTTTTGAAAGCTGCGAGATGCCTCTTGTTATGACTCTCTCATCAATGGAATACGAAGGCATAAAATGCGACTCCTCCGTCCTCAAATCAATCGGAGGCGAATTGATAGCAGAAATCGAAGGCTTGGAGAAGGAGATCTACCATAAAGCCGGAAGGGAATTTAATATCAATTCACCTAAGCAGCTCGGTCAGATCTTATTTGATGAGATGTCGATTCCTTATCCAAAGCAGAAGGCTAAGAGCGGTTCCTATTCAACTGCTGCGGATATTCTCGATAAGCTAAAGGACGACTATGACATAGTCTCCGATATTTTAAACTATAGAAAGCTCACTAAGCTAAACAGCACATATGTTGAGGGGCTCCTTCCTCTCATATCTTCGGAGGGCAGGGTTCATCCGCATTTTCAGCAGACTGTAACCGCTACGGGCAGGCTAAGCTGCACGGAGCCAAATCTACAGAATATACCGATTAGAGATGAATACGGCAGGCTGATTAGAAAGGCATTCATAGCTTCTGATGAGGAAAGCCTATTTACGGGCTCTGACTATTCTCAGATAGAGCTTCGCATACTAGCCTCGCTCTCAGGCGACGAGTCTCTTATAAGCGATTTTAGAGAAGGCAAGGATATTCACAAATCGACAGCTGCGAGAGTCTTCGGTCTTAAAGAGGAGGAGGTCACCTCGCTTGACCGCACCAAAGCCAAGGCTGTGAACTTCGGTGTGGTATACGGCATGAGCGGCTTCGGACTCGGAGAGAGCCTCTCAATCAGCAGATCCGAAGGGCAGAAATATATAAACGACTATTTCATCAAGCACGAAGCTGTAAAAAATTATTTGGACGATAGAATAAAGGAAGGTGAGACGAAGAGAGAAGTCAGGACGTATTTCGGCAGGCTGAGACAGCTTCCGGAATTCGCCTCCAGCAAATTCATGGAAAGAGAGGCGGCAAAGAGGCTCGCCATGAATACTCCCGTGCAGGGGACGGCTGCCGACATAATTAAAATCGCCATGAACAGCGTTTATGATGAGCTCGATAAAAGAGGGCTTGAGTCGAGACTGATACTTCAAATTCACGACGAACTGATAGTCGAAGGACCTGAGAGCGAAGCTGCCGAAGTAAGGCAAATCCTTGACTCATGTATGAGAAATGCTGCGAGTCTTGCGGTTGACCTCGTCTGCGAGATTCACAGCGGAAAGACTTGGTATGATTTAAAATGAAAACCATAGCTGTTACAGGTGGGATAGCCTCGGGCAAATCTCTTGCTGCGAGCTATCTTAAATCAAAGGGATATGAGCTTATAGATGCCGACGAAATAGCAAGGGTAATTACAGCGCCTGGCGGCAGGGCAATCCCTTTTATCATGGAGCATTTCGGCGCTGACTATACAGATGATGAGGGCGGTCTTGACAGAGCTGCAATGAGAGAGCTCGTCTTTAATAATCCCGATAAGAAAGCTCTTCTCGAGATGGGCACCACCGATATTGTTATAGAGGAAATCGAGAAGATTAAAAGAGAAAGAGAAGAGGCAGGGAATGAGCTCTTATTCTTCGATATTCCGCTCCTCTTTGAGAAAAACCAAGAGGATAAATATGATTATATATTGATGATAACCGCAGACAGAGAAACCAGAAAGGAGAGGATTTTGCAAAGAGAAGGTCTTAATGATGAAATGGCAGAGCTTATAATTGCTTCACAATTCGATGAAAACAAAAAGGTCGAAGCCGCCGATTTCGTCATCTATAACAACGGAGAAATCGCCGACCTCTACCGCTCCATGGACGAAGTGCTATTGCAATTAGGAAGAAAATAGGGCTGAAACGGCGGATTTAACTGCATTAGAAATATTTACAGATAAAAAATAAAAAATAAATCTTCGAATTTGGTATTGCATTTTAGTGCGTTGATGTTTATAATTGCCTAGTGGCGTGTGGATGTGGCGGAATTGGTAGACGCGCATGGTTGAGGGCCATGTGGGTTAAACCGTGCTGGTTCGAGTCCAGTCATCCACACCAATTTTTTTAGCCGAAAATTGCCATGCGCCGGTGTGGCGGAATTGGCAGACGCGCGGGATTCAAAATCCCGTGATAGCAATATCGTGTGGGTTCGACCCCCACCACCGGCACCATTTATTCATTTTAGAGAAGGAGGTTCTAATGGGCAGTAATCAAAACAGCATGGTACCAACTATTGCGATGTTAGCAGTTATGTTCGCAATGCTCTATTTTCTGATGATTAGACCGCAGAAGAAGAGGGAGAAGGCTGATCAGGAGATGAGGTCGGCTCTCAAGGTCGGAGATGAAATAGTAACAATCGGCGGAGTTATCGGCAAGGTTGAGAAGATAACCGACAGAACAATCGTTATATCTACTACGGCAGCCAAGAGCAAGATAGAATTCCTAAAGACTTCTGTAGCAAGTGTAAACAAGGCTGTGCATACAGGCGACACTCCTTCTAAAGAGAGCGCTAAGATTGACGAAGGGGAGAAAACCCCTAATAGAGATAAGAAGGTTACACCTAAGAAGCTCGGGAAAAAATCAGAAGAAGAAAAGACTGAATAGAAACGCCCGACCCGCTGATGAGGCGGGTCTTGAATTTAATACAAAAAAAGATTCAAAGCATTGCAATAATCATTGAAATTGCAAGGGAAAACGAGTAGAATAGGTTGGATAATTTCTTAATTGTCGTATTGTGCGATTTTTTGAAAAATTTTAATGTTTGAGAGGTAGTTATTCTAATGAAAACCGGTAGAAGAAAAGTATTTGCGGTACTGATCATGTTGCTCCTGATTGCAACATGGACTGTATCATTCACAGGCGCAGGAGATAGCTTTAAAAATCTCGGCAAGCAGCTAAAGTACGGACTTGACATCAACGGAGGAGTCTATGTTCTCCTTGAGGCTGACACTCCCGAGACAGGCACAGAGCTTACTGCGATAATGAATCAGACTAAGAGCGTGCTGGAAAACCGTGTAAACGCCATGGGTATCAGCGAGGCTCAGGTCTCCATAGAAGGAACTGACAGGATAAGAGTTGAGATGCCTGGAGTCGAGGACGCCGAGGAAGCTATCGAGCAGATAGGACGTACAGCGCAGCTCCAATTCTTCCTTGCGGACGGCACTCTCGTAATGACGGGTGACGGCGTAAAGGATTCGCAGATTGCCACTGATACAGAGCAGGGCGGATATAAGATTACGATTGATTTTACAAGCGAGGGCAGCAATCTCTTCGCTGAGGCTTCCGAAAAAGCCTATAATCGCGAGGCAACTCCGAGCATGGTAGATGAGGACGGCAATCTCGTAAGCGATCAGGCGATTGTCATCTGCCTCGATGATGAAGTTATTACGGCTCCTTCCGTAAGCAACGGAAAGATCAATTCCATATCCTGCGAGATTACAAGACCGGGCGGATTTGCCGAAACCGAAGCTTCGCAGCTTTCCGCACTTATCAGAGGCGGTGCGCTTCCTGCAAATCTGACGGAGATCAACTCTTCGGTTCAGACTGCTACAGTCGGTGCGAATGCTCTTGCGCTGAGCGTTAAAGCTGGTGCTATCGGACTCGCTATCGTAATGCTCATAATGCTTGTTGTATACGGAGTTCTCGGCATTGTAGCCGACCTCGCACTCATGCTCTATGTACAGCTCGTGCTCTGGGTAATGGTTGGAATAGGCTCAGTTCTTACTCTGCCGGGCATTGCGGGCATCATTCTCTCCCTCGGTATGGCGGTGGACAGCAATGTAATCATCTTTACCCGTATCAGAGAGGAAATCGGCAAGGGTAAATCCGTGAGGGTCGCAGTAGATATGGGATATAAAGCTGCGCTTTCAACGGTTATCGACGCTCAGACAACGACACTTGTCGCCGCGTTTGTGCTCTATCTCTTCGGTACGACATCTGTAAGAGGCTTCGCACTCACGCTGATGATTGGTACTGTGATAAGCGTAATTACAGCCGTATTCATCACACAGCTATTTGTAAATCTCATGGCTGACAGCAAGACCTTCGGCACGAATTCAATGTTCGGTATGAAGGAGGACGGCACTCCTAAGCTTGCTCTTGGAAACTTCAATATCGACTTCGTCGGAAACAGAAAGAAGTTCTATGCTATAAGCCTTGCTGTAATCCTCATAGGATTTGGATTTGCAGCTGTCAAGGGATTTAACTACGGTATCGACTTTACCGGCGGTACCATGATGCAGATCGAGCTCGGAAAAGAAGCGACGATTGGAGAAGTAAAGGAAACTATCGCTAAGTACGATCTTAATCCTACCATTGTATATGCTACGGATAACAACTCTCAGATTATTATAAGGACGATAAAGGATTTGAAATCCGCTGATAGAAGCGAGGTTATAGACACTCTCGCCGAGAAATACGGATTTGACCCCGCTAAGGACGTACTCGCTTCCGAGCAGTTCGGACCGACTGTAGGTAAGGATTTAAGAAGAAACGCTATCAAGTCCGTAATAATTGCGGCATTGGTGCTCCTTCTGTATATCAGACTGAGATTTAAGAATATCAGATACGGTGTTGCGGCTGTTGCTGGTCTCGCACATGACGTGCTCATCACGCTTTCGCTCTATGCGATTCTGAGGCTTACTATCAACAACCCATTTATCGCAGGTATCCTCACCGTAGTAGGATATTCGATAAACGATACTATCGTAATATTCGACAGAATCAGAGAGAATACAAAATTCTTCAAGCGTAAGCAGAATGTCGAGCTCATCAATACGAGTATCAACCAGACGCTTTCGAGATCTCTTATGACCTCGCTTACCACATTTGCGGTAATGGTCCCGCTCTTCATCATGGCAAGCCAGGAGCTGAGAGGCTTCCTCATTCCGCTTATCATAGGTGTATTTGTCGGCACATATTCATCAATCTTCCTTTGCAGCCCGATCTTCTATGAGCTGACTAAGAAGGAAGGCGTATCGAAGTATGAGGACAATAAGGCGAAGGCTGACAAGGGCAGAAAGAAGGCGGCAAAGAGAAGGGACGACGAAGGAATCAGACTTTAGATTCAGATAGAAAATATATTGAAATACTGATTTACGGGAACTGAGATGGCAGAAAAGAAGGCGGTGGATCTTTCTACAGAAAAATTTAGAAGGGAAATGAGCGAGATAAATCCCAAATATGATGACTCGGTCATCATAAGGGCTTATGAAATCGCTCGTTCTCTCCATGAGAATCAATTCAGAAAGAGTGGAGAGCCTTACATAATTCACCCTGTCGCAGTCGCCAAGATATTGGCTAATTTCGGCATGGATAACGAGACTGTCATCGCGGGACTTCTTCACGACGCCGTAGAGGATACGAATTATACAAAAGAGCAGCTTGTAGAAGATTTTGACGAGAAGATAGCGGCTCTCGTGGACGGCGTTACCAAGCTGGGAAATATTTCCTATGACTCTACGGAAGCGGTGCAGGCTGAGAATTTCAGAAAGATGTTCCTCGCCATGTCGAAGGATATAAGGGTTCTCATCATCAAGCTTGCGGACAGGCTCCATAATATGAGGACTCTCGAATATATGTCTCAGGAGAAGAGAATATCGAAGTCCATGGAGACCCTCGAGATATATGCACCTTTGGCGGGCAGGCTTGGAATATTCAGCATTAAGTTTGAACTTGAGGATATAGCACTGAAATTCCTCCACCCTTCGGAATATAAAAACCTCGAGGCTTCCGTAAAGAAGAAAAAGGCGGAGTATGAGAAGAACCTCGACGCCCTTATTTCGGAAATATCTGCGGAGCTCGACGAAGCGAAGATAAGGCATGATGTAAAGGGAAGATCCAAGCATATTTACAGCATCTATCGCAAAATGGTGATTCAGAATAAGCAGATAGATGAGATTTTCGACCTTTTGGCCGTCAGAATCCTCGTGGGAAGCGTAAAGGACTGCTATGAGGCTCTCGGGCTCGTGCATACGAGATGGACGCCTATTCCGGGCAGATTTAAAGACTATATAGCCATGCCCAAGCCGAATATGTATCAGTCGATACATACGACGGTGATAGGCGATAATGGGGATCCTTTCGAGATTCAGATAAGAACCTATGAGATGCATAGAATTGCTGAATACGGAATTGCAGCTCATTGGAAATACAAAGAGGGGAAGATGTCCGGCAGCGAGGAGGCGAACGAACAGAAACTCGCTTGGCTGAGGCAGGCTTTGGAGTGGCAGAAAGAATCCGACGACTCGGTGGAATTCTTGCAGACTCTAAAGGTCGATTTGTTTGAATATCAGGTATTTGTATTCACGCCTGCCGGTGATGTAATGGAGCTTCCCGCGGAAAGCACTCCGCTCGACTTCGCATTCAAGATACATACGGACGTCGGAATCAGATGTGTTGGCGCCAAGGTGAACGGCAAGATGGTCACCATAGACCATCCGCTGCAAAACGGGGATATAGTCGAGATTATCACATCTTCCAATTCATCAGGTCCGAGCATTGATTGGCTGAAGCTCTGCAAGACTTCGCAGGCAAAGGCGAAGATCCGTAATTGGCTAAGAAAAGCCAATAAAGATACGGATATACATAAGGGCAAGACCAATATCAACAGCTATATCAAGAAAAAGGGATATGATCCCTCCCTTGTGACGAAAAACGCCTATATATTAAAAGCAGTAAAGGACTTCAACTGCTCTAATGTAAACGAGCTCTTTCTCCAAATATCGAGAGGCGGGAGCACTGTCTCAAGACTCGGGCAGAAGCTGATCGAATACTATGAGGCTGACAATGCCGACAAGGATAAAGCCAAGGAGCAGGCGCTTATCGAAGCCGCGAAAAAGCCTCAGATAAACAGAGGCTCGGAAGGCTCTGACTCAGGCATAGTCGTAAAGGGCTCTGACAATCTTCTGATAAGAAGGGCGACCTGCTGCAATCCCGTTCCGGGAGACCCCATTATCGGATATGTCTCCAAAGGAAAGGGGATTACGGTTCATAGGGTGGACTGCTCCAACCTCAGAAATCTGAGCGACGAGGATAAGGGCAGGCTAATTGGTGTCGAATGGGATACTCCGAGCGATTCGCTCAAATACTATGTGGATATTCAGGTCGTCTCAGAGGAAAGAAAGGGTATGTTTAAAGATATATCCAAGGTCTGCGACGACTATGATATAGAGGTGGTCGGACTCAATCTTACCGAGGGCGAGCCGGGCACTACTAATACGCTCCTAAAGGTTGAAATCACTGATATGCACCAGATTCAAAGGCTGCTTATCGGGCTCAGGCAGGTGGACGGCGTCATAAAGGTATTCCGCCCGAGATAGTATAGATAGTTTAAGATATTTTAGGATAGTTCAAAATATTTCAGTACAGTTCAGGAAGTTTACGATAAATTTTAGAGGTTGACTAATGGGAATCAGCATAAAAATCTATCCCTATGGGATGTATGGCGAGAATACATATCTCATAACAGATGAGAAGACGGGGCTAAAGGCGATTGTCGATCCGGGATATTATTCCGAGAAGGTGAGATGCGATATAGGAAATTCCCAAAGCCTTAAATATCTGCTCCTGACTCATGGACATCACGACCATTTTAATGCTGTTTCGGACTATTTGAACGAATATAAAGATGTGGTATTTGCCGCTCCTTCGGGAGATAAAGCCATTATGAAATCATGTCCTGAGGCGCATATCTGGCTAAAGGACGGGGACGAGATTGCTCTCGGAGAGACCACTCTCAAAGTTATAGCAACGCCGGGACATACGGCAGGCGGTATTTGTTTTTCCACGGATAGCGAGATATTCACGGGAGATACTCTCTTCAAAATGTCCGTAGGACGCACGGATCTTGAGAGCGGAGATTGGGATACACTCGTAAAATCCATAAAGGAAAGGCTCTATGTCCTTGATGACGATATGGAAGTATATTCCGGTCACGGCGTTAAAACGACGATAGGCTTCGAAAAGAGGGCAAATCCTTTTGTATAGATTTTATACGAGCGACGCCGAAAACAAATATCATTATGACGAGCTTTGCAGGGTATTTTTGACGGACGATTGTTTTGAAATTATAGCCCTCGATATGCTCCCCAAGCAGAGCCTACTCGGGGATAAGAGCTTCGTCCTCGGAGACTACGAGGGGGCTGAGAGGGACGTCATAAAGCGTGAGCTCTATGAGAAGCTGTCCGAGCTGACGGGACTCAGACCTGAATGGGGAACGCTTACAGGAGTTAGACCCCTAAAGCCTGCATTGGAGATATTGGACGAAAGAGAAAGCTTAGATGAGATGAGAGAGGAGCTCAGAGATAGGTATCTTCTTTCAGATTCAAAGCTGAGCCTTCTTTCAGATATTGCCGCATATCAGAGGAGATATGTCAGCGGAAACCCCTCTGATAAGATTTCGGTGTATGCGGGCATTCCATTTTGCCCGACGCGCTGTGAATACTGCTCCTTCGCCTCTAATGTGGCAGGCGAAGCTGAAATAGAGAAATATCTCTCAAATTTATTTAGGGAAATCACCTATAGCGGCAGCCTTTACAAGAGAGAGCCTAAAGAGATTGAGAGCATATATATTGGCGGCGGAACTCCTACGACTCTGAATGCGGAGCAGCTAAGAAGTCTCATCAATGAGATCTCAGCAGCCTTTGGTGTTAATCCCTCGGAGATTGAGTTCACCGTGGAAGCGGGTAGACCCGATACAATTACGGAAGAAAAGCTTGTCGCTCTTAAGAGCTTAGGCATTGGGAGAATTAGTATCAATCCCCAGAGCATGAAGGACGAGACCCTGAGGCTTATCGGAAGAAGCCATAGCTCTCAGGATATAAGGGATGCCTTCGATATCGCTAAAAAGATAGGCTTTGATGTAATAAATGCGGATCTCATAGCAGGGCTTCCTGATGAAGCTCCAGAGGATTTCATGAATTCACTTGATGAGATGATAAGCCTCGGAGCAGAGAATATCACCGTTCATACGCTTTCCGTCAAGAGGGGATCTAAGCTTCACGAGAGCGACCCTGAATATTATAGGAGAGATATTGAAAGAGTTTCAGAAATGCTCGATTATTCAAGGGCTAAGCTGAAAGCCTTCGGCTTTTATCCCTATTATACCTACAGGCAGAAACATCAGATGGGCGCCTTTGAAAATATCGGATACTGTCATGAGAACAAACATTCAATCTATAATATCCGAATCATGGAGGATAAGCAGAGTATTCTCGCCCTCGGAGCAGGCGGCGTGGGCAAGATTTACTATCCGAATGAGGATAGGATAGAGAGAGTGGCAAACGTCAGCAATTATGAGATATACAGCGAGAGATTTGATGAAATGCTCGCGAGAAAGGATAGATATTTCGGAGGATAAGATGGCTATAACTGCGCCAAAAGGAACTAAGGATATGCTCCCTCAGGATGCATATAAATGGCATTATATAGAGGAAGCCTGGAGAAAGATATGCAGAGAATACGGTTTTAAGGAGATAAGGACTCCTATGTTTGAGTCTACGGAGCTTTTCAATCGCGGCATAGGAGATACCACCGACGTTGTGCAGAAGGAAATGTATACCTTTGACGACCTTGGAAACCGCAGCATTACGCTGAAACCCGAAGGTACATCTCCTACAGTAAGAGCTTTTATAGAGAGCAATCTCTATGCGGAAATGCAGCCCACAAAGCTCTACTATGATATTCCATGTTTTAGATATGAAAAGCCTCAGGCGGGAAGGTTGAGAGAATTTCACCAACTCGGGATTGAGAATTTCGGTACATCATCAATGATGGCTGATGCGGAGATAATCTCTCTCGGCTATGATTTTCTTCAAAGAATGGGGATAAGCGATATTGAGCTTCATATCTCAAGCGTGGGTTGCAGGGAATGCAGACCAAAACACAGGAAGGCTTTACAGGATTTTCTCAGACCGAAATATGACGAGCTCTGCGAGACCTGCAAGTCGAGATATGAAAAAAATCCCATGAGAATTCTCGACTGCAAATCCGACAAGGATAAGGAGCTTGTCAAGGGCGCACCCATGATGATCGACTTTCTATGCGAGGATTGCAAGAATGACTTTGAGGAGCTGAAATCCCACCTCGACTCAATGGGAATTAAATATATCGTCGACCCTTCAATAGTCAGAGGTCTCGACTATTATACCAAGACGGCATTTGAATTCATCACGACGAAGATCGGTACTCAAGGCACGGTATGCGGCGGCGGCAGATACGATCACCTCATAGAAGAAGTCGGAGGTCCCGATATGCCGGGAGTGGGCTTTGGTCTCGGAAAAGAAAGGCTTATCATGCTGATGGTAGAGTCGGGACATGATTTCGGAAACGAAGTTAAACCGCAGCTCTTTGTTGCATGGATAGGAGACGAGGCGAGAGAATATGCTATTTCTCTAGTCAGCGATTTGCGAAAAAAAGGCATAGTCTCTGAAATCGACACGAGGGAGCGCAATCTCAAAGGTCAGATGAAATATGCCAATAAGCTCGGCGCTTCATTTACCGCTGTAATCGGTGACGATGAGGTGAAGAGCGGCGAAATCACTCTTAAAAATATGGAATCAGGCGAACAGATGAAGGTTAAAAAGGAGGAACTAGCGAATGCAGTTTAGAAGAACTCATATGTGCGGAGATCTGAGAATCTCTGATGTGGATAAAGAAGTAGTCCTAAACGGCTGGGTTGCAAAGGCAAGAAGCCTCGGAAGCCTCGTATTTCTTGATTTAAGGGATAGAACAGGAATAACTCAGATCACTTTTAACGAGGATGTGGCTTCCGATATTTTGGACAAAGCCAAGTCGCTCAGAAGCGAATACTGCATTGGCGTAAAGGGTTGTAAAGGAGAGGAGCTCCAAGAATGCCAATCTTCCTACAGGAGATATTGAGGTCTTTGCCGACAATCTGACGATTTATTCCGCCTCCGAGACCCCGCCAATCTATATTAAAGATGATGACAATGTAGACGAGGCTCTCAGGCTCAAATACAGATACCTCGATCTCAGAAAGCCTAAAATGCAGGACAATCTGAGCATAAGACATAAAATTGTCAAGACGACGAGGGATTATTTCGACGAAAACGGCTTTATAGAGGTGGAAACTCCTATTCTGATAAAGCCTACACCGGAAGGTGCGCGCGACTATATCGTTCCGAGCAGGGTGCATAAGGGTGAATTCTACGCTCTTCCTCAGTCGCCTCAGATGTTCAAGCAGATTCTTATGGTATCGGGAAGCGACAGATATATGCAGATTGCAAAATGCTTCCGCGACGAAGATTTAAGGGCGGATAGGCAGCCTGAGTTTACGCAGATAGATCTTGAGATGTCCTTTGCCGGAGTTGATGATGTTATCGAAGTTCAGGAAGGCTTCATTAAAAGGATAATGAAGGATATAAAGGGCGTTGATATTGAAACTCCGCTTCCGAGGCTCTCCTATGATGAGGCTATGGAAAGATATGGCTCGGATAAGCCTGATACGAGATTTGATATTGAGCTCATAAAGCTGAATGACTTCTTTAGCGGCTGCGATTTCGAGGTATTTGCAAATACGCTGAGAGAGGGCGGGGATATTCGCGGAATATGCGTTCCAGGCGGTGCTGCCGAGTTTTCAAGGAAGAAGATAGATAAGATTACCGAAGAGGTCAAACACTATGGAGCAAAGGGACTTATATATATTAAATATGACGAAAACGGTATTTCATCTTCAATAGGTAAGTTCTTCAGCGAGGAAGAGTTGCTGGCTCTTATCGAAAAATGCGAAGGCAAGAAGGACGATATTATATTTATCGTCAGCGGAACATCAAAGGTCACCTATGATTCCCTTGGATTTTTGAGAAGAAGAGTCGCGGGCGAGCTCGGACTCCTAGACGATAATAAATACAATTTCCTTTGGGTTGTTGACTTTCCAATGTTCGAAGAGGACGAGGACGGCAGGCTCAAAGCCATGCATCACCCATTTACACAGCCTAAGCTGGACGAGCTTGACAAGCTGGACAATGATATTCTCGGGCTTAAAGCCAATGCCTATGATATTGTTCTTAACGGAGTGGAGCTCGGCGGTGGATCCGTCAGAATTCACGACCAGGAGCTGCAAAAGAGAATGTTCAGAGTCCTTGGGCTGACGGACGAGGAATGCCAGGAGAAGTTCGGCTTCCTTATCGAAGCCTTCAAATACGGTGCGCCGCCACATGCCGGTCTTGCCTACGGCTTAGACAGGCTGGTAATGCTCCTCATAGGCGAAAAGAGCATTAGAGAGGTTATCGCATTTCCTAAGAATGCGGCTGCGGAATGTCCTCTCTGCGAGGCACCTGCACCCGCTGACGAAGAAGCCCTTGATGAGCTCGGAATCGCCGTAAAATAATTATGGAAAGGGAATATGCCATATACGGCGGGACATTCGACCCCGTGCATAATGGACATATTGCATTGGCTAAGGCTGCCGTCAGAGAATGCGGGCTGGACAGGCTAATATTCATGCCCGACTATATATCCCCCTTTAAACAGGATAGCAAGGCAGCCTCGGCTGAGGACAGATATGCAATGCTGAGAGGCATACTTCATTATGATGAGGCATTTGCATTATCAAGCTATGAGATTTTAAGGGAAGGACCGTCCTATACCATTGAGACTCTCGAGTTTTGGGAGAATATCATTGAAGGGCGGCTTAGCTTCGTCCTCGGCTTTGACTCACTCCTGGAAGTCGATACATGGAAGAGAGGTGGGGATATACTTCGCGGCTTTCCCCTTATAACGGCGAGACGCCCAGGCTCTGATGATGACAAGGGAATTGCCAAGATAGAAATGTTTAGGAGCGAATACGGGGCTGATATAAGGCTTTTAAGCATGGAGCCCATAGAGGCTTCATCATCTGAGATAAGAAAGAGGATAAAAGAGGGGCGGAGCATTTCGGATATGCTCATGCCTGAAACAGAGGAGTATATAATTGAGCATGGTCTGTATAGATAGAGAGGCTCTTGATTTCTTTATGAAGGACTCTCTTGATGAAAACAGATATAGACATTCTCTCGGAGTCTCTCAAATGGCAGCACATTTGGCTGAAATATACGGCGCAGACGTTGAAAAGGCTGAATTTGCCGGACGCTACCACGATATTGCAAAATGCTTTGACCGAGAGCATATGAATGAGATGATCCGCAAATACGGACTGCCTGACGAGTATATTGACAATCCGGCTCTCGCTCATTCAAAGGTGGCTGCCGAGATACTTAAAAATGACTTCGGGGTCAGCGATGAGGACGTGCTGAATTCTATTCGCTCTCATACGACCGCCAGAGTCGACATGTCGCTTTTGGAAGAGATAGTCTATGTGGCTGACGCCATAGAGGATAATAGAAATTATCCGCAGCTAAAGGCTCTCCAAAAACAGGCGGAGACTGACTTAGACGGCGTTTGTCTGATAATAATGGATTTCACGATAGGTAAGATATATGAGGCGGGGAGAATTCCCGACAGAACGACGCTTGAAGCCAGAGAATGGATTAAAGAAAGGATAGGTAGGAAAGAGAATTGATGGAAAGCAGGGAAATAGCACAGAAAATTGCGGATACTCTCAGCAATAAGAAGGCGAGCGAAGTTGTGATGATAGATATTGCGGAGAAGTCATCATTTGCGGATTTCTTCGTTCTTGCAACCGCAGGCTCTGAAAGGCAGATGGGGACTCTCGCAGAAGAGGTCGAAGATATATTCGAGGAGCTCGGCATAGAGCCAAAGAGCAAGGACGGGCGCCCCGAGACAGGCTGGATATTGGTTGACGGCGGAGATGTTATAGTAAATCTTTTCACCGAAGAGACCCGCGACAAATATACGCTCGAAAAGATTTGGAATGACTGCGAATCCATAAGGGTTGAATAAGATTTTAATAATACATAAACGACGTTTGAATAATCTATGTTGTCAGATGACATCATAAACATAAATAATGTAGGAGTTATAGATGAAAGACAGGTATGAATTTAAGGAAATAGAAGCCAAATGGCAGAAGATTTGGGCTGATGAGAAGGCATTTAAGACCGTAGAGGACGATAGCAAGGAGAAATTCTACGTCCTTGAGATGTTCCCATATCCTTCGGGCAAGCTCCATATGGGTCATGCGAGGAATTATTCCATAGGCGATGTAATTGCCAGATTTAAGAAGATGGCAGGCTATAATGTCCTTCACCCCATGGGATATGACTCATTCGGACTCCCTGCCGAAAACGCTGCCATTCAGCATAATGTAGAGCCTGCGAAATGGACATATGAGAATATGGAAGAGATGGACAGGCAGCTTTCAAGCATGGGGCTTTCCTATGATTGGGATAGGAAGGTAGCCACCTGCAAGCCTGATTATTATAGATGGATGCAGTGGATTTTCATTCAGTTCTACAAAAAGGGCTTGGCATATAAGAAGGATAATCCTGTAAATTGGTGCCCAAGCTGTAATACCGTGCTCGCGAATGAGCAGGTGGTAGAGGGCAAATGCGAGAGATGTCATACAGAGGTGACAAAGAAGAACCTCTCACAGTGGTATCTCAAGATTACCGACTATGCCGACAGACTGCTTGACAATCTCGATAAGCTAGAGGGCTGGCCCGACAAGGTCAAGACCATGCAGCGAAATTGGATAGGCAAGAGCTATGGTGCCAATATCGACTTTAGGATAAAGGATTCCGACAAGGTTCTCGAAGTCTTTACCACAAGAGCCGACACGCTTTTCGGTGCCACATATATGGTAATGTCTCCCGAACATCCATATGTTGATGAGCTTGTATCGGGCAGCGAGGTCGAGGCTGATGTCAGGGAATATCAGGAGAGCGTAAAGCATAAGAGCGATATAGAGAGAACTTCCACTACGACCGAAAAGACAGGCGTATTTATCGGAAGATATGCGATAAACCCTGTAAACAACAAGGAAATTCCAATCTATATTTCCGACTATGTCCTCATGGGCTATGGTACGGGAGCCATTATGGCTGTTCCCGCACATGACCAGAGGGACTTTGATTTTGCTAAAAAATTCGGGCTTGAGATCGTACCCGTCGTAGATCCCGAAAACCCGGATATAGACCTCTATGATTTAAAGGAGGCTTTCGTAGCCGAGGGCAGTATGATAAATTCCGGGAAATTCGACGGAATGAATAATATCCAGGCGATTCCGGCAATGATTGATTGGCTGAACGAGCAAGGAATAGGCGACAAGACCGTCAATTTCAGGCTCAGGGATTGGCTCATCTCGCGTCAGAGATATTGGGGTACTCCGATCCCCATGATTTATTGCGAGGACTGCGGCTGGGTTCCTGAAAAGGAAGAGAATCTCCCCGTTCTGCTTCCTACGGATGTGGAGTTTACGGGCAAGGGTGAGTCCCCGATAGCGAGCAGCAAGACCTTTGTCGATACCATCTGCCCTGTCTGCGGAAAGCCTGCTAAGCGCGAGATAGATACCATGGATACCTTCCTTGATTCCTCTTGGTATTACCTCAGATATACGGACGCTCATAACGAAAATCTTCCTTTTGCCAAGGAAAAAGCGGACTATTGGATGAAAGTAGACCAATATATAGGCGGAGTGGAACATGCGATACTCCACCTCATGTATGCGAGATTTTTCCAGATGTTCCTGCATGATATAGGAATGAGCGATGTGGAAGAGCCATTTGAAAACCTTCTGACCCAGGGCATGGTTATAAAGGACGGAGCCAAGATGAGCAAATCCCTCGGCAATATAGTAAGTCCCGCTGAGATTCAGGAAAAATACGGCTCTGATACGGCTAGGCTCTTCATACTCTTTGCCGCGCCGCCGGAGAAGGAGCTCGATTGGTCAGATGAAGGCGTTGAGGGAAGTTTCAGATTCCTTTGCAGGGTTTATAGGCTCATCTATGACTATATTAAGGATATAAGAGGTGATGAGATTGTCTGTGGCGATTCAGCAGCTCTGACTGAGGCTGATAAAAACCTCAACTATATGATCAATTCCACAATCAAAAAGGTTACTGAGGACGTGGGCGGCAGATTTAATTTCAATACTGCCATATCCTCGATAATGGAATTGGTCAATGCAATGTATAAATACAGGAACGGCAAGGAGATAAATCTCCCACTGTTCAACAAAGCCGTTGAAACCTTGGTAACAGTCCTCTCTCCATTCACTCCTCATATCTGCGAGGAGCTTTGGACTATGCTCGGACACGAGGACAGGCTCTATAATAAGGAATGGCCTTCCTATGACGAATCAGCCCTCGTACTCGACGAGATTGAGGTCGTCGTACAGATAAACGGCAAACTAAAAGACAGACTTAAATTGCCTAATAATACTGAAAAGGAGGTGTCTATAGAAGCCGCAAAATCTCTTGACAGAGTAAAAGCAGAGACTGATGGCAAAGAGATAGTAAAAATCATATTCATACCGAATAAGATAGTCAATTTTGTCGTCAAATAATGCGGCGATATAAAGAATATGGCAAATACGAATACAAATAATAATAGTAATAACAGCAATAAGAATAAAACAAATAATAGGAGAACGGCTGCGGGCAGAAATAAAAAGAGCAGCAGGGCTTCTGCTCCGAAGAAAAGCCCCAAGTCCAAGGCGGTTCAGGCTACGTTTAAGGTTATTCCTCTCGGGGGACTCAAGGAGATTGGCAAGAACTGCACACTTATAGAATGTAATAACGAGATTCTCATTATCGACTGCGGAATGGCTTTCCCTGAATATGAGATGTTCGGCATTGATATTGTAATTCCTGACTTCACATATCTGATTGAGAATTCCCACAAGGTCAAGGGACTGATTATTACACATGGACATGAGGATCATATAGGCGGCGTTCCATATCTTCTGAAAGAGATAAGCGTCCCCGTATACGCATCGCCTCTGGCTATGGGAATGATAAGTCATAAGCTCGAGGAGCATGGGCTCAGCACCGAAAGACATATCATCAAGGCGGGGGATAAGGTCAGAATAGGCGACTTCAAGGTAGAGGCTGTTCAGACCAATCACAGCATTGCAGATTCTCTGGCTTATTCGGTGAAATTCCCAGGCGGACATATTTTCCATACGGGGGATTTCAAGGTCGACTATTCGCCGCTTGACGGAAAGGTGATAGACCTCTCGAGGATAGCCCAGCTTGGTGACGAAGGGGTTGATGTGCTCCTTTGCGACAGCACCAATGCGTTCAGGCAGGGATATACGCCTTCTGAGGCAGTTGTCAGAAAGTCAATAGATGAGATTTTCAACAATATCGACCGAAGAATAATAATAGCTACATTCGCCTCTAATGTGCATAGGATTAAGTATTTCATAGAGGCGTCAATGAAGCATGGGCGGAAGATAGCGGTTTCGGGAAGATCCATGGAAAACGTCATGGCTCTTTCAAAGGAGCTCGGCTATATGGACGATATTCCCGAGTCGGTCTTTGTGGACATTAGCAAGATTAAGAATCTTCCCGACAAGAATCTCACGATTATCACGACGGGAAGCCAGGGTGAGCCTATGTCGGCACTTACTCGCATGGCTTATGATAATCACAAGCAGGTAAAGCTTAAAAAGAATGATGTTGTGGTATTCTCATCATCTCCAATACCCGGGAATGAAAAGGTGATTTCGCAGGTCGTCAATCAGCTTTACGAAAAGAGGGTCGAGGTCGTATTGGCGTCCGCCATGGATGTTCACGTATCGGGTCATGCCTCATCAGAGGAGCTTAAACTCATTCATACCCTCATAAGACCGAAGTTCTTCATGCCGGCTCATGGTGAATACAGACATCTTATCGAGCACGCCAAGCTTTCAAATAGGCTCGGTCAGCCCAAGACGAGGATATTCGTTATGAGTAATGGTGATGCATTGGAGGTAAACGGCAAGAAAGCTTCGATTATCGAGTCCTATACCTCAGGTGAGGATATAATGGTGGACGGATATGGAGTCGGAGATGTGGGAAGCAGCGTCCTTAAAGAAAGAAAGACTCTCTCCCAATCAGGACTTATCACTGTATCCGTGGTGATAGATCAGGTTTCGGGTGGTCTAATGGCTGAGCCTAAGCTGAATACCAAGGGCTTCGTATATGTTCAGGAAAACCAAAATCTACTCAAGCAGGCGGTAAGCGTGGTATATAACAGCATTGGTAAATGCTCGGACGAACATACATTGGACGAAGCATCCCTTACCAGGACGATTAAATCCGATATGAAAAAATTTATATATGCGGAAACAAAGAGAAATCCCGTGATTATTCCGGTGATAATGTATGTATAGGAGGTCATTATGAATGTATATGACGAGGCTCACAGCCTGGCGAGAGCCATTAAGGAATCAAATGAGTTCAAAGAATTCGACAAGGTGAGAAAGGAAGTTGAATCGGATAATGATGTTTCAGCCATGATTGCCGATATGCAAAAGCTTCAGCTAGAGCTTCAGGCTGCTCAAATCAGCGTCGAGCAGCCGCCTGAGGATTTAATGGGGCGCATTCAGAGCCTGAGCACCATGCTCGCCACCAAGCCTCTTGCAGCCAGATTTATGCAGACTGAGGCAACGTTCACTATTATGATGAACGATGTGTTTAAGATTATCGGCGACGCTATGGGAATGTAAATAGTTAATACAATAATTCTATATATAAGGAGATTTACTATGATTTATGCCAGCGATTTCAGAAAAGGTATTACCTTCGAGATGAACGGGGAGCCTCATGTTGTTCTCGACTTCCAGCATGTAAAGCCGGGGAAGGGAGCCGCATTCGTAAGGACTAAATACAGAAATATCCTCACGGGTGCCACGAGGGAGGAAGCCTTCAACCCTAATGACAAATTCCCAAAGGCTCATATTGAGACCAAGCAAATGCAGTATCTCTATAATGACGGGGAGCTTTATTATTTCATGGATCAGGAGACTTACGATCAGGTTCCGCTTACAAAGGAGCTCGTCGAGGAAGCCATGAAGTATATCCGCGAGAACGATATTGCTACCGTTAAATTCTATAAGGAAGGAGCGTTCGACGTAGAGGCTCCTAACTTCGTAGACCTTGAGGTAATTGAGACCGAGCCGGGCATTAAGGGCGATACGGCTACAAATGTAACCAAGGCGGCTACGGTGGAGACAGGTGCTGTCATTCAGGTTCCAATCTTCATCAACGAAGGCGAGAAGATTCAGATTGATACAAGATCCGGCGAATACCTCGGCAGATCCAAGGAATAAGGCTGGGCTTTGAGGATTAGGAATATCTATGCCTGATTCCATTACTTCGAAAGAATTCATTGAACAGCAATACAAGCCTTTAAATGAAGAGCTTGCCCGTCTCCGCGAATTAAACGAGACTGACGGAGTTCCGCTCATTTTAAGAGAAACCGAGGGAATGCTCTCGGTTCTCTTGGATATATGCAAACCTGAGCGCATATTGGAGATAGGGACAGCCTATGGCTATTCGGCTGCGTTCTTTGCTGCGAAATGCCCGAATGCTTTGATTACGACCATTGAGAGAAATCCAAAGATGATTGAGAAGGCAGTCAAATGCTTCGAAATGCTCGGACTAGACGATAGGGTTGAACTCCTCGAAGGAGATGCCGCTGAGATATTGAGAGGAATCGGCGAGAATGCTGACACTACTGCCTATGACTTAGTATTCATAGACGCGGGAAAGACGCATTATAGGGAATATCTTGAGCTCTCCGAAAGACTGTGCAGAGCGGGATCGCTGATTGTCTGCGATAATATCCTCATTCATGGCTGGATATATGACAGGAAGAAGCCGGGCGCGAAGAGACATAGGACGAGCGTAAAATATATGAAATCGTTTCTCAAATACATAAAGGACAGAGAGGATTTGACCGTATCCGTTTCGGAGAGCGGAGACGGTCTTGCGATTATAAGATTAAATGACAAATGAAGATAGAAAAATCGAATTGCTGGCACCGGCAGGGGATCTTGAGAAATTAAAAACAGCGATAGTCTATGGTGCGGATGCCGTATATTTCGGCGGAGAAATGTTCAGCCTGAGAGCCGGAGCGGGAAATCTCAGCATAGATGAAATCGCCGAGGGGCTTCATTTCGCGCACGAAAATGGAGCCAAGGGATATATGACGATAAATATATATGCCCATAACGAGGATATTGAGCCTCTGAGAGCATATATAGGAAAAATCAGGGATTTACCCATAGATGCGTTTATAGTCTCGGATCCGGGCATTATAGCTCTTTTAAAAGAGCAGATCCCGAATGCCGAAATACATCTCTCCACTCAGGCGAATACCACCAACTATATAACCGCAAACTTCTGGGCTTCACATGGGGTCAAGAGGATAGTTGCGGCGAGGGAAATGAGCCTTGAGGAGCTAAAGGCTATGAAAGCCGCACTTCCTGAGGCGACGGAAATCGAGGCATTTGTCCACGGCGCAATGTGCATTTCATATTCAGGAAGATGCCTTCTCAGCAACTTCATGGTGGGGCGCGACGCCAATAGGGGCGCCTGCACTCACCCATGCAGGTGGAAATATGCCCTCGTCGAAGAGAAGAGACCTGGGGAGTATTATCCCATAGATGAAGATGAGCGCGGAAGTTATATAATGAATTCAAGGGATCTCTGCATGATTGACAGAATTCCCGATTTGGTGGACGCGGGAATCAAATCCTTCAAGATAGAAGGCAGAATGAAGTCAATGTACTATGTGGCTACGGTCGTTTCCGCATACAGGGCTGCCATTGATGACTATTTGGCTAATCCCGTGGTGTATCGCTTTAATCCCGTCCATTTCGAGGAGTTATGCAAGGTAAGCCATAGGGAATTCACCCATGGATTTTACTATAATAAACCGACTGACAGGGATCAGAACTATCTCACGAGTGATTATACAAGGGATTATTCGTTTATCGGGCTCGTCGGAACTCACGACGAGGCTTCGGGGCTTACGAATGTGGAGCAGAGGAATAAGTTTTCTGTCGGAGATACGGTAGAGATTTTCGGACCGAGAACTCCCTTTTATGAGGAAGTAATCACCGAAATGTATAACGAGGACGGAGAGGCGATAGAAAGCGCTCCTCACCCGCAACAAAAGCTGAAAATACGATTTAAGCGCGTACCCGGCGAGGGCTTTATCCTTAGAAAGAGGAAATAGCGCCGATAAGCTGAATATTAGTAA
>JAFWFU010000032.1 GCA_017515425.1 Mogibacterium sp.
GTAGATAATAATACCTATAGAGTGGACAAAGAGCCTGATACAACGGGAGACGGAGATGTAACGCTCATTCTTGCCAAGAATGCCAAATCGGTCAAAATACCTAATACGGTAACCTATGAAGGAAAGAGCTACGAAGTGGTAAGAGTAGGAGCTAAGGCGTTCATAGCAAAGAAGATCAGGAAGGTTACACTTGGAGCTAACGTAGAGAAGATTGACAAGAATGCCTTTAAGAAGAGTAAAGTAAGCACAGTCGTACTCAAGACCAAATACCTGACAAAAGCCAAAGTAAAGGGAAGTCTCAAGGGTTCTAAGGTCAAGACCATTAAGGTTAAGGTCGGCGGCAGCAAGAAGGCTAAGCAGAAGCTCATCAAGAAGTATAAGAAATTCTTCACGAAGGCAAACGCCGGCAAGAAGGTAACAGTGAAGTAATGTCATTCTGACGCTTGAAAGTCTCAGAACGACAGAAAACAACAAATTGCTAACATAGGGTTCTGAGAAGAATCCGAGTTATAACCGTTCTGTAACTGAACACGCAAGTGGGGGCTCACGCAGCCCCTATTTGCTTATAATTAAGATCCTTCACTTCGTTCAGGATGACATGCTCTGTCATTCTGAGGAGCGACAGTCGAGGAAGAATCTTAACAAAAACCGTTCTGTAACAGAACAGACGAAAGGTGTTTTGGCGTAAAAGCGTTTTGTCAGCCTATAGCATGTGGTAAAATTAGAGAAAATACAAGAAGGAGTGTGGAAGATATGGGTATATATCTTAATCCTGGGAATGATTTATTTAAGATAAGCCTTAATTCACAAATATATGTGGATAAAAGCAGACTGATAGCCGGCACAAATGAGCGCATTTCCACTCAAGAACGATTTGTATGCGTGAGCCGTCCGCGCCGCTTCGGAAAGTCAATGGCGGCTCAGATGCTTTCAGCATATTACGACAGAAGCTGCGACTCCGAAGAGCTGTTCAAAGACTTGGCTATAGTAAAGGACGCTTCATACAAGGAACACCTGAATAAATATAATGTAATCCAGCTTAATATGCATAACTTCCTGACTCCGTCGAAAGACATGGATGATATGATTGAATTGCTGGAAGAAGAGCTTATGGCAGAGGTGATGGAAGAATATCCGGATATTATCATGCCAAAGATTCGTAATCTTTCATCTATGCTGCTTAAGTTGTTTGCCAAAACAAAAGTCCCGATTGTATTTATCATTGACGAATGGGACTGCATATTCCGAGTACATCAGGAAGATGAAGAAGCGCAGAAAAAATATCTGGATTATCTGAGAAACCTCTTAAAAGACCAGCCGTATGTGGCGCTCGCATATATGACGGGAATATTGCCCGTGAAGAAGTACGGACAGCATAGCGCTCTTAATATGTTTACGGAAGTGTCAATGACTAATCCCAGAGAAATGGCGAAAGAAACAGGCTTTACCGAGGAAGAGGTCAGAGAACTATGTCATAAATACGATATGTCCTATGAAGAAGAAAAATGCTGGTATGATGGCTATAACCTAAAAGGAATATCGGTATATAACCCGCGTTCAGTTGTCATGTCAATGACAGGACGTGATTATGATAACTATTGGACACAGACGGAGACATTCGAAGCACTCAAAGTATATATAGAGATGAACTTTGACGGACTGAGAGAAAAGGTCATGAAAATGGTGGCGGGGGGCCGTATAGCTATAGATACGAGAACATTCCAAAACGATATGAGATCTCTCACAAGTGCGGATGATGTATTGACGCTTCTCATACATTTGGGATATCTCACATATGATTTTGATACAAATGAAGTGTGGATTCCAAATAACGAAGTCCAAAGCGAGTTTATAGCGTGTATCAAGGACAGAGGATGGGAAGTCATCATGAATGACATAAAGGCGTCTGATGAACTTATGAAAGCAATGCTGAGAGGAGAAGCTGAAACGGTTTCTGCTGCGATAGAGGATGGGCATGACAGATACAGCAGCATATTCGCATATAATGATGAGAATACACTGGCAAGCATATTGGTACTTGCATTCTACTCAGCGAGGAAGACCTACATAATGCACAGAGAATATGCCAGCGGAAAAGGCTATGCGGACCTGGTATTCCTGCCGCGTCCGGGAAAGGACGGCGCTGCAATAATCATAGAGTTAAAGGTGAACGAAGCGACAGACACGGCGATAGACCAGATAAAGAATAGGAACTATCCGCTTATACCTGCGGAATATTCAGATGACATCGTCATATGTGGGATAAGTTATGATAAGGTGACGAAGAGACATACTTGCAAGATAGAGACCTAAAAGCTTGTCTTTTTCGCCCGTAGCTTTGAAAGGCTTCTTGTGAGAATACGGCGTTGCCGTAAGGTAAGAAACCTTGACCTACGGGGCTAAGCCCCTTCGGTAGCAGCTTCGTGGTTCTGCGCTTTTGATAGTGCATGTAGAAGGAGCTTATCTTATTTATACTGTTCATACAACAAGGGATCCGACCTCATTCTCGGTTCCTTTTACTATATATGGGATTTAAAAAGCGAAACGGCACTATAAATAGTGGCGCGGGAAACGCGAGACGAAGTGTTAGAAGAAAAATGCCACAAAGCCTTGTAAAACGGGGATATTTGCGCTAAAAAATACAAAAAAATAATTCGAAAAAATTTCAAAATAATCTTGCATTCAGCATGCAGGATTATTATAATACAAAGGCTTGTTAAACGCGAAGAAGCAGGAAGTTACCGCGCTATCGGATAATTTCTGCTGAGAAGTCCTCACCTGATGAGGACGGAAGTTTCGCTGTTTTCTTATGCGCGTACCGACAGGAAACGCGCATACAGGTGTAAGAGACTCAAAGAAGGCATTCCGAGAGCCGAAAAGCATGCAAATACAAGGCAGCGAAGTCCTGTACAAGCATAGCGACAATTAGTACAAATCATTTAACAGGAGGAAGCAATGAGCGAACTATCCAAGATCAGAATCAGAATGAAGGCTTACGACCACGCGCTGCTCGACAAATATGCAGCAAAGATCGTAGACACGGTACAAAAGACAGGCGCAGATGTGAGCGGACCTATTCCACTCCCGACGGAGAAGGAAGTTGTCACAATCATCAGAGCCGTCCACAAGTACAAAGACAGCAGAGAGCAGTTTGAGCAGAGAACTCATAAGAGACTCATTGATGTAACGAACGCAACGACAAAATGTATCGACGCGCTGCAGAAACTCGACGCTCCTGCGGGAATTGATATCGAGATCAAGCTCTAAGCTGATTAGAAAGATCGCATGAGAGGCGGAGAGCCTTCCCGGCGAGGAACGAGCCGACGGAAGCTCCCGTGCGAGAACTGCGCAAAGCGAAGCGAGCATGCAGTTCACCGCTGAGACGAAGGTTATTACCGCAAACCAGAGCGATCCGCTGTAAGAAAGTTAGGAGGAACCTATATGAAAACATTATTGGGCAAGAAGATCGGAATGACGCAGATCTTCGCCGAGGATGGAACAGTCATCCCGGTAACTGTAGTTGAAGCCGGCCCTGAGACTGTAGTACAGATCAAGACGGTCGAGACGGACGGATATGACGCCGTACAGGTAGGCTTCGAGGATCAGAAGAAGCAGAGAGTGAACAAACCTCTCACGGGTCACTTCGCCAAGGCGGGAGTCGACGTGAAGAAGCACCTCGCTGAGTTCAGACCGGCAGAGGGCGAGACCTACGAAGTAGGACAGGTTATCACGGTAGCCGACTTCGAGGAAGGCATGAAGCTCGACGTAACCGGAACTTCAAAGGGTAAAGGTACGCAGGGTAATATCAAGAGACATGGACACCGCAGAGGGCCTATGACTCACGGCTCGAAGCATAAGAGACTTGCCGGAGCACTCGCAGCCGGTACATATCCATCAAGAGTATTCAAGGGCAACAAAGCCCCGGGACGCATGGGTAGAGATACGGTGACCGTACAGAACGTAGTACTTGTAAAGAAGCTCGACGATCGCAATATCATGATGATTAAGGGCGCTATTCCGGGAAGGAAGGGCGGACTCGTAAAGATCAGACCGGCGATCAAGGGTCAGGATAAATAGGCGGAAAGGAGGAACTGAAAATGGCAAAGCTAAACGTAGTAGACGTTGAAGGCAAGAAGGTCGGAGACATCACACTTTCAGATGAAATCTTCGGAATCGAGCCAAACGAATTCGCAGTACATGAAGTAGTCAAGAACTATCTTGCGAACCAGAGACAGGGAACCCAATCTGCCAAGACAAGAGCAGAGGTAAGAGGAGGCGGACGCAAGCCTTTCAGACAGAAGGGAACAGGACGCCACAGACAGGGAAGTTCCACAGACCCGACACAGGTCGGCGGCGGAGTGGTATTCGCACCGAAGCCGAGAAGCTATAGATATTCCCTGAACAGGAAGCTCAAGAGACTCGCTCTCAAGTCGGTGCTCTCCGCAAAGGTTGCTGACAACGAGCTGATCGTGGTAAACGAGTTCAAGTTCACAGAGCCTAAGACCAAGGAGATGATAAAGGTTCTTGAGAATATCAAAGCAGATAAGAAGGCGCTAATCGTCATGGCTGAGAAGGACGACAATGTAGTCAGATCCGCAAGCAATATCCCGGGCGTCAGAACAGCTCTGGTAAGCACCATGAACGTATACGAGATTGTAAACCACTACACACTCGTGCTCACCGAGGCAGCAGCCAAGAAGATCGAGGAGGTGTACGCATAATGAAAACCGGATACGACGTAATCATCAGACCTATCATCACAGAAAATACGATGGATATGGCGGCTGATAAGAAATATGCGTTCAAGGTGGCGAAGGAAGCCAATAAGACCGAGGTTCGCAAGGCTGTCGAAGAGATCTTCGGCGTAGACGTAGCCAAGGTCAACATAATGAACGTAAGCGGAAAGAGAAAGAGACTTGGAAGAACATTCGGTACAACTTCTTCATATAAGAAGGCGGTCGTAACGCTCACTCCTGACAGCAAGGAGATCGAGATCTTCCAGGATATGTAGTTTAAGGAGGCAGTAGAGAAATGGGAATCAGAAAATATAAACCAACGACTCCGGGCCTGAGAGGTATGACGGTCTCCACATTCGAGGAGATTACAACCGACAAGCCGGAAAAGTCTCTTACGGTCACACTTAAAAAGCATTCAGGACGCAATGTAAGAGGCAAGATCACCGTCAGACATAGAGGCGGTGGCTATAGACCTAAATACAGGATTATCGACTTCAAGAGAAACAAGGACGATATTCCTGCAACTGTTAAGACAATCGAGTACGATCCTAACAGAACAGCAAATATCGCACTCGTAGCGTATGCAGACGGCGAGAAGAGATATATCATCGCACCGAATACACTCAAGGTCGGCGACGTTATCGAATCGGGCCCTAATGCGGACATCAAGCCTGGCAACGCGCTTCCGATTGCGAATATTCCTCTCGGTACTATCATTCATAATATCGAGCTCAAGCCGGGCAAGGGCGCGCAGCTTGTAAGAGCAGCCGGAAACGGAGCGCAGCTGATGGCTAAAGAGGGAGACTATGCACAGGTAAGGCTCCCCTCCGGAGAAGTGAGAATGGTAAGAATGGAGTGCAGAGCCACTATCGGAGAGGTCGGCAATATCGACCACGGCAATATCCATATCGGAAAAGCCGGTCGCAAGAGACATATGGGCTGGAGACCTACTGTAAGAGGTTCCGTAATGAATCCGAACGACCACCCGCATGGCGGTGGTGAAGGTAGAGCTCCTATCGGACGCAAAGGTCCTGTTACTCCATGGGGTAAGCCGACACTCGGTTATAAGACACGCAAGAAGAACAAAGACTCCAACAAGTATATTGTTAGGAGAAGGAATGGTAAATAGAGAGGAGCAAGTTAATGGGAAGATCGCTTAAAAAGGGCCCTTACGTCAATAAAAAGCTTCTGAAAAGAATCGAGGAGATGAACGCAGGGGGCGAGAAACAGGTAATTAAGACATGGTCCAGACCATCCACAATTTTCCCGCAGATGATAGGTCATACTATCGCAGTCCACGACGGACGCAAGCATGTGCCTGTATATATCACGGAGGATATGGTAGGACATAAACTCGGAGAATTTGCTCCAACCAGAACATTCAGAGGTCACTCAGGTGACAGAAAACTCTAAGCAGGTGACAGAAAGGAGAAGCTATACTATGGAAGCTAGAGCAGTAGCCAAGTATGTAAGGATGTCCTCAAGCAAGCTCAAGCCTGTTGCCGATCTGGTAAGAGGAAAGGATCTTGCGGAAGCACTTACAATTCTACAGTTCACACCGGGTAAGGGGTCTGAGCTCGTAGAGAAGGTAGTACAGTCGGCAGCAGCGAATGCCGAAAACAATCACGATATGAATCCGGACGCTCTGTATGTAGCAGAGATCAATGCCAACCAGGGCCCGACAATGAAGCGTTGGAGACCGGGAGCGCAGGGAAGAGCCGGAATGATCCTCAAGAGAACCAGCCACATCAATGTGGTGCTCAAGGAAAGAGAAAACTTCAAGGCAGAGGTAAAGCCTCAGACTGAAAACGCCAAGGCTGACGAGGCGAAGGCAGAGGCTAAGGCTGAGGAGAGCAAGGCTGAAAAGTCCGAAACTAAGGCTGAGGGCGCGGCTAAGAAGCCAGCGGCAAAGAAGTCTGACGCGAAGGCTGAGGACAAGAAGCCTGCGGCAAAGAAGTCCGAGGCAAAGGCTGAGAAGAAGCCTGCGGCTAAGAAAACAGAGGCTAAGAAGGCTGATGAGAAAAAGCCTGCGACTGAGAAGTCTGACGCGAAGGCTGAAAAGAAAGCTGATAAAGAGGAGGTTCGCTAATGGGTCAGAAAGTCAATCCACATGGAATGAGAGTTGGCGTCAACAAGGATTGGAGCTCAAAGTGGTTTGCCAGAAAAAGCGACTTTGCGGAATTCCTTGTAGAAGACAATCATATTAGAACATATGTAAAGAAGAAACTCTATAATGCCGGAATATCAGGTATCGTAATCGAAAGACCTGCCGCCGAGAAGGTGAAGGTAATCGTTATGTGTGCTAGACCGGGTATGGTAATCGGAAGATCCGGAGAGGGCATTGAGGAGTTCAAGAAGGGGCTCATCAAGCTGACGGGCAGAACAGTCGATGTAAGTATCGAGGAAGTCAGGAAGACGGAGCTCGACGCACAGCTTACGGCGGAGGCTGTAGCTCAGTCGCTGGAGAGAAGAACTTCTTTCAGAAGAGCTATGAAGCAGCCTATCGGCCGCACAATGAAGGCTGGCGCAAAGGGAATTAAAATCGTATGCTCGGGCAGACTCGGCGGTGCGGAAATCGCCAGATCCGAGAAGTACAGCGAGGGCAATGTACCTCTGCATACGCTCAGAGCCGATATTGACTATGGATTTGCCGAAGCCGATACGACATACGGAAAGATCGGCGTAAAGGTATGGATAAACCACGGTGAGATTCTCGACAAGGGTCTCAAGGATTCCGTTCCTTCATCAGATGCGGACAAGAAGGATAAGAGAGGCAGAAGAGCCGATCGCAAGGACAGAAGATCCTCTGACCGCAGAGAAGGCAGAAGAGACGGAAGAAGATTCGAACGCGATGCCAAGCCGGAGGTTAAGCCGGCGACGACTAGAGTTCGCAAGGCACCTAAGGTACAGGCTGCTCCTGCTCCGGAGACGGCAGCTGAAGTAGAGGCGGCTCAGGTAGAAGCACCTCAGGTAGAAGAAGCCGCAGCAAAGCCTGCAGAGGAGACAGAAGCATAGTATTAAGGAAAGGAGAAACTCGCCATGTTAATGCCAAAGCGCGTTAAACGCAGAAAACAGCACCGTGGCAGAATGAAGGGTATCGCCACAAAGGGCAATACCGTAGCATACGGATCATATGGACTAGCTGCTGACGACCGCGGCTGGATAGACTCCAACCAAATAGAGGCGGCTCGTGTAGCAATGACGAGGTCCATCAAAAGAGGCGGTAAGGTATTTATCAAGATCTTCCCGCATAAACCGGTAAGTAAGAAGCCTATCGGAGTGCGTATGGGTTCCGGTAAGGGAGCGCCTGAGTATTGGGTAGCGGTTGTAAAGCCGGGCAGAGTAATGTTTGAAATCGACGGAGTTACAGAGGAACAGGCTAAGGAAGCCATGAGACTTGCAGCTCACAAGCTGCCGATTAAGTGCAAATTCGTCGTAAGAGGTCAGGAAGGAGGGGCTAGATAATGGATCTGAACAAAATCAGAAAGATGACAGACCAGGAAAGAACTGCCGAACTCGACAGAATGAAGCAGGAGCTCTTCAACCTGAGATTCCAGCATGTTACGGGACAGCTTGAAAACCCCGTAAAGATGAGGGAAGTAAGAAGAGATATTGCAAGAGTAAAGACCATCATGCGTGAGGTCGAACAGGGTAAGAACGCTTAGAAAGGAGGAATCTGACAAATGGAAAGAAATAGAAGAAAGACCAGAATCGGTATCGTCACAAGCGATATGATGGACAAGACCGTAGTCGTAGCAACAGAAGACATAGTCAGACACCCTCTGTACGGAAAGGGCGTCAAGAGAACCGTAAAGTTCAAGGCTCACGATGAGCAGAACGAATGCGGTATCGGCGATAAAGTATTGATTATGGAGACGAGACCTCTGTCGAAGGATAAGAGATGGAGACTTGTCAAGATCGTAGAGAAAGCTAAGTAAGGAGGCAGCGAATATGATACAGACTGAAAGTAGATTAAGAGTTGCCGATAACTCCGGAGCTAAAGAGCTGCTCTGCATAAGAGTGCTCGGAGGAACCGGACGCAAGTACGCCAATATCGGAGACGTTATCGTATGCTCCGTTAAGGACGCTGCACCGGGCGGCGCCGTTAAAAAGGGCGATGTAGTAAAGGCAGTTGTAGTAAGAACCAAGCGCGGTACAAGAAGAAGTGACGGTTCATATGTCAAATTCGACCAGAACGCAGCGGTTATCATCAAGGACAGACACGACAAGACACCTGTAGGTACTCGTATCTTCGGACCTGTCGCAAGAGAGCTTCGTGATACCGGCGTCATGAAAATCGTGTCATTGGCACCGGAAGTACTGTAGGAGGTGTAGTGATGCAGATTAAGAAAGACGATACAGTAGTAGTAATCGCAGGAAAGGACAAGGGTAAGACCGGAACAGTCCTCAGAACGATTCCTAAGAAGAACAGAGTTGTTGTCGAGGGTGTGAATATGCAGACAAAGCACGCCAAGGCGACAAGGACATCCGCCGCTGAGATTAAGCACCTCGAGGGACCTATCGACGCATCTAATGTCATGTACTATGACAAGGACGCTAAGGCTGCCACGAGGATCGGACACGAGATCAGAGACGGAAAGAAAGTAAGAGTTTCAAAGAAAAGCGGAAAGGTAATCGACTAGGAAAGGAGGAGCGAATATGGAAATCAGACTTAAAGACAAGTATAAGACGGAAGTTTTTAAAGCCATGCAGGAAAGATTCGGCTACTCCAATCCTATGGAGGTGCCTAAGCTGACTAAGATCACAGTCAATATGGGACTGAGCGAGGCTAAGGACAATGCCAAGGTGCTCGAGAGTGCGGTTAAGGAGATCGCCCTCATCACGGGTCAGAGACCTGTTGTTACCAAGGCGCGCAAGTCGATCGCTAACTTCAAGGTCAGAGAGGGAATGCCTGTCGGAGCCAAGGTTACACTCAGAGGAAATAAGATGTATGTATTTGCTGACAAGCTGTTCAATATTTCCCTTCCGAGAGTAAGAGACTTCAAGGGACTTTCCAGAAACTCCTTTGACGGCAGAGGCAACTACTCAATGGGTCTCAAGGAGCAGCTCATCTTCCCTGAAATCGTATATGATGATGTAGATACCATCAAGGGTATGAATATCGTATTTACGACGACAGCTAAGACGGACGAAGAGGCTTGTGCCCTTCTGGAGCTCATGGGAATGCCGTTTGAGAAGAGTGCTAATTAGTTAGGAGGAGAGTATGGCAAAGACTTCACTGAAGGTTAAGCAGACAAGAAAGCCTAAGTATTCAACAAGGGCTTATACAAGATGTAAAGTTTGCGGCAGACCGCATTCTGTTTTGAAGAAGTACGGAATTTGCCGTATCTGCTTCAGAGAGCTTGCTTATAAGGGTGAAATCCCTGGCGTTAAGAAGGCAAGCTGGTAAGACAATTTTCGCAGGTCCCTTCGGGGAAACCGCTTAAAGAAAGGAGAACATACTGTTATGTCAATGACAGACCCAATCGCAGATATGCTGACAAGGATCAGAAATGCCAACATGGCGGGACATCCGACAGTTGACATTCCGGCTTCAAAGATGAAGAAGTCAATTGCAGAGATCCTCCTCAATGAAGGATTTATCAGCGGATATGAAGTAGTTTCCGACAATGCTCAGGGAACTATCAAGGTTAATCTTAAATACGGCCCAAGCCGTGAAAAGACAATCATCGGAATTAAGAAGATTTCAAAGCCGGGTCTCAGAGTATACGCTAAGGCGGACAGAGTACCTAAGGTGCTCGGAGGACTCGGAGTAGCCATTCTCTCGACTTCCAAGGGTGTTATCACCGACAAGGAAGCTCGCAAGCTGGGAGTAGGCGGAGAAGTTATTTGTTACGTTTGGTAGGAGGTAGACAATGTCAAGAGTAGGTTTAAGACCGATCACCATCCCTGCCGGCGTAGAAGTAACGGCAGATGGAAACGTCGTTAAGGTTAAGGGGCCCAAGGGTGAGCTTTCCGCAACTATCGGTTCTGACATCAGTATCAAGGTAGAGGACGGAACACTCAGAGTTTCAAGACCTAACGACACAAGAGAAAACAGATCGCAGCATGGTCTGGCTAACTCGCTCATCAGAAATATGGTAGAGGGAGTTACTAACGGATATGAGAAGAAGCTGAACATCGTCGGCGTAGGTTATTCCGCCGCAAAGCAGGGGAATAAGCTCGTCTTGAAGCTGGGATATTCACATCCTATAGAGCTTACGGATCCCGAAGGAATCACGACGGACGCGCCGGACGCTAATACTATCGTAGTAAAGGGTATCGACAAGGCTCTCGTAGGCAATTATGCCGCAGACATCAGAGCTTGGAGAAAGCCTGAGCCTTATAAGGGCAAGGGAATCCTCTACGAAGGCGAGATTATCCGCAAGAAGGAAGGCAAGAGTGCCGCAGCAGGCGCATAGGAAAGGAGGAAAGAAAATGGCAAACAAAAGCAGAAATGATCAAAGACTTAAAAGACATGCAAGAGTTCGCAAAAGCGTTTTCGGAACTCCTGAGAAGCCAAGAATGTGCGTATTCCGTTCGAATGCCAATATATCGGTTCAGATTATTGATGATGTAAACGGCACGACTCTCGTGAGCGCTTCGTCGCTGGACAAGGATATAAATAAGAAGGATTTCTACGGCGGCAACAAAGAGGCTGCCAAGCTGGTAGGCAAGTCGATTGGAGAAAAAGCTGTAGCTAAGGGTATCAAGGAAGTGTGCTTTGACAGGGGCGGCTACCTCTTCCATGGAAGGGTTAAGGAGCTCGCAGACGCAGCACGCGAAGCAGGCCTGAAATTCTAAAGGAGGATACGAATGCAGAATAGAGTAGACGCATCCAAGATGGAGCTTACAGAAAAAATCGTTGACATCAGACGTGTAGCCAAGACTGTAAAGGGCGGACGCAATATGAGATTCTCCGTCACTGTAGTTGTAGGCGACGGCGAAGGTCATGTAGGTATGGGGCTCGGCAAGGCTATCGAGATTCCCGAGGCTGTAAGAAAGGCAACAGAGGATGCCAAGAAGAAAATGATATATGTGCCTACAGTCGGAACTACGGTTCCACATGAGACTATAGGTGAGTTCGGAGCGGGCAAGGTTCTCATCATGCCGTCCGCAAAGGGTACGGGCGTAATCGCGGGTTCATCCGTGCGTACAGTGCTCGAGGCAGCAGGCATTAAGGACGTAAGAGCCAAGTCGCTCGGAACGAGCAATACCGGAAACATGGCGAGGGCAACTATGGAAGGGCTCAAGAGCCTGACGACCGTAGAGGAAGTTGCAAAGCGCCGTGGTAAGACACCGGAAGAAATTATCGGATAGGAGGCAGGAGAAATGGGAAAACTGAAAATCACACTTGTTAAGAGCCCTATCGCTTGCCAGCCTAAGCAGAGAAGGACTGTAGAGGCTCTCGGTCTCAGAAAGCTCAACCACTCTGTAGAGATGGAGGACTCTCCGGCTACTAGAGGAGCTATCAACAAGGTTTCACATCTGCTCAAGGTAGAAGAAGTATAAGGAGGGCAGGGCCATGAGAATTCATGAACTTAAAAAGCCGGAAGGCTCGACTAAAGCCCCTAAGAGAATTGGACGCGGTCAGGGAACCGGACAGGGCACAACTGCCGGAAGAGGTATGAACGGTCAGAATTCAAGAAGCGGCGGCGGAGTCAGACTCGGTTTTGAGGGTGGCCAAATGCCACTCTACAGAAGGCTTCCGAAGAGAGGCTTCAACAATAAATGGGCTAAAGAGTATGCTGAAGTAAATATTAAGGATCTTAACAGATTTGACGAAGGTGCTACAGTAGATGCCGCAGCTCTTATCGAGAAGGGCGTCATCAAGAAGGCACTCGACGGAGTGAAGGTTCTAGGAAACGGAGAGCTTGAGAAGAAGCTTACCGTAAAGGCTGCGAAATTCAGCAAGAGCGCTGCCGAGAAGATTGAGAAGGCAGGCGGAAAGGCAGAGGTCATCTAATGGAACTTGTGAGGACTTTCTCTAAGGCATGGAAAATACCCGAGATCAGACAGAAAATAATCTTCACACTTCTGATGTTGCTGGTATTCAGAATCGGTTCGAATATTCCGGTTCCGAATATTGATAGAGAATATCTTGCGCAGATGTTTTCCGGCGAGACGGGATTGCTCGACTTGTTCGATTTGTTCTCGGGCGGCGCATTCAGCAATTTCACGATATTTGCGCTGAGCATTACGCCTTATATCACAGCCTCGATCATCATTCAGCTTCTTACGATCGCCTTCCCATATTTCGAGCGTCTTGCTCGTGAGGGAGCGGAGGGGCGTAAGAAAATGGCTGCGATTACGAGGTATATGACTGTAGTTCTCGGACTTATCCAGGCTATCGGTCTTACTATCGGTCTTTTCAGAAATGCGATTACAGACCATAGCGTATTCAGCACGATTACTATCATAGTAGTGCTGACCGCAGGTACGGCATTCCTGATGTGGCTGGGAGAGCAGATTAACGAGTATGGTATCGGCAACGGTATCTCAATGATAATCTTCGGCGGTATAGTCGCGAGGCTGCCGTCCGCAGTCAGGAGCGTTTTCGTTCAGGTTAAGGACGGAGCGGTGAGCGTTGTGGCGGTAATCGTACTGCTGATAGCTGCCGTTCTGGTAACCATGGTAATCATAGAGATGCAGCAGGGAACCAGAAAGATTCCGGTTCAGTATGCGAAGCGTGTAGTTGGACGCAAGATGTACGGTGGTCAGTCGACTCATATTCCTATGAAGGTAAATCAGGCTGGCGTAATTCCTATCATCTTCTCAATATCGCTGCTTCAATTCCCGCTGACTATCACATATTTCGCGCAAGGCACGGAATTCACGGACTTTGTGACGAAATATCTGTCGCCATCAGGCAATCCGGGAGTATGGCTGTACGGAGCATTGAATATCCTTCTGACGATATTCTTTACATATTTCTATACGGCGATTACATTCAATCCGGCAGATGTTGCCGAGCAGATGAGGCAGAACGGCGGATTTATTCCGGGAATAAGACCGGGAGTTGCCACGGTAGAGTATCTGTCGAGAATTATGAGCAGGCTCTGCCTTGCGGGAGGACTATTCCTTGCGGCAGTAGCTACGCTTCCGACTGTCATAAGCGTGTTCACACCTTTCAACTTCGCATTCGGAGGTACTTCACTTCTGATCATGGTCGGAGTTGCGCTGGACATTGTGCAGCAGCTTGAGAATCAAATGCTGATGAGGAATTATCAGGGCTTCCTGAAGTAGAGAGGTAAAAAATGAGAGCAGTATTACTCGGACCTCCGGGTGCAGGCAAAGGCACTCAGGCGGTCAGACTCGTAGAAAAATACAATGTCCCTCAGATTTCCACGGGAGACATCTTCCGCGCGAATATCAAAGAGGGAACTGAGCTCGGAAAGAAGGCTCAGGAGTATACGAACTCCGGACAGCTTGTGCCGGACGAGCTCTTTGTGGATCTCGTCAAGGACAGGCTCATGCAGGAAGATTGCAAGGACGGATACCTCTTGGACGGTTTCCCACGCACTATCTTCCAGGCAGAGCAGCTTGACAAATTCCTCGAAGCTCAGGGTCAGAAGCTGGACGCCGTAATAAATTTTGAGGTCGGAAACGAGGTTCTGATTGAGAGACTCACCGGCAGGAGGGTATGCAAGAGCTGCGGAGCCAGCTGCCATGTCAAATTCTCCCCGCCTAAGGTAGAGGGAGTATGCGACAGATGCGGCGGTGAGCTTGAACAGAGAAAAGATGATTCGAGAGAGACCGCGGAGAATAGGCTTGCGGTCTATGAGGAATCAACTGCTCCTCTCATTGGCTATTATAGCGAGACCGGAGCTCTGAAAAACTTCAACGCCGATCAAGACCCGAATCTCGTATTTGCTGAAATCTGCGCCGAATTCGGAGCTTAAAATGATTGTTATTAAATCAAAACGAGAGATTGAGCTGATAAGGGAGCCATGCAAGGTGACCGCAGAGCTTCTCTATGACCTGGCTGATTTTATAAAGCCGGGCATGAGCACCCAGGATATAGCCGACTTTGCCGAGAAGAGGATAGAGTCGCATGGCATGAAGCCGACCTTCAAGGGCTATAGCGGCTTCCCAGGTGCGGCGTGCATATCCGTAAACGAAGAGGTAATCCACGGCATACCGAGCAAGGACAGAAAGCTCGCCGAGGGGGATATAGTAAGCGTCGACGTCGGTGCCACATACAAAGGCTATAACAGCGACGCGGCGAGGACATATCCCGTAGGGCAGATAAGCGCGGAGGATCAAAGACTGATAGATATTACGCGCGAATGCTTCTTCGAAGGTATTAAATACGCCATGGAAGGCTATAAGATAAACGATATAGGACATGCCGTGCAGCAGACAGCCGAGTCAAACGGCATGGGCGTCGTAAGAGACTATACGGGGCATGGTACGGGCTCTGCACTCCACGAGGATCCGCTCATTCCGAACTACGGAAAGGAAGGAACAGGAGCGAGGATAAAGAGGGGAATGACCCTCGCCATAGAGCCCATGATAACGCTCGGAACTTATAAGGTAAGAACTCTCGCTAACGATTGGACAGTTGTAACCGCAGACGGAAGCAGGTCCGCACATTATGAAAACACCATACTTGTGACGGACGGTGAACCTGAGATTTTGACTCTGTTATAGGAGGGAATGAATGGCTAAGAGCAATACTATTGAGGCTATGGGCACCGTAATTGATGCACAGCCAAACGCAATGTTCAAGGTAAAACTCGATAATGATTTCGAGATACTCGCCCATATTTCAGGCAAGATTAGAATGAACTACATCAGAATACTGCCAGGTGACAGAGTTAAGGTTGAATTATCACCCTATGATTTAACAAGGGGTAGAATAACTTGGAGGGAGAAGTAATGAAAGTTAGAGCATCAGTAAAGCCAATGTGCGACAAGTGTAAGGTAATTAAGAGAAATGGCAGGGTAATGGTTATTTGCGAAAACCCGAAGCATAAGCAAAGGCAGGGTTAATTTTCCGCCATACTTTGTTGCACTTCGCAAATCGTTCACTTACATACGAGCAATGTATGCGCGTTCGCGATTTGCTCGTGCGCCTCGTCTGACGAAAAATTAATCCCTGCCTATGATAGCGGTGGTGCAGCATGATAATTTCGCGCCCTGTATGGCATTGAAATTCTGTCGCTACACTCAGTATTCAAAAAGAATCTTAAGAGGCAGATAACAGTTAATAAAGCGCTGCGTCGCCGAGGGCGCAGACAAACGCTTCACAATTCAAAGGAACACCCGTCTATATCACTCTCGGGCTAAGTGACGGAAGATGGGAAAGGAGGAAAGGAATGGCAAGAATTGCCGGAGTGGACCTTCCAAGAGATAAGAGGATCGAATACGGTCTGACATATATCTATGGAATAGGTCTGAAATCATCCAGAGACATCCTTGCAAAAGCAGGGGTGGATCCTGACATCAGAGTCAAGGATATGACAGAAGAAGATGCAGGTAAGATCAGAAGAGTTATCGACGCTGAGTATATGGTAGAGGGAGATCTCAGAAGAGAGACTTCGCTCAATATCAAGAGGCTCATGGAAATCGGAGCTTACAGAGGCATCAGACACAGAAGAGGTCTGCCCGTAAGAGGACAGAAGACTAAGACGAACGCAAGGACCCGCAAAGGACCTAAGCGTCTTGCAGGAAAGAAGAAATAGGGGAAGGAGGTATAAGTTATGGCTGCTGTTAAGAAAACAGTAAGGAAGAAAAAGAGAGAACGTAAGAATGTTGAAAGAGGCCAGGCTCATATCCAATCCACCTTCAACAATACGTTAATTACACTGACCGACATGGACGGAAATGCACTTAGCTGGTCATCAGCAGGTTCCAACGGTTTCAGAGGCTCCCGTAAGAGCACGCCGTTTGCAGCCGCAGAGGCAGCTACAGTCGCAGCTAAGGCGGCCATGGAGCACGGACTCAAGAGCGTAGAGGTCTACGTTAAGGGGCCGGGATCCGGAAGAGATTCCGCAGTCAGAGCACTTGAGACCGCAGGGCTTAGGGTAACCATGATTAAGGACATCACACCGATTCCGCATAATGGTTGCAGACCGCCTAAGAAGAGAAGAGTCTAATCGGGAAGGAGGAGTTATATATGTCAAGAGACAGAGGGCCTATACTGAAGAGAGCGAGAGCTCTGGGCATTGAGCCTCAGTATCTGGGTGTAAATAAAAAATCCAAGAGACATGGTGCTGTACGCCGCCGCAAGCAGAGCGAGTACGGAATACAGCTTAATGAAAAGCAGAAGGTAAGATTTACTTACGGACTCAGCGAGACACAGTTCCGTAACCTATTCGATAAGGCGTCAAAGAGATCCGGCGGAGCCGGTGAAAACCTGCTCATCATGCTGGAGAGCAGACTCGACAATGTCGTATTCAGAATGGGATTTGCCGCTACGAGAAGGGAAGCACGTCAGCTCGTAAACCACGGACATTTCCTGGTAAACGGCAAGAAGGCAAATATCCCTTCAATGGAGATTAAAGCGGGCGATGTAGTTTCGGTAAGAGAGAAATCGAAATCTTCTCCTAAGTTCGCAGAACTCAGGGAAATGATCATAACGACTCCTGCATGGATTGACCTTAATATCGACAAATTCGAAGGAAAGCTGACACGCAGCCCCGAGCGCGAGGACGTGGATCTTCCTATCGAGGAGCACTACATAGTAGAGTTCTACTCGAGATAGAATCCCTAGCCGCTGACGCGGTTGGATTAAGGCAAATAACTGAATATCACAGGACAGGAGGAAGAGAATGATCGAGATTATTAAGCCAACAATTACTAAGGAAGTTGATTCAAACGGAACTTATGGCAAATTCGTAATCGAGCCTCTTGAGAGGAATTACGCAACGACTCTTGGTAACTGCATGAGAAGGGTTCTTCTCAGCTCTCTTCCGGGCGCTGCCATCACATCTGTCAAAATTGACGGGATCCTGCATGAATTTTCAACAATTCCGGGAGTCAAGGAAGATGTGACGGAGATTATACTCAATCTTAAAAGGCTTGCAGTAAAGCTTGACAGTGATGAGGACAGCAGAGCCATCATCAACGCAGTAGGGCCTAAGGAGGTTACAGCAGCGGATATTATCGTAGACGCGCACACCGAGATTTTTAAACCCGATTTGCATATTGCGACCCTTGCTGAAAATGCGACTCTCGTTATGGAGATGAATATCGCAACAGGAAAGGGCTATGTGCCTGCTGAGCAGAATAAGACCGCCGACACGCCTATAGCAGTCATTCCGGTGGATTCCATTTATACACCGGTTAAGAAGGTCAACTTTACAAAGGAGAATACAAGAGTTGGTCAGGTCACGGACTATGATAAGCTGATACTCGAAATCTGGACTGACGGATCTATCACACCTGAGGAAGGTGTATCTATCGGAGCTAAGATTATACAGGAACATCTGGATTTGTTTATCGGTCTGGGAGCTGAAGTAAGCGACATGAAATTTATGATAGAGAAGGACGAGGACCGCAAGGAGAAGGCGCTCGTCATGGCTATCGAGGAACTCGAACTTTCAGTCAGATCCTTCAACTGCCTAAAGAGGGCTTCTATCAACACCGTTGAGGAGCTTACACAAAAGACGGAAGAGGATATGATGAAGGTGAGAAACCTCGGAATGAAGTCGCTCGTAGAAGTAAAGAACAAGCTGGCTGAACTGGGACTTTTTCTCAAGCCGAGCGATGATGAATAATCGAAAGGAGTAGATTGATGAAAGGTTATAAAAAGCTGGGCAGGAATTCTGCGCACAGAAAATCCATGCTGAGAAACCTTGTAACCGATCTCTTTAGAGAAGGTAGGATTAAAACTACCGATATGAGAGCTAAGGAAGCAGGCCGTCAGGCTGAGAAGCTTATCACAATAGCAAAGAAGGGTGACCTTCACGCAAGGAGACAGGTTCTCGAATATGTATTTGACGAGGACGTTGTGAAAAAGCTCTTCGACGAGATCGCTCCGGGATATGAGGGACGTAATGGTGGATATACCAGAATCCTCAAGCTCGGGCCAAGACAGGGAGATAATGCGGAAGTGGTATTCCTTGAATTGGTATAGCGCGGATATGTTCGCGGATAAAGAATGCTGATAGGCGGGCTGAATTGTTAGAGACTGCTTAACAGAAAGATTAAAAAGGAACGGAGTCGGGCATGGGATTCGGCTCCGTTCCTTTTTATACTGATGTGACCCCACGCTTGGCGTGGGGCTCTGTGTTTTTTTATTTTTCAAATGCCTTTCTTAGATCCAAGGCTGCGTCGAGAATTCGGTGGGCTGTATCTAGCTTGGAGAGGCAGCCGAGCTCTCTGACGCTATCCTTGGTGATGAGCGTCACGATATTGGTATCTCCGGCAAATCCTGCGCCTTCATCTCTAAGGCTGTTGGCGCAGATCATATCGAGATTTTTGGCTTGGAGTTTCTTCTTGGCATTTTCTATCAGATCTTCCGTCTCCATGGCGAAGCCGCAGATAATCTGACCTTCTTTTTTATTAAGCCCGATTTCCTTTAGTATGTCCTTGGTGGGCTTGAGCGGCAGAGACATGGAGACTTCATCTTTCTTTTTTATTTTGCTGTCTGATGTCGCCACCGGTGTGAAGTCCGCGACGGCAGCCGCTTTGATGAGGATGTCGGCGTCCGGTGCAGCCGTGGTTGTTTCCCTGTGCATTTCGGCTGCTGTCCTGATGTCAATTCTGTGGACGCCGAGGGGCGTGGCTAGTGCTGCCGAGCCGCTGATGAGGGTGACGGCGGCGCCGCGCAAGGCTGCTGCGTGCGCTATGGCGAAGCCCATCTTGCCGCTGGAATGGTTTGTGATATAGCGCACGGGATCTATCGGTTCTTGCGTCGCGCCTGCGGTGACGAGAACCGATAGACCCTTCATGTCCTTCTCATGCGCGATTTCGAGAAGGACATGCTGCAGCAGCTCATCAGGCTCCGGCATCTTGCCCTTGCCTTCGTCGCCGCAGGCGAGAAGTCCTTTCACCGGCTCTATCACCTTAAAGCCGTATTCCTTTATCCTTTTTATATTAGCCTGCGTCGCAGGGTTTTCATACATAGCAGTATTCATAGCCGGAGCCACCAGCTTGGGGCATTTAGCTGCGAGCACCAGCGTACTCAGCATATCATCTGCAATTCCATGCGCGGCTTTGGCTATAAAATTAGCAGTAGCCGGAGCCACGATAATCAAATCCGCCGCCTTCGCCAAAGATATATGCTTTACATCATATTCGAAGTTACGCTCGAACATATCCTTAATGCAGCGATTTCCGCTCCTGACTTCAAAGGTGAGCGGCGTCACGAATTCCGCCGCATTCTCAGTCATCACAACATGAACATTCGCGCCCTGCTTTTTCAGTTCGCCTACGAGGCTGACCGATTTATATGCCGCTATTCCGCCGGTGACGCCGACGATTACTGTCTTACCGCTGAGCATAGCTGAGTCCTTTCTCTTCACCTTCTGCTTCACGCTAATTGTACCACTAATACATCTCGGTCAGGGTATAATAAATATTTTTTTAGGCTCTTTATGCGCGAAAAGGTATAGCGCATAATGCTCTTTTGTAATATGCTTACAGCATGAATAAGAAAGCAATAGTAGCAATGAGCGGGGGCGTGGACTCTTCCGTTGCGGCACATCTTATGCAGCAGGCGGGATATGAGGTGACGGGAGTTATGATGTGCCTCTTTGACAATGATGATGAGCTCAGAAATGAGGAAGGCGAAAAGAAAATCGCGGATAATTCGGGAGATGCGAGGAAGGTCACGGACAGGCTCGGCATAGACTTTAAGCTCTTTGATATGAGGGAAGATTTCCGAGAGGAAGTCATAGAAAAATTCGTCCGCGCTTATGAGAGCGGACAGACCCCAAATCCTTGCGTTTTCTGCAATAGGCGCATGAAGTTTGAGGAGCTTTACAGGCTCGGCGCGGAAGCTCTGTCGGATAGTCCGGTAATAGCCACAGGGCATTATGCCATTATCGAATATGATGAAGCCGCCAGCAGATACAAGCTGAGGAAGGCGGCAAATCCCGAGAAGGATCAGAGCTATGTGCTCTACAATCTGACTCAGGAGCAGCTCGCTCGCACTATATTTCCACTCGGCGGGCTCACGAAAGAGGAAGTCAGGAGGATTGCTGAGGAGCAGGGCTTCGTAACCGCGCATAAGAAAGAGAGCCAGGACATCTGCTTCATTCCTGGCGGAGACTATGTCGGATTTATCAAAGACTATACGGGGCGTGAATATCCGGGCGGAGACTTTGTCGATGAAGAAGGCAGAGTAATGGGCAGTCACAAGGGCATTATCAACTACACGATTGGACAGAGGAAGGGGCTCGGGCTCGCGCTGAAAAAACCTGCCTATGTGCTCCGCCTCGATACAGAGGGCAACCGCGTGGTGCTCGGAGACAACGAAGATCTTTTTACGCGCGAGCTTATAGCGCGAGATTTTAATTGGGTGTCGATGGCGGCGTCGAGTGGCTCTTTCAGAGCCTCTGCCCGCATAAGATACAAGCACAGAGAGGCTCCCTGCGAGGTTATACCGCTTGAGGCGGAGCCTGATCGCGTCCGCGTCATTTTCGACGAGCCTCAGCGTGCCATAACGCGCGGGCAGTCCGTAGTCGTCTATGGAGACGACTACGTCCTCGGCGGCGGAATAATAGAGTAAAAGAATTATAGAGCAAGATATAATAGCATTGAAAGGTCAGCCGAAATGAAGATTAGAAAGCAGCTCTTAGAGCAGGAAAAAATCAGCTACGCAATGGATCATATCGAAATGCCGGAAGGCGGCATAGATTGCAGCGAAGGCTGTAATCCTTACGGATTCCCGCATGAATGCGTCAAAGTCTTAAAAGACTTTGAGCCTTCGCACATGGGTGCATATCCCCACAGCGACGCCCTGTATAATGCGATTTGCGAATTTTGGCAGCCTCAGATAGAAGTTGAGCGCGAGAATATCCTCCTGACGGACGGCAGCATAAGCGCGCTTTATATCATAAACAATATTTTCGACACTCATAATGCGGTCGTCCTCGGCGTCTCGCCGCAGTTTACCGATTATTATATGCATGCCGAGATGATAGGCATTGATTATGCGCCCTATCAGCTATCGCGTGATGAGAATTATAAATTCGACAGCTATGAATTCCTCGCCATGCACTTCGTCGCCGACAAATTCGCCGAGGCCTCCCTTCCGGCAAAGGACTATAATTTCATCTATATAGATAATCCGAACAACCCGACAGGCCAGAGCGTTGATATTGCGGAGATAGAGGAGATAGTCAGGAAGGCTCGCAAAAAGGATATTACGGTCATAATTGACGAAGTCTATGGCGACTTCATGCCCAAGGAGAATTCCGCCGTCCAGCTCTTCGCCAAATATCCGAACCTCGTCGTCGTTCGCACCTTGTCAAAGGGCTATGGCTTAGCGGGCATGCGAGTGGGATATATAATCGCTCACAAGGAGCTAATCGGCTATATGAAGAAAATGGTAAATCCCTATATGGTGGGAGAGCTTTCGCGCGAGGTCGCCGCGGAGGCGTTAAAGCACGAGGAGTTCATCGAAGCCTGCAAAAAGGATTTCTCAGAGATGAAGGCAGAGATCAGAGAAGTTCTGAATCCGACCATTACCAAAAAGATTAAGAACGGTCCGGACGCAGGCAAGACCAAGAAGGTGCGCGGCCCCGCGTCGGGCAGACTGCATATGGCGGAGACTCTCGATACCAATTCGCTCTTCCTTCTCTACCATGATGACGAGGGTATCAATCTAAAAGATGAATTCTACAAGCGCGGAGTCCTCGTAATTGACGGCTATGACTTCAAGGGTCTGACCTCAGCTGCAGCCCGCGTGCGCCTGCCGAAAAAAGAGGATTTCCCCAAGCTCCTGGACGCCATTCGCGATATTAACGCCTTATAGCACACAGCTCGCCTGAGGTATAAATAGAGACTAATGCATAAATCAAGACTTAGGCATATATCGAGACTTGGGTATAAATCAAGACTGAGGCGCAAATGCTTTTATAAAAAAACTATTCGCGGACTGCATAATTGATATATAATTTTCGTGTGGCAATATAGCTGCCTCGCAGCTTTTGCAATCAGTACGGTATTTGTTAAGGAAATGGAGAGATGACATGTTTGACAAGCTAATCGAAAAAGTAAAAGCAGAGCCTAAGACCATAGTGTTCACCGAGGGGCCTGACGCGCGAATCCAGGAAGCCGCAGAGAGGCTTTTGAAAGAGGAACTCATGGGCGTAATCCTCGTGGGAAACGAAGCTGAGATTAAGGGCGCGGCAGAGAAGGGCGGCTTTGACATCAGCAAGGCTGAGATTATCGACCCCGAGACCTATGACGGCATGGAAGAGATGGTTCAGACCATGGTAGAGCTCAGGAAGGGCAAGATGACAGAGGAAGAGTGCAGAGACGCTCTGAGCAAGGGCAATTATTTCGGCACCATGCTCGTCAAAATGGGTAAAGCCGACTGCCTTCTCGGCGGTGCGACCTATTCAACAGCCGACACTATCCGTCCCGCACTCCAGCTCGTAAAGACCAAGCCAGGCGCACATCTCGTAAGCTCCTGCTTTATTCTGAACCGCGACACAGGCGACGAGGCTCTCCGCACCATAGCCATGGGAGACTGCGCCGTAAATCTCGATTATACAGACAGCGTTGACAAAGAAGGAAATGTAACATTTACAGGCGCGCAGAAGCTCGCTGAGGTCGCCGTTGAGATTGAAAAATGCGCCAGAACCTTCGGCATTGAGCCAAAGGTTGCAATGCTTTCGTTCTCCACAAAGGGCTCCGGCAAAGGCGGCACAGTTGCGCTTTCCGCAGAGGCGACCAGGATTGCCAAAGAGCTCAATCCCGATATGGATATCGACGGAGAAATGCAGTTCGACGCAGCCGTATCACCGACAGTAGGACAGCTCAAATTCCCAGGCTCAAAGGTAGCCGGCTATGCCAATACATTCGTATTCCCGCTGATAGAGGCAGGAAATATCGGATACAAGATAGCCCAGAGACTCGGCGGATATGCGGCGTATGGACCGATATTGCTCGGGCTCAATGCTCCGATTAACGATTTGTCGAGGGGTTGTGATGCGGAGGAGGTATACCGCATGTCCATAATCACCGCTGCGCTCTAGCTTGTCTTTTCGCCCACAGCTTTGTTAGCTGCGCGACTTCGGTGCTCACATACTATCTATGTATGCTCCGCTCCTCAGTCGCTTGCTGCCTCGCTGTGAACGAAAATACTGCGCAGAGACAGTGGCTTGTCTTTTCGCCTGTAGCTTTGTTGCCTTCGCGGCTTCGGTGCTCACGTACTAACTGTGTACGCTCCGATTCTCAGTCGCTCGGCGCCTCGCTACAAACAAAAATACTTCGCAGAGATAAAGGCTCGTCGTTATGTATTTAGGAGGAAATCGGTATGAAAAGGACTTTTAAAAGAGCGAGATTTGGTATCTGTCTGCTCGCGGCAATGCTCTTCGTCTTATCGTTTGGGAGCGCGGCATATGCGCAGACTCTGAATGTTACCAAGCACACAAAAGAGGAGATAAGCAATTATATCAAGAACAGCGGCGTCACCATTTCGGACGAAGCGGCGTATTCCGTTGAGCCCGTGCGCAATACCCAAAGGGGAGAGCTAACCACAGCGTCAAAAGAATCGGCACTTCAAATGCTCAATAATATCAGATATATTGCGGGACTTAATCCTGTGGCGTTAAACCAGACGCAGGGCGACAAAGCGCAGGCAGCCGCCTTCGTAATGTGGTCAACAGATCAGTTCACCCACTATATAGAAGGAGAGAAACCGGATAGTATGTCGCAGCAGGATTGGGACTATGGCGTTGAGGGTGCAAAGAGCTCTAATATAGCTTGGGGTTATTCGAATCTTAATGCCTCAATCCTCAATGGATGGATAGGAGATGACGATTCGTCCAATGTGGCTAGAGTAGGGCATAGGCGTTGGTGTCTGAATCCTAAAATGGGTACAACCGGTTTCGGAAAAGCCGGTGCTTATAATGTCATGTGGTCGTTCGACCAAAGCGTCAGCTCCGAGGCTAAGAGAGTCGCTTGGCCCGCGCAGTATATGCCTGTTGACTATTTCGGCAACAATATACCATGGAGCCTGTCAACCGGAGATGCGAGCATTTTAGATGTTTCAAATGTAAGCGTTACGCTTACGCGCCGTGATTCCAGCCCCTCAGGAGCGGGAAGCTGGACTTTCTCGACGGCTAATACCTATACGGCAGCCGGAAGCGGAGAATACTTCAATGTGGCGAAGAACAATCCTTATGAGGGATATAGCGGACAAGGCGGTCCTTATGTGGTATTCCGCCCTGCCAATGTTTCCTATAAGGCGGGAGACATCTTTGATGTTAAGATTACAGGCCTAGGCTCGGAAGAAATAAGCTATAGCGTGGAATTCTTCGATAGAAATGCGACGGGCAGCGACCCTGATCCAGATCCAGATCCTAATCCTGATCCAAACCCAGACCCGGGTCCTGATCCGAACCCCAAACCGGATCCAAAGCCGAATCCGACTCCTGGGCATGATCATAGCTGGACGGAATGGACTATAACCACGCCGGCAACGATATTAGCCGAAGGAGAAAAGACTTCGAAGTGCAGTATTTGCGGCAGCGTCAGAAGTGAGAAGATTGCGAGACTCAATCCCTTTGCAAAATTTGCCAAGAAAAAATACAAGATTAAGAAGGGCAAATCGCTCAAGCTCAAGGGTAAGCTCAGTTATGCGAACGGAGATAAGATTAAGAAATGGAAGTCAAGCAATAAATCAGTCGCCACCGTGAACAAAAAAGGAAAGGTCGTAGGCAGGAAGAGCGGGAAAGCCAAGATTACCGTTATCATGCAGTCAGGCAAAAAAGCCACCTGTGTAGTGAGGGTTGTGGGAAAGAGATAGCCCGCAGACTGTTTAACAGAAAATTATCGCCAAGCCGTGTCCCCAGCGGGCACGGCTTGACTTTTCCTATATGCCCGATTTATCCTCAGTATTTTACTCAAAACAAAACTCAAAACAGAGCGCAAATCCTTGACAATTAAAGACTCATAATGTACCATCAATGTGCTATGCGCTGATGTAGCTCAGTAGGTAGAGCACTTCCTTGGTAAGGAAGAGGTTTCGGCAGTTCGAGTCTGCTCATCAGCTCCAGCAAACCCGCTTAGGGACAGGGACGCTTGTCCCTAACTATTATTAAAAAAACGTTTTTTTAAGGAGGAAGTTAAATGGCTAAACAGAAATTTGAAAGAACCAAACCGCATATCAATATTGGTACAATCGGCCATGTTGACCACGGTAAGACAACGCTGACAGCAGCAATCACATCTGTACTCAACAGAAAA
>JAFWFU010000006.1 GCA_017515425.1 Mogibacterium sp.
ATTCCCTTCATCCGCTCCACGCTCAGCCCCCGAAAGGGGGCTGTTAGTGTGGAGCGATATTAAGAAGCGAACCCGAGACGTAAGCTTTAGTGAAAGGGAAGGTTCGAATTCGGGTGTAAGCTGAGAAGTCACCCGAAAAACGACGGTCAAGGAGCGAAGCCCGCGACAGCGGCGCAAAGTGCGTCCTTGACAGTCGGATATTCCCTTCATCCGCTCCACGCTCAGCCCCCGAAAGGGGGCTGTTAGTGTGGAGCGATATTAAGAATCGAAGCCGAGACGTAAGCTTAAGTAAAGGTAGGGTTCGAATTCGGGTGTAGGCTGAGGCGGCACCCGAAAAACGACGGTCAAGGAGCGAAGCCCGCGACAGCGGCGCAAAGTAAAAAGCCCCGCATGAGGGGCTTGGACTTATGCTTCTGCGATTACTTCAATCTCGCAGAGAACGCCTTTCGGAAGCGCCTTGGCTGCTACGCAGCTTCTCGCCGGCTTGCCCGTGAAATACTGAGCATATACCTCGTTGAATACGGCGAAGTCTCCCATATCGGCGAGGAAGCATGTGGATTTGATTACCTTGTCAATACTGCTTCCCGCAGCCTCGAGGAGTGCAGCTACGTTCTTGCAGCTTTGGTGAGTCTGCGCCTCTATTCCCTCGGGAACTTCTCCTGTAGCCGGATTTACCGGAATCTGACCGGATGTAAATACAAATCCGTTTGCGATATATCCCTGCGAATATGGTCCGATAGCACCCGGCGCATTATTTGTTTCGATTACCTTCATTTTAATATCTCCTTTTATTTGGTTTTATATTTGGGGTCTTTGGCTCTAACCGCCGCTAAATGGGCAGTGCGAATGCTGCGTAGCAAGAACAACACATAACATGAATATTACATAGCATGAATAGTTCTTTGCCTGTTTTGCGTGGCTATAGCCATTCCTCGGTCATTATATACCTCTGATACTTGTGCTTCAAGTGTGTCGCAATACCTCTTCAATATAAATAGGCGCGAATGCTCAATCAACTATGGCAGCAAGGCATTATAGCACTTTGGAGAGAAAGTCCTTGGTTCTCTCCATTTTAGGATTACCCAAGACCTCCTCAGGACTGCCTTCTTCGACTATATACCCCTCGTCCATGAAGATGACCTTATCAGCTACCTCGCGGGCGAATCCCATTTCATGGGTCACGACCACCATGGTCATGCCGTCTCTGGCAAGGTCTTTCATTACGTCCAAAACCTCACCGACCATTTCGGGATCGAGCGCGCTCGTCGGCTCATCAAAGAGCAGGACGTCGGGATCCATTGTAAGCGCTCTTGCGATTGCCACCCTCTGCTGCTGACCGCCGGAGAGATTTCTCGGATATTCCTCAGCTTTCTCAGCCAAGCCGACTCGCTCCAGCAGCCGCATGGCTTTCTCAGCGGCGTCATTTTCGCTCTCCTTCCTGACGTTCACCGGACCTATGGTGAGGTTTTCGATAACGGACTTATGAGGGAAGAGGTTGAAGGACTGGAATACCATTCCCATTTTGGATCTCATCTTATCAATATTCTCCTCGGTGACGAGATTTCCGTCTATATAAATCTCCCCGCCGGTTGGCTCCTCCAGCCTGTTGATACATCGGAGCATGGTGGATTTGCCGGAGCCCGAGGGCCCTATTATGCAGAGGACCTCGCCTTCTTCCACATTCTGATCTATCCCCTTTAGGACTTCGAGATCGCCAAAGGCTTTTACGAGCCCTTTAATTTCTATCATACTCATGCCGCAGCCTCCTTTCTTGCCATCTTGCGCTCATAGCCGTTGATGAGCTTGGAGAGCGGAATCGTAAGAATCATATAGGCAATCGCAACCCCGATATATGCAGGGAATGTCTGATATGATGACGAATTCCAAAGCTGTCCATGCCTGAGGATTTCCACCACGCCTACATAACCGAGGACGGAGGTTTCCTTGATGAGAGTTACGAATTCATTGGCGAAGGCGGGAAGGATTATGCGAACTGCCTGCGGAATGATTACCAACCTCATAGCCATGCCGTGGCTCATTCCAAGGGAGCGCGCCGCTTCCATCTGTCCTTTATCTATCGCCTGTATGCCCGACCTGATGACCTCGGACATATATGCCGCGGAATTGAGCCCGCAGACGATGACCGCCGGTATCGCCATGCCGCCGTAATCAGTCCATTTGAAGTCGATTCCCCATGACTGCACGAGCTGAGGTATGCCGTATGCCATGATGAGTGCCTGCACCAGCATTGGTGTGCCTCTTACAATATCCACATATACCTTTGCTATCGCCCGCAGAATTCTGCTTTTTACCTGTGAACACAGAGCAAGGAGCAGACCTATGGCTGCTCCCATTACTATCGCTACCAAGCTCACGATTACCGTGGCAGGTATTCCTCTGCAAGCGATAAGGAATCCTTTTAGATAAAATTCCATATTGCTTTTCCCCTTTTAATCGTCGCTAAATTATTTTAGTTTATTATTTCTCTTGCTTCTGCACGAAGGCTATTGGATAGTCGAACCGCATGTAGACGGGACTAGCTGAACCATTTGTCAACGAGCTCTTCGTATTTGCCGCTCGCCTTAATATTCGCAAGTCCGGCATTGAGCTTATCCAGCAGCTCCGTATTGCCCTTCTTAACCGCGAAGGCGAATTCTTCGTGGTCTCCGAAACTTTCACCGGCAAACTTAGCAATATCGCCATGGCTCTTGAGGTAAGCTTCGCCTACAGGCTTGTCGACGATTACGCCCTGAACTTCGCCGTTCTGGAGCTGGAGATAGCAGTCCGTCCACTGATTGAGAACTACGCTGTCGGCAATCTTGCCCTCTTCCTTCATTTCCTGAACCATATCTCCGCCCGTGGTGCCAATCTGGCTGGCAAGCTTCATATCTGATGTGACTGCATCAATTCCTGAGAGATCGCTGTCGCTCTTAACGAGGAGCATTAAGTCACTCTCAAAATATGTGTCACCGAAGTCCGCCATCTGAGCACGGTCGCCCGCGAGCTTATTCATTCCCGCGCAGATGATGTCCCCCTGGTTGGAGTTAACGGCTGGAATGAGCGAGTCAAATTCCATATTTATCCATTCGAGGGTAAGCCCCTGATCCTCTGCAATGGCAGCCATCATATCGGGGTCGAAGCCGATAATCTCACCGGTGTCCTCGTCCGTGGATTCAAAAGGTGCAAATGTAGCCTCGGTTACAACTCTGAGAACCTGAGCCTCTGAATCTGAGGAGTCGTCCGTTTCAGCGGAATTATCGGCGCCGCCGCCACATGCTGCGAGGGTAAAAATCATTGCAGCTCCAAGTATCATTGCGAGATATTTCTTAAATGCCTTCATAATAATCAGTCCTTTCTTCTTTAGATATTGATTTCATTTGATGTTTATGCTTAATTATGCATATTTATTAGTGATTACAAGCTAGATTATACATATTTAAATGTATAAGTCAACATTAATTTGCATAATTATTCAACAATCTCTGTTCTTTCGAGGAAACAATCCTTAAAATGATGATATGGGAATTTTCAAAAGCACGAAGGTATATTATAATCGTGGGCGGGCTGCTTAATGCCTGGCGTTAATGGGAAATTGTCGAATAATTATTAGAGGTTGATAATCGGATATGGATATTCTTACTGACGCATTGCAGGATACGATAAAGGACACGGCGACGCTGATTCCCTTCCTTTTTATCACATATTTAGTCATGGAATGGTTGGAAGGGCGCACCGAGGGACAGTCGGTAGCTGCCGTTTCGCGAATGGGGAGATTTGGATCCGTAGTGGGAGCGGGGATAGGACTTATTCCTCAATGCGGTTTTTCCGCCGCCGCTGCGGGGCTCTATTCGGGAGGAGTGATTTCGCTGGGAACCATGCTCGCGGTTTTCCTTTCCACCTCGGACGAAATGCTTCCTATCTTTCTCTCGTCTGCGGTAGGGCTATCGGCGATTATAAAGCTTCTCGCCTTTAAATTTGTCATAGCCGCATTGAGCGGGATTGTCGTGGATTTAGGAATAAAGCTGCTGAGACATGAGTCCGGTGGGCATAAGCATATTCACGATTTATGCGAACAGGATAACTGCGGATGTGAAGATGAAGGCGGGATAGTAAAATCCGCCGCCGTGCATACAGCTAAGGTTGTGCTATTTATCTTCATAGTGTCACTTGCCATATCGCTTATCGTTTTATATGCGGGCAGGGATGCCGTGGTGGGAATTCTATCCGAGGCTCCCATATTAGGAACGCTTCTGATGGGGCTGGTAGGGCTGATACCGAATTGCGCGGCGTCCGTAATCGTTGCGGAATTATATCTTGAAGGAATGCTGAGTGCAGGTCAGATGATGAGCGGACTCTTAGTCGGGGCGGGAGTGGGAATTCTCGTGCTGATAAAAAACAATAGACATAGGACAGAGAATATGAGGATAATCGCATTTTTGTATGCGATAGGAGTCGTATGGGGACTGTTGATTGACGCAGTCGGCATAAGTTTCTGAAAATGCAGGCGAGGTAATGCTCCGGCTCGGCATAAGTTTTCAGAAATGCGTGGACTCGGAGCCCTGAATGGGGTAGTATAAGCAGGATAGAAAAGAATTCGGGAGAGGACGAGGGAGTCTCGCTTCCGAATGATAACAGATAAAAGAGTATACGATAATCAGGAGAGGACTAATGGCAGAGGAAAAGAAAGCGAAAAAGACAGAAGAAAAGGCGGCGGAAAAGAAAGCTGCAAAAGCAACTGAAAAGACAGCGGAAAAGAAAGCCGAAAAAGAAACAGAGAAAGCGCCGGCGGTTACATCAGTGAAAGCAGAAGCAAGCGAAGCGGCAAAGACTGCCGATTTGCACCCTACGCTTCAAAAGAAGAAAGAAGCAAGAGAGGCTAAGGCGGCGCGCAAGGCTGCTAATATAGTCGAAGAGAAAAAGAGCAGACCGAATAATACCCTGCTCGCAATCCTCATTCTTGGCGGTCTGATTGGAATGTTCGTTTTCGCCGCGGGATATAATTATCTTAGCAAGCCCGAATCACTACAAGAGTATATAAAAGAAAACAGCGCGAGCTATAGCAATATGCAGATAGACGACTATACGGTTGCTACATTCTCGGCTGAGGGCAATTCCATGAATATCGACCTTAACTCCACGGTCGAGGAAGGCGTTATGGAAGAATATCTCAAAGAGATTTATTCGGGAGACGAAGGCAAGGAGCAGCTTGAGGATTTGGCAGCCTATTTCCTAACGGGAATGAAGCCCGCTGTCAGGGGATTCAACGCAGACGTCACTATAAAGATGATAATAAACGGCACGGAGATAAATTCTGCGAAGCTCACCTATAAGGAAGCCAAGAAGAAATTAAAGGACGCCGAGAAGGAAAGCGAAGAAGAGGCTGACGACGAGGCGGACTCAGACGACGATTTAGATGCCGATACTGATGTCGAAACTGACGAGGAGACAGTCGAGACAGAAGGGGACGGGCATGTCCACGAGGAAGGTGAGGAGCACGTCCATGAGGAAGCCGAAGAATCCGGAAATTAAACGGTAAATCTATAGCCCAGACCGCGGACGGTCAGAAGGTATTTCGGTGTGGAAGGGTCGTCCTCTATTTTCTGACGGAGCCTGTTGACATAGACCATTATTGCGTTTTCGTCGATTATGGTTTCGCCCCATATCACGCTGTATATCATATCCTTTGAAAAAATATGGTCGACATTGTCGATAAAGAGCTTCATCATAGCATTTTCTTTGGCGGAGAGGGAAACCTCTTCGTCATTTTTATAGAATCTGAGCGTAGTTGTATTGTATTTAAAGGGTCCCGCCGTAATGATATTACCCGTGCCCTGCGGAGATGAGCTGCGGCTCCTTCTGATGAGAGCCTTCACCTTGGCTACGAGCGTGACGGGATTAAAAGGCTTGAAGATATAGTCGTCGGCTCCGAGCTCAAGCCCATGAAGAGCATCCTTATCTTCCTTCCTGCCGCTGACTACCATTACCGGTGTCGCAAGACCCATTCCTCTCACTTCCTTTATGACCTCAAAACCGTCGATCCCCCTCATATTGATGTCCAAAAGCATGAGGTCGTAAGTATTCTGTGCCAAAAGCTCCAGCGCAGCCTCGCCGCTTATGGCAAGGTCGGTCTCAATGCCGTTTATCTTGAGAGCTTTATGGAGCATTGTGAGAATGGTCTTGTCATCATCAACTACTAATACTTTATCTGCCATGTCGTTTTCTCCTTCGAAGTCATTCTACCATATTTTGTGGTTAATTGCGCCATATACTACAATTTTCGGTACTTTTCGTGTAGAATATAGCGGAAAAGAAGAGCGGTGCGAGGCAGTTTGCTGATGAGCCTGAGGCGGGCTGCTTTTCAAACATATTCAGAAAAAACAGAGGAATGAGATTTGCAGTTTTTGCAGAAGAGTAGTGTCAGCAGAATAATCTTCGGCGGAACGGTGCTATGGGCACTCTGCTTTATTTTCGTCGGTCTTTTTAAGGTGTGGAGAAATCTTTCGGGTTTCGACGGGGATATATATATTTCGCATGAGGCAGCTGGAGAAATCTTCGCCTACGGTGGGCTTGCCCTCATAGGCATACTTCTGCTTCTGTTCATCATTCTTCTCATGGACAGGATTAACTCCGCCAATAAGACGGAGCTGGAGGAGATGACCGAAAGAGCGGATACGCTTGAGGAGATTAACAGAAAGATGCAGGCTCTGGCTCACCACCAGAGATTGGAGACGATAGGCACCATGGCTGCCAGCATAGCCCATGACTTCAACAACCTCCTGACACCTATCATGGGATATAGCATAATGACTATGGAAATGGTTCCAGCGGATCAGACCGATATTCAGGAGAACCTGCTCGAAGTATATAATGCCTCCGTAAAGGCGAAGGAAATAGTGCAGGGGCTTGCGGATTTGACTAAGAAGGGAAGGGTGGAGGACTTCTCGGAAATAGATGTTGAGGAGCTGGTGAGGAGCGCTCTAAAGGTTACCCTGCCGGCGAAGCCTAAGAATGTGGAAATAAAGGTTGGCTTCAAGCAGACCGACAAGAAGATAAAGGGCGATAACACCCAGCTTTCGCAGCTCGTTATGAATATGGTACTGAACGCATATGACGCCATGAAGCCGGGCGGCGGAGAGCTTTTCGTCTCAACTAGGGCAATCGGAGATGAGATATCCCTCTCAATCAGGGACACGGGCTCGGGAATGGACGCGGAGACCGTCAGCAGAATATTCGACCCATTCTATACGACCAAGGAGTCGGGGAAGGGCACGGGACTCGGACTCGCCATAGCCGCGCAGGTAGTTGAGACGCATGGCGGCAGGATATATGTAAATTCCAAGATAGGCTCGGGCACGGAGTTCAGAATCGTATTCCCCACGGCGGGGGCGTCCGTGCTCAGCAGAGATACGAGGGAATTTGACAGGGCAAAGCTGAGCAAGGAAGATGAGCAATAAGGCTGCAAATCGGGCATTTCAGACGATGACATGGGCTGTGGTTTTTGGTACAATTAGAGGGCTGATGAGAAAAAATAAGACAGGAGATATGAGATGAATTCGAGAAAAACAACTTTAGAGATTTCGATAGTCGGGCTGGCGCTGGTGGCTATATCGCTTTCGGTGCTCGCCATTGCAACGGACAGAATGGTGAAGTCGATACAGACTTATGAGAGAATGTCCGGCACGGGCGACTATAGCATAGATGAAAACGAGTTTTCGCTCAATTAGCGGGAACGGCATTCAGGTATTATTTAATTGCTCTCATTTGAGCGGGAAGGCAGTTTAATGGAAAAACAGACTTATTACATCACGACACCGATTTATTATCCGAGTGCAAATCTTCATATCGGGCATACCTATTGCACCGTTATGGCGGATGCCATGGCGCGTTTTAAGAGATTGCAGGGATATGACGTAATGTTCCTGACGGGAACTGATGAGCATGGACAGAAGATACAGACAAAGGCGATCGAGAAGGGCGTTACTCCACAGGAATACGTCGACGAAATCGTAGCCGGCATTAAAGCGCTATGGGCAACTATGGAAATCTCCTATGATGACTTCATCAGAACCACCGAGCAAAGGCATATGGACAGAGTCCAGCAGATTTGGCAGAGGATGTACGATAAGGGAGATATTTACAAAGGTTCCTATGAAGGGCTCTACTGCAAGGAATGCGAGGCGTTTTGGACGGAATCGCAGCTCGTTGAGGGCTGCTGCCCGGACTGCGGCAGACCCGTGGAGAAAGCCTGCGAGGAAGCTTATTTCTTCAAGCTGTCAAGCTATGCGGATAAGATTTTAAAGCTCTATGACGAGCACCCGGAATTCCTTGAGCCTGAGAGCAGAAGGAATGAGATGAGGAGCTTTATAGAACAGGGGCTTGAGGATCTCTGCGTATCGAGGTGCACCTTTGATTGGGGAATTCCTGTTCCGAATGACCCAAAGCATGTCATGTATGTTTGGGTGGATGCCCTGTCGAACTATATAACTGCGCTCGGCTGGCCTGAGGAGCCTGAAAAATACGATAGATATTGGCCTGCGGACGTTCATCTGGTCGGAAAGGAAATCGTCAGATTTCATTCCATTATATGGCCTGCCATGCTGATGAGCGCTGATTTGCCGCTGCCTAAACAGGTGAGAGGGCATGGCTGGCTTCTCCTCGGAGGGGAGAAGGTGAGCAAATCTAAGGCTTCTAAGGGTGCGGACGTAATAGACCCCGTAATCCTGATAGAGCGCTACGGAATAGACGCTTTAAAATACTTCCTTCTCAGAGAATACACCTTCGGGCAGGACGGCAGCTTTACAAATGAGGTAATGCTTAGGCGTATGAATTTTGACCTCGCGAATGATCTCGGTAATCTGCTCTCAAGAACCGTGTCCATGATACAGAAATACTGCGGCGGGGAAGTGCCTGAAGCTACTACTAAGGACGGAATTGACGAGGAGCTCATAACTATGTCAGTCTCGGTAGCTGACAAGGTGAGTGCGCGCATGGACGAATTCCAATATAATCTCGCGCTCGAAGAGATTTGGACTCTGATTGCAAGAGCAAACAAATATATAGATGAGAAGGAGCCTTGGAGTCTGGCTAAGGACGAGAGCAGGAAGGCGGAGCTCGATACCGTTATGAGAAATCTCGCGGAGGCTCTGAGAATCGTGTCCATACTTATCATGCCGTTCATGCATACTACCTCGGAACGCATGAGAGATCAGCTCGGGCTTTCTGACAAGGAAGTCGTATGGAAGGATGCTTATGAGTTTTATCAGATGGACGGGCTCAGGGTGGAAAAGGGCGAAATGCTCTTCCCGAGGCTCGATATAGACAAGGAGCTGGAAGCACTTTGGGCAATCGGAGCGGGCAATGCTGTTTGACGCACATACACATCTGAATTTCGAGAAATATACAGAAGAAGAAAGGCGAACTCTGGCAACTGAAATAGAGCAATCGGAGCTCGCCTTCGTTATTGATGTGGCTGATGATGTCCAATCTGCAATGCAGGCTATAAGGGACGCCGAGGACTATCCGTGGTGCTATGCAGCTGTGGGGATTCACCCAGCCAATGCGAAGGCATATCGAGATGAGGATATAAAGAGTATAAGAGAGCTGGCGGCACACCCGAAGGCTGCAGCCATAGGGGAGATTGGGCTCGACTATTACTACGGCACAGACGATAGGGAAGAGCAGCAGGAGCTTTTCAGGAAACAGATAAGGCTGGCGAATGAGCTGAAAATGCCTATTATGATTCATTCCAGGGACGCTCACCAGCTCACCATGGATATATTAAAGGAAGAGGGGGCTTTTTCGGAGGAGAGAAAGTCGTGGTTCCCGAAAAGACCTGGGGACTCCAGTGCGGACGCACGCGTGCAGCTTCATTGCTATTCGGGTTCCGCAGAACTCGCCATGGAGTATGTGAGGCTGGGAGCCACTATTTCGCTCGGTGGGCCGATTACGTTTAAGAATGGGAAGAAGGCGGCTGAGGTGGCTCGGCAGATACCGATAGAGTATCTGCTGTCCGAGACGGACGCGCCATATCTGGCGCCCGAGCCACTCCGAGGCCGCCCGAACAAATCCCCCTATATAGTGCATATAGTCCGCCGCATGGCTATCCTAAAGGGTATCAGCTATGAGGAGGCTGCGCAAATACTGACCGAAAACGGCAAACGATTCTTTGATATTAAAATAGACGATAAGTAAGAATGTGAAAAAATTTAACAATCAGTAAAAAGATTGATTAGGCAAAGGTGAAAAGTTGAAAGTTAAATAATAATTTAAAACACAAAAAAATTCCAAAACAACAAATCCAGCAAAAGAAAAAGAGTTAAAAGAAACACATATAAAATAGAAGAGAAAAGAATAACAGATGAAAAGAAATATAGTAGTAGACGCGATTATTGATAGTGAGCTCCTGGAGCCGGGTGCGGTGATTATCCTGGGGCTTTCGGGCGGCCCGGACTCGCTCTGCCTTTTGCATGCACTGAATGAAATATCCGACGCCTTTAACTATGAGATAGTCCCCGTCCACGTCAACCACCATTTGAGACCTGAGGCGGATGCCGAGGCGGAGCATGTGGAATATATATGCGATAGAATGAACCTCGAATGCCGCATGTATGACTCTGACTGCGCAGCCCTTGCCGAAGAGCTTGGGATTTCCACAGAGGAAGCGGGAAGGAATATCAGGTATCAGATATTCGACGAGGTTGCGGACGAGCTTATGGACGAGGGAAGGGCTCAGGATAAGATAGTCATAGCCTTGGCGCATAATGCGGACGACCAATGCGAGACCGTGCTCTTTCGCCTTTTAAGAGGAACGGGGACGCATGGACTGTCAGGCATACCCGCAATCAGGCTCTCTGCCTCCGGCATTGCGATAGTAAGACCTATCCTCTCCGTCGAGAGGAAGGATATTGAGCAGTATATAAAAGACAATAAGCTGAGACCCAATATCGACAAATCGAATAAGGACAATAGCTATACGCGAAATAGAATAAGAAACGAATTGATACCTTATCTCGAGAAGAATTATAACCCGAATATCCGGGCAGCTCTGAGGCGTTATGCCTTCCTCTCGGATATGGACGACTCGCTGCTTCGAAGAATGGCTTTTTCGGACTATGCGGACAGCCTGGCAACGGACGAGGAGAGCAAGACTATTTATCTGAATCTGCCTGAGATAAGGGATAATCACCCGGCGATAAACAGCAGGGTAGTCACATATATTCTGAGCCTGCTCAATCTCGAATCGCTGACGTCCTATGAAAGCATATCGTCGCTGGTGGAACTGATATACAGCGAGAACCCTTCCGCGGGAGTGGATCTGCCCCTAGGAATCCGCGCATATAGGGAATATGACAGACTGATTTTTTCATCTTCTGACGAGATGATCAGAGCGGACGAAAGCATGGAAATCCTCCCGCAGATAATCATGGCTAAGGATTTCAGCCCTGATGAGGAAACGCCCTATGCGGCTTTTGATTTTGACGAATTCAACAAAGAATACCCGGGCATGATAGGCGAGCTCAGACTCAGGACAAGACGCGAGGGGGATTATCTCCCGATAAAGGGCGGAAACAAGAAGATCCAGGACTTCCTCGTCGACACCAAGGTCAAGAAAAACGCCAGAGACAGCATACAGATGGTATGCATGGGGAGCGAGGTTCTATGGGTGCTTCCGAGCGAATATTTTTCGGGAGCCTCCGACCGTGAGAAGGGGAGATTTTCATCAAAATATCACATAAAAGACACAACAGATAGGGTTCTCTTCATTGAATTGATAGAAACCATATGATAAAATTTGTGTTCGGGACACAAAAAACATCCAAATAACAGAAAGGATTTTACAGAGTTGAAGAATAATAGACGAAGTGTATTCACCTATTTTCTGGTTTTCATCGCCGTGCTCAGCATATCTGTGGCGATAAGAGGGGTTTCACCTCAGAAGAACCAAAAAGAGGTGAAGTTTTCACAGTTCGCCTTACATCTTGAAAAAGGCGAATTCCAAAGCATTAACATAACGGAAAGAAAGCTGACGGGAACCAAGAAGAACGGAGAAAAGGAAATATCCTATGCTCCTTCCGCGCTCGAAATAAATTGGCTTGAGGAAACAATCCTCTTCCCCATGTTGCAGGAGCGCAGGATAGAGCTCGACAGCGAGCCGCCTAAGAGCGAATACAGCTTTTGGAATCTGCTCCCTTCAATCCTAATGCTCATGGCAATGGGATTCCTCTTCTATTTTATGATGAGTCAGGGGGGCAACAAGCAGGCTTTCCAATTTGGGCGAAACAGAGCCAAGCTCTATAAACAGGACGGTAAATCAATCACCTTCAAGGACGTGGCTGGTCTTGAGGAGGAGAAGATTGAGCTGTCCGAAATAGTCGATTTCCTGAAAAACCCGACTAAATACAATAAGCTCGGAGCAAGAATCCCAAAAGGCGTCCTCTTAGTGGGTCAGCCCGGAACGGGAAAGACATATATTTCGAGAGCCACAGCCGGAGAAGCAGGCGTGCCTTTCTTTACGGTATCAGGCTCGGACTTCGTAGAGATGTTCGTCGGAGTCGGTGCGTCGAGGGTGAGAGACCTCTTTAGCGAAGCTAAGAAGAACGCGCCCTGCATAGTATTTGTAGATGAGATAGACGCTGTCGGAAGAAGGAGAGGCGCAGGCCTCGGCGGCGGAAATGATGAGAGAGAGCAGACCTTAAATCAGCTCCTCGTTGAAATGGACGGATTTGACGACAATCTCGGCATCATCATCTTGGCTGCGACCAATAGACCTGATGTGCTAGACCCGGCGCTTCTTAGACCGGGCAGATTTGACAGGCAGGTCGTTATCGGAATGCCTGACGTCAAGGGAAGAGAGGAAGTATTCAAGCTCTATACCAAGAATAAGCCTCTTGATGACGACGTTTCCCCTGAAATCCTCGCCAAGAGGACTCCGGGATTCTCGCCTGCGGATATTGAGAACCTCATCAACGAGGCTGCTCTTCTGACAGCGAGAAGGGACGGCACGAAGATAAGAATGGACGAGATAGAGGAAGCCACCACCAAGGTGATGGCAGGCCCGCAGAAGAAATCAAGGGTAATCTCCGAGGCGGAGAGAAGGCTTACTGCATACCACGAAGCCGGTCATGCCATAGTGATGAGGGCGACGCCTGGCGCTGACCCTGTGCACCAGATTACGATTATCCCGAGAGGAATGGCTGGCGGATTTACCATGTGGCTGCCCGAAGAGGATAGATTCTTCGAGACCAGAGGTCATATGATAGATACCATTAAGCATTTGCTCGGCGGCAGGGTGGCTGAGGAGCTCAAGCTCGACGATATTTCCACGGGTGCGAGCAACGACCTCGAAAGAGCAACAGCCATAGCGCGCGAGATGATTACGAGATACGGTTTCAGCGAAAAACTCGGTCCTGTTTCGTTCAGCTCGAACGACGAGGTATTCCTCGGCAGAGACTTCTCGACACGACAGAATTATTCGGAGGAGATTGCTTCCGAGGTAGACCATGAGATAAGAAGGCTTCTTGAGGAATGCTATGCCGAGACGAAGAAAATCCTTCAGGAGAACGACGAGGCATTCGAGAGGGTCGCTCAGGCTCTCCTCCTGGTGGAGACCTTGGACGGCGACCAATTCGAGAAGCTCTTTAAGGGAGAAGCAGACCCAGAAGCCATAAAGCGCGAGGTCGACGACGAGAACAGGGAGATTGAGCGCAAGAATAAAAAAGAGGCTGAGGAAAGCGCCCGTATTCAGGAAGAGGAAAAGCGCGAAAAAATGGGACAGCTTGACAATCTCCAGAACGGGATTAAACCTGAGATAGTAATTAGAGTTGATGATTCAAAGGCGATAGACGATGAAGATAAGCGTAAATGATTGTTTAAAGCTTGATTCTTTCAGAGATGGCAGGCTCATCTGCTGTGAGAATGACGTCGGAAGGCGTGTCAGGACGGTTTCGGTTTTGGACGAAGCCGATTTAGACATGGGCGTGGAAAGAAACGGCGTCAGAGAGCAGATGGTTATAACGCATTTTTGGATTAGCAAGGACGATATAGAAGCTCAGAAGAATGCAGTAACCGCGCTCGGCAACAAGGGCATAAGCGCTCTTGTGATTTATCTGAATGAAGAGGGCGTCAGAGAGGTTTCGGACGAGGTTATCAGAGCGGCTGAGGAGGTATCGCTCCCCATAATCACCATAAAAGATACGGGGAAGATCACCTATGCCATGCTGATAGAGGAAGTGCTGGATAAGATTCTCTATGGGGAAAACTATAGCGACAATATCCTGAACAATACAATCTATCATCTCCTGAACTTCGAGAAGCATAGTAATTTCCCGAACGCTCTCAGAGAGGCGGCGATTTTCAACAACTACCAGGTCGTCCTGATGACCGAGGAGTTCAACCCCATACTGACCGTGGAGACGAGGCATCTCGTGAAGATTGAGGACGCCGTATCTGCGGCGCGCAAGGAAGATGCGTTTAATATGAACGGATTTACCCGCGTGGATATAGAGGGCGTAATCACCTATTGGGGATATATCAATATAAAGGAGCAAAAATATATCCTGGTGATCGTCGACAATGAGGACGAATACTCGGGTGCCGAGATGACGAAGCTGGCTCAGACGATAGAGCTCACCATAGGAATGTGGAAATACACGCCTGAGAGAGACTCGAGGGCTGAGTTTATCAAGTCTGCGGTGAGAGGGGATATATCCTTCTGCTATACATTGCTGGACGAATCCGCTCTCAGGGGAATGCAGTTTTGCAGCGTCTTTTGCGTGAAGCATAGCAATGAAGAGGAGACGAAGGAGCTCCTTGAGAAATTCAAAAAGGAATACGGATTCGGGCTGCTTACGACGAGCGAGACGGACGAGATTTTCGGAATCATCTATACAGACGCCGGAACGGATAAAGGCATAGAGGCGAAGAATGCCGCGCTCAGAATGTTTGACGAACTCAAGAGCGGTCATAAGGAAACGAGGATATTCCATATCACGGGTCTCGAGACCATAGAGGCGGCGGTGGACGGTTTCAAGATGATTAACCGCGCAGGCAGATATATGGAAAAGGTATTCCCGTTCAAGAGAGTTTTCTCGAAATACGAGATGTCCATGGTGAGTGACTGCGTATATATGACCTCGAGTGCGCCTGTTCTCCAAAAGATGTATTTGGATTTAATCGAGCCGTTTGAAAGGGAAGTGAGCCCAAACAAGGGCAAGCTCCTGCTGGAGACGCTGTCAACCTTTGTGCTGGACGCGGGAATGAATAGCAATAGAACCGCGGAATTCCTTGAAATTCACAATAATACGGTTCAGTACAGATTGAAGAAGGCTAATGAAATCCTGGGCGCGGAGATGACTGCCAACAGGGTAATTCCGGGGCTGACCATGGCTCTCGCTCTCAGGAGATTGGAGGACAACTGATATGCTGCTCGCTATTGATGTCGGAAACAGCAATATTGTGCTGGGCGTATTTAACGGCGATAGGCTCGTGGAGAGCTGGAGGCTTGCCACGGATAATAAGAGATCCGCGGACGAGTACGGAACAATCATAGAGTCAATGTTTATGAGGCAGGGCATAAGACCCGAGGATATTGAGGACATCATAATAGCCTCCGTAGTGCCGTCGCTCCTCTTTACGCTAGAGCATATGTGCCTCAAATTTTACGAGAAAAACCCCATAGTAATAGAGACGGGCATAAAGACAGGACTCAAAATAAAATATGACGACCCGCGCCAGGTGGGTGCTGACCGTATTGTGAACTGCGTTGCGGCGCATACGAGATACGGGGGAAACCTCATAGTGGTGGACTTCGGAACGGCGACGACGCTCTCATGCGTTTCGGAATCGGGTGATTTTATGGGCGGTGCCATAGCTCCTGGGATTAAAACTCAGGCTGCGGCTTTGTTTGAGCATACTGCCAAGCTCCCGAATGTTGACCTGGAGCTCCCCGGCAAATTCGTCTGCAAGAATACATCGGAGGCGATGCAGTCCGGGCTGATTTACGGGCATATGGGATTTACCGAGCATATGATAAAAGGCATTAAAAAGGAGATGTCGGAGCAGATAGGCTGCGAGGAGAAGGATATTAAGGTAATCGCCACGGGCGGTATGGCGACCATGGTGGCGAGCGGCGTTTCCTGTATTGACGAGATAGACAGAAGGCTTACTCTGGACGGACTCCAGATGCTTTATGAGAAGAATAAGGGACTGATAAAAAAGAGGGTCCTTCAAGATTGATGAGATCAAAGGATATAAAGATAGGAAGCCTCGTGCTGAAATCTCCATGGGTATTGGCGCCCATGGCGGGCATTACTGACGCGGTTATGCGAGAGCTCTGCGAGGATATGGGTGCGGCTCTGACATGCACCGAGATGATAAGCGCGAAGGGGCTGCATTATAACGGAGCAAAGACGGAGAGGCTCGCATATATACCCGAGGGCGCAGGGGCGACTTCCATTCAGATATTCGGAAGCGAGCCGGAAATAATGGCGGAAGCCGCAGAGAAATTGGACGGACTTTGCAATGCGGTCTTGGATATAAATATGGGCTGCCCCGTGCCGAAGGTGACGAAGAACGGAGAGGGCTCCGCCCTTATGACGAGACCGGATTTGGTTTACGATATAGTAAGGGCTGTTTCCAAATCATCTTCCAAGCCCGTAACCGCCAAGATTAGAAAGGGATTTACGGAAGAGCGGATAAACGCCGTCGAGGTGGCAAAGGCTGTCGAAGAGGCGGGCGGCGCGGCTATAGCCGTTCACGGAAGGACGAGGACGCAGTATTATAGCGGAAGCGTAGACAGGAATATAATCAGAGAGGTCAAAGAGGCGGTCGGCATACCCGTCATAGCAAGCGGAGATGTGACGGACGCGGAGTCGGGAATGTCCATGATGAACGAGACGGGCTGCGATATGGTTATGATAGGTCGCGGTGCTCTTGGAAACCCATGGATATTCAGAGAACTCAATGCCGCATATAAAGGGGAGGAAATACCTGAGAGACCGAATGCGGCGGAGCGTGCCGAGATGATGATAAGACATCTCTATATGCTTTCGGATCTAAAGGGAGAGCAGACTGCCGTCAAGGAGTTCAGGAAGTTCATAGGCTGGTATACGAAGGGTCTCCGAGGCGCAGTCAGCCTGAGAAGGCTCGCCAACGATATAACGGAGATTGATAGCATGATAAATGCCATAAGGAGAGAATTGCAGATTGGATAGGCAAAGGCAAGTGCAAAGGCAAAGGCAAAAACATAGATATAGCCTTAGCCTTAGGCAGAGTCATATGAGAGGAGTCAGAAATACGAGGCTGCCCCGAATGTCCGCATTTATGGCGGTCTTGATTTTGCTTAGCGCTTTTCTCGCCTCTTGCACTACATTTAACAGCTTTAGGAGCACATTCATAGACGATAAGATTGACGATATAGAGCAGACCATTACTATCGGTGTTTTCGAGCCGCAGACGGGGAGAAACGCGAAGAAGGGTTTGGAAGAGATAAAGGGAATAGAGCTGGCAAACAGCATTTACAGCAGCGTCGACGGCTATAAGGTGGTTCTGAGCAAGGTCGATACGAAGTCGAGCGTGAGCACCACCGAAGCGGCTGTGCAGAGCCTTACCGAAATGAATCCGGTGGCGATTATCGGCTCGGCAGGTGAGGCGACATCACTTGCCGCGGGTGAGATTATAGCGAATGCGAAGATTCCTACGATTACGCCTTCCGCCACCAACCCTTTAATAACGCAGGGGAATGATTATTATTTCAGAGCCTCGCTCACCGAATCTCAGATGGGTCAGGGCTTGGCGGAATACGCTTGCGCGGAAAAAGGCTCTGAGAAAATTGGTATTGTATCTCTCAAAAACGACAGCAGCGTTGCGGCTTTGATCGACGGCTTTGAGACGGGTGTAAAGAGCCTAAAGGGACGAAAGAGCAGGGCTATAGTCTCGCAGCAGGAAATAACGGCTTCCGAGAAGGATATGAGAGAGGCTCTTTTCAATCTCCAGATTAAGGGCGCAGACATTTGCTTCGCACCTCTTGGAATGGAAAATATGGATCTTTTCTTTAAGATTGCAGAAGAGAGGGAAATGCAGGATATGATATTCCTCGGAAACAGAAGCTGGGGTGAGGACGATTTTATCGCCATGATGGAAAAGCACCCTGATATTAAGGTCGTATTCCCATACGAGTCCGTCCTGTCAGGAACCGGATCGACGTCGGACGCAATCACCGAGGAAGCCCAGAGGTTTCAGATAGAATATGCCAATAGATATGGAAGCGAGGATACGCCTTCATATAATGCCGCCCTGGGCTATGACGCATATCTGCTGCTGATAAATGCCATACATAATGCGAAATCCCTCGAAGGGTATAAGATAAAGGCGGCGCTGCACCAGCTCAGCAATATGAAATGCGCTACGGGGACATTCTCCTTTGACTATACGGGAAATGTGGTGAGATCCGTCACCCTGTCGACGCTAAAGGAAGGCAAGCCGGTCAACGAGTATTTCAGCGAGACGGAGGCTAAGTCTGAGGAATTGCAGGACGTAGAGGAGCAGCAGAAGGAAGAGGGGCAGGGCGCTCAGGAAGAACAGGAAGAGCGGGAAGAAGCGAACGATTAGGAATACTAGGAAGAATATAAAACTTGGAATACCAGGAAGGTTGGGAAGATTAGGAAAGGCAACGAGGATAGCATGAGTTATTCGGAAAGGCTCGAAGCATATAAAGATGAAATAATTAAGACTCTCGGAGAGTCCGTATCTAAGGCGAGCGTGGATTCTGCTCCTGTAAGGACGAAGGACGGAGAATTGCTTCCCTACGGTGTTGGCGTGCATGAGGCGCTGATTCATATGCTGGATAAGGGTAAGGAGCTCGGCTTTGAAGTATATAATGATGAAAACTCTGCGGGGCATATAGAATTTGCCGCGGAGAACGCCGATAAATCTCAGGGCTATTTCGGGATAGTCGGACATCTCGATGTGGTACCGGCAGGCGAGGGCTGGGAGGGAGACCCCTTCGAGATGATTGAGAAGGACGGATTTCTCTACGGAAGAGGCGTATCTGACGACAAGGGTCCCGTGGTCGCCTGCCTCTACGCACTAAAGGCATTTAAAGATGAGGGCTTGGCGCCTAAAATTCCAATAAGAATAGTTTTGGGTCTTAACGAGGAGACGGGAGTCAGCAGCGCAGAGCATTATACGGAGAGACAGGGGCATCCTATAATGGGATTCACACCCGACGCGGATTTTCCGTTGGTGAACGGTGAACTCGGCATTCTGGGCTTTGACATCGCACAGAAATTCTCAGCCAAACCTGCCAAGGAAGAGCTCAGGCTCACCAAGCTGAATGCGGGAATTGCTCACAATTCTGTTCCGGCGAATGCCAGGGCAGTAATATCAGGAGACAAAGCGGATTTCGAGCAGATAGCCGAGAAGGTTAAGGCGTATGCAAAAGAGAGCGGATATGATATATCCGCCAGGAGGCAGGGCTCTTCGCTGGTGATAGAGGCAAAGGGGCTTGCAGCTCATGGAGCTCACCCCGAGCTCGGGCTGAACGCGGCGAGCATAATGTTTGATTTCCTCGGCAGAATAGGATTTGCAAACGAAGAACTGAATGATTTCATATTATTTTACAACGAGCATATAGGCTTCAATCTTCACGGAGAGAAGATTGGCTGTGCATTCGAGGACGAAAAATCGGGAAAGCTTATTTTTAATATAGGGATTGTCAATATAAATGAAGAGGTCGCGACGATTACCGCCTGCATAAGATACCCCGTCACATTTACCGATGAGGACGTGCTGTCGGGCATTCAGCAGACGATTGAGAGCGGCTCGATAGGCATTGTAACGAGAATGGTGCAACCGCCGATATATAGGGAACCTGATGATGAAATGGTAAAAGCCTATATGAACGCATATAGGGAGATAAGCGGCGACTCCGCTGCCGAGCCCATGGTGATAGGCGGCGGCACATATGCCAAGGTTTTCAACAATATACTCGCCTTCGGGGGGCAGTTCCCCGGCGACGAGAATACCATGCATCAGGCAAATGAGAAGCTCAGCATAGAGTCTCTTATGAAGATGGCTCATATCTATGCGAAGGCTGTTTACTCACTTTGCTTTGAATAAAGAGCCGATTATTCGGCGCAAAACTTATTAAATCTGTTTCAGGGCGTGGTGAAAGTCCACACCGGCGGTGATCGCTATGCGTAAGTCCGCGAGCCTCAGGGCTGAACCGGTGAGAATCCGGTACCGACGGTATAGTCCGGATGAAAGAAATAATCAATACTAATTGATAGGTGGCCTTGACTCTTGCAAGGTCATTATTCATGCCTGACAGATTCCACCGTTCATAAGAAAAGGAGGAATATGTTATGAACACAAACCAAAGAGCGAATGCTAATACTAAAAAATCAACGGCTTTTATAGCGAAGCTCGCCGTGATGACGGCGGTTTCCATAGTGCTGCTGCTGATAGTGAGAATTCCATTTCCGCCAGCACCATTTTTGGTGTACGACCCAGCGGACGTGCCAATATATATTACGGCTTTCGCCTTCGGACCCGCAGCGGGGCTTGCGGTCACCTTCGCGGTATGCTTTCTGCAGGCGTTTGCACTTGGCGGGGACGGGCTCTACGGATTTCTCATGCACTTCGTCGCCACGGGAATAGTAGTAGTCATCATAGGCGGACTTTATAAGAGAGAAAAAACGAAGAGAAGGGCTATGATAGCTTTAATCATAGGGGTCATACTTGCTACAATAATCATGTGCATAATGAACCTATTAGTGACACCCGCATATATGGGCGCACCGGTTTCCGCTGTAATGGCTATGATTCCGACGGTCATCATTCCTTTCAATCTGCTTAAAGCGGGGCTGAATTCGATTCTCACATTCCTGCTGTATAAGAGGATTTCCGTGCTCTTGCACAATGAAGGCGTATGAAGGAAATAAAGAAGGGCATAGTAGAATTAGAGGGAAGAGGAGCTACGAGGAAGCTCGGCTTGGAAATAGCGAATGCGCTTGAGCCGGGTGATGTTGTGGCGCTCGTCGGCGAACTCGGCACGGGAAAGACGGCGCTCACGGGATATATAGCGGAAGGGCTTGGAATCAAAGAAGAAGTGGTAAGCCCTACCTTTACCATAGTCAAGCTATATGAAGAGGGAAGAATTCCCCTGGCGCATTTCGACATCTATAGGCTGGGCGGAAGCGAAGAGTTATTGGACGTCGGCGCAGGAGAGATAATAGGCGGCAGATACGCCTCGGTGATAGAATGGGCGGATATAGCGGCGGATATTCTACCTGCCGATTCCCTGCTGGTGCACCTCAGCTACGGAGAGGGAGAGGACGAGAGAAGGGCTGAGATCCTCTGATGAAAACAGAAATACATATACGAAATGAAGATACTTGCTATTGAAACAACAGGAAAATACGGGTCGGCAGCCCTCATTGATGATGAGGGCAGACTTTTCTCATCTGAGACGCATGATGGCAACGACCATTTGAGGGAGATTATCGGCACTGCTGACAGGACGCTTAAAGAGGCGGGCTGTGAGAAGGGCGATCTTACACATGTCGCGGCTTCGATAGGACCAGGCTCATTTACCGGTATAAGGATAGGCGTGACGGCTGCGAGGACATTATCGCAAATGCTGGATATTCCCTGTATTGGAGTATCATCACTTATGGCTATGGCGCTCAGAGCTCTCGAGCCTGCGACCACGCATAAAAGCAATATTATTGCGGCTATAATAAATGCCAGAAGACATCAGGTATATGCGGGGGCATGGAAGATTTCGGACGGAAGGACGGAGAGCTTTCTCGAGGAAAGGCAGTATATGATAGAGGAGCTTCTCGACTTACTAAAAGATGAGGGGACTGTGTATTTTGTCGGCGACGGTATAGACGCTTATGAGAATATCATCTCCGAAGCGAGGGAGAATTACAGCTTTGCCCTAGCGCCGGAGGAGATGAGATACCAGCACGCGTCGACGGTGGCAGGACTCGCGCTAGCCATGGCTATGGCTGGAAAGACTCTCGGCTATGATGAACTCATGCCTGAATATATGAGGCTTGCCGAGGCGGAGCAGAGGCTAAAGGAAGGAAGCCTGAGCGATAAGATAAGCAGGCTCACGACGATTTGAAGCCGAGAGAAAATAATTAGCAGGCTCACAACTGTTTGAGGTGGAGAGATAATAAGCTGAAAGAAAAGAGGTTGACTGATAGCAAGATGACCGAAATGCAAGGAATGAGTTCAGGTGAAATCAGAATAAGACAGGCGAGGCTCTATGATGTTCCCGCCATGGCAAGGATAGAAAGGGAGTCCTTTGACGAGCCTTGGAGTGCGGACGAAATCACCAAGGCTGTCATCTCTGGTGACGGAAGCGTCTATGTCGCTGTGGCAGAGATAGGAGAAGAAAGAGCTGGCTATGCCGATATGCGGATAGTCGCGGGAGAGTCTCAAATATACAATCTGGCTGTGGCTAAAGAGTTCAGAGGGCGTGGCATAGGGGAAGCCCTGCTGACTCATATGATAGAAAAGAGCGAGGAGCTCGGGCTGAGCAGTATTACCCTGGAGGTGAGAGCCACTAATGAGACGGCAATATCGCTCTACGAAAAGCTTGGATTTGTGAAGGTCGGAATGAGGAAGGGCTATTATTCAAATGGAAGAGAAGATGCAGTCCTTATGGATAAGGCTCTCGTGAAAATAGATATGGTGTCCGTATGAAAGATGACAGGCTGTTGACATTAGGAATAGAGACTAGCTGTGATGAGACCGCCGCAGCGGTAGTTGCGGACGGGCGTATTGTGATGAGCAATATTATCAGCTCTCAGATAGATATACATACTCAGTACGGCGGGGTCGTGCCGGAGATAGCGTCAAGAAAGCATTTGGAGCGTATCAACGACGTAATCCAAAATGCCTTGAATGACGCCGAAGTGAGAGCTTCGGATATTGACCTCATAGGTGTTACCTACGGACCGGGATTGGTAGGCGCGCTTCTTATCGGAGTGGCTGCGGCAAAGACCATGGCATATGCGCTGGATAAGCCGCTGATTGGAGTCAATCATATGCATGGGCATATAGCTGCCAACTATTTGGAGTATCAGGAGCTTGATCCGCCATTTATGTCCCTGGTGGTCTCGGGCGGACATACGGAAATCGTCAATGTGACGGACTATAATAAATGCGAGAAGATAGGTGGAACGAGAGATGACGCGGCGGGCGAAGCCTTCGACAAGATTGCCAGAGTCATAGGTCTCGGTTATCCGGGAGGCCCCAAGATAGACAGGGCGGCGAGAGAAGGCGACAGAAATGCCATTCATTTCAAGAGGGTATATCTCGAAGAGGGAAGCTATGATTTCAGCTTTTCGGGGCTCAAGACGCAGGCGCTGAACTATCTCAATTCCGAGCGTCAGGCAGGGCGCGAGATAAATACAAATGATGTGGCTGCTTCGTTTCAGGAAGCGGTGGTAGAGGTAATAGCAGATAAGGCGGTAAGCGCCGCCCTCGAATTTAAGAGGAATAAGATAGTTATGGCAGGGGGAGTTGCCTCCAATACAAGGCTCAGGGAGCTTTTAGAGGAGAAGGCAGCGGAGCATGGCATAGAAATACTAAAGCCGAGCCCTCTGCTCTGCACGGACAATGCAGCCATGATAGCCTCTGCTGCATACTATGCATACAGATGTGGAGAAAGAAGCGGATTTGACCTCGACGCAGTACCGGGGCTGGAGTTTTAATGGTAGTAATATCGGGAAAGGACATCAGCAAAGCATATGGGACAGACATCATTACGGAAGATGTCTGTTTTGGCGTGGAAAAAGGGGATAAAGTCGGGATTGTTGGCGCGAACGGCTGCGGCAAATCCACGCTTATGGGGATAATCGCGGGTGATATAGAGCCAACATCAGGAGAGATATATATTCGCAGAGATTTCAGTCTGGCGCACCTTAAGCAGAGTAATATCTTTATGGGACGCGGAAGCGTGATTGAGGAAGCGTCTAAAAGCTTTAGCCATTTTTATGAAATGGAAGCTAGGATAAAGTCATTCGAAGCCCTTATCTCCGACCACGAAAGCGCTGACTTTGAGAAGAATCTCGCAGAATATACGGAACTCATGGATAGCTATGAGAAAAAGGGCGGATATACCTATAAGAGCGAGCTAAGTGCCACGCTTAAAGCCATGGGTTTTTCCGAAGAGGATATGGGGAAGAGCACGGATAAGCTGTCCGGCGGAGAGCGCACGAGGCTCGCACTTTCGTGTATCTTGCTCAGAAAACCCGATATACTCATGCTTGACGAGCCCACAAACCACCTCGACCTCGGTATGCTCGATTGGCTCGAGTCATATCTTTCAAACTACAAGGGGACTCTTTTGGTGGTTTCCCATGACAGATATTTTTTAGACAGAATCGTTACCAGGATATTCGACATGAACGAGGGCAGGCTCGATTCATATTCTGGGAATTATTCGGAGTTCCTCATAAAGAAGGCGGAGCGCATGGAAGCGCTAATGCGCGAATACGAGAAACAGCATGAGGAAATCGCCCGCCAGGAGGAGATGATAAGGAGATTCAAACAGCATGGCACGGAGCATTTGGCTAAGAGGGCGCGCTCGAGAGAAAAGCGGCTGGCTATGGTGGAGAGAATCGAAAAGCCCAGGATAAGACAGGGCAAGATGAAGCTCTCCCTTGAGGCGGATTTTAAGAGCGGGGGAGAAGTGCTGACCGCGGAAGGGCTTTCCAAGAGCTTCGGAGAGAGAAGGCTTTTTAGCGGAGTGGATATGCTAATCCGAAAAGGGGAGAGGGTCTGCATTATCGGAGACAATGGAATAGGCAAGACGACGCTTCTTAAAATACTCATAGGGCTTGAAAAGGCGGACGAGGGATATTTAAAAGCGGGATACAATGTGGATTTTGGCTATTACGACCAAGGGCAGCTTCTTCTTGATGAAAACGAGAGCGTGCTTGGGGAGATGAAGAATGCCTATCGCCTGTATACCGATACGGAGATGAGGTCGCTCCTCGGGAGATTTCTCTTTTTCGGCGACGACGTTTTCAAAAAGGTCAGGGATTTGTCAGGCGGAGAGAAGGCGAAGCTGTCTCTTCTCAAGCTCATGCTTTCGGGCGCAAATACTTTGGTGCTTGACGAGCCCACGAACCACCTCGATATAGAGTCAAGGGAAATCGTCGAGGACGCCCTTTTGGAATTTGCGGGAACGCTGATAATCGTCTCACATGACAGGTATCTGCTCAGCAAGATTCCCGATAGGATATTTGAACTCAGCGAAAATGGGCTGAGGGAGTATAAGGGCAATTTCGAATACTATATGGAGAAGTCCGGCAAGGGCAGGGCTTTGGATTCTCCCGCCGGCGAAAAGGCTTCGGACGAGAGACGCGAAGTCGAAAGGACCCTTGAAATCGTCCGAGACTCTGAGATTTCAAGACAGGAGAAGAAAAAGGCAGAGGCGGAAGAGAGGAGAAGAGAGAGGCGCCGGAGCGCCGTAGAGGAGAGAATACATGAGCTCGAATCGCTCCTTACGGATCTTCAAGATGAGATAAACAGCGGACAGGGCGAGGCAGACCATGAATGGCTCGGCGAGAAGGCGAGGCTTATGGCGGAATATGAAGAGGAGATTGCCGCCTTATATGATGAGTGGATTGAGCTGCAGGAATAACCTCCTGAGCTTTCCGAACGTAGAATTTTCGACTGAAAGAGGCTCTTCCCAAAAGGGCTGTCCAAAAGAGACTAAAAGACTGTAGTTTTTGTTGAAATAGCGGCGAGCCTATGTTAATATAATCGAGCTGAGCAGAAGAAAAAAGCCTGCTCTGAGATGAATAACTGCATTTTTATTATCTTACCGTGGAGAGTTGACCGAGCGGCTAAGGAGCTCGCCTGGAAAGCGAGTAGGGTGTAACAGCCTCGTGGGTTCGAGTCCCATGCTCTCCGCCACTGAAAACCCTTGAAATTTCAATGATTTTAAGGGTTCTTATTTTGCAAGTTTTGTTAACTTTTTGGATGTTTTTGTTAACACTTTTGCATAATTAGCTGGCTGTTCTGCTCAGAGAATTACTAATCAGTTGATGACGTTCATCCCTGTCCTTACGATCGAAGCAATAATTACCATAAGTTGTTCTCTCGTCCTTTTGTCCCATCATCTCTCTGATGGTGTTGATGTTAACACCATAATCTATGAGAGTAGATATTACTGTTTTACGAGACTTATGTGAGCTTCTCGGAAGCATTCCGGCTTCCTCACAATACTTGTAGAAAGTCTTGCGAATCTCTCCGTATGGCGCGGGATCATCCGACATTGAGAAGATATATCCCGTGGAAGGTGCACCCTGCTCAAGCTGTCTCTTTCTTGCTTCGTTAATTAGTATTACAGCATCATCCGTAAGCGGCACATACCTGTCACCAAAACGACCCTTGGTATCATCCTTTACTTTTTTCTCATAGTCACAGAACATTCTGTGAACATGGAGCTGATCACCCTCAATATCTTCGTATCTGATAGCACATATCTCCGAGATTCTCATTCCTGTCTGGAAGAAGAACATCAATGCCAATGGGATAAGTTGGTGCGTGTGGTTCCTTCTGGTATTAAAAGCATCCCACGCAATATCATGCAACTTATCTACCTCAGAGGGAGTAAACACCTGAGTTTCACTCGCCGGCTTCGGTTTCTTTCGGAACATATCTGAGTCAACTTTTACTCTACTGAAGACATTTTCCGAGACTATTTTACTGTCCACGGCATACTCAAGAACCTGCCTCATAATAACAGTAGTATTGTAATACTGCTTCTTGGTCATATCGTTTTCCTTGATGAGAGTGTGTGCCCACTTGTCGAGCTGAAGCTTATTCAGGTCGACGATAGGGTACCTGACAATGTCGGAGTTTCTGTAATGTTTCTCCCACTCGGTGGAAATCCTGTAGATATAACCCTCTGAATTAGTATGAAGCCTCTTGTATTCCAGCCATTCAGGATAGAGAGTTTCGATCGTTGCTCTATTAAGTTTTGCTGTTTCCTCCTCGTCTTGATAGTAATCGACGATTGCAATATGCAGATCGCCTAATGTGGTTTTAACTATATGACGTCGGCCGTCCTTTTTAGAATCATCTTTTACACATGTGCGCCATCTTCCATCCTTGCATTGGAAAATCTTATATGGATGGTTGTCGATGATTCGTTTTCTTTCGGCTTTTTTCATTTCAGAAACCACACCATCCAAGGAAAGGTTATCACGCTCTAAAACATATCGCAACAATTCCTGCTGAGTGTAAGATGCCGAAGCAGCGTTATTCAGTTGTAATGAATCGATGTTTGCCATTACTTCGGCACCTCCTTTCTCGGTTTTAGATTATTGTTTAGCGCTCCCAGTCGTGTTCAGTGCGGCTCCTATTGCGTTGTTTCATATGCATGCCGCGGCGGTATTCATTCTCAATGCGGATCTCACTTCTAACTTGTTCGCTTCGGTCGAGCGTGAACTTGGCAAGCTTTAAGTCTTTTCTTATTGAGCAAATTTGTTCTGTGAGAGCATTTCTTTTTTCTTTTAATTCCTCGATTGTCTCAGAATTTTTCTCACGTCTCAGACGATTTCTTACCTTATTTCGCTCCCGAGATAGTACACCTATTTCCGTTTTGGATTTCTCCATATACTTTTCAAGATCTTCAATTGTGCCGAGATTTTCCCTTGCAAGAAGCCTTGCGCATGCAGAATATTTGTCGCACATCCTCATTGCTTCCCTCATTTCCGGAGAAAGGGGACGATGTCTTTTCTTCGGAAGGTATCCCGTGAGATAGAGATACTTGTAGTAGAGTCCTTTAAGCCCACCGATTTTCCGTGCACTTTTCCTGCTTCGGCCACCGTATCCGTAGCTGTGGCGAGGATGTCTTCTCTTTGCTAAATACTCATCTTGTCTTTGGTAAACTCTCTCAAGACTGTTCTCGCTAACCCTTTCGGCAATCCGGCTGATCTCATATTCATCCCCAAGCTGATACATCCTAGTGTTTTTCTTAGAGTGGATGGAGCGTATAGTCGGATATTTTCGAGTATCTTTACATTCGATTACATAACCCCATTTTTTCATGATAGCTAAGAA
>JAFWFU010000007.1 GCA_017515425.1 Mogibacterium sp.
ACCGATATATTTTGTTAAGATAGCGCGAGTCGGGGTGGGCTATGAATTAAGACAATAGAGTCTCAGGGGCGGGCTGAAACGAGCGCCTTACAACAAACGTTAGGAGTCAAGCAAAAACTCCACAATAAGTTGACACTATCCCAGCTGAATCATCTCTTGCTCTGCCACATCGACCTCATCAACCGCAATCAAAATGCCGACATCTTTTGAATCCAGCTCATCCAAAACTTTCTCCATCCTTATACGCCAATTCTGATCGCCTTGTTCAGCGTGCTGCCACTCCAAATTGACAAGCTGACCTATTCCCAATCCACTTAGTTTGCGCTCTTTTGAGCTGTCTGAAATCAAGTGCCTAGCGGCCTTTATTACATGTTGATAAATGTCTTCAAGCATTCCCTGAGATGCTACTGTTTTAACTGCAATCCAGCCCTTTTGTGATGCCTGATCGCATATCTTCGCCAGCAGAGCTGTCTTTCCTGTACCTCTGGCACCGGATATAAGCAGCGTAAGTTCCGGAGATCTTGAGTCTTTGTCAAGCGCGGTTTCCATCTCTCTTATGATATTGTCTCTGCCAGCAAAGCAGTGTGGAATCTCTCCAAAGCTGGGAGTAAAAGGATTATTGTATGTGTTTTGTTCCATCAAGTTGTCCACCTCACATTACTGCATATGAAGATTCGGTTTAAGATATTTATATCATTTAATTTTTTTATAATTTTTATTTTTTTTATGATTTTTAACATTATACACAGTATGACTACCGGCTGGCAAGAACTGAAAATTCGACTACCTCGAAAGGGAGCTGTCATCCTACACCTTGCTATCATCCTGAGCGTAGCGAAGGATCTTACTCTGAAAAGGAATCGACTTGATATAGGTCGGCTCCGCTTCCGTAAGCAAAAGTAATAAGAGGAATGAAATGATCTTACCCCGAAAAGAGTGAAGAGGAGCCGAAATCTCAGCTCCTCTTCCGCGATCAGTTACAGAACGGTTACGGTTGTTTAGTTATCTACTTACTTGTTTTCTGTAATTCTATCGAAGGAGCTTTGCCTCCGTAGATCAATACTTTCTTCCTTACAGCAACGCTGTAGAATTTAAGAAAGTATTACTTAACTGTTGCTTTTCTTCCTGCATTTCCTGCTGTGAAGATTTTCTTATACTTCTTAACCATTTTCTTCTTCGAAGATGTCTTAACCTGTACGGTCTTGAGCTTCTTAGCGCCCTTGAGGCTGCCCTTTACACTCTTCTTCGTGAGTAGTTTAGTCTTGAGTACAAGTGTTGTAGCCTTACTCTTGTTAAATGCCTTACTATCTATCTTTTCGACATTTGCTCCGAGTGTGACTTTCTTTATCTTCTTAGCCTGGAATGAGTTAGCAGCTACTCTGCTGACGTCATATTTCTGTCCGCCGAGTGTTACAGTCTTAGGAATGCTTACGCTCTTAGCGTTCTTTGCCTGTACGAGCATTACATCTCCCTCGCCTGTTGCTGTAGGCTTAGCTGTTATCTGGTAGGTGTTCTTACCATAGATATGCTGTGTGCCTACTTCGTAGCTGACTGTTACCGTCTGGTTAACCAGATTCTGTGCTGTCTGTACGTTAGCAATAGCTTGGTCAACCTTAGCCTGTGCTGCCTGTGCCTGTGGCGAGTTCTCTCCGTACAGCATCTTTATCAGAGCTAATTCAGCCTGTGCTTTAGCAAGTGCGTCCTGAGCAGCTTTTAGTGCCGCCTCGGCGCTCTGCTGTGCTTCAGTTGTTCCAGGATTCTGGTTAGCCTTTGCAAGTGCTTCCTGCAATAGCTGCTGTGCAAGTGCGTTGGCTTTGTCTGTTATTTCCTTATTCGCAATAGCGTCGGATAGAGTCTTCGCCAAATCTGTTACTGCTGTCTGTGCTTTTGTCAGATTCTCTGCTGCTTTGTCAGCTGCTGCCTTAAGTGCTGCATTTGTAGGATCCTGTGCAAGTGCTACATCTGCTCTGGCTTTTTCAGCTTCTGCAAGCTCCTTAGCCTTTTCTGCTGCACCTACTGCACTCTTTACTGCTTCTAGAGTTGCTGCGGATGTAGGATCGTTAGCTATCGCTGTTTCGGCTGCTGTCTTCTTGCCTGTAAGGTCATTCATAGCAGATTCTGCGCTTGCAGGAAGCTGTGCAGCGGCATTTGCGATTGCTGCCTTAGCTGCAGCTGTCATAGCCTTGATCTCTTCAGGTGTTGACTCAGATCCCTCTGCAAAGACTGCATCGATCTTAGCAGCTGCTTCCTTTACCTGCTCTTTGAGAGGTGATGGAAGTGCGTCTGCAACTTCTGCGCCCATCTGAGCTTTCAGGCTGTTCTCAAGTCCTGTTGCCATCTGGAACACGCCGTCAGTTTCTTTAAGGTTCTCCATACCTGCAACGAGGTCAAGTGCTGCTGTGTCTGCATAGACCGGGTTGTACGAGAACATATTTTCCGCAATTTTTACTTTGGATGTATCGAGATTATCCAGTCCCTTGATTTCCTTGAGCTTCTGATTCTCGTTGAACATATAACCCATGTCTTTGACATTAGATGTTTTGTAATTGCTTACATCAATAGTCTCAAGACCTGTGTTATTGAACATGCCTCTCATGTTCGTAGCACTTTCGGTATTGAAGTTCTCATAGCCCTTTATCTCTGTGGCTTTGTCGCAGTCGTCGAACATCTGCTGGAAGTTCTCTACTTTTGATGTATTAAGTCCTGTCATGTCGATAGTCTTAGCATTTGAACCATAGAACATAAGAGCCATATTCTCTACTTTTGATGTGTCATATTTGCTCACATCAATATTTTCAAGTCCGCATTCTCTGAACATCTGCTCCATATTCGTGCAGTTGCTGGTATCTAAGTTCTCATAACCTTTGAGTTCTGTGAGGTTCTTAGTGCCTCTGAAGAGCCAACGCATATTTTCAGTGCTTGATGTATCCATCCAGCTTACGTCTATCTTCTCCAGCGCTTCACATCCTACGAATACAGCAAACATATTTTTTACATTCTTTGTGTTAAGTCCTGTCGGATATTTAATATCCTTCAGGTTTTTACACCAGCAGAAAAGTGCATGCATATCCTTAAGAAGTGGGTCTGTTCCCTCTGTCTTCCAGTGGCTTATATCGATAGACTCAAGCATCTCACAGCTGTTGAATACATCTGAAATATTTTCACACTTTTCCGTATGGATGCCGTTTACGATAGTCTGGATTGTATCCTGTGGGAGAACCTTACATCCTGCAAAGAGAGCTGCGATTGTTGTGAGATTTTTCATCTTGAGCTTAGACTTATCCTTAGGCAGTTTGAGAGTCTCGAGGACCGCGCACCCATTGAACATATTGTCAATGTTAATTGCCTTAGTCATGTCGAAGCCTGAGATATCTAGACTTTCCAGCTCTTCACATCCTGCGAACATGCTACCGAACATCTCGACTTTGCTCGTATCCCATCTGCTGAGATTCAGATTCTTTAACAGCTTGCAATTTCTGAACATCGCCGACATTTTTGTCACATTCTCTGTGTTGAATGTCTCGTATCCCTTTATCTCTTCAAGTTCTACGCAATCGTCGAACATATACCCTGTATTTGTAGCGTTGCTCAAATCCCAGTTCCTGAGATCAAGGCTCTTTAGCTTTTTGCAACCCTGAAATACACCCTCGAAGTTTTTAAGCTGACTTACATCTATATCTTCGATTCCGTGTATCGTTTCTAACTCTTCGCAATACCAGAACATTTTCTCGAGTCCTGTGTTCGGATTTATTGTCTTTGTATTTAGTCCGGTTATGTTAAGCTCTTTAACTTTTCTGAGTCCAAAGAAAATTCTGTTTACCTCTACCGCATTGGAGAAATCTATCATTTCTGCGTCGAACTCTTCGAGCAGTTCCATATTCGCAAATGCTCCCCAGAGGTCTGTAGCATTCTTTGTTGTGAACTTAGGTCCGAATTTAAGTTCTTCCATCTTCACACATGCATTTAGGAATCCGTAGAAGTCTGTTACTTTTTCAGTGTTAAAGCCTGATATATCTAACTTCTTAAGAGCCCTGCATTCCTGGAACATCGTATTCATGGAAGTAACATTCGATGTATCGAACATCGACAGGTCTAATTCTTCCAATGCCTCCAATTTGAGAAACAGCTGCGCCATTGTCGTTACCTGACTTGTATTCCAGCCAGAACCGAACTTAATTGATTTCAGATTAGTATCGCCATAGAACATACGAGACATAACCTTCAAGCTGTCCGTTTTCCATGAAGAAAGGTCAAGTTCTCTAAGTCTAGGATTGGTATCAAACATACTAGTCATAGAGTGAACTTGACTTACATCTAAGTATTGAAGATTTGTATATTTTTCTACTGTGCGGAGATATCTGAATACGTCCTCGAGTGTTCCGCTTGCCTTAACCGCACCCATGAATTTTACTTCTTTGATATCGTTTGCCTGCGGATACCATGGCATTGTCTTATACTGGTCATATTGTCTCGACTTTATTACCCATGTCTGCTCTTCGCCAGCCTTACCGAGCTGCAATACACCACTGCTGGTTATTTGCCAGTCCATAGAGGAGTCTGCATTAAACTTTTCAGTAGCGGCGTGTGCTTTGAGTGGCATGAGCATAGCGAATGCGAGCAGCATAGTGAATACTGCGGCGAAGAGCGCCAGCCTGCTGCTCTTTTTGAAAGTATTTTCTTTCATTACTTTCCCCTTTCTGTTACTTTACGTAACTAAACAACCTTCATTAGCTTTTAAATACGCGTGCTGGTTTTTATTTTTCACTGTGCAGTTAAGAGATGGATGACAAATCTGTTCAATCAGAATGACACACTAAAAAACGCAGACGCGTTTGCTACTGTTAATTTAGCAATATGCGCTGCGTTTTATTTTGATTTTTACGGCAATACCCCCCCATTTTGATTTTGCCGGAAACCGTTGCAATTACTGGGGTTGATGGGCGTTTTATCTAAGACTAATCATCATCATCGCCATCATCGCGGTCATCTCTGTCGTCATCGCGGTCGTCCCAATCGTCGTCATCGTCGTCGTCATCATCGTAATAGACTTTCTGATTATTGCTATTGTTCGACTTCTTCTTATTCTTCTTCGTGTTGCCGCCGCTGTTTACCTTCCCTGTCCCGCCTCCTGATGACGAAGCATTGCCAGAGCTGCCTCCGGAATTATCCACAGCAGCCGGCGGCGGGCCTTCGTATTCCTTCTCATGCGCCACCACGCTGCCGTCTATGGCGTTGATGTCGTAGTCGTATTCATAGTCGCCCGCGCGGAAGGTCACCTCGTAAATCAGCACGCCATGCTCACAGTCAAATTCATAGCGGAGATTTGTCGTCTGAGATATGTCTATGCCCGCTCTTTCAAGTGCTATAGAAATCGCCTTGTCGCTTCCGATATATTTGCCGGACTCGGCGTCTCCGTATGATGTATTGCTGGTGACGCCTCTCTTCTGTCCCAGGAGAATGAGCTCCTGTGTGCTGAGCTTGAGGAGATCCTCCTCCGTCATCTTAGTGCTTCCCGACGCGAGAAGGCTTTTCATCAGCCACGCCTTGCCGATCGAAATGTCGTTCGCCTGTGCGAAAGCCCTGAGCTCCTCGTCATCATTCACATACTGCCCGAGGATTGCCGCTGCAATCTCTGAATTCTCGAGGTAGCTGTTCAGGTTTTCCGACAGCTTCCTCTCTATCTCCGTCCCTGCCGCCTCGTCCTGAGCGCTGACGGATACGAGAATGGAATTAGAAAGCTCCGTCAGATAGCCCTGGGTAAGCATGGAGCCCACTATGGCATTACATGCGACATTGATGTCGCTGCCCTTCAAATCCATATCGGCGAGAATTTTCTCCGCCTCATCATTTACGGGGTTTGCCGACATCACGCGCTCTTTATCGTCTATGGAAATCTCGATTCCCGGATTTACGTCAAGGCTTACAAGAGCAAAGACTTCCTTATTATTGTTATACAGCGATATTCCGACTATCACGAAAACGAGTGCCGCGGCGCAGCTCATGGCAGTTTTAATCCACCTGCCGCCGATTACATTCTTCTTCCGAGTCCAATTCTTATCCAATCCCGACTCGACTGCAAGGACGTCTCGCACGAGAGCCTTGGGCTCACTCGTGATATTGAGCTCGGACATCAGGCTGTCAAGAATATCTGGGGTGCTGTTTTCAATGGCGTTTACCAAACTTTCTTTAATTCTTTTATCCGTCATTTCACACCCCCTTTCCTTCAAGCTCTTTTTTCAGCTTCTTCAGCGATCTATTGTATTTGGATAGAACAGTTCCCGTCGGCAAGTCCATTATCTCGCCTATCTCTCTATGTTTAAGTCCCGTCAGCGAATGCAGTATCACTATCTGCCTCTCCTCAAAGTCCAGCTTCGACAGGGCTTCCTGTAAGATGAGCCTGTCGAGGACATTCCCTGACTCGTCCACGCAGGCAAGGTCTTGGTATTCGGACAAGTCCTCGCATACGCCCCCTGCCCTTATCCTGCTGTAGCAGAGGTTCCTCACGATAGTAAGAAGCCACGCCAAAGGCTTGCCCATAGGCTTATATGTAACCGCTGCCGTATAAGCCTTTATGAATGCGTCATGCATTACGTCTTCGGCGTCATGCTTGTTCTTCAATATCGACAGGGCAAATCCATATACGGCGGACGAGGTCTGCTCGTACAGCTCCTTGAAAGCAGCACCGTCGCCGGCAGCCATTCTGATTATTAAGTTTTCGTCGACATAGGCTATGCTCATCTAGTCATCCATTTCGTCTGAATAATCCGCGTCGTTATCTGTTTCGTATAATTCTCTATTTCTCAGCTCCCAATTATAGTCCGTAACCTCTCCGGTCGCGGCGAGTATATCTATATCGTATTTGCGCTTGCCGCTTCTGAACTTAATCTCATATTTGCCCATACCGTCATCATAGTCAAAGCTGCAACTTCCCCTCTTTACCTTGGAGAGCTTAACCTTCGCTTTCTTAGCGGCGATTTGCTGAGCCCTGTTTCTTCCTATTCTGTATCTCGAATAATTCCTTCTATATCTATAGTCTATTGATTTTTCGAGAATAGTCCCGTCAGAAGCTATATCATAGCTGTATTTTGCGCCGCCCTTTTTCTTCCTGAACTTTATCTCATAAACGCCGTCGTCATTCTTAGCGCTCAAGCGGGTTATGCTAGTCCTTGAGACCCCTGCATTTTTCAGCGCCTTCCTCTTCGCCGCCTCTATTCCTATATCCGCAGCGAATACGCTGCTGCTCATAGCCAGCACCATTATCAGTGCGAGCGCAATCCTAAATATCTTTGCTGTCTTTTTCATGTCTCTACCTCCCATCATCACTCTTTTCAGAGTTTAACTTACTCTATCTATGCGGATTTCATATTAAAGCCGATACTATCTGCCCATTTGTTATAGTTTGTCTGACAATATCTTATCCGCATTTTCTCTCGTTTAAAAGCCTTTCTATAATATTAAATCACGGGAAGGCATTTTTATTGCATAAACTTTAAAAATCTTCCTTATATATTCTCCCTTATAAATATCTATCTAATATCCCCCTTTAAAGAATAACTGCGGAATATCCAAATCCCGCAGTCATCTTATATATTAGTCTCATTCAATATCAGCATTCAATATGCTCAGAATTCGACTTTATCAGTATTCGATACTATCAGCGTTCACTATCAGTGAGCATTGCGGCATTCCTCGGAGAGATTCTTGAAGAGATGTCTGCCGTCACCCTCTTCGTCCACGAGAGCCTTCGCCTTGGCAATCGCCTCGTCTACCGTCATGGTCTCCATATCGTCCTCGCGGCGGAGCTTGTATTCCACCTTGCCCTCGCCTGCGAGCTTGCCGACCGTAATCCTGATAGGAATTCCGATAAGGTCTGCGTCGTTGAACTTAACGCCCGGACGCTCATCTCTATCGTCCACAATTACCTCTACGCCCAGGGCTTCGAGCTTCTTCTCGATATCATAGGCGAGGTTCATCTGAGTCTCGTCCTTAGACTGCACCACAGTCACGATTACATGATAAGGCGCAACCGACAGCGGCCAGATGATTCCCTTCTCGTCATGGTGCTGCTCTACCACAGCCTGCATTGTCCTTGAAATACCAATGCCGTAGCAGCCCATCCAATATGGGTGATCCACGCCGTTCTCATCTTTGAATGTGGCGTTCATGCTTTCGGAATACTTGAGACCGAGCTTGAAAATCTGACCGACTTCAATTCCTCTCCTGTATTTGACCGGCTTGCCGCAGCGCGGGCATTTGTCGCCTTCCTGCAATTCCTTGATGTCCGTAATAATATCGCCCGTATAGTCCCTGCCGTAGCAGACGCCGAGGAGGTGGTGATCCTCTTCATTAGAACCCGCGCACATATTGACCGTATCCACGAGCTCGGAATCGACGACTACAATGCAGTTCTTGAGACCGATAGGGCCTGTAAATCCGCCGACGATTCCCGTGGCTTCTCCCATGGCGACCTCGTCCGCAAACTCTATATAGTGAGCCGGAATATCAAGAGCGTTTACGAGCTTCGTCATATTGAGCTGTCTGTCGCCTCTGACAAAGGCTGCCACATAGTCCTTGAGATTGAGGTCTGTGTCGTATGTAGCAAACATCAGAGCCTTGATTGATTTCTCCACAGGGATTTTCAGGAAAGCGCAGACATCTTCTATAGTCTTGGTCTCAGGCGTGAACACCTTTTCAACCGGCTTCATCTCTTCCTTTACGGGCGCATCATCTACACATTCCGCACGCTCCACGGTCGCAGCCATTCCGCACTCATCACAGTATAGAATATCGGATTCGCCCCAATCGGAAAGAGCCGAGAATTCGTGCGACTTGCTGCCGCCGATAGGCCCGTTGTCAGCTTCGACAATTCTGTAGTCAAGACCGCAGCGCGTAAACACCTTCTCATAGGCATGATACTGTCTCATATACGCCGTATGCAGATCTTCCTCTGTGGCGTCGAATGTGTATGCGTCCTTCATAATAAACTCTCTGGTTCTCAGAAGTCCGTATCTCGGGCGCGCCTCATCCCTGTATTTGAACTGAATATGATAGAGCGAGAACGGGAGCTCCTTGTATGACGACCATTCCTTGCGAACAAAGTCGGTGAAAATCTCCTCGCAGGTAGGATTCAGCACGAATTCGTTGCCGTTTCTGTCCTGAATTCTCCAAAGCTCAGGCCCGTAAGCATACCATCTGCCCGTCTCCTGCCAGAGCTCCGCAGGGTTGATATGCGGCATATAAATCTCCTGGCAGTCAACATAGTCCATCTCTTCCCTTACAATCTGCTCGACCTTCCTGATAGTTCTGTAGCCGAGCTTGGGGAACATATATACTCCAGCCGATTCCTGCTTAATCATATTGGCTCTGACGAGCAACTTATGACTCTCTAGTACAGCATCGCTGGGTGCTTCTCTCAATGTCTTGAGGTGCGTCTTTGATAATCTCATTTTAAAAACTCCCTTCTATGGCGGCAGCAGCCATGGCAGCTATAGCCTCGCCCCTGCCCGTGAACCCGAGACCCTCTTCCGTCGTCGCCTTGACGTTTACGGCGTTCGCCTGAATCCCGAGCGTAGTTGCAATATTTTCCTTCATCTGTTCTTTATAAGGTGCCAATTTAGGCGCCTCGGCAATTATCGTGATGTCCACATTAGATATGACGGCATCTCCGAGCATATCTCTGACCTCTGCCAAGAGCTTCATTGAATCGGCTCCTTTGTATCTATCGTCGGTGTCCGGAAAATGCATTCCTATATCACCGAGCCCTGCCGCCCCGAGCATTGCATCCATGAGCGCATGAACAGCCACATCCGCGTCCGAATGCCCTTCCAGCCCGGGGCTTCCCGGGATAGGGGTTCCGCATAATATCAGCGGCTTATCAGGGTTAAATCTATGGACATCATATCCCATACCCACTCTAGTGCTCAAAGATAAATCCTCCGTCGTGGTGATCTTAGCATTGGCTCTTTTCCCAAGAACTATGCCTACTTCCATACCGACGTGCTCCACATAGGAAGCGTCGTCCGTGCCGGCAAATCCGTCCAATCTCGCAATCTCATGTGCACGCAGTATATCCGCCAGAGCGAAAGCCTGCGGCGTCTGCACATTATACACGAACTCCCTTTGGACGCCGATACTCGTCATTATAGGATAAGAGCCCTCATTTTTCAACGATTTTTGCGTTGTATCTGAAATCATACGAACAGAGTCCACGGACTCGGTGGCGACCGTCACCGCGCGGCATTTATCCATAGCTCCTATACAGCTTTCGATAATATCACTATCCACGCCCGGCCTTGCAGCGTCGTGAATAAGAACCATGACCTCATCTTCCGAAATCCCCTTTGTGGCAGCGTCCTCCGCCGCGGCTCTAATCCCCGCAAATACAGAGTCTGAGCGCTCGTCCCCGCCGCGCACTATGATGACATCACTCAAGATCTGCATATAGATTTTGTCGAGCGACCCGTCCTCAGGCGATACGACGACGACCGTGTCCACCTTATCGCAGCTTGCGAATTTGCGGACAGCCGTCTCCAGCACGGTCGAGCCACCATAAGGCAGGAGCTGCTTGGGAATGCTGCTTCCCATACGGCTCCCCTTCCCCGCCGCGACTATTACCGCATATATCGCCTTGAACTTTCCTGCCATTTTCTCCTCTATAAAAAATGGTCGAACGACCTATATATTGAGTTCGACCATCTCGTCTGCTTCTTCCATTGTGTAGCCGCCCGCATATATGAGCTCACTCGCGAGTATCTGCTTGGCGGTGCTGAGGAGTTTCTTCTCCCCTGTGGACAGCGGCTTGGCTCTGTCCGTCCTGACGAGATTTCTTACTACCGCCGCCACCTCCAAGATGTCTCCGGTCTGTATCCTCTCGGTGTTCTCGCGGTAACGCTTGTTCCAATTCGGGTTCATCGGCTCCGTTTTCCCTTTCAGAACCCCAATCACCTCATCAATGCGCCCGGGGTCTATAATAGCCCTGACACCGAGCTTCTCACAATTATCCACGGGAACGGACGCCTCCATGCGGCAGTAGGGAAGATCCACATTATAATACATACGAGTCTCGCCAAGAAAATCCTTTTCCACGATTTCCTTGATGATTCCCGCCCCGTACATAGGATATAAAATGCGGTCTCCAACATTGAACATAAACGGCTTCCTTCTCGTATATATATAATTATACAGTTTTATGCGGGAAAATCAAATAATGAAATCGCATATTCTATCATTCGCATACGCCCATGTCAATCAGCGTTTATGCGGTTTTTCCTTCTAGTTTTTCTTATAGTTTTCCTCTAGCTTTTTCTCCTAATGTGCACAGGGCTTTCCTTTGATATATTGTAGAATTCCGAACCGATAAGCTCCGCGTCAATGCCCCCTTTATATGGATTGCCTTCGCCATCTCCGCTGATCTGATGAATCCCGTTCTCCGAATATCTGGTTAGGATAATCTCATTTGGCGTTATTTCGCAAATAGCGCCGGTCAAGGTATCATCAGCCGCTTTATAGCTTTCAAGAGTTCCGTTCTGAACCTCACTAGGACCGCAATTCATATAGTACCCAATATATCCCGCATTCAGATATGTGAATCTGAGTATTTCTTCGGTATAAATATCAGTATTGGCAGAATTCTTTTCGAACTCCGGGATAAGAATGGTGTCGCCGATAGTCTTAAAGACTGTCGAACCGCCCATATAGCAATCCCAACCTTTTGAATGGTTGTGCCCGAATAAATAAATGATGTCAAGACTGTCAGCAGCACTGTTGACAACATCAAAAATCAAGGAAGAATATAGATTGTCTCCCGTTGAATGCCTTGACGAAGTTCTCGCACTATAATGAAGCGGTACATGTGTTGCTATTATTATCGGTCTTTTCTCTCCGGCTGCTATCAGCTTGTCAAAACAGGCTTTCATTTTTTCTGCCGACCTTTCGGTCTTATCAAGACATCCGGCTGTTTTCCCCTGACTCCACGGAAAGTCATTTTGACAGTTTAGCACATATACTAAATAATCACTGAATTCATGCAGCCCTGACTCTGTGATAGACTCCGTAAGCGCGTCATGGTTGCCTTGAATAAAGAGAATATCGTCTTGATTCGTTTTCGGGCTTTTTGCGCTAAAAATATCCCGAATCTCTTCTATGGAACTTTCCGGACTGATTTGGTAGTCCCAAAGTCCATGCTTATTGCTGTAATCACCGCAGAAAATCGCTGTATCTATTCTCTTATCACCCGCATTTACCGCGTCTAAAATCCCCTCTAAAGTATCAGCCGGCTCCTTCCAGCCTTCTTGATACTGATAGTCCGATGCGACAAAAATAGAAGCGAGAATATCGTCTGAGTCTTGCTCTTCCGCCTCTTCCAATACGATTTCAGCGCCTGCGGTCTGCTCGTCATCTTTCGCGGGCTTTGCGGGCTCACGAAAATGAATCACCAGCCCGGCGATAATACCTGCCAAGACAAGCTGTGCAAGTATTATTAACAATATATGTTTTCTGGCTTTCATCAGTAACTCTAACTCTTGATTATCTCTTTTTCACGCACGACTTTTTCTAAAACAAAATATTTTCATCTAGGAGGAAGTCAAAAAATCTCCTGTCAATTTTAGTGAAGCTGTTTCGCTGTCCGCTTTTCTTGCGTTGGGATACGTAATATTCTCGCATACGGAGCTCATTGTAAATGATATTTTCCATGATATGCCCTAAATCTTGCTGTTACATTCATAAGATTGAAATCTTTATATTATTTTACATTTTTTCAATCAAAAAGCCTTATATTCTTCTCTGACTAACATAAAATATCTACTCTGAGAAAAAAATAACCACTTTTATATAACCCCTTCTATTTTCATAGCACTCTCGTCAGGAAATGCCATATAAAGCTCATATATCCCCCCTTTAAGCCTCTTCATATGATATACTTTCAGCGGAGGATTTATTATGAAGAGAATATTGATTGTAGATGATGAGGACGGCATCCGCGAGGTCATAAAGGAGTACGCGGAGTTCAGCGGATATGAGGCTGAGGAAGCCGCCGACGGCATGAGCGCCATAGGCATGGTGAAGCTCAATGATTACGACCTGATAATCATGGATATTATGATGCCAAAGCTGGACGGTTTCAGTGCGGTAAAAGAAATTCAGAAGCTGAAAAACATACCTATTATAATGCTCTCCGCCAGGGGCGAGGAATATGACAAGCTCTTCGGCTTTGAGCTCGGCATTGACGACTATGTGGTGAAGCCTTTCAGCCCTAAGGAACTTATGGCCAGGGTGAACGCAGTTCTCAGCCGCGCGGACTCGTCTGACAGGGTTAAGAATAATATCGAGAGGTTTGACGGGCTTGAAGTGAATTTCGCGGCTCGCACTATCAGCGTGGACGGAAAGCGCGTAGACCTTACGCCCAAGGAATACGACCTCCTCTTTTATATGATTCAAAACCGCAATATCGCCCTGTCGAGGGAGAAGCTCCTGACGGATATTTGGGGCTATGACTTCTTTGGAGACGACCGCACCATTGATACGCATATTAAAAATCTCAGAAACTGTCTGGGAACGTATAGGAAATTCATAGTTACGCTGCGCGGCGTGGGCTATAAGTTCGACTATGAGGACGAAGCGAGTTAAACCGAATGGCTGTCTATAAGGGCAAAAGACCCGCATTTGATACGAATAGCATTAAGACGGCGACGCTTTCCTCGTTCGTCGTCTTTGCCATGTTCATGCTTGCCGTCATTTGGGGGCTTTCCAATTTCTTTATAAACACATATTTTGAAAAAGCCAGAACAGATGAGATCATCAATACTGCAAATCTGCTGGAGACTCAGTTCAGACAGGACCGCGACGAGTTTTATACATATGCGGTGCAGACTGCGAGCGCGAACGGCATATATATCAGGATAGACAATTCGACCGAGAGCATTGTATTTGACGGGACGCGAAATATCTCCGATACGGACAGCTATGTCGAGGATATACAAGCCATTTATATGAAGCTGTCCGAATCTCTTCTCGGCAGCGTGAGCGAGACGAAAAACGACGCGGTTCAGGGGCATTCGAGGCTGCTCTATGCGAAGCATATCAACGCATTCAGCGAGGACAATATCCTGTATATAATCGCCCCGCTCAACCCCGACCCCGCCACCATGAGGATATTGACGGGTATGCTCTCATATATTTCGTTCATAGTGCTGATAGTCTCGACTGTCCTAGCGTTCATGCTCTCCCGCAGGATTACTCTGCCTATTGAAAATCTCACGCGCTCCGCCACGGAGCTTTCGACCGGAAATTATAATGTCAATTTCGACGGCTCTGCGTTTACGGAGACGAAGGAGCTCGCCAAGGCTCTCAACAAGGCGTCCTATGAAATGGAAAAGACCGACTTCTACCAGCGTGAGATTATCGCGAATGTATCGCATGACCTAAAGACGCCGCTTACCATGATAAGGTCTTATGCCGAAAAGATTATGGACATTTCTGGCGATATTCCCAAGAAGAGGAATGCAGATCTCGGCGTCATAATAAACGAGACCGAGCGGCTGAACAAGCTTGTAGGGGATATTCTCTCGGTATCGAATATGCAGTCTAATAATATCGAGCTTCATATGGAAACCTTCGATATTACCGAGGCGGCGCGTGATGTGTATGAGAGCTTTGAGGTGCTCAGCTCGTCTCAGGGCTTTAAAATGCAGTTCCACCCCTGCAAGTCTTGTTATGTAGTGGGTGACCGCACGCGGATAATGCAGGTGATGAGCAATTTCGCGGACAATGCCGTGAAGTATTCCGGCGACGACAAATATATCGAGATAAGGCTTGCGAGGAGCGGGCGCAAGGTTCGCTTCCACTGCATTGACCATGGCATTGGCATTCCTTCGGACGAGATCGCCCATGTATGGGATAAATATTATAGAACTTCCGCAAATCACGAGAGGTCGATCGAGGGCACGGGGCTCGGTCTGGCGATAGTAAAGGGAATTCTAAATCTGCATAATGCAAAATACGGCGTGGACAGCAAGGAAGGAAAGGGCTCGGATTTCTGGTTCGAGCTGGAAACCGTGAGGAAGCCGAGCCGGAAGGATATAAAAAAAACCTTGGAGCTAGAGAGAACGGAGCTGGAGAGGTCTATAGAGCCGGGAAATAATCAGGAGTCAGAGGTATTGGAGTAGGGAAACCATAGAGATTAGTGGCGCCCTTGAAACCAACGGCAGAACGGAGACCATGGAGATCTGAGGTGTCCTTAAACCCAAAGGCAACAATGAAACCGAATAAATAATCGGATTAAGATAAATCGTAATTGGAAAGTATTAAAGATGGCAAGGAAGATTAGAACTGTTTTTATGTGCAGCGAATGCGGTAATGAATATCCCTCATGGCAGGGACAGTGTTCGTACTGCAATTCCTGGAATACAATAATAGAGCAAAAAGTCCATGAGGATAAGGCGTCTGAGACGGATAACAGAAGGCGGGTCGGCACCGGCGGTGGCAAGCCCGTAAAGCTTGGCAGCGTTGGCACCGCCGCCTATGCCCGAATGACTTCGGGCATAGGCGAACTCGACCGAGTTCTCGGTGCCGGCATCGTACTCGGCTCGCTCGTCCTCATCAGCGGCGAGCCCGGAATAGGAAAATCGACGATTATCGCTCAGGCTGCCAACAGCATAGCTGAGAGATACGGCACGGTTCTCTATGTCAGCGGAGAAGAGTCCGAAGAACAGGTGAAGCTCCGTGCCGACAGGGTCTGCGGCAGCATTAGCGATAATCTCCTTATCTATCCCGAAACGAATATTGAGAATATCCTCGCTGTCTGCGAGGCTGAAAAGCCCTGCTTTCTAATAGTCGACTCCATTCAGACCATATATTCAGCCGAGGTCGACTCCTCAGCCGGAAGCGTCAGTCAGATAAGGGCGTGCTCAAATCTCCTTATCAAATTTGCCAAGACTAACAATGTTCCCGTATTCATAGTGGCACATGTCACCAAATCCGGCGAGCTCGCGGGTCCAAAGACTATAGAGCATATGGTTGACTGCGTGCTGAGTTTCTCAGGCGAGCGCGACAGGGATCTTCGCATTCTCCGCTCTTTTAAAAACAGATTCGGTACTACTGATGAAATCGGAGCATTCAGAATGAGCGCGAGCGGCATGGAGGAGGTTCCCGACCTCTCCGGCAGCCTCATAGAAAACAGTCAGAGCGAAGAGGGCTCCGTCATATCGGCGATATATGAGGGAAGCCGCCCTGTTTTCTTTGAAATTCAGGCATTAGTGACGAGGGCTAATGTCGGTTTTGCAAGAAGGACAGCCATAGGCATAAATCAGAACCGCCTCAATATGATACTCGCCGTGCTCGAGAAAAAGGCGGGCATAAGCCTTCTCGACTATGATGTCTATATAAATGTAGTCGGCGGAATGAGCACGGGCAGCACTTCCACCGACCTCGCGGCGGCGCTCGCTATATACAGCTCGTTCAAGGGGGCTGTCTCCAAGAAGCCTATAGTCGCCGTCGGGGAAATCGGTCTGACGGGTCATCTGAGGTCGGTGGCAAACGCCGATAAGATTATTCAGGAGGCTCTTCGCCTCGGCTATGAAGCCGTGATACTCCCCGAGAGAAACGCCCAGCGCACGTCAGCGGGCAATCAGATAAAAATAATAGGCGCCGCCAATATCCGCGACGCCATAAATGCCTATATTCGCTAGTGCCTGTATTCTCTAGTGATTACTGCTGGGAAGATCCTTGCTCGGGTTTTCTCTTCGCCTTCCTTGCCGCATGCCTAGCGGCTTTTTTCTTTCGCTTCATTTCAATCTCGTCATTATGACTCCCCGCGTCATCAAATTTCGCTCTGTCAAACCAATCGGTCTTTTTGCTCAAAACGAAGATGATGAGCACATACATGCCGCAGATGGCGGCGCTCAGAGCCAAAGACATCATATCTACCTCAGAGCTCACCTCTTCAATCCCGAAGCCGTCCATGAGAAATGCGAGCATATTGTTCACGATATGAAGAGCAGAGGACACCTCTATGCCCCTGCCAAACCATGAGGTAAGTCCGAGGCAAAGCCCCGTTATGAAGATCGACGCCCTCCCGATATTATTATATGGGTGAAGCGCGGCGAAGCCCGCAGATGAAAGTACGACAGCGATAATCGGAAGCCTGAACCACGCGCCAAGGGTCTGATTTATCAGTCCTCTGAAAATATACTCCTCCGCTATGCATTGAAGCGGGCATAATACTATGAGTAAGTATAGCCCGTATTTGGCGAATTGGTTATTAAGCTCTATCGGAGCATGGAAAAAATAGAGAATGCCGATAGTCGGCAGACCGCAGACTATCAATGCTATGAAAAGGCATTTGATAAATACCCATACGCTCCAGCCGCCTCTGGACGATGTATAGGAGCTGAAAGGACGCTCCCTGACTACGCCCCTGGCAAACCACAGGGCTGGTATCATCAGAGAAAGCGAGCCCAGCCAGACCACGGTATCGAGCGGATCTCTAATATTCAAGCTGTCATAGCTGACATTGCTATACCTGTCTATGAAGCCTTGCCAATCTCCCCCCGTAATCAAGAAATTCGCGGCAAAGACAGCCGCCAGCAATAGGACGGAGAGGAAGATATAGAATACCACAAACATCAGCATAGTGAGTATGGGTTTATACCACTTATAGCTGTGAAACTGCCTTGCGTATGTTATATAGTTATGCTTCTTCGCTTCGTAATCTTCAATAATATACATATCCCTACCTTCAAACCCTGCGAATGTTCATAAGCCCGCCCAATTATTGGACGGGCTGTTCATTTTTTTACTTATACGCCCTCGAAGTATTTTCGCGCGGCTACTACCGAAGGGGCTTGCCCCCGTAGGTCAAGGTTTCGCATATTACGACAACGCCGTATACTCAGTCGAAACCTTTCGACGCTGTGGGCGAAAAGACGAGAGGCTATTTCTCTTCCAATGAAGCTTTGTACGCCGCGACAACCTTATCCGCGAGGTTTGCAGGCAGCTCAGCATATCTTGTGAACTCTACCGTAAAGCTTCCTCTCGCCTGCGTCATAGACCTGAGCGCTATGGCATAGTCGAAGAGCTCCGCCTGCGGCGCCTCTGCGTGAAGTACCTGTCCGCCGTGGATAGGATCCATACCGAGCACGATTCCGCGTCTGTTCGGGAGATCTCCCATTACAGCTCCTACATAGTTCTCAGGAACCGTGATGTCAAGCTTCATAATAGGCTCGAGAAGACACGGCTTCGCCTCTACGATACCCTTCTTGAATGCGAGCGACGCCGCAATCTTGAAGGAAACTTCGTTTGAGTCTACCTCGTGGTATGAACCGTCGTAGAGAACCGCCTTAATATTCTGCACCTTACAGCCTGCGAGCGGTCCCTTCTCCATGCATTCGAGGAGTCCCTTCTCTACAGCCGGCACATAGTTCTTAGGAACAGATCCACCGAAGAGCTCCTCGCTGAATTCGAGTCCTTCCTCCTGAGAAGGGCTGAATCTGATATGAACATCTCCGTACTGCCCCGCACCACCGGACTGCTTCTTATGCTTACCCTGAACGTCGGAATTGCCCTTGATAGTCTCTCTGTAGGCAATCTTCTGCGGAACAACGTTTACGCTCACGCCATATCTGTCTTTCAGTTTAGCCTGAATGATACCGAGCTGAATATCTCCCTGTCCGCCGAGCAGCGTCTGATGTGTCTCCGCGTTTCTCTCGAGTACGAATGTCGGATCCTCTTCCATGAGCCTTGAGAGCCCCTGAGCCATCTTCTCGTCCTCATTCTTATCCGCAGCCTCTACCGCTACGAAATAGCATGGGTTCGGGAATGCGGCAGGATTTACCGTAACCTGCTTAGCCTTGCTGCAAAGCGTATCGCCCGTCTTGGTGTTCTGGAGCTTTCCGAGAGCAACCATATCGCCCGCGACCACCGTGTCGGTATTATCCTGATTCTTACCTCTTACGAAGAATATTGAGCCGAGCTTCTCAGCCTTCTCCGAACGAGGATTGTATACATCAACTCCTGATTTGAGAGTTCCGGAAACGACCTTGGCATATGAAATCTTTCCGAGGAAAGGATCTGCGAGAGTCTTGAAGATATAGAGCACGAGATCTCCGCTCGGATCGCATTTAATCTCAATATCCTCACCTTTGTCGTCCTTGGCGGGAGTCATATAGGTCTCAGGCTTAGGAACATATTTACAAAGAGCGTCGAGCACCTCGTCCACTCCCTCGCCCTTCATGCTGCTCATTGAGAGGATCGGGCTGATGTCTCCGTGGCTGATACCAGCAGCAAGTCCGTTTGCGAATTCCTCGTCCGTGAACGGTTCACCCTCGAAGAATTTCTCCATTAACGCCTCGTCCGCACCTGCAACAGCCTCGTCGAGAGCGTCCTTGTCGTCGAGAGTTACGCATGACGCGCCGAATTTATCCTTTATTGCAGCGATCACCTCGTCCACATTTACATTGTCCTTGTCAATCTTGCTGAGGACGAAGAACGTCGGGCTGTTGAATTCCTTTACCAAATCCCATGCCTTCTCCGTTCCTACCTGGATTCCTGAGGAAGCGTCCACCATGATGATTGCTGTGGCGCCTGTGGAAAGAGCGGCTCTCGGCTCTCCGGCAAAGTCGAAAAATCCCGGAGTGTCGATAAAGTTCAGCTTAGTGCCCTTATACTCTACAGGCACGAGGGTCTGGTTAATGGTATATCCCTTCTCGATTTCCATTTTCTCATAGTCGGATACGGTGTTCCCGTCCTCAACCTTGCCGAGCCTGCTTATCACCTTCGTGTTCAAAAGGGCAGCCTCGAGGAAAGTTGTCTTACCGACCCCTCCGTGTCCGAGCAGTACGATATTACGGATCTTGTCGCTTGAATAACCTTTCATTTGTTCCTCCCTGATATAATAGTTGTGATTATTATTTCCTTAAAATTCAGCATTGCCCGGTGTCCTCGGGAACATCTGAACGTCTCTTATATTGCTCATACCCGTCAGATACATGAGTATGCGGTCGAAGCCGAGTCCGTAGCCCGCATGGAAAACGCCGCCGTATTTTCTGAGATCCAGATACCAGCCGTAGTCGTCCACATCAAGCCCCATCTCTTCGATTCTCTTGACGAGCACATCATATCGCTCTTCCCTCTGGCTGCCTCCGATAATCTCGCCGACTCCGGGCACCAGCATATCCATGGCTGCTACAGTCTTGCCGTCGTCGTTCAGCCTCATATAGAAAGCCTTGCAGTCCTTGGGATAGTTTATGACGAACATAGGCTTCTTAAAGACTTCTTCCGTGAGGTATCTCTCGTGCTCGGTCTGAAGCTCCAGCCCCCATTCGACGGGATATTCGAATTTCTTTCCCGATTTTTGCAGAATTTCGACAGCCTCAGTATAGGTGATTCGCACGAAGTCCGAGCTCACTATATGATTGAGCCTCTCCAGCAGCCCCTTGTCCACGAAGCTGTTGAAGAACTGCATTTCCTCAGGGCAATTCTCCATTACATAACTGATGATATATTTAATCATCTCCTCGGCAATATCCATATTCCCGTTGATGTCGCAGAAAGCCATTTCCGGCTCCATCATCCAAAATTCCGAAGCATGGCGTGCCGTATTGGAATTCTCCGCGCGGAAGGTCGGTCCGAAGGTATAGATATTCTTGAAGGCAAGAGCCATAATCTCACCCTCAAGCTGCCCCGATACTGTAAGTCCGGTTTTCTTTCCGAAGAAATCCTTGCTATAGTCAATCTCTCCGCTCTCTGTGCGAGGAAGATTGTCGAGGTCTAAGGTCGTAACCTGGAACATCTCCCCTGCGCCTTCGCAGTCCGAGCCCGTAATCTCAGGCGAATGAACATATATGAAATTCTTCTCCTGGAAGAATTTATGTATGGCGAACGCCGCGACGCTCCTGACTCTGAAAACCGCCGAGAAGGTATTGCTCCTCGGGCGAAGATGTGCGATTTCTCTCAGAAACTCCATGCTATGACGCTTTTTCTGCAATGGATAATCAGCCTCAGAGTCAGCCACCATGCTAATCTCCGACGCCTTAATCTCGAAAGGCTGCTTAGCCTCAGGCGTCAGTTCGAGCACGCCCTTGACCCTAATGCCAGCCGACAGGCGGTATTTGGAAACCTCCTGAAAATTTGGAAGCTTATCCGCCTCATATACTACCTGCACAGGCGTAAAGAAAGAGCCGTCGTTCAGGGAGATAAATCCGAACTGATTGGACGCTCTGTTTCCGCGCACCCATCCATATACCTCTATCTCCTTACCGGCGTACTCGTCCGTTTTCCTAAACAGGTCTCTGATTTCAATATCCTTCATCTCGATAGTCCTTGTTTTTATAGTCCTGCCGGCGCATAGCGCCGGCCCGAAAATTATATCATATAAAGAGGCTCCATGTCATCAAATTCAGACATGTCTCTTCGATCATATATGTGCTGCTTATATCTATACTGCTTATATCTGACCTGCCTATTTCTATATCGCTTATTTCGTCCTGTCTTTGTCGCTCTTATATTCTTCGATATGGTCGGCGACTCTTCCGGGCAGTTTTCTGTCCATAGTCCTGAGCCTCTCCTCAATGCTTTCGATTATTCTGGGGTGTTTAATCATCATATTGAGAACCCTGCCCGTATTTCTGGTAATAATGGCATGTTTGCCGCTGTGCAGGATAATCCGCACCCTCTTAAACATGAGGGTGTCGGTCTCTTTCAGTTTGTAGTTTTCGTTCTTCTCTGCAAACTGCTCCGTCAGCCTCTTATGCTCACTATACTGCCTCGGTGTATATCTTAAATCAACGCCCTCGGGAATTCTCAGTATGCTGGCGTCATGCTCATCATAGACCTTATGCGAGTCATGCACCTTTACAATCTCAATCAGAGGGCTGTGCTTGAGTATTTCTGATACTATCTCCCTGCCCTTCGCAGCCAAATCCCTCACCGTATCGGCTGTTTCTTCATCAATATTATTATCGGCGAGCATTTCCTCGAGAAGAGAGTCCGAGACTGTATATATCGGAAGCGAATCGCTATAGACAATCCTGCTCCCCTCTATCTTGGCGTCCTCCGTCAAATATTCTCTATACTCTTCGCGGTTATTCCTCTCGAAAACCTTCACAAGCGGATCAGCCTCGGAAATAAGGCTGTTAGCCGCAGCCCTTCCCTCGGAAATACGGGTGCTGACCTTTGAGAATATATAATCTCCCTCTGAATCGCCGGTCGCAAATCCCGAGAACACCGCAGAGCCTGAGACCATTAGCACATGGCTGAACAGCTTATTGCTGCCCCCTTCGGAATAGAAGGACTGCACCTTCCCCGTCATATAAAGGGGTATCCAATTATCTATTCCTATCAGCATTTCCTTATAGTTTCTGTCGAAGGAATGCAGTATCTGAATTTGCTTTCCACGCAGTATCGCCGCGCCGATAGCCTTTCTCCACTTGCTGATAGTATCCCGATTTTTGGATAAATGCTCTATGGGGTGATCGCTGTATATGAAAATCGGCTGCGGAGAGGTGGACACTATGGTCGCCTTTAAAAAGTCGAGAATGCCGCTCTCGAGCCCTTCCTGTCCCCTATATCTCTTCGTAATGGGGAATTTCCATTTCGTCGTCGGAATTCTATCCAGCGCTTTTAAGTCGTATTCCGACATATATGCCTCGTAGTCGAATTCATCAATCTTATTGATTAAATCGTCCGAGTCGGAGTCGTTCACCGAAGCAATCCTTCCAAGGAGCCAATCCCTTACTATCTCGGAAGCCGCACCGACGTCCTTAGGATACATGCCGGTCTCCCGCTCTAAAAACACTTGCAGGTTTTTAAAGGCTTTGTTCATATTGTAGTTTTCATAGATGAAATCCACAACCTGATTGACGAAGAGTTCCACGCTCCTCGGCTTGTTTTCCTTGGATAGAATTCGCGAAATCCCGCTCGAGGAATAATGCATTTTCTTCGCAAAATTCGCCTTGCTTATACCTACCTCTATTACGAGCTTGTTGAGATTGTCAACTTGGAGCTCCTGAGTCAGCTCGCGATTGCCCGCAAAAATAGACTCCCTGAGGTCGTCAAGAATTTCCTCTTGCGTAATCTGATTGTCCTCAGTGCGTTCCTCCAGCAATCGAAAGATAGCCAGCGCAAGCTTTTCTATGTTATCGCTGTCCCTCGAAGGAGTACGCACGCCGTTGATATACCTGCTTATCGTCGAAAGCGAAATACCGCTCTCTGCGCTGAGATCTACAATCTTGGCATCGCAGGCATTCAAATACCGTTTTATTACGTAATTCATATTTCACCGTCCTGTAACTAGGCTAATTGTAATCTAATACAAAGAAAAACACAAAAGGGAATTTGCCATAATTGGGGTTTTTAAGGTTTTTCGGAATATTTTTAGAAAAAACTGCGTAAAAAACCAGCGCGCATTGCCTTTTGGAAATACGCGCTGTGTCCTATTCACAAATCTTTATAAGTCTCAGATTTTTCGGATATTGCCGTCTGCTATCTGTTTATCTCAGACGCCTATCTATCCTTAGCCGTTCAGCAGCAGCAGGCTGAATACCAGTGTAAACAGAGCAACCGTCTCTGCGATACCGATTACTATGAAGTAGTTAGCCGTACCCTTGCCCGTAGCTCCGAGAGCGTCAGCGGAAGCCGCCGCGCATTTGCCCTGGAAGAGTGCGGAAAGACCTATAGCGATTCCACCGAAGAGTCCTACGCCGAGCGCGAGTCCCGGATTGTCTGCGGCGCTTCCCTTGATGAAGTTCATGAGCAGGAATCCGTAAATAGTCTGTGTAAGAGGTGCTCCCGTGAACGCGATCATGATGAAGGGAGCGGGCTTACCGCTTGCATAGCATTTCTTCCATGCACCTACTGAGGACATACCGGCAAATCCGGCACCAAACGCTGAACCGGCAGCGGATAAACCGAGGGCTGCCGCCATACCTAAAAATGCAAGATTCATAATATTTCTCCTTTTCTTTTAAATTATTTTATCTTTTTAAACGGCTCATATGGGATTCCCGTCCATTCTATTCCGGCTTGACCGGAGAATTCCAGGACGTTCAGGCGCACGCCATGAACGACTACAGACAGGAAGCACATAATTATGTTAAGCGCGTGACCTATAAATACAACCACTACGCCGAGTATAATCATAGGGCCGTGCATTCCGGCCGCAATCCCGTTAAAGCTCTGTGAAATCGCTACGCCAGCCATGCCGACTGCGAATAATCTGATATAACTCATTACGTTTCCGAAGCAGCTTATGGTGTTCAGGAAGGTCGTAAACGAATCCGCCAGACCTGCCTTAAGCCCCTGCCCGATAGTCTTGTCAGGCGACATGCCTCCGAAGAGGACTACCATGAGGAATGCTGCTCCTATCATTCCAAATACCGGCTTGATATTGATATTCTCGTGAATGACGAGGAATAGCGACAGCAGATACATAGCGATAACCGCTATAGTCCATCCGGCGTCAGCCACCCACGACAAATCTTTCTCTGACAGTTTCCTCTTTATGGAGAGGATTGAGCCGAGAGCCATCTGCACCGCACCTATGGTGAACGAGAATTTCATTATCTGATTCTGAGGCACGCTCGCGTCAAGTCCGAAGAACTCCGGATAGGTAGCGAATGACGGTATGACGAGAGCCTTGAGGAAAGGCACATACATCGCGCTTTCCATTCCGAACCATGTCCCCGTGATCGCTCCCCATATGATAGTCGTAATCGACAGCACATAGAGAAGGAATGTTACCGTGGTAACCTTCTTCTGTTTTATATTCAGCCCGACTGCCCCGAGGAGCGTCAGAACGCCGTATGCGCCGTCTCCGATAATCATAGCGAAGAAGAGCGTAAAGAACAGAAGAAACCAAAGCGATATATCCTGTTCCCTATATCCCGGAAGGATTCCGAGAATATCGAATACCGGCTGGATAAGCCTCGTCAGCTTATTATATCTCACCTTGGTAGGTATCTTGTCGTCGTCTTCAGCCACTTCGTCTAATGCGTAAGCGCAGCCCTTCTCCGACGCCATCTTCTTGAATGCGTCCAAATCCTCTTCGGGGATATATCCCGAGAGCCAGACGAATTCGTCGTCGCTCTTTGCTGTGGCGTCAGCCGCCGAGAAGTTCATCTCGTCCTGGAGCTTCAACATCTGATGCCTAAAGCTCGCGTCGTTTACCGAGGCGGCTCTAAGAGTCTTGTTGCACTCCTCAATGCCCTTCTCACAGCCTTCAATATCCTGGCGGAGCTCGCCTAGTCCCTTTTCGGGAAGGACGAATTCCGTGCCCGCATATTCAGGCGGCAGAGTTCCGAGAACTGCTGCTACAGCTTGCTTGTCGATTGACGCAAGACGTATGAGCTTCACATTCTCGTCCGCCGCGGCTTCGCTGAAATCCTTTTCGCTCATGCGATAGAAATGGAAGTCAAAGCCTTCGTCCTTGAGAGCTGCGAGCTCTGCCGGCGAGAAGTCTCCCCAGGCGGATATTCTGTCAATCTCCGTCTTGGCAGCGCTGATTTCCTGACCGAGCGAGGTCTTGCGCTCTAGGGCTTCTCTCACGCCTGCGTACATCTTATTAAATTCGTCGTCGCTCAGAACCGGTGCGCTTTCCTTCTTCTTGGCGTCGGCATAGTCCTTCAATGCCATAGCCGCCTGAGACATATTCTGATAACGCTCCGCTACTTCGCGATCTGCATTTTGCTTTTCTGCGAGATGCATGACGCCTATTTCCCTAAGGCCTTGAAGCATCTCATCTTTATGAGCGGCAGATGTGACGATGTGAACCATTTTCATTTTTTCTATCATCGCTACACCTCCACTAATTTCTTCTTCGAGATCTTGCCTCGGACAACCGCCGCCGTCTGCTGGTCTCCAAGATATACTTGTATGACGCGGATGTTTTCTTTGGCTTCTGGGATCTTAACCTTTTCGAAGAGGTTGACCCTCTGTGAAGTCGTCCTCAGCTCCGCTTCGAGAAGCTCTGTCTGCTTCCTCAGCGTAGAGACAATGGCGTCCAATCTGGCAATCTCACGAAGCTTGAATACAGCAGTATCAACCCAGAGCGGGTATTCGTCCACATCGTAGCTTATGTCCTTGAATGTGAGTTCCTCAAAGGAGGGAATTGTCACTCCTGCGATATTCTCGTCCTTAGCTATCACTCTGTCGGGCTGTACTAATTGGTCGAGTTTCTTCATCTCGTCGAAGATCTCGTTCTCCGCGAATACAGCCACCCATTCGTCAAGGTCACCAATCATCTTAATGCGTTCGGCTTCCCTTTGCTCCATTTCTGCGCGAATCCTCATTATTACCGACTGCAGCTGCTGCTTTTTGAGCTGCAATGTCGGGAGGTAGCGCTGGAACTGCTTTAGGTTGTCCTTCTGCTTCTTCAACTCATTTTTTGTAAGTTTGATAGTAGCCATGGACTGCTCCTTTATTAACTAAGCGCTTCTTTGTTGGGCCATCTCTCCTGAATAAGACTTGTCTTCATACCCGTCTCATTAGGCTCGAAGCATTCTGCGAGAATATTCCAGCCGAGGTCTAATGCGTCCTCGAGCGGGATATTTACAGAGAGATCCATCATCTTCGATTCGAATAGTTCGCCGTATTTCAGGAGCTTGTCGTCCCACTCCGTCATCATAAATCCCATGGATTTCTTCTCCAAGGATTCCTTGTACTGAGCATAGAGACGAATCATACCGTCCATCAGGGCGCGGTGGTCATCTCTCGTCTCCCCGTTTACATTCTGTTTAAGTCTGGAGAGCGATCCAAACGGCTCAATATGTCCGCTCTTGAGATAGTACTGACCCTCGGTGATATATCCCGTATTGTCGGGAACCGGATGCGTTACGTCGTCGCCCGGCATGGTGGTAACACCGAGAATGGTGATTGAACCAGCGCCTTCAATATCCACCGCCTTTTCGTAACGGGACGCAAGGCAGCTGTATAAGTCGCCCGGGTATCCACGGTTCGACGGTACCTGCTCCATAGTGATAGCCATCTCCTTCTGCGCGTCGGCAAAGTTAGTCATATCCGTCAGGAGAACCAGCACTCTCTTTCCTTCAAGAGCGAACTGCTCCGCGACAGCCAGCGACATATCCGGCACCAGGGTGCACTCTACGATAGGGTCTGCCGCCGTATGTATGAACATTACGGTATGGCTCATTGCGCCGCCCTTTTCCAAGGTATCACGGAATTCCATATAGTCGTCGTATTTGAGACCCATTCCTCCGAGAATGATCACGTCAACCTCCGCCTGCATAGCGATTCTGGACAGGAGCTGGTTATAAGGCTCTCCCGAAATCGAGAAAATAGGCAGTTTCTGACTCTCTACCAATGTATTAAATACGTCTATCATTGGAATACCGGTACGAATCATATTCTTAGACAGAATACGCTTAGAGGGGTTGAATGACGGGCCGCCTATAGGAATCAGGTTTTCCGTCAGCGCCGGTCCGTTGTCTCTCGGAACACCCGCACCGTCAAAGATACGGCCGAGAAGATGGTCTGAAAACGAAACCATCATCGGTCTCCCGAGGAAGCGAACAGGGTCTGTCGTGCTTACGCCCTGCGCACCGGCAAATACCTGGAGCGATACTATATCCTTCTCCAGCTTAATTACGTTGGCATAGCTGTCACCCACGAGCGCGAGGTCTCCGTTTTTGACGCCCTGCGCACGGACGGTAACTACATTGCCCACGATTGAATCTATTTTTGTATAAACTTTTTGCATATTTGGCATTTCCCCGACCTCCTAACTTACGACCTTTGACATATAGAAGTCAGAAATCTTCTTTTCCTGCTTTTCGAACTCAGGCGTTTCGAATTCGGTTCCGTGCCAATCGAGGAATTCCTGTCTGAGCTGGTTGAAGAAAGCTCTTATATCCTTCTTGTCAGCTATCTCGTATGTCTGCATCATGGCGTCATAGAGCCTGTCGAATTCCTTGCGTTGTCTCTCGGGCACACATGCCGCGTCGATAGGATCAAATGAATTCTGCTGCAGATATACGGCGTCGAGGAGTTCTCCCTTCTGGTATGTGATGTAGTCCTCGTTCGAGGTTCCTTCCTCTCCGACTACCTTCATCATCTGTCCTACCTCGGTGCTCCTGATGAGGATTGACCTTGCCTGCTCCATGCGGTCAGTGTCTACAACGCCCTTGTATTTGGACCATGAATCCACCGGATGAATGGCAGGGTACTTACGGGCATCCGAGCGTTCCCTTGCAAGTCCGTGGAAAGCCCCGACTACCTTTAGCGTCGCCTGCGTTACAGGCTCCTCGAAGTTACCGCCGGCAGGCGAAACCGTACCGCCTATCGTGATAGAAGCAATTCTGTCGTCGTTCAGACGAACCTTCCCCGCTCTCTCGTAGAATGCGGCGATTGAAGATTCCAGATAAGCCGGGAATGCTTCCTCTCCCGGAATCTCTTCCAGCCTTCCGCTCATCTCACGCATAGCCTGCGCCCAGCGGCTTGTGGAGTCAGCAAGCATAAGTACGTCGAGTCCCATCTGTCTGTAATACTCAGCCAGCGTAACCGCCGTATATACGGAAGCTTCTCTTGCCGCTACCGGCATCGATGACGTATTGCAGATGATGATGGTTCTTTCCATCAGCGAACGGCCTGTTTTCGGGTCTATGAGTTCAGGGAACTCCTTCAGAACCTCTACTACCTCTCCGGCACGCTCTCCGCAGGCAGCTACGATTACTATATCCACGTCGGAATTCTTAGCCTGCATATGCTGCAATACCGTCTTTCCCGCTCCGAACGGTCCGGGCGTACAGAATGTGCCGCCCTTCGCAACCGGAAGGAATGCGTCGATACAGCGAATCTTCGTTACCAGAGGTTCATTCGGGCGCAGCTTCTCAGCATAGCAATCCACCGCCTGCTTGATAGGCTGGGTGAATACCATGGAGAGCTCCCTTTCCTCTCCTTTGTCATTTGCAATCGTGCAAATAGTCTCGCGGACATGATAGGAACCATGCTTCTTAATCGACTTTACCGTCCAATCAGTTCCTCTCAGCGTGAAAGGCACCATGATATGGTGGGTGAAAAGCCCTTCGGGTACGGTTCCGATCGTGTCTCCGGCTCTTACCCTATCGCCTACCTCGGCAACAGGCGTAAAATCCCAATTACGGTCAGGAATGGCGTCAAGATATACTCCTCTATCCAAGAAAAACCCGCACTGTTCCGCAAGCTGCGGCAGCGGATTTTGCAGACCGTCATATACCTGTGTCAACAATCCCGGACCCAAATCTACGGACATGAGCTCTCCCGTGAACTCTACTGCATCACCGACCTTAATTCCGTCGGTCATCTCGTAGATTTGCATACTTACTTCCCCGTTGTTGATACGAATGACCTCTCCTTTGAGACGCTTGTCGTCAACGAGGATGTAACCAACTTCATTCTTTCGAACTGAGCCATCGAAATCAACTTTTATGAGGTTACCGTTGACTCCGGCTACATATCCTGTTTCTACTTTCATATAACACTCCTGTTATAACTACAAACTATACACGCGCTGCTGTATCCCTTCGAAGAGTGAATCAAACTCCGCCTTACCTCTCTCCTGCTCAAAGCAGCTAAGGCGTTCGAGCAGTCTCAGCTTGATTGCATAGCCGAAAATCACATAGTCATCAAACATATGCAGACCTATCAGCGAATCAAGATTTTCGAACTCATACTCCAAAAGCAGCCTTTCGGCTTCAAGCGGGTTCTTCGCGCTGAGCGCTGATGAGACCACCTGTGAGATAAATCCATCCTTATCATATGCGGATGAATAGTTCTTTCCGAGGTTCATGCTCCTTTGGTAGCTGAGCTCCTTCTTGAGCATTCCGTAGAAGGCTGCCCACTCGCTTACGAGAGGACCTTCCGTAGAATCCAATGTGAGATTTTCGAGAAGTTCATAAGTTGAATCACTAACATTCGATTGGCATAGCGACAGAAATTCGCCGTAGGTTATCGGCATATCTCCGTCTGCTCTGAGTTCAGGCAGGCTTGCTGTCAGATAATAATACGAAGCCATACTCTGCCTCCTTCTCTAATTGAAGTCCAGATCTCTGAAGTATGGCATCAGCATCTCCATGATGCCGTCATCTGAACAGTCGAAATAACCGGAACCGTCCTTTGCTGCCAGACGGAATCCATGCTGTACGTTTTTCGTAGGTCTGATCTCGAGTCCGTTCTTAATCTCTTCGGCAAGCTCGGCTTTGAGCGCATCACTTACCTCCGCCACCTCAGCGACGCAGTCCGCAATATTCTCGCCGGCAACAGCCATGCGGATCAGCTCTCCGAGAGCTTTACCCGAAAGCACTTTACCAACTCCGGCTGCCATGATTTTTTCGAATTCCTTCTGAATCTCTGACTTAAATGCCAGAACGGCGTCCCTCTTCGCCTGCTCCGCACTGACCTCGGCACTTTCCTTGAGAATGGCTATTTCCTTCTCAGCAGCGTCCTTATACTGCTGTGCCTCAGTCTTGGCTCCGCTTACGATAGAGTCGGCCTTCTTCTTAGCTTCTGCGATAATCGCTTCCGCTTCGGCGTTTGCCGCCTCTACCCCTTCTTTGCGAATAGAGGAAACAAGGTCTTGAATTTGTAATTCCATAGGCCCCTCCTGTTATTGAAACAATAGCTTATATTGATATGAAAAACACAGCTACACAAATTTTATCATAAAAATGTAGCCGAAAAGAATAATAAAATTTTAACAAACTGCAAAATCTTGTATTTTTTTATAGACTATTCGTCGGATTTTCTATGAATCAGTCTAAAAAATAGACCCCTGCCGAAATAAACGCCGTCACAACCATGGCGAGCGAAATGAGAATCGCTATCACCTTAGCTCCCATGCCGAGACGCGCCCTCTGCTTATCATAGCGGGCGTATTCCGATCTCCCCGCATCACCCTTCTGCGTATTCTTCTTGCTGTACCTATTAGACATTATTAAAACTCCTTTTTTTAAATCTTATATCTTTTTATAAGGCATAGTTGCAACTCGCCTTCTCCTTATTGAGCAACCGCTACTTGTCATCCTGAGCGAAGTCGAAGGATCCTATTTATGATATGCTTCTCCAGCGTTGATTTTGAAAGCGCGGTATATCTGCTCAAGTGCCACGACGCGCGCCAGCTGGTGCGGCAGCGTAATTCGCCCGAAGCTCAATTTCATATCCGCCCTCGCCTTCACGTCAGCGCTCAGCCCTAGGCTACCCCCGATTATAATAGCAATAGAGGAATGCGTAAAGCTGACCTTCGACATAATATCCGCAATCTCCTCGGAGCTCTTTTCATTTCCCCTGACGTCGAGGGCGATTACATAGTCGGACTTTGCTATCCTGTCGAGGATATTCCTTCCCTCCGCCTCTATCACCTTGATTTCATCTGCTGTAGAGGCGTTTGCGGGCAGTTTCTCTTCCCTGACCTCTGCGATTTCCGCATTGCAATAGGGTTTCAGCCGCTTCATATATTCCGAGCAGGCATCCATCCAATATTTTTCTTTCAGCTTTCCAACGCAGACAATTCTAATATTCAGCATAATTCCCTTGCTGTCTCTCTATCTTTCACACAACACCGTCATTTCGAGCCGCAGATTTTCAGTCCTTCCTTCGCCGCAATGCTGAGCGTATAATGCTCGTCCTTTATAAATCCTTCTTCCTCTAAAATCCCCTCAACCGTCTTTCGAGCCTCAAAAGGCGAATTATTATGAAAGCTCAGATGAGCCAGCATAATCGGAAGCGGCGCGCATGGAGCGTTGCTGCTAAATCTTTCCCTCAGCAAATCCGCGAGCAGCTCCCCTGCCGCTCTATTAGAGAGATGTCCGTTGTCGCTTTTTATCCTGAGCTTGAGATGATAGGGATAGTCACCGTACATCAGCAAATGTTCGTCGTGATTTGCCTCTATCACCAGCATTGTCGCGTCGCTTATCTCCTGATATATGTCCTCGGTAATCATTCCCGTATCAGTCACCACGGAGAGCTTCTCCTCTCCGCAGATTATCGAAAAGCCTATCGGCTCGGTCGCGTCATGGCTTAGGGGGAACGCCCTTATTCTAATCTCTTCGTCTGATATTTCCTCGCCCGCAGAGAGCAGCCTAAGCCTTTCGTCCCCGAGCTCGTCAAAAATGCTGCAAGAGTCCACCGTCCCCCTGCTCGCGTAAACGCTCGCATTTTCGCATTTCTTCGCCAAGGTCTTTATACATCTTATATGGTCTGTATGTTCGTGAGTGATGAGTATCGCCGATACATCTTCCTTCGCAATCTCGAGTTCCTCGAGTGCCCTCGTAATTCTTATACAGGAAAGCCCAGCGTCCAATATGAGAGCTTTCCGTCCCTCGCGTATTATATATGAATTGCCGGAGCTGCTGCTCCCGACCGATATTATTTCCATTCTGCCTCCAAATATCCGCACCTTTAATTGGGCGAAATATGCCTCTTCTAAAGCTGTCTAAAGCTAAGTAGTCACATCAGTTTTCTGTGTTTTCTCGGGCTTCTTTGGCATGCGCCGCGCGGCGTTGGCTGGGCTTCCTGAATCCCGTCTGCAAACCGCCTTATAGCCGCAATAGGTACAGACTATCTTGTTCTGATTTTCCCTGAAAGGTCGTATGTCGATTTTGCCGTTCAGAATTCCCGAGGCAGTTTCCTCTATTCTTTGCAGAACTTCATGCCTCAGCTCCTCATATTCTTCGCGGCTGACCGCCGTTTCCCTCTCAGCCTTAGAGAGCACCTCTTTCGGCATGGCTCCCAGCACGCCCTCTTCATTTATATATGCCCCCCTAAGCTTGAATATATCGCCGGGCTCCTTCCCCAGCATACGGCTAAAATCCTTCTCCGTTTTATTGTTCATGGCTTCCATGGGGTCATTTATATTGAAATAAAACATACCCGCCGGTTCGTATTCACCTGAGCTCGCCGAAATAAGATATATCATAAGCTGCATTTTGAGCCCGCTCCTGAGCTTCCAAAGATCGAGCCTGTCGCTCCCCGTCTTATAGTCGATTACTCTGACTCGCTCTTCTCCCTCGACGTTCAGAACGTCCAAGCGGTCTATTCGCCCTTCTACCAAGACCTCCTCTTCGCCCACTTTCAGCTTTATCGGCTCAAACCTTCTATAGCGCCCAAAGCCTTCTTCAAATGCCGCGCTCTCCACAGTTTCGGCTGATAGCTGCACAGCCATAGCCTCCGCCGCCTTGCCGCAGATTTCGCGAATTCTCTCCAACCTGTATTCCTCGCCCGCAGTCGAAACGAAGAGCCCGCCCCTGTATTCCTCTGCAAGCCTTCCGAGCTCCTCATCGACTATACGAAGGAGCTCCTCGCTGCTTCCTTCCTTTACCCTGAGCATGAGAGGTCTGTCCGCCGTCAGCCTCTTGGCGACCGCCATAAGACATTCGTGATAGACATCTCCCACAGATCGAGAATCCGTCTCGAAGCTTCGCTCTTCCTCAGGTGACAGCCCACGGCTTATAAAATACTTAAACGGGCAGTCGAAGTAATTTCCAATCGCCGAAGCGCTGAGAGGCAAGACTCCCCCTCCGGCATTGAAAAGCTCTTTTGCAATATCCTTTCCGAGCGGCTTAGCCTCGTTCTCGTCCGCCAGGGCTTCCATGATTCTGTCAATTTCGCTCTTTCTGTTTTCCCTATACCAAGCCAAAAGCGCGCGCGTGAGGTCGTCATGCGCCTCGCTCCTATCCACAGCTTTAATATGCACCGAAAGATGACGCAGCCCGTCCTCGGGCTTGTTGAACATATCGAGAGCCCAGCCCTCGCTGATAATATCCCTCTTTATAAATCCCTGCTCGTTTATCTTCGGAAAGAGCTGTCTGAGCGCGTCGATTACAGGCGCAGGGCTTGCGTCGTTTCCGCTCGTATCCGTAAGCGCATAGCTTATGTATAGCTTGCTGTCCGCCTTGGACATCATTCTATACATAGCCGCATTCTCTTCGTCCATTTTGAGATCGTCGAGAGTGCCGAGCGCGAAACCCCTGGATTTGAAATAGTCCTTTTCGTCTATGGAAAAGAGCCCTTCCGTCCTCGGCTTCATAGGCATTGTGCCCTCATTGGCTCCGAGTATGACGACCGCCTTCACGGAATGCGGGCGGGTTCTAATCATGGTTCCAAGCGAAAGTCCGTCAGAGCTCTTAGGGATTACGCCCACTTCCACGTCTGAAAGCCCGGCGATATAAAGCTCCGTAAATTCAGCAAAGTCGAGTTTCTCGCCGCCCGCTATCTCGGTCATCTGATTCAGAATGTCAATGGCTTTGTCATAGCTCTGCACAAGCCTCTGCGCTTCGTCAGAAAGCCCCTCTTCATCAGCCAGCGCCGCCATAGCCTCGAGATTTTCAGAAATATTCCATTCCTCTTCAAGATATTTCTTAAAGCCGCACGTAAAGCCTGCAATATCCGCTTCCTCTCCGAGCCTGTCAAGCCTCAGGAGCGCATTTGAAATGCGTTCACGCATATCGTTAAGCTCTGCAAGCTTATCTTCGCCGAGAGCGTCCGCTCCGTATTTGAACTCTCTATCCCACATGGAGCCATTGACCCTGTAATTTCTGACATAGTTTTCGAGCTCCTCTATTTCCTCGTCCGCAAAATCCGTCAGCCCCGTTTTAAGCATTGAGAAAAGGAATTGCGGAGCCTTCTTATATACCTTAAACCAGAGCAGATTGACTATGAAGCTGACCGCCGCCGTATCGGTAATGCTCCGCACGGAGTCGGAAAAGACGGGCAGTCCGTATTCCGCGAATACGCGCCTGATTATCGGGTGCATTGCGCCCTCATCATTTGCGATTATCTGAATATCCCTCATCTTAAATCCGAGGTCTCTTACCAAATGCCATATATAGACAGCCGCATTCTCAGCCTCATAATATGGATTGGCTGCGCATACCATGGTGAGGTCATCAGGTGTGAAATCTTTATTATCGGCGCTCTCCGAAGCTCCAACATTCTTGCTATCCCCATAGCTCCAGAGCCCGCTCTCTATCCGCCTTATGGTCTCGGATTTTTGCAGCAGATAGGATTCTTCGTCTATCTCTTCAATGCTGAAATCTATGCCATGCTCCAATGCCCTTCCCCTAAGCAGCGCTATGAGTCTCTCGTCAAGACCGAAATCGCTTCTATTTATAATGAAGTTCACGTCATTTGCCGTCTTGGCGATTTCAATAAGAGCGTTCGTAAACTTAGGCGTGATATTATCATAGCCATAGACCCATACCGACTTGCCCTTCACAAGCTTTGATTTGCCTATCGCGTCGACATACATGGAAATATAATCCTCAGGGTCGGTGTACCGGTCCTTTATGAATTCCTCATAAGACCTTATCACCCCTCGCAGCTCTTTAAGCTTTGAATTCAGCAGGGGATTGTCCTCAGAGTCGCCAAGCATAGCCTCGAGCTCCTCATCTCTGCAATTCTGCTGCTTGAACTCCGAGATGAAATCGTTCAGCATGGCGGTAAAGCTGAGCTTACCGGCAGAACGCCTGAATACTTCAAATTCCTCGCCATGCTCTTTTATCAGCTTAGTCAGGAGCATGAACCTGCCGTATTTGTTGAGCATTCGGACAGATTCTATTCCCTGCTCTGCCAGCACGCGGAGTCCCAGCCTGTTCATGGAGAGGATTTCCACGTCAAAGAGGCAGTCCGTCTCAAGGTATTTGAGCGCCTGCGTCTCAGCCGCCAGCGTATACTGATTTGGCACCAAAACGAGCGTCTCCGCGCCGCCTTCCCTAATGCGGTCGTAGATAAAACGCTCCTTGTCTATATTCTCTCTGCCTGCAAACAATCTGAGCATACTCTGATATTTTACTATAAGCAGAGCGAAAATATAAGAGTTCAAATACAGCTCGCATTTCCGCGGCTTGCCGTTTTATGTTTCCACAACTCTGTGGCTTGCAATATGTCCGGCTGCGCTAGTATAATTTCGAATATGAGCAAACTATTATTTTATGCAAAAAAACTAAAAACCTTTGATTTCAGAAATATCAGCAGGATTGCCAAGAGGGTGCATGAGGAGCATAGTCGCCCCTACCTTCTGACAATGGCTGACATCATTTGGTGCGCCGCTAAATACCAAGCTGCGCCGACCGACTATCTTCAAAGCGATATGTTCAGGCTGAGCCATGAGCAGAGGACGGATATAATCACCGCGGGCGCAAGCAGCGAATTTGTCAAGAGAAACTGCGACCTCAGCCGCCGAGATATGCTCGAGAACAAATTCAATATGTATGAGAAGTTTTCGGACTTCCTGGGCAGAAAGTATTTCTTCGTGAATGAGGCTGCGGAAAAGAATGACTTCGACGCCTTCGTCAAGACTTCTAATTTGGACGAGATACTCGTAAAGCCTGCCACAGAGACCGGCGGGGGACGCGGAGTGAGAAAGTTCAAATCCGCAGATGAGGCTTGGGATTATGCGGTATCAATAGCTCCCGCAATAGCGGAAGAGGTATTGACTCAGGACGCGCGGGTCGCCGCCCTTAATCCGAGCAGTATCAATACGGTCAGACCCCTCACGCTTTATAGGGACGGCAAGATAAGCTTCCTCGCGATATTTTTCAGAATAGGCGCGGGCGGGCTCGTCGATAATTTCTGCGACGGCGGCATGGTGACTCCTGTTAATATTGAAACGGGCGTGATAGAATACCCCGCCGCGGACGAGAATGTAAACTATTATGAGATTCACCCCATTACCGGTGCTCCCATAGTCGGATTTGAGATCCCATATTTCGAGCAGATTAAGGAGATGATAACAAAGGCGGCGCTTATGATTCCCGAGCTCGGATATGTCGGCTGGGATGTGGCGCTCACACCCGAGGGCCCTGTCATCATAGAGGGTAATCTATTCGCCAGCCACGCATTCTTTAACTTCGCGGGGCAGCACCCTGACGGGAAATACTTCAGACATGAATTTGAAGAAAAAATGGGATGGCGCTAGGTATTTTTATCCATAGTGATCCATTATGAAGCGTGCGTCCGGCTTGTGGAAGTACTCCATTCTATGCTCATAAGCCTGAATCGCAGAGTCCTCGAATTTCATCTCCTCAATCCCCATGAGTCCGAGCAGATATTTGGCAAAGAGCGGATTCATTATCAGGAAAGGCCCCAGCAGATAGGTCGCATAGAAATTCTTATAGCGAATCCCCTCATTCCCGAGCGGCTTTATATCGCTGCCGTCACCGCCTGTCACCTTGATGAAGGGCTGCTCTATATTATGGCATTTCGAGAACTGATTTCTATGCCCGATAATCTCAATGCTATTTCTTTTGCTATTGCCATTTTCGTTGCAATTATCGTTCTCTTTTTCATTGCCGCTTCGCTTTTCATTCTCAATCTCGAAAACGCCCTTGACCCAGCAAGCATATTTAGTCGCAAAATCCTTTTCAATATGGTAGTCGAACAGCCCGAGCGCCTCTCTTTTGGCTCCGTCCTCTTCGATATACGCGCCGAATATCTCTAGCGCATTTCCCGTAATCAGGAATATGCCGCCGCCCTCGATAAGCTCCCTTATACTATCTTTATAGGGTCTGAGCCTTTCTATCACATCATAGACCTTGCGGTCTCGGATATAGCTCATATAGACCATATCCACCTCATTATTCACAAAATATGGCTCGTCATTCAGCCCTGTGAAAATCAGCTCGATTTCGCCCGTCCCCTTCTCTAAGAAAAGGGGATTGTAAATCTCACCGTACATATTTCCGAATTCGCCGTATAGAACTTCTATCTTCTTCATTTCTGCTCTATTCCTATTCGCTTATCTCCGCTTCAATTCTTCTGACAATATTGTCCGAAACCTCTATCCCCCATTTCGAATAATCTATATCCACAATCAGATATATATCGCTACCGTCGAGGCTCAGATATTTATGCGCTTCCTTGTAGTCCTCACAGATGATGAGCCTGCTTTCGTCCAGCCCCGCGAGAAGCAGTCTGAGCTTATAATCAAGGGTATTCTCCCCCGTTATGACGATTTTCTTCACGCTCTCATCATTCAAAAGCTCGAAGTCGTTATCATAGAGCCATGTCATGGTGGCATGTGCGCCCTTCCCGATTTCCGCGTCCATGATTAGGACGAATTCCTTGTCCCCTTCCTTTTCCATGATTCCCTCAAAGACTATCGAGGGCGCAGTTCCGTTCTGACCCTTGCCGCATTTTCTATAAATATTTATGCCCTTGCAGGAGTCAAAGCCCTCTCTGGACTCGGGAATATGCACGCTCTTTAGAAGCTCGTCTATCTTGGCAGGCTCGAACCCCATTTCAAGAAAGAGCCCGATTATCATAATCTCATTATAGAGATTGAAAATATCATTCGATATTATATGATATTTCTCGCCATTCAAAACGAGCTTGCCTTCGTCCGTCCCTTCCCAAATATATTTGGATTCTGGATTGGTGAGCCCGCATTTCGGGCATTTATAGCGACCGACATGGCGATAGTGCCTGAATTCGTATTCTATGGTCGAATTGCAGTTCGGACAGGTCAGGAATTCATTGGAAAATCCCGCATAGGCACTGCGGCTGTATATCTTCTCCGCCCCGATATATATGCGGGGATTGCCAGCACCAAGCCCCGAGGAAAGCGGATCATTGGCATGGAGAACGACCTTAACATCCTTGTACTTGCCTATGCCTTTGTCCATTCTGTCGAAGATATAGTCGGGATAGGCATTCCTTCTGATTGAGTCCCTGCATATATTCGTCACCAAAAGATACTGCGGCTTAAACTGCGGCATGGAATTGTGGATTAGGAGCTCGTCCGTCTCCAGCACGCAGGCATCCACCTTGGGCTTGTTGAAAAACGTAACGCAGTCGAGCATGGTCTTGATATGCCCCGCCAGCATATTTGCACCCCAATAGGTATAGCCCACCTTATACCCCGCATTTTTGAGCATATTTGCGACAAGGCTTGTCGTCGTTGTCTTGCCGTTTGTGCCCGTCACCATTATGCAAATCTCAGGCTTGGCGAGCCTCGCTAAAAAATCAGGGCAGAGCTTGTATGCCAAAACCCCGATTAAATCACTTCTCTGCTTACTAAATCTGTCGGCGAAGAAAACATATATCTTCGCAAAAAACAGAACTATCCAAAACATTTTCCCGCTCTCGTTTCCTTAATAAATAGTCCAATCCTTAACAAAATGATTGAACAGCACACAAAACTTCTATCTCGCACCACTCGCGTCCTGCGAAAGCTTCGCTCTGACGAATACATCTATATCGCCGTCCATCACCGCGTCCACATTCCCGACCTCAGCGCCCGTCCTCGTATCCTTCACCATTGTATATGGCTGAAATACATAGTTTCTTATCTGCGAGCCCCAAGTCGCCATTGATTGGTCGCCCTTTATCTCGTTCAGATTTTCCTTCTGAGCTTCCTCTGCCAGCCTCGTCAGCTTGGATATGAGGATTTTCATGGCGACCTCGCGGTTCATTATCTGAGACCTCTCGTTCTGACATGTGACGACTATGCCGGTCGGAAGATGTGTTATCCTGACCGCCGAATCCGTGGTATTTACATGCTGACCGCCCGCGCCGCCGGATCTATAGGTATCAATCTTGAGGTCGCTCTGGTCGATATTCACCTCTATATCGTCGCTGAGCTCTGGAACGACCTCTACTGCCGCAAATGATGTCTGCCTCTTTCCCATGGAATTGAAGGGGGAAATGCGAACAAGTCTGTGAACCCCCGTCTCAGATTTCAAAAGCCCATAGGCGTTGTCGCCTTCCACCTGAATGGTAGAACTCTTTATGCCATAGTCGACGTCGTCCTGTCTGTCGAGTATCTTGGTCTTAAAGCCCTTCTTCTCGCAGTATCTCAGATACATTCTCTCCAGCATTTCCGCCCAATCGTTGGCGTCAACGCCGCCCGTGCCTGCATGAATGCTGAGAATGGCGTCATTATTGTCGTATTTGCCGGAAAGCAGCATTCGCGTCCTGAGATCTTCCAACTCTTCCGCCAATCTGTCGAAGCTCCTAGCCACGGACTTCGCTTCCTCTTCATCTTCGAGTTCGTCCGCTATGTCAATCAGCTCGGGGATCTCCCCTATCTCTGCCTCAAGTCTCTCATACGCGCCGAGCCTGTCCTCAAGCGATTTCTTTTCTCGCAATACCTTTTGCGCGTTCTTTTGGTCGTCCCAAAATCCTTCTTTCAGGCTCGCGTCCTCTAATTCCTTTATCCTCTTTTTTAGACCCGCCGGGTCAAAGCCAGCCTCCCACTTCCGCTATCTTCTCATTAAGAGCCGGAAGTTGGCTTCTGATTTCGTCTAATTGAATCATTTATTCCTCATTTCCTCCTAAGCTTCTTCGTCTGTTCGCTTGCGGCGCTCGCGCTCAAGCTTGGACTGAATTCAGCTATGCCTGTTCGTATATCAACTACATCAATCAAATAATTTCCAGCAGCTCGCTCGGGGTCTTTATGCGATATGTCGGCACATAGCCCGCGGCTGCCATATCCTCCTCGTCAACATAGTGGCTCCAGCCCACCAGCACGCTATCCACACCCGCATTGTTTGCACAGCCTATATCATATTTGGTATCGCCGAGCATTATGGCTTCCTCCGGCTTTCCGCCGAATTTATCCAAAAGCGCAGTGATCGATTCAGGGTGGGGCTTGTGGTTCTTCACATCTTCCATTGAAATGAGTTCGTCAATAAGATGGTCGATTTCGAGCTCCTTTGTATATCTGTGAAAGCTGTATGCCGTCCTTGAAGTCGCAACGCCTATTTTATATCCCTCGCTGCATAGCCTCTCCATAAGCTCCTTCACGCCGGGGAATACATATGCGCGACCCTTGCAATGGGAGTCTTGATATTCCCTGTAAAAATCCCTGACATCTTCATATTTCGCGTCGGGAAGCTTCTCCAAAATGCTATGCTTTAGAGTTTCCCCAAAGGTCGCCTCTATCTCCTTGACGGGAACCTCATGCCCGAGGAAGCGCTTGAAAGTCGCCTGCCATGTTTCAATTATTATGTCATTAGTATTGGCTATAGTGCCGTCAAAATCCCAAATTATATATTTCTTCATTTATGTATTTATTCACACAAGATACATGCTTCAAAACTGATTAAACAATACTGCCTTAGCAGATTGACTGCGCCTTCTCCTACCAGCCGCCGCCACCGCCGCCACCGGTGCCGCCGCCTGAAAATCCACCGCCGCTGAAACCACCACCGCCGCTCCAACTGCTTCCGCCACTATAGCTGCCCCCGCCGGAGCCGCCGCCGTAAGATCTTGGCGCAGGTATCACTATATTGTCGGCTACGCTAGACGAACAGTTATGCATAATGCGTCCCATATAATAACCGTCGAAATACCCATATCGCGGCGTTCCGCTGTACCAGACAGGCTGTGTCACAGGGATATTCTCGAATTTCTTAATCCATTTATTAGTCAGCCCGAATACATAGGCATAGGGAATAATATGGAAGAAATACTCGGGATCCTCTTCCACTAGAGCCTTTATCTTATCCAGCTCCGCCGTCTTTATGAAGTCTCGGAATCCGAGAGTCTTTCCGAGGATCTCCGTATATCTGCTCGTCCTCGCTACGGCTATGACCGCGAAGAATGTCGAGGTCATGGTTCCGAGGAGCAGGAGAGCCGTCATAATCATAAACTTAATTCTGCTATTCATCACGGCGTCGAAATCGAATATCAGTATCGAAAGTCCCATATTGAAAAGCCATATCACGCCGAGCACCTTTAGCACCGTCTTTATTTTCGAATCGCTTCTTATTCTGTCATGGACAGAGCAGGTAAGCCATATCGCAAGGAGCACATGAACGGCCGCCCAGCCAAAGGCAAAGCCCGCCGTATCGCTGCCATACGACCGCTGCCACGCACTAAATGCATAGATTGGCATGATAGATGAAAGCGCAGCAATCAGCCTCGCCATCTTCGACTCCGGCTTGATTATGGATTTAGAGCCCTTAAACATATCCGAAAGCTGCTCTGTCGCAGTTTGGTATTTCTTGCCGAACTTCGTTCCAAGCTTATCGCTCTGAGCCTTATCCCTTTTCCCGCTGTTGAAAATTCCGTCGTATATGGTCTTTATATATGCAGGGACTTCGCTTCCCGGTTCCTTTAAGGCTGTGAAGGTGAAGCTGTCACCCTTGCCCTCTTCAATCCCCATATATCCCTTGTCCGCGAGATATACAATCGTGGAGACTATATCCTCTTTATCCGTTCTGCCGTCTATGATATATCCGAGCTCACCCGGCGACAAATCCTCGGGCGGGTAGAATTCGAGGGTCTTTACCATATGGTCGTCCCTGCCGTAGAGCCACCAAAGTATGACCGCACCGATAGGGCCGAGCAGAGCCAATAACATCATAAAGGGTGAAAGTTTTCCGAATTCGGGCGCACCCACCCAATAACCCTGAGGGAGCTCCGCCGCAATCGTAATTCCATGATGAGCGGGCAAATCCGTCACTGAGTATGCAATCGTGCGCGCAGCCTCGTCCGTCTTAATCTGCACATTGTCCTCATTGCCCTCTGTTCCGTAAACGCCTGAATAGACCTTTACCTTGCTCAAATCCGTATCCTTGGGAAGCTTCACCAAGCCATGCGCTCTTCCTATATCAGTATCCCAATCCGTCGGAATGAGGTTTATCAGCAGCATATCCTTTTCCGCATTTTCGTCATCATAAAGGGAAATCCTATATGATATTTTGTATTCATTATCCCCCACGAGCGTATAATCGCCGCTTCCTATCTTTATGACGATATTGCCATCATCAGTATAGGTATCGTACTCATAGCCCGGCACGCTGATATTGGAAATCTTGCTGCCGTTTTTAGGTATATATCTGTATATTCCATGATGAGGCGTGACATAGTAGATATTCAAAATCTCCTCGAAGTCGTAGGAATTATTTTCGTGCACATCGACGTTGACCTCATAATCAGTCGCATACATGGTATTGTCTGCCGCCGAGGTTTCCCATACGCCAAAAGGAGTCATGCCGAGCATGACTACGAGAATTCCTATCACCGCCGATATTCGTATTCCTAATTCCCTGGTTTTCGCTTTTTTCATTTTTTCTATTTACTATAAGATTCTTCGGTCGCTTCGCTCCTCAGAATGACAAAAATGTCATCTTATACCCCCTCATCGAAATTGTCGGTATGCATTTTCGGGAAATTGAAGAGCTCGGCTACCAGGCTGAACGGCAGGCTCTCCACCTTCGTATTATAGTCCCTCAGAACAGCCGCATAATACTTCCTCGCATTGTCAATATCCTTGGCATTCCCCGTTTCCTCATATTTGCGAAGTTCCACTTCCGCCAGCTCTATTCTGTTCTTGTCCTTCGTCAGCGAATTATACGCGAAGAGCATAAATCCACCCGCGAGGAGAACCAATACCACTATTAAGCCTAACATATCTCTTCCTTTCCTCGCTTCCTAGCGTCCGCAGCAGTTCTTATACTTCTTGCCTGAGCCGCATGGACATGGATCGTTGCGCCCCACCTTCGGCGCGTCGCGGCGCACGGTCTCCTGTCTGCTCACCTTCTCTTCCTTAGGCGCCGCGGCAGGCATAGCTCCGCCGTGCTGAGGCGCAGGCGTATCGTCCTTATACTCTTCCTTGGCTGCGGAAGTCTTACCGCTCACCACATTTCGTCTTTCTGTGCGGGTGGAAACGGTTACGTTATAGCAGAATTTCACCGTCTCCTCTCTTATATCCGCGATAAGCTCTTCAAACATGGAGAAGCCTTCCTTCGCGTAGGCGACCGCAGGGTCTTGCTGTCCATAGCCTCTGAGCCCGATACCGTCCTTGAGCTGATCCATGGCGTCTATATGATCCATCCAGCGATTGTCCACGACTCTGAGGAGAATCATGCGCTCGACCTCACGGAGCTGCTCCTCGCCAATCTCAGCTTCCTTCTCCTGATACATCTCATCAAATATGCGCTTTATATCCTCTCGGAGCTTGGTCTCATCAAGCCCAGCTTTATAGGAATCATCAACCTTGAGCCTTCCGCGGAACGCCGGAGCAATCTGCTCGAGCCCGTCAGTTATCCTCTTTATATCCCATTCCTCAGCGTATTTTGATTCTAGGACAACAGGGTCGATAATACCGTCGATAAGCTCGTAGGTCATATTCTTGATATAATCCGATACGTCCTCGCCGTCCAATACCATGCGCCTCTGGTCGTAGATGATCTCACGCTGTTTGTTCATTACATTATCGTATTGGAGCACATATTTACGAATGGAGAAATTCTTTCCCTCCACCTTTTTCTGCGCGCCCTCTATGGAACGGCTGAGCATTCCCGCCTCGAGCGGCTCGTCCTCGTCCATGCCGACCCTCTGGAGCACGCTCTGCATTTTCTCTCCGCCGAATAGCCTCATCAAATCGTCCTCGAGCGAGATGAAGAACTGAGTCGCACCCGGGTCTCCCTGACGTCCCGAACGCCCTCTGAGCTGATTGTCTATACGCCTTGATTCGTGACGCTCCGTGCCGACAATGCAGAGTCCGCCGAGCTCCACGACCTTCTGCTGTTCTCCCGCACGCTCCGCCTTCATCTGTTCGTGAAGCGCATGGAATTTCTCCCTTGCTTCGAGCAGCTCCTCATCATCTGATTTCTCAAAGCCCGTAGCGAACGAAATCTGTTCCGGCGTATAGCCTTCCTTCCTCATCTGCTTGCGAGCCTCGAACTCGGGATTTCCGCCGAGGATAATATCCGTACCACGACCAGCCATATTCGTAGCAATCGTAACCGCTCCGAGGCGACCCGCCTCAGCTACAATCTCGGCTTCCTGTTCATGGTGCTTTGCGTTCAGCACATTATGCTTCACCCCGCGCTTTTTCAGCATACTGCTCAGAAGCTCTGATATTTCAATGGAAATCGTACCGACCAGCACAGGCTGCCCCGTCTGATGTGCGCTCACGACCTTGTCGACGATAGCCTTATACTTAGCCTTCTGATGAGCGTAGACGGAGTCGTCCATATCGTTTCTGACGACAGGCATATTGGTCGGAATTACGACTACATCCATATTGTAGATGTCGCGGAATTCGTCCTCTTCCGTCTTTGCCGTACCCGTCATTCCAGCCAATTTATTGTACATTCTGAAATAGTTCTGGAGCGTAATCGTCGCGAGAGTCTTTGACTCCGACCTGACCTTCACGCCTTCCTTCGCCTCGATAGCCTGGTGAAGACCGTTGGAAAATCTGCGCCCGTACATCAGACGTCCCGTGAACTCGTCGACTATGAGGATCTCGCCGTCCTTTACGATATAGTCCACGTCCCTCTTCATGAGATAATTCGCACGGAGAGCCTGATTTACATAGTGGTTGAGCTCCATATTGTCGGGGTCTGAGAAATTCTCTATATCGAAGGCTTCCTCACAAATCTTAACACCCTCGTCCGTCAGCGCTATCTGATTATCCTTCTCGTCTATCTTATAATCCGCCTCTTCCTTGAGAGTCCTGACGAATGAATCCGCCTTCTTATACATTGAGCTGGAATCGACGCCGCGCCCCGATATGATGAGCGGAGTACGCGCCTCGTCTATGAGAATTGAGTCGACCTCGTCGACGATAGCATAGTTGAGCTCCCTCTGCGTCAGCTCTTCCTTATAGGTGACCATATTGTCTCTTAGGTAGTCGAAGCCGAACTCGTTATTCGTACCATAGGTGATGTCCGCCATATACTGTTCGTGCCTCTCCTCACCCTCTACGGCGTGGATGACACAGCCGACGGTCAGTCCGAGGAATGTATAGAGCTTGCCCATCCATTCCGCGTCACGCTTGGCGAGGTAGTCGTTGACGGTGACGACGTGAACGCCGCGCCCCTCAAGGGCATTCAGATATGCCGCGAGAGTCGCCACGAGCGTCTTACCTTCTCCCGTTTTCATCTCGGAAATCCTTCCCTGATGTAAAACTATTCCGCCGATAAGCTGCACTCTGAAATGCCTCATGCCGAGGCTTCTCCATGCGCCTTCACGGCAGACGGCGAAGGCCTCGGGAAGTATATCGTCAAGAGTCTCGCCCTCTGCGAGCCTCGCCTTGAATTCCGCGGTCTTGGCTCTGAGCTCTTCGTCTGAGAGGGTTTTCATCTCCTCTTCGTATGACTCTATGATGTCTACTGTCTTTTCAATCTTTTTGACTTCCTTCGCATTAAGGTCGCCAAAAATCTTTTCCATTAAACCCATTTGTATATATTCCTTTCCTTTTATATAAAACACTAAATGCTTTCATTGAACATACGACGTTGCCGTAGTGTTGAAATCATTATAATCTTTATTAAGATCCTTCGACTGCGCGTGCACGAGGCACGCTCGCTCAGGATGACATGTGATTCGCTCCTTCAATAACGACTCCGCTGGCGCTCGCGCTCAAGCCTCAACTTCCTCCGGTCTGTCCTCGACGCGAATGCGCGTCATCAGGGCTCGTCTCGAATCCGCCTTTGTTATCTTGACATTGAATATCTTATGCTTCGACTCATAGGCGAATTGGTCTCCCTCCTTAGGAAGCCTATCGAGCTCTATCATCACCCAGCCGTTTACGGTGGTCGCGTCCACCTCTATCTCCTCGCCGAAGATTTCAAAGAAATCCTCAAGGTTCGCACCGCCGGCGACCATATATATATCCTTGCCCGCCTTTTTAACGTCGCGGCTCTGCACGGCGTCATGCTCGTCATATATATCACCGACGATTTCCTCGATAATATCCTCGAGGGTGACGAGCCCCGTCGTCCCGCCGTATTCGTCCACGACTATCGCTATATGCGTTTTTTTCGCCTGCATTTTTTTAAGAAGGACTGCGGCTTTAAGCGTCTCCGCCACATAGGCTACGGGCTTAATGAACTGCTCCGTATCCTTAATGCTCCTCACATTATTATTGTAGAAGTCCTTCTGATTCAGCACGCCGATTATATTGTCGAGGTCGTCCTCATAGACGGGCAGCCTCGAAAGCCCCGATTCTCGGAAAACCTTTTTAATCTCGGCGACCGCCGTCCCTCTTTCTATCGCAACTATATCCACCCTCGGCGTGAGTATGTCTATAGCCTCTATATCGTTGAACTCTATCGCATTAGCGATAAGTTCGCTCTGCTCCTCTCCAATGGCGCCGCCTGCCTCTGCCTCTTCGACAATGGTCAGCAGCTCATCTTCCGAAAACTCCGGCTCAGCCTTCTTCCCGAAAGCCTTTTTCAGAAGGATTTTAAGCCCGTTGAATATGAAGGTGAGCGGTGTCAGCACGAAGATGAGCGCCCTGACGAGGGGCGTCAGGAAGAGCGCCGTCTCTTCCGCATACTCTCTCGCAATTATCTTAGGGGAAATTTCCCCGAGCGCCAAAATGAGAACGGTAACTATCACGGTCGCAATCGTCGGGCCGAATTTTGCACCCCAAGTCGTGATACCGTAGACCGTAGCTACTGCCGTCATGGTGATATTTGAAATTGTATTGCCCACGAGGACCGCGGTAATGAGCTTATCGAAGTCCTCAGCGAGCCTTAGCGCATGTCCTGCCCTCTTATTGTCGTCAGCCGCCATATTTTTAAGCTTTATCTTATTGGCAGAGCTGAACGCCGTCTCCGTGGCGGAGAAAAATGTAGAGCAGAGCGTAAGCGCGATAATTGCAATCAGGTATCCGTTCACTTTTCTTTCCTAGTCCTCCAGCTTCCTCACAATGCTCCAATCAATCGTCGTATCAATCGCCGGCTCATTGTAATTGTCGCTGTCATAGGTCAGATAAGCCTTGGCTGTATATGTACCTATGGCGGACGCTCTATTGTCTCTATATCTGACGCCTATGGAATTCGGGAGGTTGCAGAGCGATATGCTCTTATCTCTTCCGTCGTACTCAAAAGGTCTCTCATACGTCCAATGAACATTGTCGGTCTCATAGGACGCCTTCTCGATAGTCCATCTGAGGTCTGGAATATCATCAACCTCGCAGTTTCTTGTATCATAGGTCATTCTCGCACGCGCATTATATGTGCCCGCGTTAATCTTGCTATTGTCGATATAGATGACCTCTACTTCCTTAGGCACTCCTACCAGGCGGACTTCCTTAGGCTGTCCGTCGTAGACCATGAGGGTTCCCTTCTCATAATCCCACCTGACATTGGATATATCAATCTTTCTCTTCTCGATTCTCCATTTGAACTCAGGCATCATAGGCTCTTCATAATTATTCCTATCTCTGTATCTAAGCTTAGCCTCCGCCATATATGAGCCGACCTCGACGGCTTTGTTCCCCGTATAGGTCTCCACCTTGACTCCCTCAGGAAGCCCGACGACTCTGACCTTCTTCTCCTTGCCGCTGTAGATGAGATCGCTGTCATATACCCAGCGCGCCTCCGACATATCATAGGTAGCCTTCTCAATCTGCCACCAGCAGCCGCTGACAGGCGATGGCTGTTCGTAGTTGGCAGGGTCGAGCGCTTCCACCTTCGCCATGGCTTCGAAGCTTCCGGCGTCGACCGCGGTATTATCGCTGTATGTTACTGTGACAGTCTCCGGCAGCCCTATGAGGCTTACTCCCTTTTCCTCGCCGTCATAGGTGAATGGCTCCGAGTAGTTCCACCTGACCTTAGACATATCTATAGGAGCCTTTACAATCTCCCATTTGCATTTTGGAAGCTCCAAAGGTCTGTAGTTCGAACCGTCCTTGCTCATCAGAGTGGCAGATGCGTAGTAGACGCCCGCCTCTGTAGCGTGATTTCCTTCGTAGACGACATCAAAGCCTTCCGGAATTCCCTCCAGCTTAATCTCGTCCGTCTGACCGAGCAGTCTTTCGAAGAGTCCCCTCTTCTGAACATTCTTGGCAAGGCTTATGCCCTTCTCGGTTCCGTCATATACGAAAGGCTTCGTATAATTCCAGCGAATTTCAGCCGGGTCTACAGGGATGGCCGCTCTGCTTATGCGCCATCTGAAATTGCCGAATTCAGGCTTCTCGTAGTTTCTCTCATCATACTCGAAGCTTACGCCCGCCTCGTAGTTTCCGACCGCCGAGGCGATATTGCCCTTGTATACAGGAGCGATTCCCGCAGGAAGCCCGACGAGCTCCACGGTCTTTTCCTCGCCGTCATAGGTGAAGTCGTCCACCTCCTGCCATGCCACGCGCGACATATCGACAGGGGCTTTCCTTATTCTCCAATGGCAGTCCTTAACCCTCGGCACATTGTAATTGTCATAGTCTCCGAAGAGCTCCGCCTTCGCAATATATTCGCCAGCCTCCGAGGAAGTATTGTCCGCATAAACCGCTGTGACCCCCTCAGGCAGTCCCTTGAGGACTACAGTCCTCTCGCCGCCGTCGTATACCGTTTCGAAGTCGCCTTCCCATCTCGTATCCGTCATATCGTAGTCCGCCTTCGTGATTTCCCACATGCAGCCCGATATGCTCGGCGTATTGTAGTTTGCGGGGTCGATCGGCGCGAGCTCCGCATGAGCCAGATAGCTGCCACTCGCCGTCGCCTCGTTTCCGCTGTATGAAGCCTCCAAAAGCTCTGAGAGACCTTGAAGCTTTACGCTCTTCACCTCGCCGTCATAGACAAACGCCTGCGAATAATCCCATCTGAGCTCTCTGATGTCCACGTCCGCCTTTTCGATAGTCCAGACGCAGCTCATCTCCTCAGGCACATTGAAGTCGTCCGTCTCAGTCTTGAAATAAGCAATCGCCTTATACGTTCCGGCATCCGTCATCTCGTTGTTCTCATAGCTAACCTTTATGCCCTCGGGAATATCCTTGAGCTCCACCTTCTTAGGCTTGCCGTCGTAGACGAAGCTTGCAGCATAGTCCCAATGCACCTTATGCATATTATGCGTAGCCTTGGAAATGCTCCACGGAATTGTGAAAGGCTCCGGTGCTCTGAAATTGCTGTCATTCGAAGTGAAGGTCGCCGTCGCGCTGTATTCGCCCGCGCGGGTTCCGCTATTGCCCTGATAAGTCGCCTCTATGCTCTCGGGCAGTCCGACGAGCTCGATACTCTTCCTCTTTCCGTCGAAGGTGAATTTATCCGTCGAATAATCCCAGCGAACCTGAGACATATCAAATTCCGCAGGTACTATCTCCCAATCGCAGTCGCTGACAGCCGGGGTATTATAGTTGATCGGGTCGGAAACGGAAAGTACCGCCTTCGCCGTATAGCTTCCGACGTCCTTCGCCTCGTTCCCCGTATAGATAGCACTCACACCGTTCGGAAGGTGTTCGAGCATTACGCCCTGGTCTCTTCCATTATATATCTTCGCATTTTCGTAATCCCAGGTCACCGCAGACATCTCATAGTCAGCCTTGGCGATCTGCCATTTGCAGTTCTCGACCGTGGGTTTGTTGAAATTGTCCCTGTCGTAAGGAATGAGCTCCGCCACAGCCTCGTAAGAACCCGTATCCGCAGCCGCATTGCCCGAATAAATCGCCCTCACGCCGTCAGGCAGTCCTCTCAGAATGACCTCATGCATACGTCCGTCGTATTTAATGCTTCCGTCATAATCCCATGCGACATTCGACATATCGTAGTCGTTCTTGGCAATCTCCCATTCGAGATCCTCGAAGGTCGGGATATTATAATTCATGCTATCCGCCACCTTAAATGATACGCTCGCCTTGTAGATGCCCGCGTCAGTCGCAATATTTCCTCTGTATATAGGAGTGACGCCCTCGGGATAGCCCTTCAGGATAACCCTGTATTCGCTGCCGCTATACACATAGGGGTGTTCGTAATCCCAATAGACATGGCTCATATCGTAGTCGCCCTTTTCAATTCGCCATGTGAGGTTTTCAATCCTCTTCTTGCTGCGGTTCTCCGCGTCCTCGGGGACGATTTCCACAGACGCCACATAGGTACCGGCGAGAAGAGCGCTCGCATTGCTGTATTCCGCATGGCTTCCCTCTGGGAGGCCCTTTACCTCGACGGTCTTTTCTCTTCCGTCATAGATGAACGGCTGCTCGTAATCCCAGCGGACTGCCGATGTGTCCACCTCGGATTGGTCGATAACCCAATGGCAGGCAGCAACTTCCGGTCTCTCGTAGTTCTTCTCGTCATATTTGAAGTTCACCTTTGCGGTATATTTGCCCGCGCCGCTCGCGGCATTGCCCTCGTAGACCGGTTCGAGACCCTCAGGCAGACCCGAAAGTCTCACGCTCTTTTCAATTCCGTCATAGAGGAATTCCCTCTCGTCCTGCCAGACGGTATTGCTCATATCGAATCTGGCTTTTTTAATACTCCAATCGAGTATCATATCGGGGATATTGTCGTAGTAGTTATCCGCGTCCGCAACCTTAAACTCCGCCACGGCATTATATGCCCCGGCGTCCGTCGCACTCGCATTCCTATAGCTTACCTTGACGCCGCTCGGCAGGTTCACCAGCTTTACGGTCTTTAGCCTGCCGTCATATGTGAACGCCGAGTCGTAATCCCAATGCACGCCGGACATATCAAAGGTAGCCTTTCCGATCTCCCACGAATGCCCTATATCCTTAGGCGCGCTGAAATTAGCGTCGTCTACAGCCGTAAAGGACGCCTTGGCATAATACCTTCCGGCATTGACCGCCGTATTTGACGAATAAGCCACATTCACCGCGTCTCCGAGATTGCTTATAATCTCGACCTTCTTCTCTTTTCCGTCGTAGATGAAATCCGTGCAGTCCGTCCATTCGACCTCGTTCATCACGGCTTCCGCCTTGTTTATCGCCCAAGTGCAGCCGCTGATCTTCGGCACCTCATAATTGACGGGATCCGCAGGCACGAGAGTCGCGCTCGCCACATATTTGCCCGTTTCCACTCTCGAATTACCCGAATACTCCGCCTTGAGCCCCTCAGGGATATTCTCCAGCAGCACACTATGCTCGCTGCCGTCATAGGTAAACGCGTTCGTATAGGACCATCTGACGTCCGAGACGTCGATCCTCTTCCTGTTAATCTTCCACTGACAGTCCATCGGATCCTCGGCGTGCATATTGTCCTCGTCGTAGACGAGATGTGCCTGAGCATTGTAAATGCCCGCGTTGAGCGCCAGATTGCCCTCGTATTCCGCACCTACTCCTTCAGGGAGCCCGAGCAGCTCTATCTTCTTGATTTCTCCGTCGAAGGTGAACGGACCCTCATAGCTCCACCTCACCTGCGACATATCCACTTCGCGCTTGATAATCTCCCAATCGCAGAAAATATCGTCGGGAGTCGCGTAATTATGTGTATCCTGATTGAAGAACGAAGCCCTCGCCTTGTATGTGCCCGCGCTTATTCCTTCGTTTCCGCTGTATCTGACCTCAAGATCCTCAGGCACGCAATGAAGCTCCACTGAATGAGTCTTGCCGTCATAGGTATATCTCGTCCTCTCAGACCATGTCATCTGTGAGAGATTGTATCTAGCCTTGGAAATCTCCCATTCGTATTCGGCAGGCCCCGTCGTGCAGTAATTGCCGCGCACCGAAGCCCTCGCGAGGTATTTGCCCGCAAGAGTCTCGCTCTCGCCCGTATATTCGACGAGAACGTCATCAGGAAGATTCGTAATATAGACGGATTTTCCCGTGCCGTCATATACGAAGTCCTCATAGGACGACCAGACCAGCTTCGAAGGGTCTATAACCGCCTTTCTAATCTCCCAAATGCAGGGGTTGATGTCCTGCGGTTTCTCATAATTTACTGCGTCGTAATGCAGGGTAGCCCTCGCCGTATAGACTCCGGCGTCCTTCGCTATATTGTCCTCATAGGTCGCCGTAACGCCGTGCGGAAGCCCCTTGAGCTCCACTCTGTACTCGACGCCCGTATAGCCGAACGCTCCCTCATAGTCCCAGCGCACGTCGGACATATCCAGCACAGCCTTTTTTACCGTCCATTCATGCTCTCTTACTATCAGAGGCTCGTTGAAATTATCCTGGTCGTAGTCAAAGCTGAAACTCGCCACATAGCTTCCCGCGTCAATCGCCGTATTGCCCGTATATATGGGCTCTATGCCTTCCGGGAGACCTTCGACCCAGACCTTCTTTTGCTCGCCGTCATATACCATATCCTCCTGCTCAGCCCAGCGCACGGCTGACATATCTATATTTGCCCTGCCGATACTGAGTCTGACAGGCTCGGAAACGGATTCTCCCACTTCATTCGAAGCATGAAGCCTGAGGAGATAGCCGTCGCAGGATACGGGAAGAATCGTATTGTGGTCTATCGGAGTCCAGCTGTCCTCTTCACCCGTCGGGCTTATCTCGAGATAGCCCGTAATATCCGGCGCATTGATTGAACGGATTTCAGGAAGCTCGAAGGGGATAGGCTGTCCGAATGTGAAATGCTCTACCTTTTTGATTGCGCCAATCACGGGAGCATACGCCCATACCGCATAGACGTCCATATCCTCATCAACGCAGTCAATGACCTCTCCTGCGCTAATCACCTCTCCTTCGCCCTCCGGCGTCGTTCTCCAACCTATGAATTTGCTATTATCCGTAGGAGCGTCGAAGAAGCTCTCTTCCATAATATATTTGTAGTTCGGAACGGTCTGCCTCTCGACGACGATGTCGGCGTCTGTTCCGCTGTGGTATCTAACTGTAAATCCCTCTGCCGATATGACTCTGGCTCTCCTATATCTGCCCTCGTCCTTCACCGCTAATTTATTGCATGAGGTCGTACCGTCACCTGTAAGGCTGAAAGCCTCTCCTATTAGGATATTCGTGAGCTTGCCACATTTGCCGAACATATCCTCCATATTCTTGCAGGCAAGCGTATTGAATGAAGTAAGGTCAAGCTCCTCAAGCGATATACAAGCCTCAAACATTGAGCTCATATCGCTTATATTATCGGTATTAAAGCCGGAGAGGTCTGCCTTCTTCATATTTTTGCAGCCCTTGAAAAGTCCTTTAAGAGAAGCCCCCTTGGGAAAGTCTATCCTTCCTTCCGTGCTGACCTCTCTTATATCCGCTCTGAAATCCTTCCATGGCGAATTATCGCCCGAAATTCCTTCGGCGCTTCCCTCATTGATAAGGAGCACTCCGTTTTCATCTAAGCTCCAAAGGCATTCGCCCCATTTGTCCATTTTTTCGAAATCTTTGGTCATCATTCCTACCTCTATTTTTTTCTCGTGGTGTCGGCAGCCCAATACGCTGCATTAAAGCGCAAATATACATAGTGGATTATATAACAAAGGCGCATTAAAATGAAGAAAAGCTTAATGAATTACAATAAGACGATACATCTCCTCTGCAGGGTCTATGATTTTTAAATCCGTCAGCTTTTCCATTTCCTCTTTCAGATATGGGAAATGCGTGCAGCCGAGGATCAGAGCCTCTGCTCCTGAGGCTTGTATATAGGTGAGGAGGGATTTTACGGCGCAGCTATCGGCGATTTCCGCCGGGTTCGCTCCTTCTTCTATCAGGCGAACCAACTGCATATTGCCGCTGCCGATAACATAGATGTCGGGATTGCCACTCATCAGGGCTTCCTCTATGACATGGGCGGACATATTATGGGCAGCGAGAAGCCCTATGCAGTTATAGCTGCGCCCCAGACTCCTATAGACCTGGAGCGGTGTATATACCCTTATTTCTAATCCCACATCATCGGATTTTTCTGCCGCATAGGTTTCAAAATCAAACGCACCCGAAAGGGAATTGCAGTAGATGAAGAAATCCTGCACCCCGTCCTTTATGGCAGAGTCAAAGATTTCGTCCAGCCTCGCCCTTTTCGCAGCTTCATCTCCGTACTGAAAGAGGAGCTGTTCGTCGCAGTCCGAAGCAGCAGGCAGATATATCGGCTCAAAGGCGCGTTCCCCAGCCGCCTCATTTTTGCCTTCTATAAATTCGACTCCCATTCTTGTGTCCACGGGAGTTCCCGCTATTACCGCAATCTTTCTCATTTCATTCTCCAATAAAGCGGACTCTCCCACCCAAAGGAGAGAGAGCCCTTTTATAATTTTACAACTACAGTTTAGAACTTAGGCTGTACCGCGCCTGCATAGGAATCCGTGATGTATTTCTTTACATCATCAGTCTTGAGTGCCGCTACAAGAGCCTTTGTTTTTTCGCTATCCCTGTTCTCCTCATTGACAACGATTACATTTACATATGTGTCCGCTGCCAGCGAGTCAGCCGCCTCTGTCGCCAGAGCCTCGTCAATCTTGAGCTCCGCGCCGATAGCATAGTTGGCATTGATTACGCCGAGTGCCAGATCCGGAAGAGAAGCCGGAATATTGGCAGCCTCGAGAGGCACGATAGTGATATTCTTTGGATTTTCAGCAATATCCTGCTCCGTAGCTGTTACGCCTGCGTCGTCCTTAAGCTTTATAACACCGTTGTCCTGAAGGAGCAGAAGTGCTCTTGCGCCGTTCGTTGCGTCATTAGGAATTCCGATCTTATCTCCGTCAGAAAGGTCATCAAAGCTGTTCTTGATACCTGCATAAACGCCCATTGGCTCATAGTGAATGCCCGCTACAGATACGAGGTTTGTTCCGTTCTGAGCATTGTATTCCTCAAGATAAGGAACATGCTGGAAGTAGTTAGCGTCCACATCTCCGTCCGTAGTAGCTACATTAGGCTGCACATAGTCGTCAAACTCCACGACCTCGAGAGTCCAGCCCTCTGCCTTTAGAACGTCAGCAGCCGAGTTCAGAATTTCTGCATGTGGCGTGGGGGAAGCCGCTACCTTGATAGTCTTATCGGCTTCTTCCTCAACTTCGCCGCCGCCTGATGTGCTGCCGCCGCCGCAAGCTGCAAGCAGCGAGAGTGCCAATGCGAGTATTGTTGCGATTACTCCTAATTTCTTAATATTCTTCATATTTGTTCTCCTTTCTATGTTGCGGAAGCACCTAGATATTCAGCCCCAGCGCTTCCTAAAAAATATTAACGAATTTGTTTTAAACTTCTTCACCTTTGGGTGTAAGATTCTTCGTCACTTCGTTCCTCAGAATGACAGAATATGTCACCCGCTTTTTTCACCCTGCGCGCCAATTTTGTCATCCTGAGCGGAGCGATGCGCAGTCGAAGGATCTTAGTTAGAATGCTCTCATGAACGGCATAGTCGCGGAATCTTAATTTATCCGATTATCCAGCTTGCTCGCCACTCTGATTCCTATTTCCTGCAATATCTGCACCAATATCACCAGCACAGCAATGGTAATCCACATGACGGTCGGCTGAAACCTATAATGCCCGAATCTTATCGCTATCTCTCCGAGACCTCCGCCGCCGAGAATACCCGCCATGGCGGAATAGCCGAGTATCGTTATCGTCGCAACCGCAGCGCCGTTCAGCAGCGAGGGTCTTGCCTCGAGGAGCAGCACCTTTCGTATGATTTGCATATTGCTCGCTCCCATAGCCTGCGCCGCCTCGATTACACCCGAATCGACCTCGAGGAGCGATTGCTCCACCATTCTGGCTACGAAAGGCCACGCCGCTAGTATCAATGCCGCAGTCGCAGCCGGCGTTCCTATTCCCGTACCGATAACCTTCCTTATATAAGGCACGAATGCAATCATCAGTATCAGGAAAGGCATGGATCTAATGATGTTTACAATAAATCCCATAGCCTTGTTGTAGAGCGGCATAGGTCTTATCCCGTTCGGTCCGCTCGTGATGAGTGAGACCCCTACCGGCAGCCCTATTATGTAAGATGCCAGCGTTCCCACCAAGGTCATAATCAGTGTTTCCACCGTACCTTCTCCGAGAAGTTTAAGCAATGCCTGTGTTTCCATTATACGCCCACCTCCTCTTCGGGTCCGTTGACGGGATAGTCGTAATAGTCGGAGTCCTCAGGTATTTCCGTGAAATCAACCCCCTCTTTTACGAGAAATGCCTTCTGCCTCTCAGCAATCGCCTTGTCGTCCGAAAGGGCTATTACCATTTGCCCCTTCTGCTCATCTAAAAGCGCGTCCATATTCGCATACAGCATATTTACGGGTTCTCCGATTTCCAAGATCATATTGGCGATTATCGGCTTGTATGCGGTCTGTTCGTTGAAGGCGAGCCTGAGTCTGTTCTTTACGGCTGTTCGCACATGCGCCGTCTCTCTTTCTCCTGCGTCGGGGAAGAAGAGTTTTCTCGCCGCCTTGGTCTTTGGATTAGCAAATATATCCTTTACCTCTCCGCGCTCCACAATCTCTCCGCCCTCTATTACGGCAACCTTATTGCAGAGCTGCTTGATAACCCCCATCTCGTGAGTGATTACCACCAAGGTTATATCTCGTTCCTCGTTTATCCTTCGAAGCAGCGAGAGTATAGACCTCGTCGTCTTTGGGTCGAGAGCCGAAGTCGCCTCGTCACAGAGAATCACCTCGGGGTCTGACGCGAGAGCCCTTGCTATAGCTACTCTCTGTTTCTGACCTCCCGACAGTTGCGAGGGATAAGAGCCAGCCCTTTCCTCAAGGTCTACCACTTTCAGCAGTTCCCTGGCCTTCGCCTCTGCCTTCGCCCTTGGGACTCCCGCTATCTCCAGCGGAAAGCAGATATTCCCAATCGCGTCTCTTTGCATAAGCAGGTTGAACTGCTGGAAAATCATTGAGATCTTGCGCCTCTGGAGATTGAGTTCTCGGCTCTTTAGTCCTGTCAGAACCTTGCCGTCAAAGACGACCCTGCCTTCCGTGGGCTCTTCGAGGAGATTTATCGTCCTCACCAGGGTGGATTTCCCCGCGCCGGAGAGACCGATTATTCCGTAGGAATCCCCTCTCTCTATATCCAGATTTATGTCCTTGAGGGCAACGACCTTTCCACCCTTGGTGTCAAACTCCTTCGTCACGCCCTGCAAGCTTATAATCGTTTCCGCCATACGGCTCCTTTCTTCCTTCTCTTTAGCCCTTTGAACATATCCCTCGATATGTCTGCGATATATCTGAGGCAGGCTAGTCTCAGGATTGCGGTCTCAGTGCTGCGCCGCGACCGATAAAAACGGGGCAGGTCCTAACGACCTGCCCCTGTTCATACATGAGAAATCTCATAGTTTAGGCTTATTCGTTATGACCTTATCCTATGTTATTCAGCGCAGCACATGCACATGCCCATCATTCCCATTTCCACCATGATATTTCTATTTGTCATGCGTATGTGCTCCTTTCATAGAATAAGTTCAGTCCGTATGATAACAGTGATTATGTGCTAAGTCAATCGTTTTTCGAAAAAAATTTGTGTTTTTTTACAAAAATCTTTCCCCGCACTATTTGCACCCAAGCCATTGTCAGCCGAACCCCAATTTCTCTACAGCTTGTGGACAAATCCACTTATCGCAAACAGCTATCCTTCGGCATATTTTTACTTCCAGCTCAAATTTATCTTTCTGCGATTTTTAACGCAGTCACCCAAATAGAGATTTATAAGCGTCTGGTATGGTATGCCTGTTTCAATCGCCTCGTTCTTAAAATAGTCGATAATAGTCGGCGAAATATTTATTGATATTTGCTTTTTTAGTTCCTTTGCGTATGGGTTCTTTCTTGCGTTGGAAAAATCAAATTCTTTTTCCAAGAAGTCGTCTCTTTCTGTACTCATAGACCTATACTCCTTTCGTAATTTGCTTCCTCTGTCGCAGTTGCCTTTCTTGAAGATATAATCCGGATAGCAGATTCATTCCTAATGCAATGCACGACGAGGAGGATATTTCCTACTATGCTGCATCCTAAAAGACGAAAACGATCTTCATCATCGGAGTGCAGCTCATCATATTCTAGCAGCGCATTATCATCATAAAAGACTGTCTCCGCCTCCTCAAAGCTCACTCCATGCTTTTGTATATTGCTCTTATTCTTTACACCATCCCATTCAAAATAATACATATTCTGCCTTTCGTTTTATATATCTGCAATAATTATATAATATATACGAAACATGTCAACCCCTTTAACATGACACCAGCTTTTAACATGACGCGCACGCAAAAGCACCGGCATTCTCGGAACGCCGGTGCTCATCTTCGCAGATCCGCAGAAAGCTTTGATTAGCAAACTGAACTAATCAGCTATTCCCAGGTATCAGATCTTATTTAACCTTAACCTTGCGGCCTGCATTCTTCTTAGTAAAGATCTTCTTATACTTCTTAACAAATTTCTTGTTTTCTTTCTTGTTTCCGACCTTTACCTTTACAGTCTTAATCTTGGATCCCTTGAGTGATCCCTTAACGCTTGCCTTGTTAAGCTTCTTGGTCTTAACAGTCAGCTTGGTGGCTTTTGACTTCTTGAACGCGCCCTTGGCAACCTTCTCTACATTTGCGCCAAGTGTAACATTCTTAATCTTCTTGCCCTCAAACGCGCCTGCTGCAACTGATGTAACCTTGTACTCGCGACCGTTGATATTTACAGTAGCAGGAACATTTGCATTCTTCGCGTTGTTAGCCTTTGTAAACTCTACGGCGAGGTTGTCAGCCGAAGAATTATCCGTAACTGTGAATGTGCTGCCTGCAACATCATGTGCGCTTCCAACTTCATCAACTGCAGCGAGCTTCGCTACCTCTGCCTTAGCGCCGCTTACGATTTTGTTGACAGCCTCTGCTGAGTCAGCCTTGTCAACAGCAGCCTTGGCGTCAGCGATAACCTTCTGAGCCTGAGCCTTTGATGCTTCAGGAACCTTGCTCAGATCGATCTTATCGAGCTCTGCCTTTGCAGCTTCTTTTGCCTTGTCAAGATTTGTAGGAAGCTTAGCTAATTCAGCCTTAGCGTCATCAACAAGCTTAGTGATAGCCTCTGCCGAGTCAGCGCTGTCAACAGCAGCCTTTGCATCACTGATAATCTTCTGCGCCTTCGCAGTATCAATAATCGCACTTATATCGATCTTGTCGAGCGCTGTCTTTGCAGCTTCCCTTTCCTTTTCAAGAGGATCGTTCTTTATTGTAAGCCTGCCCTTTGGATTCGCATAATCTTCACCAATAACTCCGCCCAGCTTGTTCAATACATACTGCTGCACGGCGTAGTCCATAGTAATGCTGGTATCGAACTGAGATGAAGCCGCAGCAAATGCATAGTATGTATCGCCGCCCGCAGCACAGAAATTATTTGTAAGAACTACATATGTAGCATCCGGATCGAACGCCTTGCCGTTTACATCATCTATCCTAACTCTGTTGATGGTCTTTGGACCGAAATATGTCGAACCCGGATATTCGGTATCGTTAGCATCATAGTCGAGTCCTCTATTGAGCGTAATATTCATTCCTTCAATATGAGGGAATCCGCCAACAACCTGAGTGTATGTGGATGCCTCAAGAGCCTCAAGCAGCTCGCTGCCCTTTACGGTAACAGCTGCAATGGTGTTTCCGAAAGGAAGAACCTTAAGAATGTCGGTCTTAGTAACATCACCAGCTTCGATATTTGCTCTGATTCCTCCGCCGTTAGTAATGGTAACTACATTTTCTGCCGGTACGCCGAGGTCTATAGCATTTTCCTCAACAACATACCATTTTATCGCGTCTGTTATCAGATTGCCGAGGTTTGTCTCTCCGTCTCTATTGCCGTTCGGGAGTCCGGCAGCCTCAGCTTCTACTGAGCTCTTATATCCATTAAGAAATACAGCAGACTCTGCAACTTTAACATTGTATGCGTCATCTACTTCATCCTTAATCTCCTCAGCCCTAGCTTTTACAGCAGCATTGGAGAACAGACCCGTATCGTAAGCGCCCTCAGAATCCTTCAGTTCGAGGAGGAAATTGTCCTCAATCGCCTCTGTTGCGTCATCAAGAACCGTTACGCCGATATTGTTGAACTTTGTCCCTGTGGACATGATAGGCTCACCGGCTTCGCCGCTTTCCATTACGGTATGGGAATGTCCGTCGAGAACCATGTCGATATTATCTGCTACATCAAGAAGATCATATGAACGATAAGGTTCCGACTCATCATCAACTCCGAGATGCGCAATGGCTATAACCACGTCTGCGCCGTCAGCTATGAGTTCTTCAGCCTCTGCCTTGGCATTCGTGAATGACTCTTCTTTAAGAATAGTATTGACATCAAAGTTAGTCGGCATTGCCTTTGTGAGAGTCTCAGGAGTTGCAAGTCCAATAAATCCAATCTTGAGATCCGAACCTCCATCTACGACCACACCATTGCTGTAAACAGGCGTATTAGTCTCCTTGGCTACAAAATTGCTGCAAAGCACACCGAATCCTGCCGATTCCATATTTGTTGCAAGTGCAGCGGGACCGAAATCGAATTCGTGATTTCCAAGCGTCGAAAAATCGTAGCCTGAAAGATTCATCAGTTCTACCGCGCTTGCGCCTTTAGATTCGCTTACATAAACCTCTCCGTTGGAAAAGTCTCCGCAGTCAACGAGAAATACTGTAGCACCACGGCTTTCAAGCTCATCCTTGAGGCCTGCCGCATACTGGTATCCGTCGATTGCTCCGTGTACATCGTTAGTCGACAGGATAATGGTCTTTCCGGTGTAGTCAGCCTCGAGATCGCTGACCGTCGCCGCATTTACGCTAAGGGTAAACGCAAGAACCATAATCGCCATCGTCATGAACACCATTAAACGATTAAGCTGTTTCTTCATTGATATCCCCCTCCTTCGTTTGGGTTGTAAATGAATTAACTATAACTATTGCCGGAAATTATACCATAATATTTCGGCTGCGGAAACATTTAGCTTCCCGATTTCTCTGTTTTATCTGAAATCCATTTATATAGTTCTTCCATGGCTTTTTCACTTTTAAAAGCGTGCAAGGGCAGAGGCATTATCATGGTATCGCTCATCCACACATATATCGCATCCTCGGTCATATCCACCTGCTTTATATCCGAATATGAGAACCTCTGCTCATCGTCCCCCGCCTTGGTATGCATGAAGTCCTCCTCGAATGTAATTATGTTCTCAAGCGGGTGTACCCTTCCCGGATTATCAGCGTCAGCCTCTATCGCCGCATTCTGCTGCTTGAGGACGAGCTTGTCTGCGAAGACTATCCCGCCGATTCCAATGACAGCGGCTATTATATAAACCAGCCTGGTGAAACTCGCGTCCACCTTGAACACCGTAAACAAAAGCGCCAGCAGAGCCCCCGACAGCGCGTAGGTAAATCGCTGCCTGTTGATGAGCCTCCTCCCGCTCTTGGTATACAGTATGCGGTAGCGCCCGAAGGCTTTATAGTCGCTATTACTGAGTTGAAACCTGATTTGCCTGTCGTTCTTACTAGCCATATATCCATTCTCCTATCTCTCTGATTAAAACCTGACGCATATTTTTTAGACGATTTATTTCGTCAATTCTATCACATATACCCCCCGAGGTTTATCTTTTATTGGAAAACAAGTATAATGAATTGGTCGCAGCCCTGCGCAGGTTCAGCAAAGCGGCTGCCTCAAAAATTCGTCATCAGTTCATATTCATATATAAAGAAATATCGGAAGGAGACTCTAATGAAAACAGTCGCAATTATCGGCGCCGGAAGCTTTGGAACGGCTCTGTCCACAATAGTCGCAGCCAAGGGCTGCAAAGTCAGGTTTTTCGACACTGACAAGGCTCATCTCGAACGCATGAAGGAGAATATGGAAAATACGGACTATCTCCCAGGCGTAAAGCTCGAGGGTTACTACGAATTCCTTGACGACAATAGGGCTGCCGTAGAGGGCGCGGACATCATCTTATTTGCCGTCCCTGCTCAGGTTTTCCGCGTGGCTGCAACAGCCATTATCCCCTATATAAAAGATGACGCCCTTATGATGAATATCGCCAAGGGCATAGAGCAGAAAAGCCTCAAATGCATGTCTCAGGTCGCTGAGGAAATCGGAATAGATATGGAGAGATACTCCTGCATCTCAGGACCCTCCCATGCGGAGGAAGTCGGTATCGGAGTGCCAACCGCGGTTTCCATTTCCTCGAAGAATGAAGCGACCGCTCATGCGCTCGCGGATCTCTTCACCACCAAAAGATTCAGAATCTATATGAATGACGACCTCCTCGGCATGGAGCTCGCCGGTTCAATCAAGAATGTAATGGCAGTCGGTTCAGGCATTATTGACGGTCTCGGCTTCGGGGACAATACCAGAGCCGCCATGATAACGAGAGCTATCGCAGAGATGACCCGCCTCGGCGTTAAAATGGGCGCGCGCCCCGAGACCTTCGCAGGGCTCTCCGGCGTGGGCGATATGATAGTAACCTGCACGAGTATGCATTCGCGCAATTTCCGCTGCGGCCGCCTCATAGGTCAGGGCATGAACCCCGAAGAAGCGCGCAAGGAAATCGGCATGGTAGTCGAAGGCATGTTCACGGCGGAGTCGGCACACGACCTCGCGGCAAAATACGAGGTGGAAATGCCGATAGCGGAGTCAATCTATAACGTCATAAACGGCAAAGTCAATGTCAACGACGCCCTCGAAGATCTCATGGGTCGACCGAGAAGATCAGAAATATAGAGAATATTTTGCCTGGTGCCAGCCACGCTATCACAAGGCAAAATGCTCGGGATAATCCAAAATACTCGTATTCAAAAGATTGCAGGCATGAGATTGTCAATCATTAAATGAAAAATATACTTAAGATATATATTCCCTGTGATTCGGAATTTCGCCATTCCAAGGGCGGAGTTCCAATCACAACTATGCGCGTGTAGCTCAGAGGATAGAGTACTTCACTCCGAATGAAGGGGCCGCGGGTTCAATTCCCGCCACGCGCACCAAACATACCAAAACAAAACATACCACTACAAACAAAGAACGAATCTCGGTTTGCATTCCGAAATTCGCTCTTTTTGATTGCTTTTTGAGTTTTTTTGAACAGCGTCTGAGTCCGCCGAATATCTCCTGCAATATCCGAAAGCGTCGATAATAAATCGCTCCCTTCCGATTATCTCTTCGAGAATTGGCTGGCTCTTCTCGCCTTCTTGAGTCCCGGTTTCTTACGCTCTTTCATGCGTGGGTCTCTTGTCAGGAATCCCGCTGCCTTAAGCATTGGTCTGTAAGCCTCTTCATCTACCTCGCAGAGTGCTCTGGAGATACCATGTCTGAGCGCTCCTGCCTGTCCCGTGAATCCGCCTCCGTTTACCGTCGCGATAACATCATAGCTTCCGAGAGTTCCCGTCAGCTCAAGAGGTCTCTTAACCTCGTTCTTAACTATATCCTTCTCACCGAAATAAGTATCGAGGTCTCTCTTGTTGATGATGATATTGCCTGCTCCGGGGAGAAGTCTAACTCTGGCTACGGATGACTTTCTTCTGCCCGTTGCCTGATACATGGTCTTAGTCTTTGCCATTTCTTACTCCTCCTTTCTAAAACGTCCACTCTTCAGGCTTCTGAGCCTTATGTGGATGCTCAGCACCTGCGTAAACTTTAAGCTTCTTGAACATCTGGCGTCCGAGTTTGCCCTTAGGCATCATGCCGCGTACCGCGTGCTCGATAACCTGCTCCGGCTTCTTTGCTCTCATCTCGCCCAGCGTGGTCTCCTTGAGACCGCCCGGATAACCGCTATGTCTCTTATAGATTTTATCGGTTTCCTTCTTGCCTGTTACCGCCACCTTCTCTGCGTTGATGACTACGACGTAATCACCCGTGTCGATATGCGGCGTGTAAATCGGCTTTTTCTTTCCTCTCAGGATTGTTGCCGCCTCTACCGCGAGCTTTCCGAGAGTCTTGCCTTCTGCATCAATGACGTACCACTTGCGCTCCACGTCTGATGGCTTAGCGATAAATGACTTCATAAGTCCTTTCCTTTCTACCTACTTGATTCCGCGTGCTTGGTATGAGTCCGCTATGGGTACCCATGCTTGGACTTTGGAATTTTTTCGGCTCGCCTACTCGGTATCGTCAGTCCCCTCAGGTCGAATCAAGTCGAATATTTCGAACCCCCAGGTCTGACCCCTACTGTTTCGGCATGACTAGTAATAAATTATTAGCGCTTCGGCTGCCGGCAATATGCCTGCCTCGGCTTCGCGTTGCCTTGCTTTTTGCGGGATAGCCCGCATTTTTCCTCTAAGGCACGCTTGAATAGTATAATTGCGCAAACCCTTGAAGTCAAGCGATATTTTTGTTTTAATTATCGCCATGAGCGAAAAAACAAAAGGCAATTTACTGCTGCTCTTCACGGCGATTTTATGGGGCAGCGGATTTATATCTCAGAAGCTTGGGAACGAAGTTATGCCGCCCATGACATTCAATGCTGTGCGTCAGCTCATGGCAGGCGTAGTGCTGACTCCATTGGCACTTCGAAGCCTGCGGACGAGCGGTTATTTTTCGTGCGAACAATATAGCCAAGAGCAGATAGCATATAAAAGAAAGAGACTTTGGATTGCAGGCTTGCTCTGCGGATTATTTCTTTTGGCTGGGACTGCGACCCAGCAGATAGGGCTTCTCACCGTCAGCGCGGGCAAGTCAGGATTTATTACTTCATTATATATAGTCCTCGTTCCGATTTTCAGCGCAGCAATCGGAAACAAGGTGAACGGGAAATCCGTGATATGCGTCATTATCGCTGCTGCCGGCTTCGCCATAATGAGTCTAAGTGGCGGTCTCGGCGGTGCAACTGCCGGCGATTGGCTCACCCTCACAAGCGCGGCGTCCTTCGCGGCGCAGATCCTCGTGGTAAACAAATTCGTGGACAAGGACAATGCCGTGATCTTATCCCAGCTCCAATTCCTGGTATGCGGGTCTATCGGTCTTATAATCGCGGTCATTTCCGAAGCCCCGGCTTTGGCGGCTCTCATTGCGGGCATTCCCGTCCTGCTGTATCAGGCATTCGTCCCGACAGCCGGAGGCTATACCCTGCAAATCGTCGGTCAAAGATATGCGGACTCCACGACAGCCGCTCTTCTTATGAGCACGGAAGCTGTATTCGCAGCCATCTTCGGCGCTCTAATCCTCAGCGAAGCCATGAGCGGCAGAGAACTCCTCGGCGCAGGCATAATATTCGCCGCAATCATTCTCGCACAAGTCGATATTAAAAGAGCCTAATCATCGGGCTTTCCCATTTGATGAATGAAAAGATTGTGCACATACAGTGCAATTATTGGGTCTCTATGTTATCATTTCTTTGTGTATGAAAGTAATATCATAATATATCCGGAGGTCAGTTATGAAGCTTAAAGATGACTATATTGTATATCAGGCGAGCTCGGAAGAGAGCATTGCAGTAGCGACGGGAGATGAAGCTGACAATTTCAACGGATTGCTCCGCGCTAATAAGACAGCGGGGGAAATCTTAGAATTGCTGCGAAACGATATCACAGAGGAAGAGATCGTACAGGCGCTTCTCGACCGATACGACGCTGCCGAGGAAGAAATCAGAGAAGGTGTCAAAGAATGTCTCGACTCTCTTCGCAAAGTGAGCGCTCTCGAAGAATAGCCAAGTCAATATTATAAGATGAATATGCTTTGCGATAAAACTAATCCAACAATCAGCATTATCGTTCCCGTATATCGGGTCGAGCCATATCTTCGCTCCTGCCTCGACAGTGTTTTAATGCAGACCTTCACCGATTGGGAGATGATAATAGTTGACGATGGCTCTACGGGCTAGAGCGAACAAATGTCTTAACAATGTATAGAATACTTATCATAGGCTATCTGCCCTATATCAACGGAATATCCACTTCGGTTCTTAATATCTATCGCAATTTAGACCGAAGTCTTTTTCAGTATGATTTCCTCCTCAGTTCAGAATTCAGGAATGCAAATAGTCCTGACATTGAGGAAATTCGTTCCCTCGGAGCAGATATATATTATATGAATTATGATAATTATTCTTTCCCAAAATCCTCTCGCCAAAAATTTAAAGAGCTGATGTTATCAATACCGGATCTGAAAGGTGTTCATGTGCATGATCTAGCCACAATGGTCTATCCCCTGTATTTAGCGGACAGGCTTGGTTTTCCGATAAAGGTCATTCAGTGCCATACTGCGCGAAGCAAGAGCGTAACGAATAATCTAAAGAAATCAAGAAGTCAAATCGCCAAGCTCAATTTGATTAAAGGGAACCAATTTGACCGCTTCGCATGCAGTGATTTATCGGGACTCTATGACTTCCCCGGACTATCCTACGAGATAATGCCAAACGCCGTGGATATTGACAGATTCACATATAATAAATTATATCGTTCACTTGTCAGACAAAAGCTCGGAATAAAGGACTCCTCCACTGTAATCGGCTCTGTCGGAAATGTATACTACGTTAAAAAGCCTCTATTCTCCATTGAGATATTCCATAGATTTCATCTCAAAAATCCCGATAGCTATTATTTTGTCCTGGGCAGTGGCAATATGCTGAATAATGTTCGTGATTACGCCAAGGAGAATGGTATTTCGGACAGAGTGTTTATCTTCGGCTCGAGACTCGATATAGATATATATTATAATGCGATGGATATAGTAATCCAGCCTTCTGCTTCTGAGGGTCTGCCTAATTCATTAGTCGAGGCTCAGACCTCCGGTCTTCCCTGTCTGGTATCCGATGAGATTTCAGATATGGTCAGACTTACTCCACTTATAAGATTTATGTCATTATCCGAGGATGCCGAGTCGTGGGCGAATGAATTAGCGTCCATAAATAATAGCAGAGGTGAGCGGCGCGAATGGAGAAAAGAGATTAAATCAGCGGGATACGATATAAAAGATGTCAGCAAAACACTGATGAATCTGTACTTAGACAGAATACATCAGTGCAAGTAATCAGTATCGTTTAGGGATTGTTCAGGCGAATACGCCTATCATAAAAACGGCGGACACCCCGGTGGCAATGGTGGCGGCGGCTCTACATAAGTAATGGCAGGTTCAGTTGGGTAGGAACTGAAAATAATTTCTTCATCAAGATATACTATCCTAATCGCCGGTCTCACAAATTTTTCTTTTTTCATATCGTTCACCTAGATTATACGCTATAACTATACGCAGATTAATTATATATTAAAATTTTCAAAAATTTCAAGAAAAATATCAATACCTCTGTGTACCTCTGTGTAAATATCACTATCCCTTGGAGTTTACATGCATTTCAGGCTCCTCTCCCTTCATAACCGCTATGATTCGCGCTCTGGCATTTGCAAGGCTCTTTTCGTCCCTCGTCATAACATAGAGGTTCTGACTGCCGCCCGAATATGTCGGCATCATTGCATCACCGCCCGTTATCGTGCTCTTGTAAATTCTCCACTCCTGATTATCGGCAAGCTGCTTTCTTACAAGTTCCCTTATCTCCTTAGGGCTGAAACTCATCTTGAAATAGTCCTGCAGCTCGGACAGTATGCTGCTGTAATTGATAATCATGGACGGACTGCTTACAGCCTTCCTGAATATAGCCTCAAACACCGCCTGCTGATTTCTTATCCTCTGCCTGTCGCCTTCCTCGAAGGCATATCTCGTCCTTGAGAACGCGAGCGCCTGCTCTCCGTTCATATGATTTGTACCCACATGCACAGTCCAATCATTGGTCGGGCTGAACTCATACTCGGAATACACATCAATCCCGCCTATAGCGTCTATGAACTTCCTCACAGTCGTGAAATTGACCTTGACATAATAGTTCGGCTCTATATCCAGCAGGCTGCCCTCAGCCGCCATGGTGGACTCAACGCCATAATAGCCCGTATGCGTCAGCTTATCCAAGGCTCCCCCATGCTCAGCCAGCGAAATCTGATAGTCTCTCGGGATCGAAGTCATAAGGAGTTGATGAGTCCTCGGATTGACCGTCAGAACCATATTGACGTCAGACCTTCCCGGCTCATCAATCACGCCCTCTGTATCTATTCCCGTTATCACGACATGGAAGGTATCGTCCTCAACGCTTTCTACGGGCTTTTCATTTTCTGCGCTTGTGGCGGATAGAAACGACATGGTGGTGAATGTATAAACGGTTCCGACCCCGTAAAAGAAAATGAGGAGCAGAGCGAGCAGGGCGGCGAGAATGCGAGTCCCCTTCTTCCTGCCGCGGCTTCTTAGCCCCATTACAACAGCGGCGGTGACAACGGCCAATATAACAGCTATCGCCAGCATCCATGTCTTGGGAAACATATTCAAATAAATGAGCGAAGCTGTGAATGCGGCAAGCATCAAAAGATAGCTGCCGGTCAGAAATCTTACAGACCTGCTGACTTTTTTGCGCCCATATCTTCTCTTATAATTTCTTTTATAATTGGCGAGGTATCTGTCGTCCGCTTCCTGTTCAGCCTTTTTAATGAGAGCCCTGTCCTCATCACTGAGGCTCCTTGCCTTGGATTCCTTCACTTCCTCACCATAGCTTTGCCTTTTATCATCCATATCCGGCTACCTCTTTATGCCACCTCAGCGGTCGGCACTATATAGATTGTACCAAATGGCTGGCTGTCACGCCATAAATATAGTACAATGATGAAACTGTTTATGGGAGGATATTTTGGACGGGAAGAAGTCATTTTTCAATGATGTTTACCAGGCGGTCTTGTCACTCACCTCCGCCGCTTTATTCGATTCGCCGCTCAGCATTCCAGAAAATACGGATATGCGAGCCGTTTTCAATGAGGTAAAAAGCCAGCAAAACGCGTCTCTCACCTATCCCCTCATCTGTTCACTCGGTTCAGCGAATATTCCCCCTGATGTTATGAAAGAATGGGATTCTCTTCGCAGTATGTATATCAGAAACAGCGTTCTGAACATCAGCGAGCATTTCCGCGTCCACAAACTGCTGCGTGGAAACAACATCCCCTATGTGATACTTAAAGGGATCGCTTCTGGTCTCTACTATCCCGATTATATCGTAAGAGCCTGTGGCGATGTGGACTTCCTTGTTAAAAAAGATGATTACGAGAGAGCCGCAGCCCTTCTCGAAGCCGAGGGCTTTCATTTGGTATTAGAACACGATAAGCATAAGGAGTATTCCAATGGCGGCATTCCCTATGAACTTCACTGTGATATAGTCGGCGTGCCGGACACGGATATAAAAGGCGTATTCGACCAATTCTTTTCGGATATTATCGAAAAAGCCTCCGAGTTCAAACACGGCGACTCCGTCTGTATGATTCCCTCGGATATACACCATGCGGTAATCCTGCTGCTTCACAAGGCTGAACATCTGCGCAGGGACGGAATAGGTCTCAGGCATCTCTGCGATTGGGCTGCCTTCGTCTCTTCAATGAGCGATGATTTCTTTATCGAAGAATTGCAGCCCTGTCTCAAGGAAATGGGGTTATGGCAGTTTGCTCTCATTATGACGGATCTATGCACGGAATATCTCGGGCTCAGAAAATGCCAATGGGCGGGCAGAACCGACCCCGAATATCTTTATAGAGTGATGAATGATATTCTCTCATCAGGAGAATTCGGCAACAAAAATGCCGCCGCCGAAACAATCGCGAGGAGACATGCCTCGCATGGCGTGATCCATGGAGAGAAGGGTTTTGTCCGGGTGTTTTTCAATATGATGAGCGACAGCGCCAAAGCCGCCTTCCCCATTGCGGAAAGACTGCCTGTCTTGCTTCCTGCCGCATACCTTTATGTCAGCCTCAGACATGTTATCAGGCTTGTCACGGGGCGGCGCTCCCTATCCGGCACAGCCAATCTTCTAAGGGAATCCGGTGAACATCGCGCCATATTTGATGAATGGCGGCTGTTTGAGAAGGAATCCCAATAATACATAAATTCACATTCTCGAAAAGCCTCTGCAAATCTGATTCAGAGGCATTCGGTGATTAGGAATAAAGAAATAGCCAAAGAAATGACTTAAAAAATGACCGAAAAACCCTGCGACAATAAAATAACTATAATTGTCCCCGTCTATAACGAGGAGTCTCGTCTTATATCTTGTGTTGAAAGCCTCTTGTCTCAAACTTGCAAAGATATAGAGATTCTTCTTGTGGATGACGGTTCCGAGGACGGCAGCAGAGAGCTCATAAGCAGTCTTGCAGAAAAATATGAGAATATACAGAAGCTCTTTCTTTCACACGGCGAGCCAATGCGAGCGAGGCTCCAAGGTGTAAAACAGGCATCATCAAAATGGATAGGCTTTGCAGACGCCGATGATGATATGGATTCCACCATGTACGAAAGCCTTCTGTCCGCAGCGCTAAAGCATGACGCAGATTTGGTCTTATGCGGTTATCACCAGCACTATCCCGAGGGAAGGACATATACATATAAAAGTTCAGTTTCGGAAGTCCTGCTGGATCGCAGCAAAGCCATGAATATGCTGCTCTGCGGAGACCATGTCGAAATGTGGGGCCCTTGCACCAAGCTGTTCCGGAGAAGATTGTTTTCCGAAGATCTGATTGCAGAATTAAGCGAAGTCACAATTCATCATTTTGAAGACCTTTTGATGAATTACTATATCCTCAAGAAAGCGGCAAATATAGTATCTATTCCGCAATGTCCATACCATTATAGGATAAGATATGATTCCACGTCCTATATCGGCTCTTATAGAGACGCCTGCATGGACGGACTTGCCATAAGGGAAATAATCCTTGAGGACGCGGACGAAAGTTTGCGACCAATAGCAAAATCATTCTTTCTTAAATCGTGCACTTCCCTTTACTCCTATTTGCGAGCCCGCTATCCTTCAAACCACAAATACTGTCAGGAAGTGCTCGATCTCATATTAAAGCACCGCTGATTATCGTATATCTGCATGAGTTTTTCCACTGCATCGCAAATCTCAAAGCCCGCCTTTTTTAGCTCGGGCTCATAGGATCTCCTCTCTCTTCTCTCATCGAAAAGTCGAATGGCTTCATCAACCCAGCGGTCCGACATTTCTGTCAGAGAAAGCTGTTTCACCAAATCTGTCGTGCATACCATTTCAGTCATTCTGTCAGAAACAAGACATGGCAGACCGCTCGCCTGCGCTTCCATTACCGTATTGGGAAGCCCTTCAAACAGAGAGGGAACAAGAAATACATCCATGGCATTATAGAAAAACTCCATCTGCGGGTGCTCGCCGGTGAAGTGCACATATTCAAGCAAGTTTTTCTCTTTAAAGAAATCTCGCAGCTTATCAAAAAGCTTCCCGTAACCGCAGATAATCATATGTGTATCCGGTTGCCGCTCGTGTACGCGCACGAAAACCTCTGCGGCAAAGAAAGGATTTTTCACCTCAGCTAGATAACCGGCAAATCCAAGCACATGGGAATCCAAGGGAATATCCAGCTTTTCCCGTGTAATCTTGCGGTATAGAAGATTTGGAGCAAATCGCTTGCAGTCGACGGCATTTGGAAATACTTCAAAGGGCAGGTCGCCGTAAGCTGCACGTCCGGAAAGATCGCTGCACGCCAGGCGGCAGAACCGAGCACCTCCTATCCGCTCTATCCCCTCGCGTTCCGCAGGGTTCTTTTCTATGCACTCAAGCATATGTCTGCTCGTCCCGGCGTGAAACTGAATTATCTTGACCGGCAGATCTAGGGAATCCGCAAGCAGAAGCGGATAGATGCTCCTGTTTACATCATGTGCGTGGACTCCGCATATATTGGGAGTCTCTTTCATTATTCTTTTCAGCTCGCGCCTGCCGTCTTTTGGGAAATCTTTTTTAGAATAATTCAGAAAGACTATCTCGGCATCGAGATCCTTCAGTCGTTTAAATTCCTCTTTATCATCTCGATGCTTTTCCGGTATCACAAAAATATAATCATAACGATTCCTGTCAAGATGACTATAGATATTGTGAATATGTGTGGATATGCCGTTTATTCCTGGAATATAACCGGTAAGAAGTATCTTATTTGTCATTCCTCTTAAATCCGTCCTGTGCAGGCAGAATTGCTGCAAATTCTATCAATTTCTTCGCCTTTTCAATATCTCTATCTCTATCAGGCGTCAGCACCTTGTAGTCACCTATCTCATAGTCGAAAAGTTCGTCGCAGCCGATATACTCCCTTGCTACAGCACGGTTTCCCTCTCTGTAATAATCAAGAAGCTGATCCCTTTCCTCACGCGGAAGCGGATAGTGCCGCTCGGTTTCGGGATATAAATCAGATAGGAGCCCCGCCGCTCTTTTTATTTTTTTTCTATCCACATTGCATGAGACTACGCGTTGGTTGATAGCAAGCATAGCCAGGGCGTTCTCCCCCGTAATGGAGCTGTTTATCCTGCTTGACGGGAAAACAAAGCTTTCGTCCGTCGTAACGCCCGCAAGGTCGCAGAAAGAGTCGACAATTCCGTTTTCCTTAACATTTGCTGCATATGGGATTACGATTATATTGTCCTTTCCAAAGGCTTCTCGTATAAGGCTGAGTCCATAATGATAGTCAATCATATTATCATTTTGCATATCTCTAAGATATGTTCTGAAATCTCTGCGTTCTGGGATTCCCAGCATTCGTATGTGTTCTTTCCAATTTGAATACAACCAGTCATCTTGCCTGCGCAGACTGATGATGATTTTGAAGTCGATGTCCTCGCCGAAGATGCTCTCGTAATATCTGCGTAATGCAGACCAAAAATGATTATTTTTAATACCGCTAGTCCAGCCAGCCTCATCTGACATGAGTATAGCATGAAAACATTTTGCATACTCACCAAAGAGCCATTTCTCAAGCATCAGTTTGGAGTACAGCAGTTCATCCGAAAAGGACTCTTGCTCCTTGAGAATCGAAAAGGTTGTGAACCATGCATTTCTAAATCTTTCAACAGCAAACTCAACAGGCTGATAGAAACATATACCCTGAGCTTCGAGCAGTTTATAATTTTTTCTCAAAAAAGCCTGAATCGCAGTGGTCCCGGTCTTGGTCTGACCGATATGTAACACTATTCTCTTCCTCCCTTCAACAGGCTTCTTATTCTGTCTTCTCGGAAAATAGTATGAAAACAGTTCCTTGAGATCATGCAGAGAAGGTCGATCTTCTGCCGGTATATCTATTAACACATCTAACATGTTATTTTTCTCGCAGTGCAGATAATAAATCGCCTTGCTTGCAGTTTTCTCAAACAGTGCTCTTTCTTCCAATTCCGCATCGTTCATTTCGCGATAATAGCTTGCTCTATCATTGAAGGCAAACATGGATTCCCTGAATTTTTTTTCCGGATCTATGCTGCCTAGAATGCTGCTCTGCCTTATCAATTTGCCATACATACGGATACCAAGAATCGAAACCGTCTTCACAGGTAAAAAAATCCTGTGGATTATCGCCGTATCTTCCAGCAGATGTCCTTCCGGAAATCTGAGATCAGAAAAAATGCTTCTTTCAAAAAGCTTGGAGAGGACATTCCATGAATAACTCTCAGGTACGCCGGATTTTTGGTCCAAAATATCTCTGCCGGCTGCGGTTCTGCTTTTCTCATATTCGATCCAATATTCCGGCTGTGCAATACCTCCAAATGTAATTTGCCCGCATATGCTAATCTGAGCCTTGTCTCTTAACAAAGCTTCAAGCATAAGCTCTATATATCTGTCGTGCAGGAGAAGGTCGTCCGGATCGACAAAGGTCAGATATCACCGCTCGAGATTTCTATTCCCTTGTTTCTCGCTGCCGATAATCCTTTGTTTTCCTGGTGAATCACGACGATTCTCTGATCGTTTTTTGCATATTCCTCGCAAATCTCTCCGCTTCTATCCGTCGAGCCGTCATCAATCAGCAGGATCTCCAGATTTTTATATGTCTGCGCACATATGCTGTCGAGACAGCTTCTTAGATATTTCTCAACCTGATATATCGGTACGATGATACTAATCAAGGGCAACTTCATGTAATAAACTCCCAATTACAAAAATACATGCGAGACTGATCTTGACCATCCCACATGTATATTCCTTTGAAAAACTAAGATAAATGACACAACTATTATTAGTTCATTGGACATTGCTCATTTAAACCGCAAGTGAAACCAGAATCAGAGTAACAATAATTCACCCAGCAAACATTATCACAATGAGTTCTACAATTCTGAGCACCACCATCAGTACTACAGCTACTCAAAAGCAATATATCATCCTGAACATCAAAGTATACTGCCTCTATCTGAGGTTTTCTCCATACTTCCTTCATAATACCAAATCCTCTCTATTAAGCAGGGCATTCTCGCACGCATATATAGTAACATAAAAAATCGCTGTATACAAATCTTTCATGTATTTTCTAAGGCTTTCGTGCATTTTTGAGATTAACAATTATATCCGATTGCCCCTCAACATCTCTCGACCCATTCTTCTATATCATGTTCTCCCGAGTTTTCCCACCGCAAGCGAGACTCGTTTCCGTAATTGCAGTAGGAGCAGAAAGGTTTGGGCTCTCTCATCCACTGTTCCACCATGCCCGCGTCCAAAATGCTATCGACCAGCAGATAATCTCCGTCCTCGTGGGCAAATGATGTGCCATAATGTCTGTTGATATGCTCAATATATGCAGAGTAGGAGCATGGATATAGCCTTCCGTCACGAACCTGCATGCACTTTGCCCTGCACGAAGAGTAGGCATGCCTCGAATCAAAGCCTTTGTCTTCTGCAAGTCTGACAGCACTGAACCTCAATACAGGATAATCTAAGCCTGCCAGCTTAACGCCTTTGATCTTTGCCAATGATACTATGCTTTGATAATCTATCTTCATAGGATAGACCGAGATATGTATCGTAATATCATGCTCTTTGATAACTTCCCAGAAATTATCTGACATCTTCTCCAACAAGATACCATTTGTTGTCAGAAATGTATTTACACCCTTTGGGATTCTCTCTCCGACATAGCTCAGTATCATGTCTATATCGGGATGCAGCAGTGGTTCGCCTCCGAGAACATTCATTTGACGCGGTCTGATAAGCTGAACTACTCTCATCGCCTCAGCAATCTCATTCATTGTTGCGTACTTTGGCTCAGCCACAGGTGCATAATGAGCGCAGTGCTTACAACTCAGATTGCAGTGGTCAGCAAGATGAAATTCGAGAATACGGTTTACTCCGCATGTTTTTATTTGTTTTGAGGCTTTCCCTTTGTCTTTTGTCATCGGAATTCATCTCATTCAATTTCTTGAAATCACAATACACAGGCTTCTATGGATAGATTTTATCAAGTCTATATATACGATTTAACTAGTTCTGACATATTCAACGGTCTGCGCAGAGCCAATACCACCGTCGGTGCGATTATGGAATCCTTCAAAGAAGGTCTGACAGAAAACGAGCTCGTGTCGCGCATGATGGTTCGCTTCGACGCCGATGAGGCTGATGTCAGAGAAGGAGTCACGGAAGTTCTTGACGTACTGCGCTCAGTAGGTGCTGTCGAAGAATAGGCAAATTCTATTGATTATTCGGATAGAAGCGCCTTCGCCGCATCGCAGTCCATGGTCTCGTTCGCCTTATGGTAGGACGGAACTATAATATCCCTATTCGCCTTTATAAACTCCTTTGTAGGCTCCGTAACACGGATAATCCTATCATCTTTTTTGATATTTACAGGCGGGAGCCTGTCCTCGTTTTCAAGCGCTCGTAGTTTGCCCTTCTCCTTTGCCAAAGTCTCTTTATAACAGTCTCTTGGTATAGTCGGACAGCCTGTGAAGTCAGTGCAGACGGGGAAAAGTCCGCAAGTTCTGCATTTCTCCATTTCGGATCTATTTCTTTCAATGAATTTCTCCCGATTTATCGGAGTCTCGTCAAATACGGTGCCGACCACGGGCAGTTCCCCTATATGCTCGCAGAGATTGAATTTGCCATTTGGAAGTATCACCGGTCCGGCTGTAGGTTCATCTACCATGCAGTAATGCCGTCTTAGGAAGCCCTGTCTGTTGTAGTATCTCCGGGCTCCTTCCTTGCGTTCTTTTTCTTCCTTCGTTTCCTCATCCTCAGGGCATCTATCCTCAGGCGTCTCCCACTGTATATTCGAATCGTCAATGGGCTCCTGGGAAACCTCGTCAGGCGTCTTGTAGTTTTCCCTCCTGTTACGGTTGAATTCTTCGAGTCGGTCGCTCAGCTTCTCCATACCGCTATAGAGCCTATCATTATCCCTGTTAGGGTCGTCGCCTTCCTCTGCGAAAATGCCGTGGCAGTATATGCTAATCAAGCTCTCTTTTTCAAATTCATGCTCCAGCTCGTCCGCGAGCAGCATTAGCTCATCAAGGTTCTCCTCATCAACATTAAGCCTTATGCTCACCCTTATATTTTGATCCAGCAGGGCGTGTATTCCGCGCAGCACCGCTCTGCAAGGAGAACCCTCAAAGTTTTTATATCTCTTTCGCTCGCAGTAAACCTCTTCCCTTCCGTCAAGGGTAATCTGAATGCTGTTTAAATGCCATTCCTTCTTCGCCTTAGCCGCCATTTCCTCAGTCATCAGAGACCCGTTCGAAACTATATTAGATGTATATTCCACGCCCGCATCTCTCATCGCTTCGCTGATTCGGTCTATATGCTTTTCCCCAAGCAAAGGCTCTCCGCCAAACCAATGAAGATGAACCGTGCTCCCCTCTCTTCTAGTTGCGTGGATATATCGTATAGTCTGCTTGAGCACTTCATCACTCATCGTCTCGTATTCAAGACCTTCTTCATAGCAGTACGCGCACCTCGCATTGCAACAGGTCGTAGGGAGTATGGTATATCCCATATATCCCGGCTTAGGCTTCTCCATGCGGCGCAGGATTGGCAGCAATCCCGTGTATTTCTTTATCTCGTCGAAATCGTCTCTGACCAGATAATCATTGGCGATCAGCTCCTTCATCTCCGCGTCGCCTTCGTCATATACCAGCTTGCCGGGCTCTTCGAACCATGAATAGTTTTCGGTCTCTATGCAATGACACGTAAAGGTATTCAGCACGACCTTCCTCTTTCCGAGCGCAAGCGGTATTGCAAAAATAGAAGGTCTTATGACATCGCCCTCATTGATTCCCTTATTTTTACCCAGCATTGCGCTCACCTTAGGGTCAGGTCTTTGAAGTGTTATCATTGTTAAACTCCCCGCTAATCCACTCTCAGCAATAGCCCCCGCTATCTAATTCTAACATTTTTATCATCTGTAATCAGCTAATCTGTTACTTCAATCATACCTTCCATGACTATATATTCCCTAAAGCGCTTTTGTTTGTCATCTAAAAGAAATAAAATCGTAAGTTGCATATGCAAGTTTGCCAAGTTTAGCGGACTGCACTTGTCGGCTTTAGTTAATATCTCTCAAATAGCCCTCGTCTACCTTATACACTCGGTCGCAAATCTCCATGACCGATGGTCTGTGGGTTGTAATCACCAGGGCTCGTCCCTTCGCCTCTTTTTTCAGATTGTGCAAAACGCGCTTCTCCGTTGCCACATCAAGCGCGCTCGTAGCCTCATCAAAGAGGAGTATGGGAGACTCCCTGAGAAGAGCGCGGGCAATCGCTATGCGCTGAGCCTGCCCCTCCGACAGTCCCCTGCCGTTTTCTCTTACCTTCGTCTCCATTCCCTCGGAGAGCTTCTCAACAAACTCCCACGCGTCCGCCATTTTGAGAGCCTTTATCAGTTCATCATCACTTGCGCCTTCGTTCATCATTCTAAGGTTTTCCGCTATCGTACCCGCAAAGAGTGAATTACCCTGAGGAACATAGGAGAAAAGATGTCTCGTATCTGCACTGATTTCAATGACATTTCCATTCTCATCACGGATCTCGCAAATGCCGGAATTAGGATAGATGAGCCCGAGCATTATCCTAAGAAGCGTCGTCTTGCCGCGTCCCGTAGGACCCACTATGGCTATCATCTCGCCCGTGGAGACGCTGAGTCCGCCTTCGCGTATAACGGGGGCTTCATCTCCATAGGCGAAGCTCATATCGCACACGTCCAAGCTAAGATTATGGGGAATTGCTATATCCTCACCCCCCGCGCCATGTTTCTCGGAGGGCAGCTCCATAAGCTCCACTATCCTATGCGCGGATACCGAGCTGTTGACAAAATTCGGTATGATTGAGCCGACGTTCATCATTGCATTCGTCAGCCTTCCTCTCTGCTGTATGAAGAGAATCATGGTGCCGTAGGTTATCTCATTGCTCCAGAGCAGCCAAAGCGCATAGGCGAAGGATATGGCTGTAAGCAGCATTTGCAGCAGCCTCATAACTATATTGCGCCTTATGTCAAATGCGTTTCGTTCAAGCGCATAGTCTCTTATCTCGCCCTGCGTATCATCAAAGCCGTCTGCGAAGCGGTCTATGAGCCCCATGGACTTCACAGTGTCCATACGATAGAAAGCCTCCGTCTCGTATGTATAGAGCTTGCTGCTGAGCTCTCGGGTTTTCCTATGATACTCCCTCTCCTTTATCAGAAAAGCACGCCTTACCAAAAACAAAACCGGAGCCCCCGCAACCGCTATTAGCGTCATCCCCCTGCTGTAATGCCAAATAACAAGGAAGGTCGCGAGGAAATTATAGCCCGTGATTACGAGATTAGGCATCCAGGAAATCGCATTCGAGGATATTGTTCCCGCGTCTACATTTATGCGATTCAGCAAGTCCCCATTCGAATATTGCTGCAAAGCCATCCAATCCGCGTCAATAATCTTGTGAAACACATCCTCCTGCACGTCACGCTGTATCGCCGTAGTCACCTTCGCCGAGTATCTCGAATTAACGCCGTTCATCAGAAGGCTAAGGACATTAGTGCCTATCCAAATCAGGATTATCAGCCAGAGCAACTCCGTCTTGTGGCCCGTCACGATATCCACCATATATTTGTTGGCGACGGACGAGACGAGTCCGAAGGTGGTCGAAAATATCCCGAATAAAGTAAAGACTACTATCTGCCACCTATATCTTTTCGAATACGAAAAAATCCAGCTCCAATCGTGGAAGAATTCGCCGAGTTCGTCGTTCTTAATCTTTTCGCACAGAAATTCAAAAGTCTGTATCTTGAAAACAGATTCCTTCCGGTCTTCTTTGCCATTCTCCCCTTTATCCTGTTTTTCCTGTTTCAGTTTCTCTTTTCCCTGTTCTTTCATTTATTCTTATGCTCCACAATATGTCCGGCGTTTTGATATACGGCATTTCACAGCCTGCCCTGCATTCTCCTTCGTTTCATCAGTTTGTTTGCCAAATCTTTCAATCTCCTGAATTCTGGGGTTCGATAAAAAGCCAGCAGCATGATCCCATTGGTTATGACGGTGATAAATGCCATTTTCAGAATAAGGGTCAATACCGGAGAGCCCGCTATTATCCTGAAAGAAAGCCGGCTCGCCAAGGCGGCTATTATCAATATGACAAGATAGCCGGCATATCTTCTGGCATATTCAAAGGGATTTCTGCAAAATCCATATTTGTATACTGCATAGGGATCATACCAGAGGTTTGTCATGGCTCTGGATAAAAGCGTTGCTGCCAGGATTCCAGGCAGTCCCCATTTTCTTCCAAGCACTACTGATAAGGCAATATTTAAAACCCCTGTTAAAAACTGTATGGATCTGCCGTATCTAAACAGCCCCAGGGTATGCTTATATGTCCATATCGCATTCATCATTCCGACAGTGAAGAAATTCAATGCCATTATAAACGGTATTATCAAAGGAAGCTCATATTGCTCTCCGAAGCATAGCTTGACCACATCATTTGAGCAAAGAAAAAATCCTATTCCACAAAACCCGAATATCCAGAAATTCATCATATTCAGAAAGCTGAACAGCTCGTATTGCCTCTCTCTGCTCTCTGTAACATTATGATTGCCGACGCTCGCAGTCAACCCGTTGAACACCTGAGATAATATACCGTTTAGAGTATTTGTCAACAGGAAGTAATTAGATGCCAATCCGGTAACAGCAAGCCCCTTAAAAAATGTTATAAGGATATTGTCTGTGCTATTAACCAAGATGCCCGAAATCCTGTAAATCAAAAGATCTCTTATATTTGTAAAAATGCTTCTCTTTTCTTCCTCCTCGAGAGGCTTTGCATCTTTCCATGCGACATAGGGAAAATATCTTTTGCAAATCGTGAATATTATTATGTTATATATAAAGATTCCCGCAGTCTGAATCAGAAGATAGATCAGATAGTTGTGGAATATTATAAGAGCAATCATCTGAATAACGCTTTGTATAATGGTTATTATATAATTGATGCCCGCAACCACATAGTTTCTCTGCGACGCGACGAGAAGTGTCCCTCTGTAGCTGAATAGATAGCTGCTCGCGACGTTAAACAGATTGATGAAATACAAAAGCTCCAGGCTGTCACTAATATCCGGCTTTTCCCTGATAACTGTATCGAGAAACGGCATGAACGCAATTCCGATAATAAAAACGCCTATGCCAATAATGCGATAAGCCCGGGAGAATAGCCTCATTATCGAGGCAATCTTATCTGAATCATCTTCTGCAAGCGGCTTGTAAAGCGCAAATGTTATGGCATTTCCCACTCCGAGCTCTGCCAGTGAAAGAACTGTCAGAATATTTGTGAATAAGCCGTTCGCGCCCAAATAGTCTATGCTCAGGGTTCTGACGAAAACAATCCGGCATACGAATCCGAGTAGAGTGTTCAGCACGTATCCGGCAATCCCCGTTGAAATATTTAATATTGAATAGTCAGTCCGCGTTCTGCTTCTCACCGATACTCTCCGTGCTGATTTGGTTGAACTGATTTAAAAAGAGTTTAATATTTTTGTTTCGCAGATGAATTTCAACCACTGTTTCACCCATGAGATAATCGCGCAACAGAAAACCTATATCCTCTCTTCTTATAACGGGAAGCCCTGTGTCATTTGCAATGCAGTCGGCACGATTGTCAACAGCGACTATCAATGCCCTATGCCCCGCCGTCAGAGCCCGAATCCCTGCATGAAGTCTCGTGCCCACATAGTCAATATCTTTCTCTTGCAGAAAATCGTCATAATCAGAGAGAGACTTTCCGAGAATTATCATTCTGTCAAGAAATCCGAGCTTCCTAAGATATTCCAAATCCCCCCGTCCCTGCTGCCAGAAATAAACTTCCTCGTAAAGCTCGAAAAGGATTTTCAGCATTTCTCTGTCTTCCTTCTCATTTTGTCGATAATCCGTCATCGTGCATATAACCCTGCCTGCCTTTTTTGTCGGTATTGATTCGCAATGCGAAGGTGTCAGTTTCCACATTGACGGGCAGCCCGTATTGATGACATTCTTAATCCCCATCGCTCTGAGCTTTCTCTCTGAAAAGCTGTCTCTCACGGAATGGTATCCGTCCCTGCTCAAAATGGTTTGAAACAGCACTGCACTGTATTTGTCAAATGATTCGTCCATTGAGTCAAATCCGACGCCCATCAGTCGTGTGTTTCTGTATAGGCTAACATCTTTGCCTGTCTTCCAAAGCCCGTAGCTTCTCATATATCCCGAGAGCAGATTAGTTCCGCAAAGTATCTTCTCTCCCGCCTCCTTCAGCTTCCTGATGTCCTTCGAGGACGGCTGTATATGTGTCGAAATATGTTCCAATGAACCGATGTCCATATTCTCAGCAAGCTGATTCATACAGCTTTCCATGATGATTGCATCGCCTTCATTATCGCTGCCCATATATGTATCGAGAATAAGCATCGGCTGTCCTTCTTGTGTTCTCGCAATCCTTCCTCTGATGAGCCTATAATACCAAGGAACAGCATCCTTTATCGCAATGACATTCTTCTTTGTATTTTGAGCCAGTTTAGAGGGAAGTCTGCGCACTATTTCCGACATGCTGTATTTCTCAAGAACGCTCTCGACATACAGAAGCTTTCTCCCGATACTTTTTCCGAATGCGCCGTAGATACGGCGCTGATACTCCTCTTCATCTTTTAGCTCTCCGTCCGCCCACGAAGCGTCGAAATGATGAATTGAAACAGTCCGCTCTTTAATCTCAATTCTCCCTGTTCTGTAGTTCTTGGGGCAGAAAACATCAGAGGCGAATATGCTGATTCCGTCCAATTTCTGATCCATGTCTTTCTGCCTGAGCCCGTGGAGCTGCAATAACCGCGTCGTATAATAAGGCGAGGGCTTCAAATTGTATGTTCCGTCGTCGTTGATAAAACTTATATTCTCATACGCGTCTCTCAGCTTCTTTATCAGTGGATTGTTTGCTGAAGCTCCAAATCCCAGGCCCAGCGCTGCGAAGCTCTCGCCATCCCCCGTATTTTCAAACCCCGCAAAAGCCTCATTCCCCAATAAATGATCTGTGTTTCGGATCAGTTCCACATCTGTGTCAAAGTATATCCCACCATGTTCGAATATAATATCCAGGCGTGCATAGTCCGGAACGAAGCCCCATTTGCCAGCATCATAGGCTTGTCTCATAAATTCATTCTTAGTGAAATCGTAATTGCTTTCGTTCCACTCAATAATCTCATAATCAGGGCAAAAACGCCTCCAGCTGTCGATGCAGCGAAGGACTGATTCAGGCTTGGGTTTATCCCCTATCCAGCAGTAATGAATTGTTTTGGGAATCTGCTTCATGCGTTGTTTTTTCGTTTCAGAACTATTATTCATTCAAAAATGATATATAGTCAAAATCATCTAAATATCTTCTGATTCGAAATTGATTTTTAAAATCAATCGCGACTCCAACTCCGTCATTTCCCTCAAACCCTCTTAAATAAAAAGATGACTTTATATCAGGTCTTGGAATATGGGTGAAAACAACCTTATGTTCATAAGGTAATTCGTCAAATTTGCGCAGGCTTTCCTCAGTGCAGCCATCACCGTCTATGCCTAATATATAAAGATTGTCATACTGAACTCTCGTCTTTCTTCTCTCCCAGCTGCATACAGCTTCATCAAATGATGAATAGTGGTTGAATCTGATTTTTACATCATCAATTATCCCGCAGGGATAATCAAAGCGGCTGTCTTTATATTCCTTCACGGGCAGGCTCAAATACCACTCCAAATTCCCCAGAAACCTCACATAGTCATTCATATCAAAACTCAGGTTGATCGTCGGCGTCATATATCTTAATCCCATATCAAGATATATGAACTCGCCATTGCAATTTGACGAGATAATAGTCGGAGCTGTATTTTTCAGCCTCCTGCGCTTCAATTCTTTGTATATTCTCCATTCTGCTCTCTTAATATAATCCATGCCCTATGTCCGTTCAGATAGTTTTGCTATACAGCGAGGGGAAATATCTCAGCATATACATATGCAGCTTTTGTTTCCCCGATATATCAGTTGAGCCGATTATATAATCGTAGATTTCCTTATAGTGTCTGCGCAGCTCCGAGATCTTCTCTCTGTTTTCATCTGTCCTCTTAATATTCTTTTCTATCTCCCGAGCCGCCGCGTACATGCTCAGACAGGCTTTCACCGCAAAATCCTTTTCATTTTTTTTAATCATATAAACTGCCATATTGTATACAGCCTCTGCGAAGTCAAAATAGTTATCATTATGCCCCTTTTGCCCTATTATGCTGCTTTCCCTATATCTGTAATAATAGTCATCTTGTCCTGTGTATACTATGCGCTTCGCTCTTTCTGCAAGCATATAATAAACAAACGTGTCCTCATAATACTTGCCGATAGGAAACCTAATACCCGAAAAGAGCTGTCCTCTGAATATTTTATTGCAAACCGAAGGCTGAAAGATCGTCTCAAGCCGTTCGCTTCCTTCCACAACTTTGACTGTATTTGTCGGTTTGTAGAATCCTTCTGTTTTGCCGTCATCATATAGTCTGAGCATATTGCATACCGCAATATCACAGCCGTTATCAAATGCCGCCCTATAACAAGCTTCAATCATTCCTTCATCTATCAAATCATCTCCGTCTACGAATGCGAGCCAATTCCCTTCTGCATTTTCGATTCCGATATTTCTAGCTGATGAAAGCCCTTCATGGGCTTTATGTATGACCTTTATTCTACAATCAGAGGAGGCGATTTTATCGCAAATTTCACCCGACCTGTCCTTAGATCCGTCGTCGACAAGAATGATTTCCAGATTTTTATAAGTCTGCTCGAGTATGCTCTCTACGCAGGGCTCAAGGTAATCGGCAATATTGTATGCAGGCACTATGACAGTTATCAGATCCTTTTTCATATCGTCTGTATTCTTTCTTTGATCCCCAATCCCCGATTTCACATTCCAATCCCGAGCATATTCCTCAGAGTGCAGGCAGTTTTTAATGATTTGCTGGAGATTTTCAGCCAGATATATTCTTTAAAAGTATTCGACGAAGCTTCCTCAGCATAGATATTAACAACCTCCTGCAAGCCTCTGATGAATATATCCACATCTTTTCCTTCCTGATTTCTCATAGCCGCCTGTCCCCAATATATGCATGAGGAGCAAATATTTTGCGCGCTTAGCTTCGTCAGGGATTTGTAATGGGTCTTTATATATTCATGCCTTTTCAATCTGCACTCTATAGCCTGCATATCCGCCGCATTCTCTCGAGCATACATTTTCGACTTATCATGCTGCCTGTAAGCATATAGAACCTCGTCGCTTCGTACGAGTTTCTCAGACTCACCTATCACCCTATATGTAAAATATTCATCCTCATAAATATCAACATCGGGAAATCTTATATTCCCAATAGCGCTTTTCCTAAATAGCTTGTTCCAAACTATTTGCTTGAAGAATCTGTCTGCAATCAGAGCCGTCAGCGCTTCTGAGCTATTGTACTCTATGCGCGCGGCATTACTTTCTTTTTTGAATGCGTAGTTGTCATCATGCACTTTAATATATTCGCATTCTGCAATATCGGCATCGGAAGATATGATCATGTCATGCAGCGTTTCCAGCATATCGAAAGAAAGATAGTCGTCAGCATCAACAAAAGATATGAAAACGCCGTCTGCGAAATCAAGCCCCGCATTTCTGGCTGAGGCCACCCCTTCCTGTTCCTTATGTATTACCTTTACCCTTTCGTCCTTCTTCGCCCATTCATCACATATCTTTGGGCAGGAATCCCTGGAGCCGTCATCAACAAGTATTATTTGCAGATTCGGGTAGGTCTGCCGAAGGATGGACTCAATGCAGCGGTCTAAATATTTTTCCATTCCATATATCGGAACTATTACGCTTATCAGCTCCTTCTCACATCTTCCTTCTATTCTTTTTTTACCACTGACACTATTCATATATTTTCTTTTGTAAGTATTTTTCGTAAAACCCGTATATGCGCTTAAAAAGAGTTGGAGAAATCATCAGCAGCCTCAGTTTTATATAGTCATTTCTGCGAAGAAGCCCCCAATCACCGTGATAGCGGATAATCTCTTCCCTAAGCCTGTGCATATCCTCAGCGAAAGAATGCATATCATTCCCATTTAGTGTCATATAGGCATGTGCACAAGCCGTCAGATATTTCTCTTTGGCAATTATTTTTAATTCCCCCTCTGCGCTTTCCATGATGATATGGCGAACCCGCATAGGGTCTCTCAGCCTTTTTATATTAAACTCTCCTCTTGTGGCAGAGCCCGAATGCGATATATAGTGATAGCCGCAGAAATCCTCAAATACCGATTTTTCGGATTCGCTGAAAAAATAATAATTCAGCAGAAGATCTTCATTGAAAATGATTTCCTTGTCGACTTCGTTTTTCCTGAGCGCCCAAGTCACTAACTCCCGTCTGAACAATTTTGTGCAGAGCGAAGGTTCAAATCTTCCCTCCAGCAAATATTTCAGCGCTCCATTCCTATCTTGGCAAAGGAATAACCCCTGATTGCAGAAATCATGCACCCGTTCCCCGTCATTGACAATCGTCTTATGCCCGCAATGCGATATATCCGCCTGATATTGCAGGGCGTTCTGATAGAGCCGCTCATACATATCCGGCATGACTATATCATCCGCGTCGGCAAATCCAATCCACTCTCCCCCTGCGGCTTCAATCCCTCTTAGCCTTGCAGCCGTTACGCCCTGATTCTCTGTATGGATTACCCTGAATATTTCAGGATTTTCGGCGGCATAAGACTCTGCAATCTGATTAGTGCGGTCGCTTGATCCGTCGTCAACAATTATTACTTCCAGCCTCGGATATGTCTGCGCGAGAACGCTGTCAAGGCATTTCCCAAGATATTTCTCAGCATTATAAGCTGGTATGATTACGGATATGAGCGGATATATCATTCTCCCTCTCCTCTATTCAATCGCCGTCTATTGACTCAAAGAGCAAAGTTTCCACAGCGCAATATCCCGGCTCAGAATAGCTTTTTCCGTCAGTTCCAGCATATAGGACATACTCACTTCCTCTTGCGGCTTGAACTTTAGCAGCAGCTCTCTTCCCAAGACAAACATAGCCTGAATCACAGGTTTGGGAAATCCCTTTACTGTCGCATAATAATACATGCTTAGGTGCTTGAGCAGCATCGTATAAAACATAGCATTCACGGGAAGCTGCATTTCCTCGTACCGCTTGCAGATTGCTTTGATAAGCCAATAGCGGTCAAGCATTTTTGGCTGGGTTTTCCTGCCCCCCTGCACATGAGAAAAATTTTCTTTATGCCAATAATAATGATACATCACTTTGGGAACATAGCTAAATCGCTCGCACTGCGTATACAAAAGGCTGTGGACAATCGTATCTTCATACCAATAGCCCGGGAAAAAGCGAACCTTCTCAAACAGCTCTCTTCGGTAAACTTTACCCCATGGCAAGCCTGCATAGTTCATAACCTCGTCCCCGTTCTTATATCCGAGAAGATTCCTTTGCGGGTATATATAAGGGAGCGAACTCACGGCTTTTCCGTTTTTACATTTGACAAAATCATGCGCGCACATCGCGATGTCGCAGCTATCCCGATACGCTGCCGACATCAATTCTTCTACAATATCTTGCTCAACGCTGTCATCACAGTCTGCAAACATGATATATACACCGCGCGCCTCGGCTATCCCTGTATTTCTGGCTGAGGCAATACCGCTGTTTTCCTGATGAATAATTCTGACAAGCTCGTTGTCTTTATAGCTGTCGACGACCTTATCCGCACCGTCCGTCGAGCCGTCATCTACGAGTATCACTTCAAAACGATAGGAAGTCTTTTGATACAGCAGGCTGTCAATGCAAAGAGGGATAGTATCCGCATGATTATATACCGGAACGATAATTGACAAATCCAGGCTTTTATCGCATTCCCGCATAGAATACTCCGCATGTTTTCCTTCGTCCGCCGATGTCTCCTTAAGTATTGAAAGCGCCTCTTCTTCCGTCATCATAACTTCTTCTCTTCTGAGAAAAAAGCGCCTGCACAAAAACATGAGAAAGAATAAAAATCTCGCCATATAAGCCAGCAAAATGCTTATCCACTTTATATGCGTATATTTATAAAATCTAAAATAAAAACCATAAATCATAGGCTGAGCAGTAATTCTTCCACTTCCTTTACAGTTATTTCAGTTTCAAAATCCCGGCTCCGCTCTATCGCCTTTTGGCGATAATGCGACATCAGGGCAGGGTCGACAAGAAGCGTCCTGATACCCTCATAGAGAGCTTCATCATCTTGCGAGGTTATCATTCCGTATTGATTATCCTCTCCGAGAAGCTCCCTCATTCCGGCGACATCTACGGTGCAGACAGGCAGTCCCAATATCATAGCCTCTGTAGCCGCCGTTGAGAATCCCTCCGCATAGCTCGCACATACTAAGAGATTGCACATCTTCATATATTTGTAAGGATTCGTCTGATAGCCGAGAAAGTTGACGCGGTCTCTGACTCCCATTTCTTCGCTTAATCGCTCAAGCTCACAGCGCATGGCTCCGTCCCCGAGCAGAATGAGCTTTGCGTCAAGCCCATTATCCAAAAGCCACCTCAGAATGCGAATTATCCTATGAAAGCCTTTGCTTGGGAGCAGCTTACCGACAGCGAGAAGGCAGGGAATGCCGTCGTCAAAAATCTCCTCTGTCACCGTTTCCTCTGCAAGTGCTTTAATCCTATCGGTATCATTCGTATTGTATATGACGAGCGGTTCGTCTTTCAGAGGAAGCAATGCTGCAAAGTCTTCTTTCACTGCCTCTGATACGCATACCACGCGGTCGAAACGCTGATAGCATTTTTCCGCCTCTTTCACGCTCCGAAAAGACGCCGCAGCTTTCTTTTTTGAGCCCTGCACAATATGAATCCAGCTAATCAGCTTCGTTTCAGAATCCTCACAGCCGCTGATAACACGGGCAGACGGACCTTCGAGGTATGCTACTTCTATATCATAATGCTCTTTTACAATCATTCTATGCAGCATTCGCGGAGTCAGCAGTTTCATCAGATGTGAATTGCCTCTGAACATCTTTTTGCAGAAACTGCGGCAGCGAATATGCGGCGATAGAAGCTCCCTGTTCTCCCCGCAGTCGAACAAGGTCATAACAGTGATGTCGAACTTATCACGATCCATATGATTGACTAAGTTGACGAGCACCTTCTCCGCTCCGCCCTGTCCGAGATCATGTATGAGAAACAGCACTTTTTTCATAGCACATCCTTCGTCCCATGTATATATTCCCTTAGCCTTATAAATCAAAAGTCTCTTTTATTCCCTTCCACTGCTCATCCTTCGCAGACAGGCTGATCGGCGTCCCGTCCTCCAGGCAATAGCCCTCTCCGGAAGCAGTTCCTCTATATTCCCCGACTATATTCCTCCATACAATCCCAAGGTCCGGATCGTTCCATGCAATCCCCGCTTCGTCATCAGCATGGTAAAAATCATCACATTTGTAGCAAAGCTCCATCGTGTCTGACAGAGCGAGGAAGCCGTGAGCGAATCCTCTCGGTATAAGATACTGCCTGCAATTATCAGCGGTAAGTATTTCTCCATGGTATTTGCCGAAAGTAGGAGATCCGGCGCGCAAATCCACAGCAACGTCGTAAACTTCCCCCTGAACAACTCTCACAAGTTTGGCCTGCGGAAAATTCTTTTGAAAATGGAGCCCTCTAAGAACTCCCTTTTTGCTCATGCTCTGATTATCCTGCACAAACGAAAAGAAAAGTCCAGCTTCGTACATATCCTTTTGATTGAAAGTCTCCAGAAAATATCCTCTCTCGTCACTGTGAATCGTGGATTCAATCAGGCAAAGGCCCTCAATATCGCTTAGATTGTATGTTACTTTAATCTGGCTCATTACAGCTTAGCCTCCCTGAGGTATCTCTCAACCGCATTCTTCCAATCCGGAAGCGGTGTAAAGCCCGCTCTTATAAGTTTGCTCCTGTCAAGCCTGGAATTATAGGGTCTGGCCGCAACGCTGAGCCCATACTCTTCTGTTGAAACCGGTATCACTTTTGTATGAATTCCCGCCTGCCTGTAAATCTCACAGGTATAATCGTACCAGCTTATATACTCCCCTTCGTTAGCAGCGTGATAATAGCCATATTTATCCGTCTCAGCCATATCCACCAAGAGCCTCGCGAGATCATATGTATATGTAGGCGTTCCTATCTGATCATTTACAACCCTAACCTCATCATGCTTCCTGCCTATATCAACCATTGTCTTGATAAAATTCTTGCCATTCAAGCCGAACACCCAGGAAGTCCGAATTATAAAACACTTTTCAAGAGTCTCAAAAACCGCAAGCTCGCCTTCCAGCTTCGTCTTTCCATAATAGCTTAGCGGTGCATAATTTTTATCATCCGGCTGCCATGGTCTTTCGTCCTGACCGTCAAAAACATAGTCCGTCGAAAGATATATCATCTTGGCGTCAACTGCCTTCGCCGCATTCGCAAGGTTCTGCGTGCCTTTAACATTGATGTCGTAGACGCGGGCCCAATTATCCTCGTCCTCCGCGTCGTCAACAGCCGTCCATGCCGCGCAGTGAATGATAACCTCAGGTTTTAAATCGCTTACAGCAGACATGACGGCATCTCTGTCGGTAATATCGAGCTGTACGAATGAGGGGTCAATTTCGCAATTCGCTGCAGGGGCATTCACAGGCAGGGCTTTTGGAAAGCTAATATCGCTTCCGATTGCACGGAATTTTCTTTTCAACGCCTCATTCAATACATCATATCCGAGCTGACCGCTTGCTCCTGTTACAAATATTTTCATTTCTTCGATTTTACTATCTTGTCTTATATTTGATATACCTGCTGAAAGCCATTCCCGCCGGAGCTGCCAGCAAGGTTAATAATTTCCTCGGGGATTTCCGTATGAAATGACTGTCGCCTGAAAGGATACTGCTCGAAACATAATGAACACTGTCGAGAAGCAGTCTCTTGATGCTGATCGGATTCTTTAAGCAAAAAACTCTCCATTCAGCAAAACCCCTGGGATTATCCGCATACTGCCTCAGCATATTCTTAGTAGAGCCGTCTTTCTGATATTCGACCAAGCAGAGCACTTCGTCAAGCACCGCCAATTTGTAATCCTTATCTATCTGTCTGTATTTATACGCAAGGGCTATATACTTCTCTCGTTCGAAAACAGGATATGCGGGATAGCTGTTTATGATGTCTGTCCTATATACCAGCTTCTTATCGCCTTTGCCTCCGGCGGCGTAATATCCGCCAAGAGTCGTTTCCGTCATTCCCTTAGGAAATCCGCGCCCTATGACCTTGCCGTCAGCTAGGCTCGCATCTAGCCCTATGATGCCCGCATAGCCTTTTCCTCTCACCTCATCCCATTTCCGTAAAATCTTCCCTATTGCGCAGTCAGCTGCGGCGTCGTCCGAGTCTATGCACATATTCAGCTCTGTATCAATATTCTCATATGCCGTGTTGTGGGCTGTATGCATTCCTCCGTTTTCTTTGTAAATATATCTGATCTCAAAGCCGTTATCTGCCGCCTGCCATGCCCTCACAGCGTCCTTCGTTTCGTCTGTCGAACCATCATCTATTATCAGCCATATAAAATCCTTGCAATCCTGTGAAAGCAGCGACTCATATGTGCGTCCGAGAGTATGGGCGCGATTATATGTAGGTGTGAATATCGTTAGTCTTATCTTGTCTTTTTGCATATCATATATGGGAATTCTCCAGCCGTGCGCCTTCCGACCTGACATCACAGGCGCTCGCGGTTTCGACTGTCTCTAAACCTCTTCTGCGCGGCTGAGATAGAATTCCTCCAGCTTCCTTGCATTTTCTTTTATATCATAGCCGGCTCTTCTTATCTCGTCGGACATCTGCCTTCGCTTTGAAATATCTGTCCTGTAAATCACCTCAGCCCAAGTCTCCGCTCCGGCGCTCAGAGGAAGCCTTTTTACAATATCACTTACTGAACTTTCATCTGAGACCGCTTCCGAAACATAGCAGGGCAGACCTGCCGCCTGCGCCTCGACTAGAGAAAGAGGAAGTCCTTCAAACAGCGAAGGGAATGCAAATATATCCATAGCCTGCATTAGCTCAGCCACATCATCTCGCTTGCCCGCAAAGACTATTCTGTCAGAAAGACCCAGGGAATGGGCTTTTGCCTCAATTATATCCTTTAGAGCCCCCTCTCCTATCAGCATTAGTCTGGCAGGCAGTCTTTTGTTTGCTTTCTGAAAAACGTCTATTAGAAAGTCGTGATTTTTCGCCTTCGAAAAGCTCCCGACATGCCCGAGGACGAGCTCGTCATCAAAACCGTATTCTTTTCTGATTTTATCGCGCGTTTTTATATCAAACTCAAATTTTTCCGCGTCAATCGCATTGTTGACTAATATGTATTCAGCACCCCCGAACATCCAATCCCCAGCCTTCCGACTGCAAGCCGCCAATTCGGTCGCGTATCGCGGAATCTGCCTTCGATAATAAAGCTTTATCGGATATTTATAATTATCCTCCTGATCTGAGGTATGGCTATGCGCAATTCTAACGGGAACGCCGTTTTTTTTCGCATATTTCAATATCACAGAGCTCATGCAGTCCTGATGAACATGCACTATCCTATATTCCTTATGCCCTGCGAAGAAGGCATTGAGGGCCCTCCTGTATCCGGGCGAAAAGGGATTGAGCCTCGGCAGATGATAGACAGTTCCCCCGAGCTTACCTATCTCACTTCCATATTCCCCTTCATATGGGCGGTGTGTGAGGAAGTCAAACTGAATATTCTCCCTGTCGATATGCCTGTAATAGTTCATAAGCATGGTCTCAAGCCCGCCTCTATTCATATCCGTAACGACCTGCAAGACTCTCATCATCAATCAGATTGCCCCCCATGCAAAATGCATTTGGTAGTAATAGAAAACCAAGAATGACGCAACCATTATGATACTTATTATCTTTGCCGAATTCTCCGAAAACATATTCTTTATCTCCCAAGGCAGAAGTATCTCCATGCCGTAGAGAGAACAATATATCGGAAGCCTTCCTATATAAATTCCCGATGTCAGTATGCTGAATATATAGAGTATAGAGGCTGCAATGCTCATATTGCACACAATATCCAAGCTTCTATTATTCGCTTCTCTGATATACCTCAATCCGATAAAGGAGAGAATGGTCGGCATGGAATACACGAGAACCCTGAGCGGATTTGTTCCGTCATCCTGCGTTATCTGCCATTCGGTGACAACATTCTCATACTGAGTTTCTGCCAGCGCATCATCAAGCCAGCTTGTGACACTACCGATATATGCAATGGCAATGGCAAAAGCCGCAATGAGCAGGAAGGTTCGTATCTGCCAGGGTTTGCTCAGAGCTACAAAGGCAATCGGTATCATCATAAGAGCCGAAAGATGAAATGTGGAAGCGAGCAAAATCATCAGACAGTATTTCACATATTTCCCCTCGAATAAAAAAGAGCAGGCGGCGAAGCTTATAATAACAGCCGTGAATTGTCTGACTCCGTTAAACGTCCACGACATATAGTCTGTAGAGGCGATAAATGCAAATATGCCCGTTATAAAGCCCGACGAATGCTTGCGCATGATGAGCGCGAGTATGACTAACTGAAATGCTGCGATTGCCCCGAGATAAAGCCTGACATTTCCGCCTGTTATCATTTTGATGATTATACTCAGTATATAAAAGCCCGGGTCTTTATCGCATTCGCTTATATATGTGACAGCAGCGCCTATTTTCTCGGGCAGCGAATAAAACATCTTCATATATGCATTCGTATCCCCGAATTGCTCATATCTCGCTGCCGCCCAATATATTAGCGGAATCACGGAAAATATGGCGAAGCCTTTTGTAACCCTATCTGTGAGTTCTCCGCTCACCGGGTCGATTTCGTAAATGCCGCTCGTCATTCGGCTTATGGCATAGAGCGCGGCGGGCCATAGGATAATCAATATATAAACTGACATCTTAATCCACCTCGCCCTCAAGTATATCCGCAATGACCCTGGCTATTCTCTCAGAGTCGTATTTATCCGAAATATGCGAATTCGCAGCCGAGCCGCTCTTATCCGAAGTTCGTTCGTTCACAGCCGAGCCGTCACTATCAGAAGCCCGCATATACCCTTCTATCATCTCCGCCATTTTATGATAATCGCCAATCTTCACCAGGCAGTCCTCCCCGTAGTCCGCCGCCGCCATGCGGTGTCCTCTATTATCCGTGGCGACTATCGGCAGTCCCGCATATATGGCTTCAACGAGATTGATGGTCATGCCTTCTCTTATGCTCGAAGCCGTATACACATCTGCCATGGCGAGGAGCTCTCCCACGTCCTCTCTCCAGCCGAGAAATCTGCAATAATCGACCTGTCCCGACGCCTCGGCATACCTTTCAAGCCAGCCTTCCTCCTGGTCGGGCCCCGCCAAGACGAGATATGCATTTATATCTTTATCGCGCAGGAGAGTCAGCGCCTCTATCAGCATTTTCTGATTTTTGTTCTGCGTCAGCTCCGCAATATAGAGCATGACGAGGGCGTCTTCGGGAATATCGAGCTCCTTCCTATATGCTCTTCGAATCTCTTCCTTGCCTTCGACCTCCAGCCTCGAAAAGTCCGCTCCCATTCCCGGTATCAGGCGCAGTTTCAGCCCCTTCCTGAACTTTCTGCCCGCCCGCTCATAATCCTCTCTATTGATAGTGATAATCATATCGGTCAACAGCGAGAGAAGCCTCTCCGCGGGATAGTAGATGAGCCAATTTATCAGCTCAGCCCCCTCAAAAAAATGGAAGCCGTGAACGCAGTATATTACCTTCGTTCCCCTTTTCCTAGCCTTTGCGGCTGCGAGCCTTGCACCAAGCCCGCCCATGGGCGTGTGGCAGTACACAATATCATAGTCTCCGCTGTCTACAGCCCTCTTGAGCTGCCTGATTCCGCCTATCGTCTTTCGAGAAAGAGGATTTCTCTTCCAATTCATGCGAAACTGCTCATTGCAGTATGGAATATCCTCGTCGCCCGCGCAGGCAACATCAACCGTCCAGCCGCGTCTGCTCAGCTCTCTTATGGTCGGAACATGGAATTTCAGCACATGCTCTTTAGCTACATTGGCGACAAGAAGCAGTTTTTTCATTCGGCTACTCCGTCCGCTCTTATTACGGCGACTATGGTGCCGAGGAAACACCTCGTATCCATCAGAAGTCCCGAGATACTTGATTTCCTGAGCTGCTCTGCATAATAGCCGTCAAGCTCCGCTTTTTCGCAAATATCTATATCATCTCTGCCGTTTATCTGCGCCCAACCCGTGAGCCCCGGGCGTATATCGTTCGCGCCGTATTTATCTCGCTCCGCGATTAAATCCTCCTGATTCCAAAGCGCACATCTAGGCCCTACAAGCGACATGTTTCCTATTAGTATGTCGTAAAGCTGTGGAAGCTCATCTAGTGAATACTTCCTCAAAAACCTTCCAACCCCGGTCAGCCTTTCTTTAAGATTATCCTTCATAAGATGCGTGGGAATATCATCTGGCGTGTCTTTCTTCATGCTGCGGAATTTATGCGCCGTAAAATAGCTCTTGTTAATTCCAACCCTCTTCTGCTTGAAGATGACAGACCCGCCGTCCTCCGCATATATCAGCAGCGCGCAGATAATGAAAATCGGTATTAGAAGGAGCATGGCAACAACGCAAAAGACTATATCCATCAGTCTCTTGATATGTTTATCGTAAATTGTTCTCTCCTTGCCCTTATTCATCTGCAAACCCTTTGCCCCTTTTTACTATATACCCCTCTTTCCAAGCGGGGTCATGCCTGCCACACCCTCTTACTATTTGACAGACTTTTACTGTTTACTTTCTGTCGCTTCCATACCCATATCCGTAACCATATCCATAGCCATAGCCGGAGGCGAGATCCATTATTCCATGCCTCGTCATATTGAGCACGCAGCCCGCGAGCCTGAGCCCCGTATCATTCAAGAGCCCTATGCCCTCGGTAATATATTCAAGCGGTGAATAATCCTGCCTGATTACGAATATCCCCGCGTCGGCATGTTTTACCAGAGCCGCTGCGTCCGAAACCTGCGAGCTCGGCGGAGTATCTATTATCACATAGTCCGCTATGCGCCTGAGGTGCTCAAATGCGTCACCTAGCCTCTCATTGTTGACGGCTCGGACAATATTCAGCCTCGTCCTTCCAGCCGGCAAATATATGAGCCCGCTCCTCGGCATCTTCATAAGGACTTCCTCGATTTCAGCGTCGCCTCTCAGATATTCCGAGATGCCGTCCGCCTCGAAGTCGGCATTGTCGTCCGAATACCTCGAGATAGCCCTGCCAACCGAAGGCTTTCTCAAATCCATATCCACAATTGCGACCTTGAGCCCCTTTGCGGCAAGCGATAATGCGAGATTGACCGAAATCGTCGTCTTTCCCTCTCCGGCAAGAGCGCTTGTTACCATGAACACAGAAGCGCTATTCTCCTCGTGGTCTCTCTCCATTCTTGTCCTGAGTGAACGGATTCGCTCGGTGAACAAATCCCCTTGGGCTTCAAATTTCGCATTCTTCTTCTTGCTGTTCACATAAGGTATATTGCTGAGGCATTTGAGATTGAGGTATCTCTTAAGCTCTTCCTCGCTTCGCACCGTCTTTTTCAGCATGGAGTGAATTGCGAAGCCCGTAATCCATATGAGTAATATAGTAAATGCGCCTTTAAGCCCCGACCTGATATAGCTCCTCTTGTTAATGGGTCTCTGCGGAATTCCGCTGCTCTCCAGCAGGGTGAGCTCCGTTCTGCCGAGAACCGGACCCGCCACGTCCTCATAGTTTTCGAGAATTGAATTTACAATCGCATAAGCGGTCTCTGCGCTGCTTGCGTCAACAGTAACGGTCACCATATTGGTCTCGCCCATTCTCTCCGTATAAATCCTTCCCGGAATTTCGCTCAGCCCGAGGTCATCCGCTATTATCTGCTGCAAGGCGTCATTTTGAATTATATAGGGGAAGGTCTTTGCCACCCTCTCCGTCATATACCTGTCAGCATTCCCGGCGGACGAATTGACTACGAAAGTCGCCGTGGATCTATATATGGGTTCGTAGTTAAAAAACGAATACAAACAGAGCAGCGCGGCAGAAAGCGCCATAGTAATGACGATAGGCACCCATCTATGCATAATGCTATGCCATACGTCGTTTATGATTGATGTTAAATCAATCCTATCCGCCTGTAATATCCTCTCAGCGTTTGAAGCCATATCCGTTTCCGTAGCCGTAGCCGTATCTCCGCTTGTATTCATACCCGCCCATGCTCTCCTGCCAGCCGCCGTAGGAATCGTTCAGAACGCACCCTATCGGCTTTGCCTTGTAACAGGCGAGGTTTTCCAGCATATTGTTTATATCCCTTGCCAGAGCCACATGCTCTCTTATCACACAAATCGAAGCGTCCGCGAGATTGGCGATAACCTCCGTATCTGCCACCCTGTCCATAGGCGGCGTGTCGAGTATCGAATAATCGAATTCCTGATTGAGCCATTCTATCAGCGTGGCGATTTTATCCGCGTCAGGCTCGTCCTTATGACCGATACCTTCGTCCGTGCGCGTGATGAGGTAGAGCTTCTCATTCTTGTCAATCCTGTATATGCGAAGCCCCTCTTCTTTTTCCACGCCGAAGATCAGGCTCTGCGCGGGCTTTCTGAAATCCATATCCACCAGCGCGACCCTCTCCCCGCTCCTGGCAAGGGCGAGTGCAAGATTTGCCGCAACTGTGGACTTCCCTTCGTTCTCCAGACAGCTTGTAACTATGAGCGTCTTTATTCCATTAGCCGTCATTCTGTTCTGCACCCTGCGAGCCACCTTCATCACGGATTCCGCAAACCTGAAACTCACGAGAGGGCTGTTTATGAGAAGCGACCTCTTCGGACGTTTCAACCTCTCCTTTAAACTGCGGTATTTCGCCTCATGGCTCACCGCGCCGAGGTACTCAGCTTCGAGCTTCCTTTCAATATCCGAGCCGGTTCTGATAGTATCTTTGAGATATGACGAAACGACTGCCAAAAAGATGAGCACCGCAAGCGAAGCCAGGAACGCCTTCGCCATTAGCGAATATGGCCTGAATGGATTATCCGGCGCATTCGGAAGCCTCGGCTGCACCAGAACACTGAGCCTCTTGTTTCCGACGACCAAGTCAGTAATGCTCTTATAATTATTCATCACGGATTTCAGCGTTCGATATGCGACATTCAGGTTCGTCGAAGTGACCTTGAGTGATATGAGATTTGTCTCGGGTATCACCTGCGCTCTGATATTAGCGCCCGCTCCTATATTTCCCAAATCCTCACTTATCCGCCTTCTCATCACATGGCTCGATATAACCTGCGAGAATTGCTCGGCAGCATTCTGAGCATTGCTGACGTCGTTTGCATTCGTTCCCGAAGTTCCCGAATAGCCCGTGGTTACCGCATATGTAGCGTCCACCGTATAGCGCGGAACATATCTGTATGTATAGAAGGCAAATGCGAGCATTGAAACCGAGGCTGCAATCAGAAACATCATAACAGCCCTGCTGCCAAGATCTCTCAGCACCGTCTTTACATCAAATGCGTTTGTTGATGGGTTCCTCGTCTGCATTTTCGCTATTTATCCTCTACGACGACGATAAGTCTTACACTTCCCACGACGCCGAGCTCGCCCCTCACGCTGTAGATGAGTTCCTGCGAACCGGCATTCTCATAGTCAATTTCACCGCTGATACTTATGGACTCTCTTCCTATGGTAAAATTCCCGCCTTCTGCGGAGTCAGAGCCGTAATTCCCCCTGCCCCCGCTGTATTTATACTCTCTTCCGAGATAGGTCACGCTCTCGCAATAGTCATAAGGGTCTATCTCTTCCCCTATCTTCGTATACACGATATATTCCTTTAGGTCGATTCTGGGTAAGAGGCTGTCCTCGCTCTGCTGGAAGAACGTAACCGTGGCATTAATGCTCTGCTTGTCCCCCGCACTGTTTACCACCTCAGCCGTTATTGGATAGTCGCCCGCCTTAAATCCGTCCTCGGGCTTTTCGTATTCGAGGGAAATCTTCCCCGAAATATTCCCGTCAATGCAGTCATTCGCAGAGATATAGGAAGTCGCCGAGGTGATACCTGCTGCGACAGGCGTGCGCAGAGGGGCTGACAGACTAAATCTGGGATGTGTATAGTCGCTGTATCTCACCTTTCTGATCTCCCTCGTTATATTTCCGCGGCTGTCAAAGGCTGCAATAATGGCGTCTCGGCTTGAATCGCCGTCTATTTTAGACATCTTCTCCACCACAAGGGTATCTGTCACATCTCCGTCCTTGTCGTCCTTCGCGGTGATTCCCTTCAAGATTTCGCTGCTATCGGCTTTGACGGAGACCACAATCTCATCTTTATCCATGGAAATAACAGGCGCCTGTCCGTCGAGCGTCCTATAGTATCGAAGTCCGCTCAGCGTAAAAGCCGCAAGGGATAGGATAAATAATACTATTATCGGAATCCTTCTTCTTCTCATCTTATTCTCATCTTCTACCCTTTAGAGCCTCGTATGCAACGCTCACAGCCTCGCTGTCCTTGGTGCAGCCCATTGAATATACGGGGATCTCCGAGATTATATAGTCTATGAATCCGAGCGTCCTCTGCATATTCGCGGCGTCCCTGCTTCTGTATATCTGATTCATCAGGCTCTCCCAGGCGCTCGTCCTCTCCATTTCCTCTATCCTGTTCTCCTTCGCTTGGTGAAGGCATATCACGGCTTTCAGAGGGCTGGATATATTATTGCTCCAGCTTTCCTTTCCGCACCACGGGGAACCGCACGCCATTACTTCGTCGCTCCCGATTCTTATCAGAGGCTTGTCATCATTTATGACCCTCATTCTATCCTTGAATTCCTTTTTCCAGAGCTTGATATGCGTAGTTTTGCCCGTTCCGCTCGGGCCCGAGAAGAGATAGCCCTCTCCGTCCACCGAAATCGCCGCCGCATGGATAAGGAAGGTATCGTATTCCGGAAGCCGCTCCGCTATCTCCCTGTATATAAAGAGCTTCTCTAGCTGAAAAGGCGGAATATCGCCCCTGCCGATATAGGCGATTCCCTTCTCTCTTTCGTCCTCTATATCGCTCTCGCCCACTTCAATAGTAAAGGCGGGGGAATCCTCGCTGATGTATTTCTTGCAGAAGTCCCTCATTCTCTCATGGCGCGGCTTTATGCCTATGCAGACGCCCGCTAACTCTATATTGAAACTATCCCCTATTCTTTCCTCAGTCATATAGTCCTATCTCGTTCGACCCTCATCATCAGTCTCTTCGACTATTCATTCACATACTTCCAACTTTTTGTCAATCTTTTCAACTCTTTATTTGCACAATCTCAACTCATTTATCAGTCTTTTCGACTCTTTATTCATGCAACCCTAGTTCCCTATTAGCCTTTTTATCCCCTCTTTTATTGGTCTCGGCGTATAAGGCGCCGCGATTTCCACGAATTTCCACCAGCCTCTGAGAAAGCCTCCGCGGAGCTTTATCATTCTGACCCTCATGCGCCAGGGTCTGACCCATAGCCGCATATACAGCCTATGCTTCAAACCGCCGAGGTCAACTTCCTCTCCCTCTCTCAGCAGGGCGCGCATAACGGCTATTATCTCGTCTTTTCTGACATACTCAAGGCTGGTGCAGTTGTCGCCGAGTATGATGTAGTTATCTCCTTTTTCGCCTATTATCCTATGGAGTATATATCGCTGAGCTTCCCCCTCGCCCTGTATTCTGACCTTGATCTTATACAGCACCACATCATGTGCGCAAAGCGGGCGTTCGACCTTTTCGAGCACGACAGCGTTGGTATCCTCGTGAATAAAAGGCTCCATGGAATAACCTCGGATTTTCCACACTATCGACCCGAATTCCTCTATTGATTGCTCTAGTGATTTGCTGCTTCGTTTTGTATCCATTGTTTTATATTGTTTTTATTTTTATGATTATACCACAAAATGCCTCTTTCGGCACTGTTTTCAGCACGTTCGCCCGATTGTGCATATTGTTTTCCGCATAGCTGTTTTTGCTCTTTTCACAAATCCTATGGTATAATTTCTGCGGTACTCACTTACTTATATTTATTGTCTGCCCAGATAAAGAACGGAGGCATATTATGAACACGATTACTAAGATTATCAACAAGGCGGCGCTGATTCTTATTCTATCAGCCGTATTTTGCATCGCTTTCGCTGCATCAAACAACGTGTATGCAGGGGGTGGATATAGCATGCCTGAGCTAAAAGGGCCGGATGCAAAGGGTGAAATCACACCGGGAACTATTGTCAAAATATTATTCACGGATTTGGAGAATGAAGCCCCCGGCATCACATCCGACCCTCAGGTTGAGAAATATTTCGCGATAAGCACATCAGATGATTTTACCGGCTCGGTAATAAGGGTGGATGCTTTGGAGTCCTCTCAGGAGGGTGGCTATTATTTCATAAAGATTGACAAACAGGAATATTGTGACAAATACTTAAGGTTTTACACCGGTCATCCTACAGATACAGGACTGAATAACAACAGCAATCCCTACTATATCAAGCCAAACGTCTTGCACCTCAACGCCGGCCCTGAGATTCTCGGAATTAAGTGTAAGGGCAGCCTTTTGAGCAAGGAGATTGTCGTCACGATAAGCACCACTCCTGCGAAGTATAATACAGACATCGATCCCACATGGAGATTTGAGGATAAAAGAACCATAAAGCTATACAGCAACGGTACGTTAGTAGGCACGCAGAAAAACAGCAACTATAATACGACTTTTACGAACGTTCCTGTAAAATATGGCACGGATAACACTGTAACAGTTCAGCTCTGCCTGGAATTAGACGGTATGACAATTGATTCAAAACCAAAGTCGTTTACCGTACCCGCTGAGTCTCTCGGAACGCCGACCGCCTATGCGACGAAGATCAGCAGCAAGCAGGTCGCGCTTTCATGGACAACCGTGCAGGGAGCCACCGGATACGAGATATACAAGGGTTCGAAGAAGGTAAAGACCGTCGGAGACATCAACAGATACACCGTAAAGGGCAAGGGCGCAGGCAAGTCTAAATACAGGGTGGTCGCCATACTGAACCAAGACGGGCAGGTCTATAAAGGCAGCTCATCAAATACAGTCAAGCCTCAGAAAAACGAGATTAAGTTCAACAGAAGCGTGGTTTATACCAGCACGAGCTATGCGACCTGTCCGTTCCGCATTACCAAAATTTCACTGAACGGCAGCACCTATACCGTTACGGGATATGCGGTAAACAATAGGATTTTCAAAATGAAGAGGTATAAAAACCTCCGAGTCGGTCTCTATGTGAACGGCAAGAAAGCCTTTAACAAGAAATATAAGTCCAGGTCTGTAAATTGCAGGGCGTCCGGCTCCAAGAAGATCGTGCTTAAAGTAAAAGGTAAAAAGGGAGTAGACCTCCGAAACGGCGGTACTATTACATACATAGAGGGCGGAACTCCCGTATGGTAGAAATAATAGAAACCGCAGGGCATAAGCCCAAATACTCCGAATATTGAAAGGAAAGAACTATGGATTATAAAATGACAATCGCCGGACTCGAGAGAAGTCTGCCACTCTGCAAGGTAACTGACGACCTCTATATCGCTGGCTTCATTATGTTTAACGACGTGGAGATTACAAAGGCGGTGGCTGCCGAGCTTCTCGCCATGGCTCCCGAGTTTGATGTTCTCATTACTGCCGAGAGCAAGGGCATTCCGCTTTGCTATGAAATGGCAAGGCAGTCGGGCAAGCCCTATATCGTAGCCAGGAAGGGCGCCAAGGTCTATATGCAAGATGTGGTGACGGTCAAGGTCAACTCAATCACCACCAAGGGAGAGCAGATTCTCTGTCTCGGTCGTGATGAAAGAGATGTTATGAACGGCAAACGCATTCTCATAGCTGACGATGTCATCAGCACGGGCGAGTCGATTGCGGCATTAGAACAGTTGGTAGAGTCTGTCGGTGGAATTATCGTCGGTAAATTCGCAGTTTTGGCAGAAGGCGAGGCAGCAGACAGAGATGATATAACCTATCTTGAATACCTCCCGCTCTTCGACCCAAGCGGCGTACCCCTTCACAGCAACGAGGACAGAGCCACCAATCCGCATTTGGATAAATAGCCCCTACCACGGTGTCATTTTGCAGACCACCATATACCTTGCCTGATCATATTCATAGGCGCAGGTGCTGAGCACCACCAATCTATCTGTCGGCTCTATGGCAATATCGGTAGTATAGAGCGAAAGCTCACTTGCAGTCTCGATATAAGAGAGCCTCTCAGACTCCTCTTGTATATTGGTTTCATATATCTTGCTGTCCGAAGGCTGATTTAGAAAAGCCCAAATCTCCAGGTGATACTTCCCCTCAGGCGTAATAAGCTCCAGCCTCGGGTGCTGCCGGCAGTACTCGGGGCTTTTTAGTTTTTTCAGATCCGCGAACATAGAGCCGTTTTTCATATGGTGCCCGTAGACTATCGTATTGAACTGCCTAAACGGGCTTTCCGTTGCGGCGTCCACAAAGAGACAGCCGAAACCGCTCTCCTCTCCGTCAAACCTCGTATAGATATATTTGTCGTTATCCGTACCCTGAACAATCGGATAGTCGATAACCGAGCTCTCATAGTAAATCCACGCAACAACATCAGGGTTGATTTTCCTCAGCGCGTCGAAGTCTATATCTCCCGTGAATTCGCCGTCTCTCGACTGAGTCGAAATTTTATCATACTCAGCCTGATTGCTCTTATAATCTTTCAGAATGTTGTAAAGCTTCCAAGCGGAAAAGATCATAATAACAAGAAGACATGCGATTATAATGTCCTCAGCTGCACGTCTTATCTTGGATTTCATGCTCTTTGGTTTTCCGCTTCTCTTTTTCATTTCTATACTCTTTTCAGATATTCCACTTCTGCCGGACTGAGCTTTCTGCACTGTCCGAGAGCGAGCTTGCCTATGCTGAGCTGCCCGAGCCCTGTGCGGCAGAGCTCCTGAACGGGGTGTCCAATAGCTTCAAACATTCGCCTCACCTGTCTGTTCTTCCCCTCGTGGATTATTATTTCGGCGAGAGTGGAATTCCTATCGTGTTTTATCAGATACACCTCCGCAGGGCTCGTGATAAAGCCGCCTATGTCCACACCTTTCTCCAGCCTTTCAGCCTCTTTGCGCGTTACGATACCGGCAGCCCTCACCAGATATTTCTTATCGAATTCACCCGAGGGGTGCATGAGCTTGTTGGAAAGCTCCCCGTCATTTGTGAGAATGAGAAGTCCCGTGGTATTGAGATCGAGCCTGCCGATCGGAAATACCCTCACGCTGTCGGGAACGAGCTCCGTCACAATAGGTTTCCCCTCTTTGTCAGCGGTCGAAGTGACATAGCCCATGGGCTTATTCAGCAGATAATAGACCTTCTTCGTCTCAGGCTCTACCCTCGCTCCGTCAACCTCTACGACATCATTCTCCTGCACATGGTATCCCAGAACATCAAGAACAGAGCCGTTCACCTTGACTCTGCCTTTTTTGATTAGTTCGTCCGCGCTTCTGCGGCTGCATATTCCTGCGGCTGCTATATACTGATTGATTCGCATACTACCTTCCCATTAAACCTTCACTCTGCCTAGTCATTGTCCCCAGCGCTGCCCGCCATGGTTTCACTATCTTTGTTTTCCTCAGCGTCCTCGTCGAAATTTATAGAAAGCTGTCCGCCTGCCTCTTCTCTTTCTCTCCTCATCTCCTCGTATTCGGGCACCTCCGGCAAATCCTTGAGAGAAGCAAATCCGAATTTCTTGAGAAATTCCCTGGTCGTACTATAGAGAAGCGGTCTGCCGACGCCCTCCGACCTTCCCGAAATCTCCACGAGTCCCTTGTCCATGAGCCCGTCGATTACCCTCTCGCTCTTAATGCCTCTGATTGAATCTATCTCGGATCTCGTAACAGGCTGACGATATGCTATTATGGCAAGCACTTCAAGCGCCGCCTGCGAAAGCCTCCGCACCCTGACAGGCGTGCAGAGCTTCTGCACAAAGATGTCGTTCTCAATATATGTGATATAGCCGAAGGCGTCGCCGCATTCTCGGATTCTAATGCCTCTCCCTTCCTGCTCGTATTCCGTCTGCAGCTCTCTGAAAAGCCCCCTGATCTCCGACTTCTCCGCCTCCAGCACCTCGGCGGCATCCTTTACTTCCAAAGGCTCTCCCCACATAAACATCAGCGTCTCAAGGGCTGATTTCATCGTCTTTTTACTATACATTCTCCGCCTCCGCTTCTGACTGTGTTCCCAATTCTATATCGTAATCGGCAAATCTATCATCTTCGTTATAATCATAGTCGCCATAGCCGTATTCACTTGCGTCATCTTCCGTTTCGTCCATATCGTCAAATTCGTCGTCTGAATATTCTATGACTCCCGCATTCTCCGCCTCAGCCTGAGCCCTAAGTATCTCAGGATCCTTCCTCTTTACCGTGATTTCTCCGAAATTCTCCCTCTGCTCCGCGTCATAGCCCTGATTTTTTATCATGGAGAGCAGCGACATGAACGAGATTGTAATATCATATATGTCATGCTTCTCCGGCAGAAGCTCCATAAAGGATATGCCCGAGATACCCGGTTTAAGCTTCAGCTCTAAAGCCTTAGTCATATCCTTAATCCTCGACTCGATTGACTCCTTCCGTCTCCTCACTCTCTGGTATCTGCGCTGAACTTCCTCAATCTTTTTCTTGCGAGTCAGAAAGAGTATGAACGCATTCACGAGCTGCTCATCACTCGCCTTCAGGATTTCATCAGGCGCACCGATATACCTCGACAAATCCTCGGCAGGCTTTTCGTGAATTTCAAGATTGTATTCTTCAAGTTCCTGCAAGATTTCCGCGGTTTTCTTAGTTCTCATATAGTCAAGCAATCGCGTCTGTAGTTCGAGCCTCGGATCCTCGACTATAACATCATCATCAGGGTTGTCGCTGACTCTCGGCAGCAGCATATGTGATTTCAGCCTTATCAGCACAGCCGCGAGCACTATAAATTCAGTCTCTACCTCAATATTCAAATCCTCCATCTCCTTGAGGTAGGCTATATATTGCTCCGTAATCTCCGCCACCTTGATGTCGTAAATATCCATCTTGGCGTTTTCGAGCAGATATATCAGAAGATCAAACGGCCCTTCGAATTTGTCAATCCTGACCTTATACACTAATAATTCCTTTCCCTGCTTCTTTTGTCACCGCGCACCCGCTTTTGTCATCATTTTCACTGCTATTTGTCATTCTGCGCAGCGCCCTTTTGTCATTTAAAATATATTTCTTTGAGGTAGAGCCCCTGCGGCGGCGCGGTAAATCCCGCCTTGCTGCGCTCGCGGCTTTCTATCGCCTCGCGCACGCTTTCCGCAGGTCTCCTTCCCTCGCCCGCTTCTATCAAAGTCCCCACGATAATCCTCACCATATTATACAGGAAACCATCTCCCCTTATCTCAATAATTATCGACTCCGCCTCATTTTTTATCTCAAGCATGGAGACGGTTCTTACCGTGGACTCTCTCGGCGTGCTGCCGGAACTCTCAAAGCATTTAAAATCATGCGTTCCCACTATATATTTAGAAGCCTCTCTCATGGCTTCCAAGTCCAAGTCCCCCGCACCAGGGTATTGAAAGCTTGTATTTCGCCTGAATATATCGCCGGTCTTATCTATCACATATCTATAGGTCTTGCCCTCGCAGGAATACCTCGCATGAAACTCGCTCGGAACCACCTCCGCCGATAAAATGCATATATCCCCTGGCGCGCCTTGCCTGCCTTCTCCGCCTGCGCCAAATCTCCTATTCATTACCTCGGCGAGCTTTTCCACGGGCATATTGCTGTTCCACTCAAAGCTCGCGCATTGACCCAAAGCGTGCACTCCCGCGTCAGTCCTGCTGGTTCCGTGAATATGCACTTCCTCTCCCGCTATATATTTAAGCACATGCTCGATTTCCCCCTGCACCGTGCGCAGATTTGGCTGCACCTGCCAGCCCGAGAAATTCGTGCCGTCATATTCAATTTTTATCAATACATTCTTTCCCATTTGTAATTTGCTACCCCATGCACCACTATAGCTTTAGCACTAGCAGGTCTCCGATATTCCAGAGGAATAGCAGATATATCGTCACCGCCGCAAGCCCCGCCGGCAGCATTGCATTCCTATCCTTAATGCTCCCCTGCCCCGCGGCAATCTTAATCATCGAATATACGGCGAAGAGCACTGTCGTCAGTACGAATATGATTATGACACCCGCGCTACCCGTGATAAGCCCCATGCAGCCGAAAAACTTTATATCCGCGCCGCCGATAGAGCCCGTTTTGAACAGAATATTTCCTAGTATAAGTATGGCGAACGACAGTCCGAGCCCTGTCAGCGCCCCTGCCGCCTGCTCCCACCATTTATCGAAATAGCCGTTAAATGATATGGCAATAGCAATGAGCCCCCAGCTGAATTGGTCGGGCACCACTTGATACAGACAGTCCGAAACAGCCATCTCCAGCACTATGAAGAGCACGCATAGCACAGATATTTCGTATGCTATGCCGCCGCCACGGATAGCCAGATACAGCCCCGACATCATAAAAAATCCCACGAAAGCATACTTCCATGGAGTGCTGGGCAGCCTCTGCCTTCCCATAGCATCCGCCTCAAGGAGCTTCTCGGGCATTACCCTGTGCGGCTCCTCGCCGCGAGGCGCATTCTCATCATAGTCCTCGAACCATTTAGCAGGCATTCTATTGAACGCCACAACGCTGCCGTTTCCCATTATGACGGCGAATGCTATCGCGATTGCTATTCTGATAATAAACTCTGTCCTATAATCCAATCCGCACTTTCGTCTCTCAATAGCTGCCTATCTCTGTATCTCAATATCTCAATATCTCAGTTTCCCGTCTCATTTACCATTCTTATCGAGGCAGTAGTCGAGAAAATCCTTCATATCCTCATACACCCTGTCCTTATCTAGTTCATTCAGTATTTCATGCCTATCATCACCGTAAATCATTATATCAACATCACAGGGCGTATTTTCGCTATATACCATGAATGCTTTTCGAACGCCCTCACCCCAATTCCCGACGGGATCCTCCGCGCCGGCGGCAAAGAGTATCGGCAGCCCCTCGGGGAGCTTCCTCATTCTCCTCACATCATGCGCCTTCTGCATTCCGTCAAACATATGATAATAGGCATTCGGGCTGAAATGAAAACTGCACCAAGGGTTCGCGCGGTAGCCGTCCACGATATTCTCATCTCTTGTCAGCCAATCCTTATTCGTCCTCGGATTTTCAATCCTCTTTAGATTGTTTCGGAAACCTATAATATCTATCAGCTTCGCAGTCTTGCCCGGCTTTCGAGTTCCAAGCAGTTTTGCCAGCATCTTCCCGACCTCCGCCATTATCTTAGGCTGCCAAGCCGTCCCCATGACGATTATCCCTGCCAGCCCCTGAGCGTAGCGCGCGTCCTTTTCGGTAATATACTGTCTGAGCAGAAATGACCCCATGCTATGCCCTAGCATTAAATATGGCAGTTTCGGGAATTCCTCCGCCATCATAAGCCTAAGCTGATGAATGTCTGCAATCACCCAGGCATTGCCGTCCTCCCCAAAATATCCGTGATATTCGTCGGACAGCACGGATTCGCCATGTCCCAAATGATCCTCACCCACCACGATATATCCATGCGCCGTCAGAAAGCGGGCGAAATCATTATAGCGGTCAATGAATTCAACCATGCCATGAATGATTTGGAGGATAGCCTTAGGCTCTCCTTCGGGCTCCCACCTTATGCCATGTATCTTTGTCTTACCGTCAATAGACGGATAGTAGAAATTATTTTTCTTCATAATCCTATCCCCCGTTAGTCATGTCTGACTTAATGCCTCGATTCACATCTCAGTTCACACCTAACTTCACCCCTCGATTCCTGCCTCAGTTCACACCTGAGTTTTCAAGGCTCGTTCTCTTCTTGCATAAAAATCAGTAAATACATTTCCCGAGGGCGAGCTGTATCAGCTCCGAGGCAAGCTGCCCCGTCTTGTTTCTCTCGTCCAGCACGGGATTTACCTCAACGAGATCCATGCTGATTAGTTTGCCGGAGTCAGCAAGCATTTCGACGGCCAGGAATGCTTCCCTTGCCGTTATGCCGTCAGCAACGGGCGTACCCGTGCCCGGCGCATATTCCGGCGTAATAGCGTCCACATCAAAGCTGAGATGAATTCCGACCGTATCTTTTCCCGCAATCTCTATCGCCTCATTCATTACATCTCGCATTCCACGCATGTCAATATCTCTCATTGAAAAGACATTCATGCCGGCTTCCTTCATTCTCTCAGCCTCAGCCCTGTCAAAATCATGCCCTGCCACCTGCACGCAATGCGCGGTCGGCACAAAATGAGGCTTCTGCCCGAAGTCAACCATGCTGTCGGGGCCACGACCGCAGACAGCGGAGTAAGGCATACCATGCATATTGCCGCTCAGAGTCGATTTGTCATTATTCCAATCGCCATGTGCGTCTATCCATATAATGCCTATTTCGCCCTCGTTCTCATAATGCTTGGCAACGGCAGATATGCTTCCGGCAGCAAGGCTGTGGTCGCCACCGAGAACGAGAGGGAAACGTCCCTCATCAAGCGTCATTTTCACAGCCTGGTAGAGCTCCTTATTCGTGGCATTCACCTGCTCGAAATTGATCATATTTCTAAGGCTCATGCCGTCCTCCGGCGGTACAATATCGCCCTTATCCCGCACGGTATAACCCATATTGCGGAGATCCGGCTTAATGCCCGCATAGCGAATTGCCAGCGGGCCCATAGCGACGCCCTTCTGCGACGCCCCAAGGTCAATCTGCACACCGATAATATCTATATTTTTATTCCTATTTAATACGTCCATATTGCGCATCTTCCAAAATTAGCGTTGCTTTTATCGTCAACTGTGTTATAATATCTGCAAGAGAGGAAGCCTCTAGCGGCGACCTCCGGGTTTCAAAAGGTAATAACCTATTGCAACCGTCTAAGGTCTCAGCTTAGGCGGTTACTTTTTTCTGTTGTAAGCAACAAGTGCTGCGACGGCAATCAGTGCCATGAACAGTTCATAATTACTCATACAGCCACCTCCTTTCACTGTCTGTGCAGTACCGGAGGTTGGTTTTCGCCGCCCTGGGCTTCCTTATTCTCTTGCGACCTAATTATATCAATTCTGCGAAAGCTCCTCAATAAGTACCACGCAAATAGGGGTCTTGTGACCCCTATTTGCGTGTTCAGTTACAGAACGGTTATTGCAGGGATTCTTGTATGAATCCAAGGTTGGTTATGTTATGCAGTATGGTCGTCCTGTGCCTATTCCATGTCAGAATGACAGAAGTGTCATTTTGTCATTCCTATTACTTCACTGTCACTTTGCGACCCACATTCGCAGTCGTGAAGAACTTCTTATACTTCTTGACGAATTTCTGGTTGACCTTCTTCGCTCCAACCTTCACCTGAACGGTCTTGATCTTTGAGCCCTTGAGCGAGCCCTTTACACTCTTCTTCGTCAGTGCCTTCGTCCTGAGTACAAGCTTAGTAGCCTTGCTCTTTCTGAATGCGTTCTTGTCAATCTTATCGACATTCGCGCCAAGAGTAACCTTCCTGATCTTCTTAGCCTTGAATGCTTCTCCGGCAATTCTTATTACATCATAGGTCTTACCATTGCTCAGCGTCACAGTCTTAGGAATGTTGACGTTCCTGGCGTTCTTAGCCTGAACGAGCATTACATCTCCTGTTCCTGTTGCAGTCGGAACCGCAATTATCTGATACATATTTTGACCCGCCAGATGCTGCGTGCCTACCTCGAATCCGCTCGAGAGCGGCGCAATCTTAGCAAGGGCTGCGTTCTTAGCCGCCTCTACCTCTGCGACCGTCTTAGCCGCGTTGATTGCAGCCTTACCCTCTGCGATAGCAGCCTCAGCAATCTGTCTCGAAGCACCGGCGTACTGAGTGACGTCTATCTTGTCAAGCTCAGCAAGAGCCGCCTTCTTCGCTGTCGCAAGCTCTGCGTCTATCAGCGATCCTGCTCCGTCCTCGAGATCCTTGAGCGCATTCTGCTTATCTTCGAGTGAAGAACCGAGGTTGTTCAGGAGGTCCTCAAGAGCTTTCAGCTTAGCCTCAAGCGCCTTAAGCTCATCTTCTGAAAGACCGTCCTTATACTTTTCTATAAGCTTCTGGATTTCGATATATCTTTCGTATATCTCCTTATCTCCCGGCTGCTCAATCTTCTTCAGCTCTTCGAATGCTTTTTGCAGATCCTCAAGCGCCTTTTGCTTCTCCTCAAGGCTCTTGCTTGAGTCTTTGATGATAGCCTCAGCCTTCTTGATCTCCTCAAGGATCTTATCCAGCTCTTCCTTAGGTACCCAATTATCGTCTGTGCTTACATCATGTCCGTTCTCGCTCGTCTTATACTTCTCAATGAGCTTTTCGATCTCCTTGAAGCTTTCGTAAACTTCCTTATCGCCGCTCTTCTGAGAGCTTATAAGCTTCGCATACTCCTGCTCAAGCTTTTCAAGAGCTTTTTCCTTCTCTGCGAGAGACTTGCTCGAATCGTTGATGATGTTCAGAGCGTCGTGGATTGCCTGACGGATATTCTCCATCTCTTCCTGTGTAACCCACTTGTCGCTCATGCTTACATCATGCCCGTCCTCGCTGGTCTTGAGCTTGTCAACCGCCTCGCTGATCTCATCAACTCTCGAATTGACATTGCCGCCGGTCTTTAAGCCGTCCTTCTGGGCAATTCTGAAGGCATTTGCAGCCTCATTCAGATCCGCGATAGCCTGGTCGATTTCCGCATTCGTTACGCCGTTCTTATTGAGAACAGCCTCCGCGTCTGAAATCGCCTTGTCGAATTCGCGTTTCTCTGCCGCCGTTACCCACTTCTCATTATCCCATACATCTGAGCCGTCCGTGCTTATATTGATGTCATTCGCATTCTTCTTCGCAGCGTCGACAGTCTTTTTCGCTTCTGCTATATCCGTAGCAGAAGCCTTGTCGCTGACTGTTACAGTGCAGCTCTTCTGTACGGCATTGCCGTTCTTACCGCTTACAATATAGGTGAGCTTATAGACTCCCGGTGTATCGGTGTCTACCGTATCCTCGCCGGCTTTCAGCGTAATCTTGCTTGTCAGGTCGGTCTCGTATCCGTCGCCGTCCTTCGCGCTTACGCCCTTCTTCACATTGAAGCTCTCACCCTTTGTGATAATCTTATCCTCAACTCCGCTGAATACAGGGTCGTCCGCCTTAACAGTTACAGTTCTGTCCTTCTTCACCTCTACGCCGTTAGTACCCTTCGCCTTATATGTGAGGTTGTAATCTTTTGCGTATCTGGTGTCGACGTTTCCTGTTACCGTAAAGTCGATGCCCGTCTCATAGCCGTCGCCGTCTACGGCACGAACGCCAGCTCTCGGATTGAAGTTGCTGCCAAGCTCAATCTCTACGTCGTCAATACCTTCGAGAGAAGCATTTGTTGACAGTACAGTTACATCTCTCTTCGCCGTGATCTTCTTATTATTCTTACCCGTTACGCTGTATGTTACCTCGTATTTACCTGCACGAGTCGTGTCAAGATTATCGGATATGTCGATATTTGTAATCACAGCACCCTCGCCGCCGTTATCTCTCGCCGAGACTCCTGCAAGCGGGTCGAAGATGTCGCCTCTTGTTATCGTCGCCTCTACCATTCCGTAGATTACGGCATCCGCAAGGGCTCTGACAACTACGCTTACTTCGTGAGTTACCTTAACGCCATTCTCTCCCGTAGCGGAGAATACCACCTCGTATTCGCCCGGCAGACTTGTATTGACGTTATTGCTCTCTACAGCAGTAGTAAGGCTCGCACCGTTTCCGGCGTCGTCTCTAGCCGTAACACGAATATCCGCCGGGTCGAAGGAATCGCCCACATCAATCGTATATCTGTCCGGACCGGAGATCTTCGCGTCGCTCGTCTGAATCGTGACATTCACGGTTCTTACTACTCTTACCTCGTTTCCGTTAGTGCCCGTTACCTTGTAGACAAGCGTGTTTGCACCGAGTACGGAAGTGTCTACAGTTCCTTCAATAACGATAGCGTCTGTAAGGTCAGCGCCTGTTCCTCCGTCATCATAGGCTGTGACTCCGTTTCTGGCGTTGAAGTATGCACCTCTCGCGATGCTGGTGTTTTCTGCGCCGTAGATTACAGCGTCAGACTTGACGATTACAACATCCTGCACCTTGATGGTTCTCCTTACTGTTACGCTCTTTCCGTTCTCGCCTGTTACGCTATAGGTGAGATGCCATGTTCCCGTCTCGTTGGCTGTTCCGCCGGAGAACTTGTCAACATCACCCGAAATGTCAATCTTGCTTGTCAGGATTGCTCCTGCTCCGCCGTTATCGTATGCTACAACGCCTGCTCTCATATTGAAAGCGTCGCCCTTTTGCAGCACCTTGTCGGTCGCTCCAATGATGACTGCGTTTTTAGGTGTTACCGGAGGTGTCGCAACTACGGTGAGAGTCCTGCTCTTCTGCACTTCCTCGCCGTTGCTTCCCCTTACCTTATAGACGATGGTATATGTGTCCGCAATATTGACGTTGAAGTCGCCCCTGTATGTTACCTCATCGGTAATATCCGTGCTTCTTCCGTCTCCGTCATAGGCTTTTACACCCGCCATATAGTTGAATCCGGTTCCCTTGAGGATGGACACATCCTCCGCGATTATCGTTGCATTCTTTGCCTTTACCGTGATGACTCTCGTCTTGGCAACCTCTCTGCCGTTAGATCCCGTCACCTTATAGACTATCGCGTAAGTGCCCGCGCGGGATGTGTTCACCTTTCCTTCGACCGTGATCCTTTCCTTCGGGATATTGCTGCCGTTTCCGTCCTCAGCGCTTACGCCCGCCATAGCATCGAAGTTCTCGTCAAGCTGTACAGTCTTGTTGTCGATACCCTTAATTACCGCACTTGCGCTGGAAAGTACAGTTACCGTTCTCTTCTTGGAGACTTCGTTTCCGCTCTTTCCTGTTACCTTATATGTAACCTCATATTCGCCCGCAGCAGTTGTGAGTCCACCGGCGTCCACAGGTACGGTATTCGTAACGCTTATCGCTGATGTGAGATCGTCGCCCGAGCCGCCTTCGTCGCCTGCCGTAATTCCGTCCATAGCGTCAAAGGCCTCGCCGAGTGTCAGTGTCACATCATTTACTCCGTAGATTACCGCATCCTCATATTCCGGTGCCTTTACTACGTTCAAGACCATTCTCTTCTGAATTTCTTTACCGTTTGCACCCGTCACCTTGTAGATGATCTGGTATTTCCCTGCTACTGCCGGGTCTGGAACACTGCTTCCGCCTACCACGATCCTATCTGTCAGATCGGTATAATATCCGTCGCCGTCCGTCGCCGTTACACCGCTCATAGCATTGAAAGTCGTGCCCGCATAGACAGTCTTTTCATCATCTACGCCATTGATTGCAGCATCATCCGCTCTTACGACGATCTCTCTGTCTACACTTGTCTCTACTCCGTCAGATCCCGTAACAGTATAGTTTACATAATATGTTCCGGCTTTGCTCGTATCCACATTACTGCTGAAAAAGATCTCATTCGTATCTATCGGCGTGCCGTCCACATCTCTTGCTGTTACGCCTTCCATCGGGTCGAAGGCTGCTCCTCTCTGGATTGTATTTGCTGCATCCTCAGGTATCTCGATCGTCGCATGTTCAGTAATGATGAGACCCATTGAAACAGGCTCGGATGCGAAGTCTGTGAAAGCGTCCTCGTTTACTTCCTCTGAGAACAGCTCGAGAGTATATGCTCTCTCCGCTATATCGTCCGGCAGAGTAACCGTTACGCTTCCGCTTCTCGTGCTCGATTTGTCAATCTTCTTGAGCTTCGCATAGTAAACAGGATTTCCTGTATTCTTGTCGCTGATCAGGCAGGAGATATATCTGTTGTCAGCTTCCTTAGCGTCGCTGTACTCGAAAGATATCTTTTCCTTCGGATGAGCGACCTTCTGCTTCGCATTTTTAATCGTCAGAGTCTGATCCTTATCCTCAAGAGTGAACTTGATCGGGCTTGCCTGGTTGTTCACCTTGATGAATCCGCTCTCCAATGTTGCAGATGATTTACCTGCACTTCCGGCTGTAGATGCCATTATCATATCTCCAAGATATACATCAAATACCGGACGCACGATTCCGTTTTCACCTACATTATGCGTTTCACCTATGCTTCCGTCGACTTCTGCTGTATATGCTATATCGCCTTCGTCCTCATGGGCGGTCTTGAGCCACCACCAGCCGTCACTGAATGTGAGGAGATCCTGATTGGAATGCTCTGCCGTTTTCTTATCCAAAGCGCCGAATCCTGATGCGTGAGTCTGCTCTTTCTCGAGGAATGTGGTCGCAGGGGCTCCGCTGCCGTTCAGCATTTCCTTCATCTTATTCTGGAGCGTGCTGCCCGCATATTCATTAGGAGCTGCCCATGCCGGGCCTGACTCGTTGTTCGCATACAGCACTCCGTTATACGGGGTAAAGCCATTCGCCGAAGTGCCCGTATTCCTGGTTCTGAAAGGACTCTTCAGGAATTCGTTATCCTTTAACAAGAGCTTCACTCCGCCGTTTACATTCTGATTGTTGCGGAGCACATACCAATCATATCCGCCGTATTTTACGACAGTAGTCGTGCCTGTTGTGCTGTTCGCAACTATGTCGCTTACTCCCTTTCTCTTCTTGACGGTAAGCGTTCTTATTGCCGTAACCTTCCTTCCGCTCTCTCCCACTACCTCGTAGGTAAGTTCGTATGTTCCTACTTCGTTGACATTGTAGGCTTCCGCCTTAGGTCCGAGGATTGCTTTTGTAAGGTCATCTCCGTTTGCGTCTGTTGCGGTAACGCCCTCCATCGGATTGAAGGAAGTTCCCTTTGCGACAGCGACATCCTCAACGCCCGTGAAGTACGCATCGCGGTCCACTTTCACAGTCTTAGCCTCCGAACATATATCGCTGTTATACGATCCGTTCGCCTGCTCCATGAATACTTCGCATTGGTAGTTCTCTCCAATATCCGGCAGTTGAACCGTGCCGCTCTCCTTTGACTGCGTATCAATAGCCTTCAGCTTTGCATAGGATTTTACCGCTCCGCTTTCCTTATCCTTGATGATGCAGGAAATATACTGACCCGCACCATAGGTGGCATCCGTATAATGCAGAAGCCCTGTCCTCGTTTCGCTTTCCGCGATATTAAGGCTTTGGCTCGAATCCTTGATGGTGAACTTGATAGGCGTTCTTGCATCAGGTGATCCACTGACTGCATGCACATCTACGAAGCCTGCGCCCACCGTCGCATTGCTCTTGCCGCCCGCAGCGGTAGAGGTGAATAAGATCTTATCAATATCCAGTTCAAACGACGGGCGTACATACACATGTTGAGCGACTGCCACTGCGACTCCATCGGCTAGCCTGAATACAATTTCCGGATGCGTAGCCATCCCCGCCTCGTTTGCAGCACTAACAAATGCAGCATGAGGTATCTGAGCGCCTCTATAGGGGCAATCGGTTGCTGTTCGGGTCCACCAACCATCAGTATTATTATTATTACTAGTAATCCACTTCAGTTCCGTATTTAAGGTTTTCGCCACGGAATGCTCCAAAGCGCCAAAGCTTCCTGCATTGGTCCGCTCTCCCGCATTGAAGGTAGTGCTGCTTCCCTCAAGAATATCTTTCATCTTGAGCCATAATGTGCTGCCTACATAATCATTGGGGTCGGTCCAACCTGCCATTCCGCTCGGATTCTCTACATAGTAGCAAGTACCGCCAACAAGAGCGGTGCCTTTGGGCGATTTCTTGTAGGTTTCCCCCGCATACACTATGGTCGTCGGTCCATTGGGCACGTTACCCGCATAGTAATATTTTCTATATGCGCTTGTTCCGAAATGCGTCTTGCTGAGCAATGTCAGTTTGCCCGAGTCATTTTTCACGGCATACCAAGGATGTCCGCCATAGTTAATGACGCTGGTAGCCGCCGCGGTGCTGTTGACCGTCAAATCAATCATACCGCCAGACATATCGACGCTGTCCGTCGCGGCATGAACCCGGTCCCCCACACCCGGTATTGCTGGCATCATAGTAAATACCACCGCTGCGCTAAGAGCGAGCGCCAGCATTCGCTTCGCCAGAAAACTTCTTCGTTTCCTCATTATTCCTCCTCCTACATCAATCCTTCATTTTCTGTAACTACCAATAATCCGCATTCACCACCGCGTTTTTTGTAAGTCACCCTGAGCGGAGTCGAAGGATCTTTATCTTACGCAAAAACACAATGCCTCATGCTATCTTGAAATCTATACGAGCGCCCTGCACTTTCCATTGTTATCAACGGTAATACCCCCCCATTTTGATTTTGCCGGAAACCTATTCAACCCCTTGCGATCACCGCATTTCAGCCCCTCGTTTTTCTCGCCCTCGTTATTTTTTTGCCATTTTCATCGACACTTCCCCCAAAATCCACAAAAATCCCCCACTCAACCCACCAAAAAACCAACCAAAAAATCCCTTCCCTCACCAAACACCACTCCACCCTTCCAACTGCCAAAACACTCCTCTCATTCTCCAAAAAAATCCCCTTACAAGCCACCCACAAACCTTCTCCCCAAAACCCAAATCCACCCTTTCCACCCACAAAAAAACGCCCTTCCGAACGTCAAAATCTACCTCTCCACGCTTCCCAAAATTCCCTTTCCACCAAATATTATTCCGTCACTCACATATGCTTTTTCATTATTTTTTGCGCGTCAGCGCCCCCCTTGTCACCACTAAACCCACCCTTCCAAACGCCAAGACTCCCTCTCAAAAACCCAAAATCCACCCTTCCCAGCAACAAACCCCCCCTCTGTCATTCTGAGCGAGCGAAGCGAGTCGAAGAATCTTAATATAAAAGGAGAGGTTTTGCCTCTCCTCAGACCCGTCTAATTCAACAGCCATTCCAATGCGTTAATCTGCTTAATTCCGTTATGGGATGTCAGCGGAACATAATCCATTGTCAGCAAATATTTCGGATTATGGTCCTTGATACTTTCCATTGGAGCAAGCTCACGAGCAAGGGTTTTTCCATCAGGGTCATTCACCGTATAAGCCACCTGGTAGTATTCCTCGCCCTCATCATTTATGGCGATAAAGTCAACCTCTGCCGCTCCCACCTTGCCAATATGAACTTCATAGCCTCTGCGTAGTAATTCTAGGTAGATAATATTCTCCAAAATATGCCCCATATCGACCTGCTTGCTGCCGAGTAAATAGTAGCGGAGTCCGATATCAGAAAGATAATATTTGCTGCCCGTAGCAAGGTGCTGTTTTCCTTTTACATCATATCTGCCTGCCCGATAGAGAACGAAGCTGTCCACAAGAGCTGAAAGATAGTTTTCCACTGTGGGTATCGAAATTTTACGACCATTAGACGTCATAGTGTTTGCGATATTCGTTGCAGAGCACATATTCCCAATATTGTCGAACATAAAGCGAATCACGCTTTCAAGCATTCCCGCGTCAGATATACGATACCTAGCAACAATATCTTTCAAAACGATAGAGGTGTATATTCCCTCTAAATATGCATTGATGTCTTGACGGCGAGATAATTGCAGAATATAGGGAAATGACCCGTTTCGGATATACTGCTGATACTTAGCCTGCAAATCCGATTCATCTTCCAATGCGAAAATGTATTCCTTAAAGGAAAGCGGGAGCATTTTAATCTCGACGTAGCGACCGGAAAGAAGCGTTGCGAGTTCCCCAGAAAGCATATAGGCGTTTGACCCCGTAATATATACGTCGCAGTTTGGTTTGATAAACAGACCGTCCACAGCTTTCTGAAATTCCGGTACCACCTGCACCTCGTCAATAAAGACATAATTCATTTTATCAGGTCTTAGCTGCTCCCTAACCATATTGAAAAGCTGCATATAATCCCTAATATCGTGGTAATCTGGGTTTTCAAGATTGATACGGATAATCTGATTGTCAGAAACACCGTCATTTCGCAGATAATCGCAATATAAGTCAAATAGGGTTGATTTTCCGCAGCGGCGAATTCCCGTGACAACTTTTATTATCTGCTTGTCTCGGAATCTGACAAGCTGCTCCATATATGTTGGTCGATTGATTAGAGTTTGCATTTCAAACGCCTCCTTTTTCAAAATGATTTTGCCATACCTATCATTTGTTGTCAAGTTTGTAAAGTCCATTTTATAAACTTCTCATAATTCAAAAATTTATAAAGTATATTTTATAAATTTCTCATAATTCAACGATTTATATATTATACTTTATAAACTTTATATAATTAGGTAATTTATAAAGTATATTTTATAAATTTCTCATAATTCAACAATTTATAAAGTACACTTTATAAACTTCGCAAAATTCGATAGTTTGTAAAGTGCACTTATATATGACAAATCATTAAAAATTATTTTCTCAATCGTCCAGCGCGATATGTACCGGCACTCCGCCCGAATAGTAAGCGTCGAGTTCGCCCTGAATCAGCGGGCGCAGATATTCCACGCATTCCTCGCTGACATATGTGCCGTCGTTTATAATCCACTCGTCGGGCACTTTCCTCTCTACGTTTGCCACCTCGTGAATGTCAAATTCGCTATAGCTTACCGTATAAGGCGCTCTCGAATCCACCTTAATGGTAATCATACTCCCCGTGCTGCCTTCAAAAGCTTTCTTAGCCGCGAGGTATCCGACGTTGAACGCCTCTTCCGCGTCAGTTCTTGACACTATATGCGCGGCACATCTTTGAATTGTTGAAAACTCTATCGACCTCGCCTTAACTCCAGCCTTCTCGCTCGCCATGGCAGCCAGATATGCTCCTACACCCGAAAGCTGAGTATGTCCGAATGCGTCCTTTTTGGCGTCTCCGCTTTGGAGCTCGCAGACAAAACGTCCGTCAGCCAGCTTAATCCCCTCGGAAACCGCCACGACCACGGAGCTCTGTTTCTCAGACAGCTTCTTAATGCGGTCTATAAAATCATCAGGGTCGAAGCTGACCTCGGGAAGATAGATCAAATCCACCTTATCAGCCAGGGCAGCGGCGGCAGTAAGCCAGCCCGCGTGCCTGCCCATTATCTCCACTATGAGAACCGCTTTCCTATACGGGCCATAGCAGCAGGCGTCGGCGATTATTTCCTTGAGAGATGTGGCGATATACTTCGCCGCCGAGCCGAAACCCGGACAGTGATCCGTAATCGGAAGGTCGTTATCTATGGTCTTGGGAATTCCCATGAACTTCTGACTCTTTCCGTGCTCCGCGGCATAGTCCGAGAGCATTTTTACAGTATCCATGGAATCGTTCCCGCCGTTGTATAGGAAAAATTGAATATCGTATTTCTCGAGAATGTCGAAAATCTTCTCGTAAACCTTTTCGTTTCCCTCTATCTTAGGCAGTTTGTATCTGCAAGAACCGAGAAAGGCGGACGGTGTTCTCATCAGGAGCGAAATATCTTTCTCGTCTTTCACCGCTTCCCTGAGATCGACTATATTTTCATCCAGCAATCCCTCTATCCCGTAGTGCATTCCGTAAATCTTCTTTATACCCGCCGCCTTTGCTGCGGAAATCGCACCCGCAAGACTCGAATTGATTACTGCTGTCGGTCCGCCCGACTGTCCGATAATGATATTTCCTTTAACGCTCATCTCTTCTCCTTTATCAAATTATGCTTTCCTTTAACGCTCTTCTCTCTTGTTCAGAACTCCTATTCAGACTTCTTCTTCAAAACTCTTCCCAAAAATATTTATTCAGAATTCTCATTCCGAACTCTTAGTCAAAGCTCTTATTCAGAATTCTCATTCGAAACTCTTGTTCAAAGTTTTTATTCCGAACTCTTACCCAAAGCTCTTCTTCAAAGCTGCTTTCGGTGCCTTCCATTACTATTTACAGTGCTTCCGGTCCGAAACTCAGCGGAAGCATTTCGTCCAGAGTATGCTCTATATAGTCATCCGCTGATTTCGCACAGATGATTAGCATTTTATCCTTATCTGCAAAATCCCTCATCACCTGCCTGCAAATTCCGCATGGAACACAGTAAACATCGTCGATATTGCCATCAGGTCCACCGACTACGGCTATGGCGAGAAGTTTTTTCTCTCCCTCTGCAACTGCGTGGAAAATGGCATTTCGTTCGGCGCAAATCGTCGCACCAAGCGAAGCGCTCTCAACATTAACACCGGTGTATATCTCCCCAGAGTCAAAGAGGGCTGCTGCCGCCACATTGTATTTTGAATAAGGCGCGTAAGAATTAGGCAGAGCCGCAAGCGCCTTTTCAACAAGCACCCTCTTCATTTCTTCATTTAATATAGGCTTTGTGCTTTTCATATCAAAATCCTTTTAACACCCTTTGCAAAAATTCTTTTCAAAAAACCAAGCCGCGCTGTCACGCTAATGCGCCGAAATTCTCAATAATCATATTTTTATGACCATGAGCCAAGAGTCTCGGCAATCACAATATTATGACAGTGCGTCAAGCGCCTCAACAATCACAATATTATGACAGTGCACCAAGAGCCTCGTTGAGAGCATTTACAAGTTGGTCTGCGTCAAGCCCGTGAACCTGTGCAGCCTCTCCGATAGACTCGCCCTGCGAAGCTGGGCAACCAATGCACATCATTCCGTTCGCAAAGAAAGTACGCACCAGCTCAGGGTGCTCAGTGATAACCTCTCCGATAATCATGTCTTTTGTAATCATTTTCTTCTCCTTCTGTACGCTTTCTATTGTCTCAATATACTACAACCGACCAAGGCTGATTGCAAGAAAATCCTATTTGTCAGATAGGACAGAAACTTTTCAAGTCAAAAGCAACATATAGTGTTGCATTAGCTCTGGAAAGAAAGTTGTTGCTTTAGTTTTGAAAAACAATGCCGTGAATGATGAAGAAAATATATAATTGCTCGGGAATAGAAGTTAAACGACCAATAATGGGCGTATGCTCGACTTGTGGTTATTGGAAATGTGGTGGATATCAACACTGTCTTAGATACAGGCAACTACTGCGGTTTAATTCCTATGAATGGGACAGCGAGCATTATTCGGAAATATATAGAACCCTGGACGAAGAAATAGCAGCTTTGGATAGCACGAATATACGCAATGTATTCACGGGCGAACCTATGCGCCCCTTACCAGAAAGACGGAAAGAAATCCTTGAAGGCATAAATATTACAGAATTCGATATGGCCGAATTGCATAAGGCAGACTTGTGAAGATTCTCCCCGACGGAGGTAGAGAATTGGTAATCGATGGTATAAACTTGATAAATTATGATGTAGAATAAATATATGGATAATTTTGTAATCGACAACCCATTGTTGCTACAGGCAATAATCGGCAAATGCTTTTGTGACAAGGCTCCTCTTAAGGGATGTGCCGTATTTGTTTTCAACAGCGACGAAAGATAAATAGGGCGTGCATTCCTTGAGTTTTGTTATTCTGAAATATTTAATATAAGACGATTCCCAGGATACTATACGCTTTTAGAAAGTAGCTCCCACTATTGCTGGCGTCTTCTTGAAAGAGCTGAGATCACGGAAGCTGAAATATCTGAAGCTTGCCAACAGTTAAAAGACCTTTATCAGTATACGCAAAAGAGATTAAAGGCAGAAGTTGGGAGTACGTATCGCTTGCATCGAAAACTTGCTAAGTTTGAATTGGATTCTCTGAGAATTCAGATTGCAGAAAGAAGCGAAAAGTTTATTTTGCCTACAAATATTCTCTCGAGCTACAGCCATACTAACGCTCATTTATTCATCACAGTGCTCGTTAGGGATGTAGATATCTAGGACATAGTCATAGTGGATTCTATGACAAGTTATGTGCAAGACATAGCCTGTAGTAAAATCGTGTCCCTCAAAGATGACGAAGGTGAAGTTTGGGTAATTAACAAGAATCGGTTTGGCGAAATGCAAGTAAGTCGAGATTTCCTCTATGAGATAACCGGCGATGACACAAAACCGTTTAGAGAAGCACATCCATACGATACAAAAGAGCAAATCGCAGAAAAGGCAAGAAATCATCTAACGATGGATGATGGAAGATCCCTTAAAGGCAGCAGATCATTTCGGACAAAGCCTTGCGAAATGGATGATTTTCTAACAAGGAGGATTATAAACCGAAATATCGAAAAGATAAGAATACGCGGTTATTAAATATAAACAAAGAGAGAAACAACATACTCATCAACCTAAAAGCAACACTTCCTACTATCAATATAAAAAACAACGAGAGTTTTGCTTTTAATTTGCTAATTCAATGTGTTATTATAGATTGCAGATAGGAGAGGAGGAGCACAAATCATGGTTAAATATAGCCAAGATTTTATAAAAGGAATAGGTAAATCCATTGATTTAAGAGGACGAGTGCGAGTGCGCATACTTGTTAATGCTGGCCCGAAAGCGGATGCTGAGGCCATGAGAGGAGATTGGAGAAATGTCGGAATTGACATCCAAAACGGAATCCAGAAATATGGAGATGATAGAAGACGAATCTATGTTGCCCGAAATAATAGAGCCGTCAGATCCGCCAGAGGTAGTTCAAGTCGAAGATATTCCAAGTAGGATACTCGCCATTGAACGCCGAATAGAATCTTATTCAGGACCCTTGCCGCAACCAAAACATCTGCGGCAATATGAGAATGTTGTTCCTGGAGCAGCTAACAGGATTCTGGAAATGGCTGAAAGCGAGGCGTCTCACAGGCACTCTTTCGAAAAGGAGATGTTAAGAATTGAATCCCGAGACAGCTTGCTGGGAATATTCTTCGCTACAATTCTTTGTGCGGGAACAATTATAGCAGGTGTTACGATTGCTATTAATGTTCCAAGTCTTGCTGGCACCATCGTTGGCGGCCTAGTGGGCACATCCGGCCTTGTAAGTGTATTTGGTGTTATGATTCGAACCACAAGAACTTCGTGGCAAATTCAAAATAAAAAGCCACCTTCAAGTTCTGCGGATAGCGAAACAGCAATCGGCGAGAACGAAGAGAATTCGCAACTGAAATAGGCGTATAGTATGAGCACTCACCCTTCTTTAAGAGATGGGTGAGTGCATTTGTTTGCTGTTATTATGGCACGTATATATTAATGGTAAACACTAAAAAATATAAAACTGAACCTTAAGGGAATAATAGCAATCATAAATTAATTCTCATCATTTTCACATAATCATTAATGAAGCGTGGTAAAATTCTAATGATAAATATGTATATAATGCCGAAGAAGCACAGAGGGTCGCAGGCGAGTAGCTGAAAGGGCGATATACTGGATTTGATCTGACCCTCGAAGAACTTCAAGAGGATCGACAGGATCATAACGCCTGCCATCCTTAAAGGCCATTTTCCGTACCATGTGGTGCAGAGCAATCAAGAGAGCCTTTCGGTAAGCGTATCTACTGTTTACAGGCTGATCGATGCAGGTGCTATCGGAGCCAAGAACATAGACCTCAAGGAGAAGGTCAAAAGGAGGCGAGAAACTCGCAGCGTCAGAGAATACACGTTGCCAGAGTCGCAGAGCTTAAACTTGGTCGTTTATATAACGATTTTCTCCATTATATTGAGGAGCACGATGTATATATCCTCAGATGGATTGCCTTGAATCTATCAGAGGAGAGTCCTGTGCGATACTCGTTCTTCACTGTCCGGATGTTAAGATGTAGCTCGGGTTCTACCTTGAGAGTAAGTATGCCTGGCATGTAGTCGGCGTGTTCGATCAGATATAAGAGATTATAGGCACGGAGCTTTTTCAGCTGATATTTCCGATCATACTTACGGATAGTGGAGTGGAGTTCGACGACATCATTGGCATGGAGAGATCCGTCTTTGATTCAAATGTTCAGCGCACGTACATATTCTTTTGCGAACCGAACCGCTCGAACGAGAAAGGTGCTTGCGAAAATAACCACAGAAGAGTTCGTGATATTTTCCCTAAGCGCTCTCCCCTGTCGGGATACACGCAAGAAGAAGTCACTCTTGCCTTTAATAACATAAACAGCTACAGAAGGAATTCCCAGTTTAGAAAGTTTCCTTATGAACTCGCTATGCAGGTATCCCCCGCAGAGTTCTTTGAACTTCTCGGGCTTTATCAGATAAAAGATACTGAGGAGGAACTGACGCCGAAGCTCATTAAGACCCACAGGAAAGGTTTGGTGCAGGAGGCTGCGCCCGAAAAGAACCGGTCTAAACTTGAGATTGAAGTGCCGGAAGAGGCTCATGCTCAACTAAGATTCGTTAGTCAAGACTAAAGCAACAACTGTTGCATTTGCTTCGAAGAATCTGCTTATGGCTCTAAAGAGCTTTTTGTCGTTGGCGCGGCAAGATGGCACACGCTAAAGCCCTTGCAAATACAGCGTTTTACAGTTGCGAAAAAAGACGGAAACCGTTGAAACCATCGGAATCCGCCTTCTTTTTATTAGGTGCTGCTATTGTCCTGATTATTCAGCTTGTCAGATAGGACTTTATCCTCTGTCGGTGCGAATTCCCATTAGGAAGTAGTGATTGTCGCCAAAATCAAATGTTCCGATAGTTTCCATATGCGCCTTATTGGTGTGAGCGTTCTCAGATCTCTTGTTTATCTGGTTGACGAAGGTCAGCATAATCGGGAATCTATCGCTGAACTGCCTCAGGCTTGCGAAGAAGAGCTTTTCGAAAGCGCCCGTCCCTCGAATAGACTTGTCCACGCACATAGGCCCATATTGATAGGTCTCGCCCAGCACAAGCTTCTTCCCTTCGAATTCATAGTTCGGGATTATGTCAATCATATGTTGGAAAAGCGGCCATACCGACCAGAATTCCCACGGCGCGGCAAAGCAAAATCCGAGAACCCTGTCATGCCCGTCATCAAACTGCTCTGCTATAATCGTCACGCCCTTCTCCTTTTCTATGAGCTCCGCGAGCTGTTCATCCGTTATGGCAGTAGTGACAAATCCATCCGGGCGGTCCTCGTCCGAGATTGTATCTCTGTGGTACTTCCTCAGAAGCGCCTTAATGCCGTCCATATCCTCAAGCCGCGCAAGTCTTACTTCCATTATAAACCTCTCCTATCCTCAAAGTCTGCCCTTTCCAGCTTAGTCTCCGGTTTCTGACAGCTGATCTCTGGGCTCTTCACACACCTTCTCTTTCTTTGTCCCTTTCCCTCTCACCACTGCACGCGCTATTTCACTTCGACCTTTATTTCCGCATTAGGGTATGCCGCCTGCAAGAATTGCTTTATTTTCTCAACCGCTTTCCCGTCAGCCTGATTTAAAAAGTCGCTTTCCCTAATCATTTTTTCTTTTCCTTCTTTAGCGGTCTTTCTCACCTCATTCATATTGTCAGGAGTAACCGTATTAAAAATGCCGTTCTTAATGCTCAGTATCTTAATGCTGTCCTCGTCAATTTCATGGCTGATTAAATCGCTGCGAGGCAGTAAAACTGATATGCTGCTTCCGTCCGTCTCAACCTTCAAATTGTCAAGATTCGGACCCGCCTTAACAACGCCGCTGTATAGGAGCTGCATGGACTTGGAGGTGAACGGTATATCTCTTCCGAGGAGCTTCTTTGCTTCACCATCCCAATTCTCCTGCTCCGTATAACTCATCTCTAAAACCGCCAGCTCGGATATATCCTTGATATTCGCCTCAATCGTCGCCGCCGTATAGGTCTCTTTCTCCGTTAGAACATATCTGTCGACGCCTATCCCAACGCCAACACCAAGCGCAAACACTACGATAATAGTAATTAGCTGTTTCATCTCTTTCCCTCCTTTTGTATTTCCTGTATTTCCGCGAAAAACGCCACCTGCCTCATTTCCGCCTACGCCCTATGCCCTGGATCCGGCAATATCCTCATAAAGAAACTGAGAAGCGGGCCCATGAAAAACGCCGTTATAATCGTCGCTATGCCAATCGAGCCTGTAATCTCATTCCAGCCCTGACCTGCATGTCTCAGCAGGATAGCAGCGACAGTAACGCAGATGATGTCGCTAATAACCCTGCAATATTTGAAGCTGACCCTATTCTGTCTCTCGGATATATAAAGGGATATTGCATCGTATGTGGAAACTCCGAGATTTGCATTGAAGTAAATGGCAGAGCCGAAACATATAAATACCAAACCTATGGCGAGCAATATGAGTCTCACAGCCATATTCATCGGACTGAATATGCTCTCCACGATACTTTGCGAAAATTCGACTATATATCCGAAGATTGTCAGGTTGATGACTGTTGCCAGCCCAATCTTGCTCCTGTCAAAAATGAGCGAAATGCTTATCAGAATGGCGTTCACGATAACATATAGCGTGCCGAACCTAATCGGTATTACGGCGTCAATTCCACTCATTAGAGACTGAAACGGATCGACTCCGAGCGCGACCGCTTTGAGTATCCCCACATTAACGCCATGTATGAGCACGCCAAGCACACTCATCATAATCCTCTGTCTCATATTTTTATCTTCCAACATCTTAATAATTCTCTTGTCTTGTGTAGTAATGCAGCCCCGTTGCGATTTCGAAACTGTTTTTTTGCTATCAGAAAATCCTACTGATATTTTCTTCGCGTAAATCATGCGCTTCCTTATCGTCAGCCGCATATCCCTTCTCAAGCTCTTTTGAAGGCATTGATTTCCGTCGGCAAGCTCCTTCAATAACGTCGCAACTCGCCTGCGACTATGCCGCAATACTACTCTTCCTCTAATATTTCAAAAGGCCTATCAGCCTATCTGCCGCTTGGGTGCTGACATTGGTGGCGACTGCCACGCCATTTTTAGCGAAATATCCGATTACTATATGCGCCGCTCCTCTGCGTCTCTTTAGCGCGGACGCCATATCCCTAACGCTCTCTATGCTATCTGTCTTAAGACATGTCGTTGTCTTGCTGAAGCCGCCGGAGCATACCCGCACATTCTCGGCATTGCTTGAAATCGAAGTGGTGTAAAACTGCATGGTTATATTGGCAAGTCCAAAGAGCATTATAGCCGCCGCCAGCAGGTAAAATGCTGCGTCCACTTCCACACCTGCAATCACCGCTGCCGTTGCGAGCAAAATGCAAAAGACGAATATCGGTCTGAGGAGGAAATAATACGCAAAGCGTGGCTCCGGCTTTACAGCCTCGCTCCTCTCTGAAAGCTCCGGTATGAATGACGCCATGACATCATCAAGCTCCGAAAGCCTGACGAGCGGTATCATCATGGGCTCTTCCTGACTCACATCACTGTCTCCCCAGCCATATCCGACCGCGATACATTTAAGCATACCGACCTTAAACAACCTCATCAAAAGGGTTTGTTCATATCTGAATCCGACGATTTTAGCCTTGTCGAATTTATAGCTTTTCTTGGTGATTATCCCGTAGTCAATATGCAGCTCTCCGCCGAGATCCGTGACCTTAAATCCGCAATACCTGACAAGAGATGTGATTGCCCCGGCAACTATGCTGAATGCGAAGATATACATCAGCCAGAGGAATATACCAATGATAAACGTCAGCCATACAATATGAGAATCAAAGACCCCAAACTCTTCGCCTGCACTTTCCATGACTCTGTCTAAAAACTCTCCGAACGCCTCCTCGAACACCTCGCCGAAAAATCCTATTGCGACTAACAAGGCTCCGAATATTTTAAGTACACTCGCCCACTTGGAGCAGAACGCCCCGTAGAGCATGAGGTTCAAAACCCCAGCCTCTATAGTATTCCCTTGCGCGTGATTTTGCACCTCTGTCGAGCCTTGCTCTTTCGAGCAATCCGCCTCCGCCTGACCTTCCTCCTGCGTAAGAATGCTCCTTAGCCTGAGCGCCTTATCCACGGGCAGCGTGATATTTATCTCCTGACTCTCGGATATATTGGACGAATTATTTATTATCATTCTATAGGCGCCGGTGAGCTGATGAAAAATATTTTGTGTGAGATTTATCGTCGTAATTCCAGGTATCGGAATCTCCCTCCTGCTCTTTCTAAGCCAGCCGCTTTGCACCACCAGCATATCGTTTCCCACACTTATGATAGTGAAATAATAAGCGATAAGCTTAAAAAGAGGCGTGAGCAGAACAATCGCGAGCACAGCAATATCCGCGATCTCCCCAGAGTCCCCACGAGTTGCCAATGAAATAATCAGTGCCAGAATAAGCAGCCCGGATTCCTTTATGAAGTTCTCAAATAGGAACGATAAATGCTGTCTTGTAGGTTCGAACTTCATTATGATTAAGCCTCGCTTTTATCCTTTGCTTCGTTTGCGGCAATCCTCTCGCGCAGTCTCGCGTTGAGCTTCTCGCTAATGTCCTCCGCCGTCTCCCTATTCAGTCCGACTATGTCGAATGTGCCGCTTGCCAGAGCCAGCTCTACGCTGTAAAGCCCGAACAGGCGCTGGATTGGTCCCTGCTCCGTCGTGACATTTTGAATCCTGATAATCGGAATTGTGGATTTTTCGATAAAGAATATGCCATGCTTGATTACGACTCTATCGTCTGCTATCGCGTATTCCCATTGCTTGTACTCAATAGCCGGCAATATGATTACGCTCAAAATCTGCGCCAATAAAAACAGAGCGAAAGCTATGGTCGCCAAAGTGCGAGCCATAGTGCCCTCTTCGAAAAATTCAAATCTGCACATAATAAACGCCGCCGCACCGAGAACTCCAATCGTTATGAGCAAGCCTATGCTCTGCTTTATTCTCCAATATGTCAGCGCCGCTCTTTCCGGTTTTTTATAATCCATAGTCCTTCCTTCATAAATCCTTCATAAGCCGAAAGGGGCTCGCCATTAAGCCCCCTTCCTTATAATCCCTTCCATGCACGACCTCGATAATATGCTGAACGGTCGTTGTCACAAACTATCAAAGCCTTGCGGCTTCCATGATAGACTCCACGAATGACGGGTGCGGGTGAATGATATTGCCGACTTCCTCGAGGGTCATTCCCTGTCCAATGGCAATCGCGAGTTCCCCGATTAAATCCGACGCCCTTCCGCAGAGCAAATGCGCACCAATCAGCACATGGTCGTCCGCCCTTGCCACCAGCTTGACAAATCCCCTGTCAAGCCCTGCGATTATCGTCTTGCCATTTGCAGACATCGGGTATTTCTTGCTTATAACCTCAATCCCCGCTTCCTTAGCCTCATCAGCCGTCATTCCGACAACGGCAATCTCGGGGTCTGTATATATGCAGCTCGGGACAGTGTCCATATTTATCGCCGCAGCCTCCCCCGTCATCATGGCTACCGCACTTCTGCCCTCTGCGGTAGCTGTATGAGCTAATTGAACACCGCCAATGCAGTCGCCTATCGCATATATGCTCGGGCACGCGGTTTGATATTTGTCGTTGACAAGAATAAATCCCTTGCCGTCCATCATGCCCTCATATTTGCTCAGAAAATCGCCAGCGAATACTCCGGCGGTATTGGGTTTTCTGCCAACGCTCATCAGCACCTTATCCGCCGCAATCTGCACCTCTTCATCTTTCTTATTTTTAAGCGTAACGACGAGTCCGTCTCCGTCCTTCTCAATTTTCTGAACGGGCGAACTCACATGCACATCGACGCCCTTCTTCTCCAGCGTCATCTTAATGCTGCGCCCAATCTCCTTGTCAATCGTCGGCAGCAGTCTGTCCATGCCCTCGATAAGCGTAACATGGTCTCCGAGATCCGCATATATCGTGGCAAACTCAATGCCGATTACTCCGCCGCCTATGATTACAAATTCCTTTATCTCCTCGCTGCCCATATTGATGAGATCCGTGCTGTCGATGACTCCCGGCAGATCCGCGCCCTGAATAGGCGGTATGAATGGATCCGAACCCGTCGCCACCATAATCCTCTCCGCAGTAAGAGTCCCGCCGTTTACTGACACCTCGTGCTCTCCAACGACGACAGCCTCGCCTTCCAACAAGTCAATCTTTTTCTTTGTCAAAAGCCCCAAAATGCCATTACGCAGAGTGTCAAGAACCTCGTCCTTTCTCTCCCCTATCCTCTTTCGGTTGGATTTGAGCCCGCTGACCTCAACGCCAATCTCCGCGCCGTGCGCAGCCTCTCTGTAAACGTCGGAAGAATGCATGAGAGCCTTCGTCGGTATGCAGCCGCGGTTCAGACATGTACCGCCCACCTTGTCCTTTTCGACAATGGCGACCTTCATTCCGGCTTCCTCAGCGTCGAAAGCAGCCTCGTAGCCGCCCGGACCCGCGCCGATTATAAGGAGATCGTATTTGTAATCACTCATTTCTTTACCTCGCTTTTATAACAATTCTTATAAAATGATAATATTCTAAACGCTTTTGCTAATTATACGGTGCCGCCATGAAGATCCTAACTGCTAATTGTACGGTACCGCCATGAAGATCCTAACTACTAATTGTACGGTACCGCTGCAAAGCTCCTGCCTGCTAATTACATGACCTTGCCACAACTGAAAACGCGCAAAAGTGTCGGTTTCCGTCATATCGACATAGCGATATATTTCAGTATTTCATTCGCCGTGGCAGACGTACCGAGAGGCGCTTTGAGCGCGCCTATCTCCGCAGCGTCATATTTGCGGCTCCTGAGCAAATCCTCTACCGTCGAGAAGATTTCCGTTTCCAGCGAATCCGAATAAATCTTTACTTCATTTATATACTCACCCTTCATGGCAAGCTGCACCTCAACCTCTCCCCATTCAAATCTGTGAATGATATTCTTTTCAAATGGGATTCGTACGCCGAGCCGCCATTCCTCAGAAGTGTATTTGTCTATCAAATGCTGCGGCACTTTTGGCGCGTCCGAAGAGATAGCCTCCGCGTCATATACCTTCTCCGCCGCCAGCACCAAGGCATTCTTCATGGTCTCTATCTGAACGGGCAAAGGTTTTCCCGCGAGCTCCTCGTCACTTATATGATCTACCAGATTAGTAACCCTAGACTTGACCGACGCGACGCCCTTGCTTTTCAGCTTGGAATCCGGCACATTCAGATATTTGCTCAAATCCTCAGGAACGACATTCATCATAATCGTGCCATGGTGATAGTTGCAGCCGCCGGTCGAAAAATACGCATGTCCGGAAAACTTCTTTTCCTCCACAGTCAAATCGTTTCTTCCATTCTTTACGGCGTTTATGCCGAGCAGTCTGCAAGCGAGCAGAATGACATCCGTCTGCTTTGCAATATCAAACAAATCGTCTCTGGCTATAAATGTGAAATTCAGATTTCCCATATCGTGATAAACCGCGCCGCCGCCGCTCATGCGCCTAGCGAGATATATCCCGTCTCTCTTTATCGCCTCGACGTCACATTCGCGCCACGGGTTTTGATTGCGCCCGATTACGACCGTATGCGCATTCTGCCAGAGGTACAGCAAAACCTCGCCCTCCGAGGCATTCATTGTAAGCAGCTCTTCGAGAGCGAGGTTCTCATACGGATTTGTAACGTCAGTTCTTATAATTTTAAGCTTCATCATTTATTTCAGGAATTTGCCAACGAGCTTGATTACATCATTGGCGTCAACGCCGTCCAGCAGCCCGCCTACAACGCCAAGCATATCATCAGAGGAGCTTGACTTCGCCTTCTTCGTCGCGCTCTTACCCATCTGGCTCATCAGGAAAGGCGCCGCGATAGCCATAATCTTCAAAATGGTCTTGGTGTCAAGCCCGCTCTTCTTCTCGACCTTAGCCGCAGCCTCATCTCTCTTCGAACCGAGCAGGTGCTTTACAATCTTAGCACCGTCCTCAGTGTCTACGTTCTTGAGGAATTTGGTGAAATCGCTCGTATCGTCCTTACTGTGATCCTCGAGAGCCTGCAAGAAGCCCTTCTGAGTGTCCTTGTTTGATGCCTGCCCCTGCATTCCCTTGATGAGCAATGGCAGAACTTCCTCTATAGCAGATGTAGCGTCCTTCTCATCTACTCCGAGCAGTTGCCCGAGCTGTCCAATGCTGCCGCTGTTAAGCATCATTTTCATTACATCATTCATATCCATGTTTAATCCTCCTTGCAAGTCAGCTAAAGAAACACTAATCAACGGACCCCTGCTGTCGGCAAAACTAGCAAGCCGACCAATCAGCGATTACTGAAATCCATACGCATAAATTTTAACTTCTGCCAGCCTTTTGTGTCAACTAAAACCATTGAATTATCAAGCTGTGAGTTCGCAGTTCTCCGCCACAAACCCATAAACTTGATTGATAGTTTTTTGGTGTGCATATATAATCTAGGCATGGATTATCAGATAATGCACAAAAACAGAATAGTTGCTGAAATTCGAGAGGACGGCTTTTGCAATATCCACAGCGAGGCTTTCATGCCTTGCAATCTTTGGCTTGAGGAAGATGATAGCTTGGATTCTCGCGTAGGCAATCTGACTAATCTCTATTATTGGTGCGCCTCGCGAGTCCTGACCCTGGATCGCGCTTTTGCAAAAGAGATTTTAAACAGCCTCGGTCAGAATCAGGCAGTCACAGATCGCGAGCGTGCAGCCATTGCGGTAAGCTGCCATGCGCTTACTCTTACAGATGTTTTCTGGGTAAAATCAAAAGAAGAAAATATCACATTTGATGAGATAAACCTATTCGACCATTCACTCTCGATCGCCTTCGTAGATGTCAGTCTGCGCGGCAAATCGCTCACCGCACAAAATGCAGAGCTTCTCGACCTTCGGGACGCTGCCGGTGATGTCTCCACGCAAGGGGTTGCCCCAACAGCTTGGGTTAGGCGAAACGGAATATTCTATCTGCTGAAAAACGGAAGCACTACAGATGTGGAGGCAGAGCTTTTGGCAAGCAAAATCGCAGACTGCTTCAAATGCGACCATATAGAATATACCCCTGATGAATATGACGGCATTCCTGTATCCTCCAGCAGAATAATTACTTCCAAAGACCGCAGCATGGTGCCCATGGAGCATATCGAAATATACGCAGCCAATCAGGACACCTCCGCTTTGGATATTGTCTTGGAAAAGGACGCGTATTCATACCATATGATGAATATTATCGACTACCTCGTCGGCAACACCGACAGGCATTGGGGGAATTGGGGATTCCTCGTGGACAACAATACCAATCAGCTTCTCAGATTGCATCCTCTGATGGATTTCAACAAAGCCTTCACATCATATGACGATTTAGACGGAGCTGTCTGCCAGACAATTCCAGCCTCGCAAGGGCGCGTATCGCAAAAAGACGCCGCAGTAGACGCCGTTCAGTCCATTGGATTAAATATGGTGGAAAGCCCACAACGCGAATGGTTTTTCTCAGATAAGGCTTGGGAGATGTTCTGCCAGCGGCTTGAAGCGCTAAATATTTAAAATGCCGCCCGATTTATTTCTCTGCCATTTTCAGTTTTTTCTATTGTTTTCACTTCTTTTCCTTATTGTTCTCACTTCTCATTGACTCATTGTCAGTTTTAGTGCCTAATTTTTATTCCTTTCTCGCGTTCCATTATCTTGGCAAATGACTTTATGCATTCGTGGACTATGCCCGTGCAATGCGTTTTTCGCTCGGGTTGCTCAAAGTCGAAGTCTGCTATGAGCTCCGGGCAAAGGCTGCTGCCGTATGCCGCCGCCACATTCTCGTTGAGCTCTCTGACGAGGGCGAGGCATTTTTCGTATGAAAGGTCGCCCTTCACACTGCGTCCGAACACCTTGCCGAGAGCCATGGTCGCACCGGCTACAGCCCCGCAGACATTGCCGCCGTCACCGAAACCGTATGGAAAGCCCGTCGACATAGCGATGCCGTCTTCTGTTATGCCAAGCTCATAATGCCTGTTCAAAACATCTAGCACCGACTCCGAACACATGAAGCCCGTAGTGAAATTCTCAGTCGCATCCTCCAGCATATTTTGAAGGTTTACCTCTTTTATCATCTTGTCTCCCTCACTGCTCAAATTGGAAATCCGCACCTTTTATTTAATTAAAAGGAAGCTCTCTTCGACTCCATACCGAAGTTCACTTCCATTATACTCTCTTTTATGCTCTTTTAGCGACTATTGCGCGCCATTCGCCGTCGTGCAGCACTTCTTGTATTTCGAAGCCTGCTGCGCGCACCGCCGCGCTTACAATTTCTTCCTTTATATCTAGTATTCCGGAGCTGATGAATATTCCGCCGCTTTTGAGCCGAGTCGCTGCGGCAGGTGCGAGTCTGATTATCAAATCCGCCATGAGATTAGCGACTATTATATCCGGCTCAAAGGTTTCCGAGCGTGAAGCAGCGACACTTGAATTTGAGGTTTCAGTGCCATTGTTTGGATTTTGAGTCGCAGCGGTGAAACTGTCAGCATTTTGAGCTTCGCCGTCGCTGTTCGAATTTGGAGGTTCACCGTCGCTGTTTGCATTTGGTGTTACGGTGACGCCGCTTGCTTTCGAGGCACAGTCGTCATCATTCGTTTCCGCTCCTGCTATTTGACCGTTCAGAAGATCGCCTGATTCTATCCTTATTCTGTCGGAAAGGCGGTTTCTCTCGATATTTTCCTTCGCGATTCGCACGACGTCCTCGTCTATGTCAATGCCGAGGCATTCTGAGGCGCCGAGGAGTGCGGCGGCTATTGCGAGTATGCCCGTGCCGGTGCCGACGTCGAGGACTTTCGGCGCTGCGAGCGGGGTTTTCTCTAGGGCGCGGATACAAAGTGCGGTTGTCTCGTGCAGTCCGCTTCCAAATGCCATTCCCGGATCCATTTCGATTACAATATCCTCCGGCTCGGCTTCGTAGCTTTCCCAGCTCGGCTTTACGACTATACGCTCTCCCACGCGGGTAGGTCTGAAATGCTCCTGCCATTTATACAGCCATTCGCTGTCGTCTGCTGTATCGCGGAGAGTCCACTCAATGACTACTTGCTCGGGCTTATCAGGCTTCGCCGTTTTGTCAGTAGCGAGGTCAATTTCAGACTGCGCCACCTTGTCAGTACCGAAATCAATCTCAGCATTCGCCTTATTGTCAGCGCCGCAATCAGTCGCAGCTACCGCTTTATCTTTTAACGCTTTCTTATATTTTTTACAAAGAGAGTCTTTCAGCCTTTTCAAAAGGCTCGCTGCTCTCTCGGCTTCGCACTCTCCCTCTTCATCATCAGAAAAATAAAGCGTAACTGTCGGATTCCGCTCACCCTCGTGGCTGAGTTCTTCATTTATATAGTCATATCTATACCATTCGGGGTGAGCCTCTATATCCCAGAGGTCTTTGGGGTCATCGATTGCAAGCGAAACAAATCCAGCCGCAGAAAGAGTTTCCATCACCGCACCGAGATTATCTGCTCCCGTTTCAATTTTAAGTTCCTTATATCTCAATTTCTTTCCTCTTCATTGAATAAATTGTTGCTGCTCCCTATTTCTTATACCCTTTCTCCTTCAGGACTTTGTAAATATTTTTATCATACTCCTCACATATCCAAAGGGTATAGAACTTATTACCAATGATGGCCCTCTCCGCAGTTTCAATATCTATATAGTTTCCGGCTTCGTCGCCGATTTGGACAGTCTGGTCGAAGGTTCTCGACATTATATCCTGCGTCAAGGCAGCCTGTATGTCTTTCCAATCGTCCTTTCTGATCTCTATCAACTCTTCGCTTCCCATATCGCTCAATTTTATCGTCCGAGCATTTGCGAAGATAGTATTCAAGTCCTCGCGGAACCGCTCTTTGAACGCCTTGTTGTCATATAGCCTTCTGAGCGCCTTTTCGCTGTCAGAGCCGTTGCATTTCACATCATACTTCCTCTTCATCTCCCTGCCGTTTTCAAGCTCCCATACAATAGTGACATCACAGCTCGAAGTCATGTCATAATCTTCGCTCCAGATATTATTCAACTCATTTAGAATGCTCTCGTCATTCACAATGGCTTCGTGCAAATTCAGAACATCTTTTATCAGCGCTGGATTATCGCTCCTTCTATCCTCATTGTTGTCGATCTGCGGTATAGCCTGCTGGAATACGGTTCGGCAGGAAACGCTCTTTATTTCATCCGCGTTCGGAACCCTCCTCTCATATCCCGTGATGTCGAATACCGTAAACGCCATTATGACCGCCAGCACTGCCAGGAATATGCCGTATTGAATGAAGTTCCTCTTGTTGAAAATCTTGTAACTGCTATCCGCTATCATTCTCATTGCCGCATACATCACCGTAGAGGCTATAATCGACGTGAGGGCAAATCGCGTTGCGTCATTCATACTGCTGTCAAATGCGAAGAGCGTGCTGGTATGTGTGAATGTAATCGTGAGAACTGCCGCCAAAATAGTCGCGAGCGTATCTCCCACGGCGGGGAATGTCGTAGAATTCCCTACGCGCTCCAGCTTTACCCTCTTGTAAATCAACAGCGACGCTACCGTAAGAATCACGGCGATAGCGATATAATACAGCAGCATTCCCGCTTCAAGTCCGAAGCCTTCCTTCGCCATAGCGTAAGCGCATACGTTGAGATATGTATAGTCAAAATTAAGTCCGTCATAGCCGACCAGGAATCTGCCGCATGTAGTGTCGAGCAGAAGAACCAATCCCACAGGCGCGAAGAAGAGGAAGTACGCGAGCAGTCCGTGTATCCCCTTTTGCCCTGACAGCACCCCCGCAAGGCAGGCTATGGCATAGACGACCGTAGCGACAACGACGCTCGTGATTATGAATTCAAACATATGAGGCAGGGTGAATATCTCCTTTGCACTCATGGCTTCTGTCCCGAACATATCATAAAAATCCGTGGCGGCAGGCCCCGCATTTATTGACGTCGCTCCTCTGAGGCTCATCAGCATGACTGCAAAGACCACAATCGGGACAACAATCATAAGCCACCCCGATATGAATGCGGAGTTAAACAGCCTCGTCCTGTTAAGCGGCAGGCTGTGCATGGTGTTAGAACTGACTTGCCTATGCATATAGTCAAAAGCCTCTACTGACGCCAATACCGCAAGCAGGACGAGCGAGAAATTCATCATAAAGGACCCGCCCTTCATAAGCTCCGCCGCGGAAGTCGCCACATAGTTAAACTGTCTATAATTGTAAATCATCGGCAGCATTAGCCCCATCACAAATATCATCAGGCACACCGCCGACAAGGACCAAAGTCTTCTTAAATTATCTTTAATGACAGCCTTAGAATAGGAGTTCTTTGATAGCATTGTCCTCACCTCCCAGCTCATGTATGAATACTTCTTCCAATGTCAAAGGCAGCATATCGAATACCAGCGGCTCTTGACTGCCTATAATATTCTTAATCTCCTCCTGCGTATTTCCCACCAGGAGCAAATCCACCGTGCCCCTCGACTCTTTGTGCAGGATATTAAGCCCCTCATATGGCTCGTTTCTCTTCTTGGTCTTTAGCACCGCGTCGCCCGAGCCGAAGGAGACCTGCACCTTATGCAGATCCCCGCGAAGCGACTCCATATCGCGCTCCAGCACGGTTTTACCATTATGCAATATGCCTATTCTGTCGCAAATCCCTTCCATTTCCTTGAGATTATGCGAGGAAACGAGGACTGACATCTGCCTGTCCGCCACATCGTCTACTATATATCTCCAAACATGCTTGCGGACTATCGGGTCGAGTCCGTCGATAGGCTCGTCCAGCAGCAGAAAGTCGGGCATTGTGGACATTGCGAGGCAAAACGCCGCCTGTTTTTTCATTCCCTTGGAGAATGATTTTATCTTAGCCAATGGATTGAGCTTGAAAGTCCCTATCATGCTGAGGAACCGCTCCTCGTTCCACCTGCTGTAAAGCCCGCTGTAAAATCGCCCCATATCCTTCATTCTATAGCCCTGCGGGAAATATAGGTCGTCCGGTATTATGGCTATGCGCTCTTTGAGCAATTCGTTTTCCCAGATGTCCTCCCCGTCGAATTCTATAGTGCCGCTGTCCTGGCGAAGAACCCCCGCGAGGTGCTTGATAGCCGTGGTTTTCCCTGCGCCGTTAGTGCCTACCATGCCGTATATGGACGCTGTAGGTACTGTCAAATCCATGCCCACAAGAGCCGGTTTCTTTTCGTATTTCTTGTATAAGTCCTTAACGATTATCATTTGCGCCTCTCTTTCCTTCCATGCCGCTGTCACTTTCTTTCGTTTGGCGGGTGGACTTGATTTTCTCAAGCTCGCTTTCTATTGCTTCGAATGCTTTGTCCTTCGCGTCATTCGGGTCTACGCCGAGATAGGTGAGGGCTCTGAAACTCTCCCTCAGTCTGTCAAGGGTGTCGCTTACCTTGGCATTGTCTAGGGTGATGAGCTCCCGCCCCGAGACGAAGGTACCTTTGCCGCTTACTGTATAGATGTAGCCGTCGCGCTCCAATTCCTTGAAGGCTTTTTGCACCGTGTTCGGGTTTATCGTGAGTTGGCGCGACAGTTCGCGCACGGAGGGCAGTTTACTGCCTTCTGTGAGTACGCCCATCATCACGAGCTCCTTTATTCTGTCGATAACCTGCTCATATACCGACTTGTTCGATTTTATATCGAGTTGAAACATCTCTTTCCTTTCGTATTATTGTTAAAAGTATTCGATTATTTCACTTGCTCAGAATGACACAACCTGCTCTTTCACAGTAGCAGGAGCTTTCCGCTTGAACAGCAGGAGATCTTTCTGTGGGAATCGTACCCCAAGCACTCAGTCGAAAGACTTCTAAAAATCTCAGTTTTCGTACACATATAGCGATGCTTTTTCTCTATGCGTGTTAAGTGTACTACTTCGCATGGTACGCTGTCAACAGCACTTCTTTTTTTCGTGAATTCTTGCGGGAATTCTTGTGGAAAACGAGCGCTGAACAGCAGCCTTGCGGGATAACGTATCCTTTCTGCGGCTGTAAGATTGACCTTGGCTCGCCTATCGATATAGATTTGTGTATATAATGACAATCTTCCGAAATTTGTACACATATTCGATGTGATAAATGCGTCTGGACTATAATATATGGTCGATATGTGTATTTTTTTCTTTATTTCAGGAAATCATACACAGATTTTTGAAGTATCTGTGTATGATTTTTGCAAATTGTCCTTTTCGTACACAAATTTACGATTTTTAATACTAATACAGGCAGTCTGACAGGTAAAATGTGTATGTTCCGAAGAATGCGAGCGAATTATACACACAATCGGCGATATCCCCACAAGAATTTATGAAAAGCAAAGAAAAGACGGTTCGTAAAGTGTCTTTGCGAACCGTCTCTGCATATTATCCGAAAGAAATATCCGTTAATTGAATTATAGGCTTATGATCCCAGTACAATCTTCATGTATTTCTTCTTGCCCTTTTGGAGTATGAGCTCGCCGTCCGTGAAGTCGGTCTCGGTGACCGCATACTTCCTGTCGGTAATCTGCTCTCCGTTGATGCGGGCACCACCGCCCTGAATAGTGCGGTAGGCTTCGCTCGTCGAAGCCTCGAGACCGACTTCCTTCATCAGAGCCGCCAGCCCCATCCCCTCACCGACAAAGAGCGCAGCGTCCATTTCGGTCGTCGGCATATCCGCCGAGGCACCGCCGCCCGCAAACACCTCACGGCTGGCGTCTAGCGCTTTCTGCGCCTTCTCCTCGCCATGCACCAGCTTGGTTACCTCAAATGCGAGTATCTCCTTCGCCTTGTTAATCTCCGCACCCTCAAGCGCAGAAAGCCTGTTCACCTCTTCCATAGGCAGGAAGGTCAGCATACGCAGACAGGTATTGACATCAGAGTCATCCACATTTCTCCAATATTGGAAGAAATCATATACGGGCGTTCTCCTCTCATCGAGCCAAAGCGCCCCGCCTACAGTCTTACCCATCTTCTCGCCGTCGCTTTTCAGCAGAAGCGAAACAGTCAGACCAAACACCTCATCACCCATCAGCTTTCTCGTCAGCTCCACTCCGCCGATAATATTCGACCACTGGTCGTTTCCGCCGAGCTGAGCCATGAGCCCGAAATCCCTATGCATTACATAAAAATCGTAGCTCTGTAGCAGCATATATGAAAACTCGAAGAAGGAAAGTCCCGTATCCCTCTCCATGCGGGTCTTGAAGCAGTCCGCGCGCAGCATGGTATTGACATTGAACTGCGTGCCGATATATCTGGCAAACTCGGTAAACTTAGCCGGTCTTATCCACTCCGCGTTGTTGACCGAGACGGCATAGCCCGGCTTAGGCTCCCTGTTCTGACGCCCCGGAGTATAGACTCCCTCGTTGCCCTCGTATTTCCACTCGTCGTCAAAATCTATATATTTGTCGAAGAGCTTCTTGAACTGCCTGCAGTTCTCATCTATCGTTTCGATAGTCATGACTTGACGCATATCAGCCTTGCCCGATGGGTCTCCGACCTCTCCCGTGCCGCCGCCGAGCAGGAATACAGGCGTGTGACCATATTTCTGCATATACATCATGGTGATCATCGGGATGAAGTGTCCGATGTGCAGGCAGTCAGCCGTCGGGTCGAAGCCGATATAGAACTTAATCTTATCCTTGCCGAGCAGCTCCCTGAAAGCTTTCGGGTTGGTGCACTGAGCTATGAGCCCTCTCTCCTCGAGTACGTCATATACATTGGTATGTTTGCTTACATTGTCAGGTATAAGATTTTTCATTTTTCCACCTTTTCTCCTGTATTGTCCGAATTGCACAGATTATAACACCTGAGGCTGCTGGAATTCAATTACCTGCTTCCTTTGTTAATCTTCACAGTCTTCGTCTTGCTCCATTCGGAGTAGTAGTAAATGCCGCGCTTCTTAACATAGGTCCTCACCTGCACATAGTAAGTCCTGCCGCCCTTCAAGCCGCCTATCACCGCCCTCGTATTCTTGCGGTTCTTCACGGTCTTGGTCTTAGCGCCCTGCATTGACTTTTGTGTGCTATAGCGAATCTTATAGCCGGTGATATTCTTCTTTCCAGCCTTCTTCCACCTGACAGTAATCTTATTCCCCTGCTTGCTCACCTTCTTTATGGCAACAGGCTTGACCTTTATCACATAGCTCGCTTCACCGGATCCATAATGCCAATCTCTGGCAACAACGCTCACCGTATATATGCCCGGCATCTTGTGGTTCTCCCCGTTGTGGATTATGAGAACCTCGGCATTAGATGATGTGAGATTGCTACCAAGCACCTTATTCCCGCTCTTCACGGTGACCTTCGGCATTTTAACCTTGCCGTCATATATATAGGTTTCCTTGCTAAGTTCTACCGTAAGAGTCGGCTCATACACATCAACTGTGCAGGACGCGCTGACGCCTTCCTTCTTGCTATAGGAAGCGGTGATTATCGCCGTTCCCGGGCTCATGCCCGTCACTACGCCCTTCTCAGATACCGTCGCCACCGAAGGATCCGACGACTTCCAGACAATATCCCCTGACAGGCTTCCCGGCTTTAGTTCAGCGGAAAGTGTAATGTCCTTCCCGTTTTGAACCTTCACTTCCGATCCAGACAGGCTCAGACTTATCGCCTCTTCCTTTACCGTAACTTTGCATACGGCTGAGCCTAATCCCGGGCTTTCGAGCTCTGCCGTTATCTCAGCACTTCCCTCGCCCACGGCTGTTACTTTTCCGTCGCTTGTAACCGTGGCAACGCTCTCGTCGGAAGATGACCATTTGACAGTCCCTTCCGCGTCAAGAGGCAAAAGTTTTGCAATGAGACTGCGTGTATCGCCCTTCTTCATCTCCAGGTCAGTGTCGGATATCTGAACATCGTCGGCATTTCTATATACCCTGATTATACATATATCTCTTGCACCCGTGGCATTTGAGATCAGGTTGACCGCCGCTGTGCCTGTTCCTTTGAAGGTAACTCTTCCGCTGCTGCTTACCTCAAGCACAGCAGATGATCCGCCGACGATCTCCCATGTGAATGTATCGTTCTCCACAGTGGAATCGCCGCCCAGCGTGATATGGTGATCCGATATGGCGAACGACAGAGTCTGTCCCGATATGCTCTTTCCGTTGTATGTAATCAGGACTTTGTCGGAGGAATCCGATACAGCAATACGGCATTCCTTTTCTATCTTCACTCCGGTCTGCGACTCAAAGGATGCTGTCACCACCGCATTTCCTTCCTTGGCTCCGACTATCATCACCTGCGCCTCAGCTATATTGTTGGCGTCTTCGGAAAGCTTTGTTGTGATGCTGTTTACTTTCTCCATTTCTCCGGACTCTTCGTTCTTCACATAGAACTTCGCGGTCGTCGCGTCATCAACCGTCCATATAAGCTCTGCGCCGTCGCCGGCATTCTCCGCTGCTGCGGTAATAGTCCCGTATCCGCCTATATTCAGATCCAGCGATTCAGGCTTCAGCGTCAGCGTCTGAGTCTTAGTATTCTTCACGCTGATAGCGAAAGACGCTTTGAGGCTGCCATATTTAAGGCTTACAGTTCCGCTGCCTCTCTTGTTTAGCTCATCTCCCCGTTTGAGCTCTTTTTCTTCCTCGCCGTTCATTTTCAGCAGCATATCGTAATTTGTTACGAGTGCTCTTCCTCCGTCGGTCAGATTGGCTATCAAGGTCATACCTTCATCGCTAAAGAGATCGCCCTCTTCGTACTGCACCTTATTCGGCTCAGTCAAGATCTCCAATGTCTTAACCTTGCTCGGCTGCGGGTTTGCTTTGATGTATTCTTCCGCTCCATAGCCGCATACGCTGCATACATTGGATCTCTTCCATTCATTCGCATGTTCGCCCTCAGTTTCCGGTGCATCCGCATACGTCCATTTGCCAAAGCGATGAGGTAGGCAAATTATTCTATCTCTTTCTTCGATCTTCCCCTCTCCATGATTTTCAAACGGACTGCCGTAGTTGTAAAAACCATTTATGTCGATCTTGATCGTTCCATAGTTCTCGATCGTACCATACTTATGATACTTGTTTGTCCCATTTTTATTCGAGAAGTATATCGAGCCGTTGTTTATGAGCTGTGCGTCCTTACCGATAACGAAACTGCCGTCATACGCAAATACGACGCTGGTCTTGTCGCTCACTATGAAGGAATAATTATCCATCGACACGTGGCCTCTGATCCTGAGTTCCTGAAGGAAGCGACCCGGATCCGCCTCAGCGTCCTTCATGGCTCTCACCACATCGTTATAATACCTAATATCGAACGGATTATCGTTTTCATCTCTGTGATACAAGCCTATGGGCCATTCATCCGGGTTGATCGCCATTTCCACCATCTGGTCTTTCCAGAGCTCTACTTTGGCTGGCGAGTCCTTAGTCACGTCGTATGCCACCCCATCTATTACCCATCCCACATACAGCTCCATTGGTGGTCTATATGGAGCATTCGGAAGATCGCATAGACCGGGATAATAGTATCTTGTTATCGGATCTTTGGTTGAGGTGAAGTCCACCTTTATAGGCGCAGTAACTTCTTTGATGTCCTCATCGGCGTCCTCCTTGACTCTGATGAGCCTCATCCGCTTATCCTGCGAATCGGACGTCCCCCAGATCTTTTCACCTGCCATATCGTTCAGCAAGCGAGCGATTTTCCTCGTGAACTCGGGCATCTTAGCCTCTTCCTCTGCCTTCTGCTGATCGTTCTTATTGTTTGTCTTCGTGAATGCGTTGGTTCCGAAAGTACAATTTACCCCATAGCTCTGCTTGTAGATATTACTGCTGTTATCCAAGCTTCCACCATGCTTTCCGGCGTCGTCGAGGATTATCACGCTGTTCAAAGCCTCTTTTTGCGAGGTGCTTTCTTTTGCGTAATACGTCAGTTTCTCGACATAATTGTTCCTGATAACCCCATTGCCTGAGATACCATCATTCTTCTTCTGGTTGAATACAGCTATGCCACAGGCTGCGCCCAAGCTGTTATCATTCATGTCTTTATTCTCAACCAAAAGACCTCTCACCAGACAGTTCTCTATGGTGCCGTGGTTGTTCATCGCGAAGCATCCCGCCTGCTCTGCCTTATTGTTGGAGCTGTTTTTATTTATTCCCAGCACAGACTCCACCACGGAGACTCGCCTGATAATCCCTTGATTCAAATGGGTAATCATACCGCTATAGCCATCCGCGTCGGCTTCTGCGTAGATCGAGAGGTCCTTAAAGCAGACGTCCTTAACATATCCTCCGGACTTCAAATCTCCGAAGAGTCCGTAGTATTTTTTCACACAGTTTTCTTTACTTCCGACGGAAAGCCCGGATATGCAATGACCCTGCCCGTCGAACTGCGTGGCACTTGAACTCGAAAGTGAAGTCAGCACCAAAGAGCCGGCATTGATGTCATTCATCAGAACGGCGCTTGGCTGCTTATAGGTGGTGCTTTCATTCTTCGCGAGCGCTTCGAAATACTGCTTCAGATCTTCCTCATTATATATATACATTTTGCTGCAGTCCGAGACTGTCACCTTCGTATCTGCTTCGACGCGGTCTATAGTGAATTCATATTTCACATTATTGGCATTCACGTCCACCGGTCCGCTTAGGGGTTCAAGCTTCACAGGCTGACCCCCTCCTGCGCGGACTTCCGCCAGCAAATCTGCTTTCTTGTCAACTACAACACTGAATTTGTATGCCTCTCCTTTTGCCACCTTGAGGATCTTTCCAATCTCTATTTTTGAACCGTCCTCGTCAGTAATCGCCGGGTCATACTCCCTTGCGTTCTTTTCGAATTCAAGGTTTACATAGCTGTTTGGTGTAAATTTGCAGACAATATCGGTATCTTCGCTGAGATTTTCAATCTCGGCACTGCCCTCGTTTATCTGCTGCTTTTCTCCGTTCACCAAGATCTCGGTCAGTAAGTAATTCGCCTCGTCATCCGCTGCGCTTACGATCACCGACTCTCCCTTGTAGGCAGTTGCGGTAGTATTATTGGATCCTTCGAAGACTTCTTCTATCTTGTCGCCATTCTTGTCAGTTATGACATATTTGCCTTTCCCGCCGCCTTCAGCCTTGAATTTCAGGCTCACTTCATTGTCCTTTTTAGTGCCGGTCTGGATGATGGTATTGCGTGTGAGCACGGTGGAGTAGGTATTGTCATTGACGTCCACATTCTCTCCGTTCACATTCCAATACTCTATCTGATAGCCTCTTCTGGCCTTTGCCTTGACGTCTATCCTTGTGCCTGCTTCTATATCGAATATAGGATTGCCCTGCATCTCTTCTCCGTCCACATAAATCGTGAAGTCCGCGCGGTCGTCGAATTCGTTCTTCGCCTCCACGGCGTATCTGCCCCTAACTGTTTCTATGGAAATACTGCAACCTGTCAGCACAATGCCTGTGTCCGTCGGATGTTCAAGCCTGAACTTGCACCCTGCGCGTCCCTGATATAACATCTCGCTAATAGGCAGATTTATCATTCCCTCTGCGGTCTTTGCCTGCACAGTCCACTGAGCGCCTTCCGCTATTTCCATGCCCGGTCTTAGCTTGACCCTGACTTCTGTGCCAAGAGGCACCTTTCTGCCCCTGTCGGTCTCGACCTCCTCTCCGACATCTATAAGCGGATCGCTGCCGTCGTTGATATAGGATATTTCAAGATCGGCAGACGCTGTGATGTCCAGGCTGTCTCTGGTAAATACCGCATATAGTACTGCGGCATTGTCCGGCATTGTATAAGTCTTTTCGTTGCTTCCGTTTTCAAGAGCTGTTCCTGTGGATATGGAATCGCTGCCGCCGATATTAGACCAGTGCCATTCTACAAAATGCCAGCCCTCATCAGGCACAGCCGTAAACTTGAGCTGTGTCCCCGCCAGCACCGTATCTCCGGAACTGATCTTTGCAGGTTCTATACTTATACTGCCGTTTCCTTTGACTCCGTATGAGAGGATATTATCCTTCGGCTCCATCACCGCTTTAATAGTTATCTTGCCGTCGCCTTCGGTGTCTTTGCTCTTCACCGTATAGTCTATTCTTTCGGCGCCCGAAAGAGTGTATTCTCTCACTCCGCATTCGTTCACCATCCATTTGCTGACTTTGAATCCCTTATTCGGGACAGCCTTTAGTGTAATCTTAGTGCCGCCGGCATAGCCTGCTTGGTTGATTTCTTTGAGCTTATCCGGTGCGATCATCTCAACGCTGCCGGTATTCGTATCCGCCGCGCTTGCGCTGATATGATAATAGTTTCCGACCACGGTAAATCTGCCGCCTGTCAGGATCGGAGTATAGAATTTCTTGACAATATCGTTTCTTAATGCAGGCAGAACAGAATAGTCGGCAGCTATGAACTCGTCCTTATGCAGCGTTGCGTTATCCGAGTCATACATGAAGTCGCCGTTTTGCCCGTAGTAATTGAATACTAGATAATCATAGAGACTCTTCTTTTCGCCCGGATTATGAATATTCATCTTACCGAGTTCCACAGTCGTATCGGCTGAGAGGTCTACATCATCTTCGTCTATGAACTCCAGAAGGTCTCCCGTTCCCGTCATCTTATCCCTGACGCTGATGTTTATTCCGATCTTCTTGACTTTTATCAGAGCTCCCGCCAGCGGTGTTCCCGATCCTGCCTCATTCGAGTACACCTCCACAAGAGCTCGGTCTGCCAAGTCCTCGTGAAGCGGAACTTCGGCTCTGCCGCCCGTTTCCGCGAGCTTCATTGCGTCCACTTCGGACATCTTTTCCCCGTATTCATTCGTCTTGAAGAATTTGACGCATTTAATATCCTCTGTACGATCCACTCTCGTGATCCCACCGTTAGAATTCTTCTTATATTCGAAAAGCCCTGCGCCCTTCATTATGTCCTCTCCGAAATAATATGCCGACTTCAAGGACAGGACTTTAGACTCAGTGATATTCCTCAGATAGTGATATTCCCAAGGAGCGTCTCCCGGATAGAATATGGCATCTCCTTCGTATCTGGCGGTGATGACATAGCCGCCGTCAGTGAAGTTCTGCTGCGCTATCGCGCCTATCTTATCCTCTATGCTCTTTATATCGACGCGCCCCGCAGCCTCATTCACCTTGCCTTCAATTTTGAAGGTGGCGTTAGCACCCGCAATCGTGAATATCACATTGCCGCTCGGCTTGGAAATGCCGCCTCCGTTCTTGCTGAATACATCGACGCGAAGCCCCGTATTCGTAGCAGAATTCCCGCTTCCCTCATATGTGCTTATCTCTCCGAGCCTTACTTCCCTGAGAGAATATACTGCTTTGCAAGGCTCTGTATATATGCTGATTTTTTGAGAGCCGCCGTCCTTGCGCACTAAACCAAGGCAACATCTATAGCTGCCCTCATCAGCCTTTGCAGACTTGTAGAATTTGATCTCGGCAGTATTGCAGCCGACCAAGTCAACCCATTTGCACGTCTTGCCGTCGTATTTCTGCCACTGATAGGATATATTGCTCTGATAGTTCTCGGGATCAGACAGCTGGGCTCTAAGAGTATAACTGCTGTCGGGATATATGGTGAGTTTATCCGTCGAAAGCGATACCTCCGGCTTAGTCCCTGCAAAAGTCATAGCCTCTATTTCATGGCTGAACACGCTCTCGCTGGGGCTCGTCTGCCCGATAGCCTTTATCTTGTACTGATATTTTTGATTTGCGCTCAGCCCTTCGTCGGTAAAGCCGTACTCCTTTACCATACGTCCTTTGCCGTCCTTTACGGTAACACCGTTCTCGTCTTTTTTAACGCGATAGTCAGATCCGTTCACCGTGCCGATCTTGGTATAGCCGCCGCCAAACAGACCTTCATTTCTGTATATGTTGAACTCTTTGGGACTTTCCACGCTGTAGTCCCAGCTAAGAGCAATCTGTGAATCTGTGGTATTGTCGAAATCCTGTGTGATATTCTCAGGAAGTTCCGGCGGGGAAACCGCATTGTCCACCATATATGTCACCACAGGGAAATTGAAGCTATATCCGTTTTCAGAATAGCTTATATCGTATTTCAGGAGTTTCCATGAGAAGTCGTAGCCGGAGCCCTTGATCGCCCTCGGCATATCAGCCACCGAGCCTGCAAAATCATGCTCTTCCGTGTAGGAATTCGCGCTTCCGCCTGCCGCACTATTCCCTGCCGCATTATTTCCTGTCGCATTATTTCTGCCATTTACAGCCTTGGTATATGAGAATGACTGCGTCTCCTTGCCGTTTCCGTAAGCTGCACCGGTCCATTCCTTACCCATAGCGATAGCCGCAGGCTTACCTATCACGCCGCCTTCCGTCATCACAAGGTCTTTTTCAAGGACATTTCCGTCCAGCCTCTCCTTGGCATACTGCGGTATGTCATTTTGAGACTTCGGATAGGTCGCAGGATAACCCTCCTCCGACTGTATGATCTGCGATACGTCAGGAAGTTCTCTATGATAATTCTTCTGAATATCGTTATAGTCTTTCAGCGTCAGCACCTGTCTTACGTCTCTGTAGCTTCTGCTGACCGTCATATCCTGTTCAAAGGCATTGTAGCTGCCGTCATCAGCCACAATGACACCTTCTAATTTGTATAAATAGTTCTCCTTAGGGGTAGAATGCAGTACAACCGCACCTTCTCCGCCGGCATAGCTATAGGATTCCTCTTTTTCCGACTCGTCCACATAGCCCCATGTCTCGGGTCTGCTCCAGCCCCTGCTGAGATCAGCCATAAACCTATCGCCCTGTTCTGCACCTTCCTCACAGTTAAGCTTGACGCTCAGATTGCCCTTGTAGGGGTCTGACCCCTCTGCATTGTCTCCCTTTTTCTTTCCGTATGACGTGCTGCAATATTTCAGCATATCCCCGTTATCGTAATTGACTGCGTCTTTGTAGTACGGAGGGGCTGCCAATACGGCTGACACCTGAGGCTCATCGTAAACTATCTTATGTTCGCCTGTGTATGTCGCCACCAGGCTGTCACTGTCGGAATCCACCGCAGCAGTTAAGAACGGAGTCCCACTTCCATAATTGTTATATTCTTTGCCCTCATGCTTGGCATCCAAAGTCAGGCTGTCATTCACCTTCTTTTGAATGATTATGGACGACTTCGCTTCCTTACAATAATCGATGGTGCTGTTTCCACCGATATCAGGCTTCTTTTTTACGGATACTCTGTCCACCAGCACATAATCAGAGCCGCTGCCGGTGAAATCCCCCGCATGAGCTCCGAATTCATAATACCTTGCATTTTTAGCAGGATCGTTGTTGTATCCTTTCTTCATGTCCGTGAAGATCTGACTTCCAAGAGGTTTTCCCTCGGCGTCCACGCTGGAGTCCTCCAGCTCGTCCACGATAGCAAAATCGCCGTCATTCACCGAGTAAATGACGCTGTCCATATATATCTTCGCATTATTGCCTTCGCCAAGAATGTCTCCCACGGCGATATTGACCTTCATCAGAGGCGAACTTAAATACTCGCCGTCCCAGCCGTTAGCTGAATTGAATACGCCTTGACCTATACTGCCGCTTACGATCTCCATATTCTCTATGGCTTCGAGTTTCATCTTCTTGCTGCCCTCGTCATAGCGATAGCAGCCGAGAACTCTGGAAGTATTGTAAGCCTGTCCGGATCTAAACTGCCCACCGAAGAACATATCCTCATTTCCGTCTCCGTCCGTGTCGCCGAAGGCAAAAGCCACTCTGATCAAAGACAGTCCGTCGAAGCTGAGATCCTGGCTGTTTTTTAGCATCTGCCCCTTATCGCTGCCGTAGAGCAGCACCGATTTGCTTGGAACGGATCTTTCAATTGCAGACGCCTTTCCCAGATCTGTATGTATATCGGTATCCGATGCTCCATAGGATATTATGAGGTCGCAAATGCCGTCGTTGTCAGCGTCTCCCGAGGTCAGATCTATATTGTTGTATACATTTGTCGCATAGCGAGGATTCGAGGGATCATCACTTATTTGAATGATCTCGTCCCGAGTGACAGGCAGCATATAGTTCCATGCCGTCCTCCATGATTCCTTCCTATAAGGATCTTCACAATCTTTTCCGTCTATAAGATCGTAAATCACGACCTTCGCCTTTGACGAGGCGTTCGGAGCGGGAGAGTATACCGCGATCTCATCTATCGAGTCCTTGTCGAAGTCGCCCGCCGTTATCTGGAGCTGTGACTGTATCAGGTGGTCTTGCGGTAGGTCCGATTCCGGCAGTTCCCCGATGATGAAGGCATTGGAAGCAGCCCCCGTTGCGGGATTGACAATCTTCATATAGATACGCTTGTCGCTGTTCGGGAGAGGTGGATAATTGTAATTAGTATAGATGATGGCAAGGGCTTCGTCTCTGCCGTCGCCGTTTATGCCGAATTTGACAGCCGTATTGAAAGCATTTCTGTCGCCCAGATTGCCGGGAATCGCAGCTATTCTGCTCGCCTCAAAACTGCTGTACTCACCGTCCAGCTTGGTGTCATGTCCGAACAAAAAGGCTTGCTGCGAGTCCTTGTCCACGCGCAGGAGCTCCTCTATCTCCCTGACGGTGGTGACGTCTGAGCCATAAGGATTGGTGCCAGCGTCCGCATCATATGCCGCCGGCATCTCCGATATATCGAAGCCGAGCGATTTCAGCACTCCCCCCGTCTTGTCAAAATCAGCGTCATCTCCTTCGTCCGTGGAGACTACGGCAGCATATACATCAGCCGTAAATCCTCCCAGCCATTTGAATCCCTCTGTAGCCGGTCCTGCAAACACCATTGCAAGAATGACCGCAATAAGGAAAAATGAATACTTAAATCTGCTCAACATCTTTTTCTCCTCGCACAAATACCTATAATCAACTTTAACAAGAGACATTCCCTTCGCACGGGTTCAGCCGTAAAAGCCGGTCGTCAGCTGGTTGACAGCTGCTCAAACCGCAGCTGACGGCGAAGAGCATCTTACTCCCGATTGTATCAATTTTTGCGGTATAAAATAAAGAAACTTGCACGAACGTTGTCTAAACTGCACGAAAGTTGATTAAGCTGCATGAAAGTTGTCCAGGCTGGACGAAAGCAGACCAAACTGTGCGAAAGATGTCCAAGCTTCGCGGAAGTTAATTTTTCGGTATTGCGGCACAAAAACAGTCCCCTCGATTTTTTAATCGAAGGGGAGTATTTTTGTTTAGATCTGCTGCATCCTATCTTAATACCGTTGCGCCGTTTTGAAGATATAAACGGCTTTAGGTTCTTCTGAGCAGTCAGAAATCCAAATCTTCTATCTCGTTCACGCGGCGTTCATGCCTGCCGCCTTCAAATTCCGTATTCAGCCACTCATCCACCATGGCAAACGCCAAATCCTTATCCACTACGTTTGCGCCAAAGCAAAGCACATTTGCGTTGTTATGCTGCTTCGTCATATGGGCGGTATGCACGGAATGTACGAGTCCTGCTCTTACGCCCGGCACTTTATTGGCAGCCATGCTGATACCTATGCCGGAACTGCATATACAGATACCCTGCTCGGCTTCCCCACTCGCCACAGCCTTGCCTACGGCATGACCGTACTTTGGATAATCGACCGACTCAGTTGAATGGCAGCCCATATCCAATACTTCATATCCATCGGAAGTCAGTTTTTTCTTAACCGCCTCTTTCAATTCAAATGCCGCGTGGTCGCAGCCTATCGCTATCTTCATTTTCTCTTCCTTTCTCTGAATCACGTTGTACCGTGTCCTTATCGGATATCGAATAACGGTGCAACACTTTGAATCCATGATGAACCAAAATTATTTTAACAAAATGACCGTCCCATGTAAACGACCGAAGCCGCCGAACGGTCATTCCCAAAGCCACGGATACCACGCTCGCACATCCATCATTTTGCAATCGGTATTTGTTAAATCTTAACGCTGATTATCTGTACTCTAGACAATAGCTTTGCCGCTATCAGCATTCCGTGAAGGGAAGCGAAGCACAGGTGTAGCAGTGCCTACGACAAATTTCGCTGACACAGCAAAGGATGCTGATGGTTGTGAAGATACGCACGTTTTAGGTGTTACATAGTGGATATTATCGTTTTTTCTTTCTTTCACTGTCAAATATAGTATGTCCACGGCAGCAACTAATTGCATAACCTCGGACTTATCCTATAATCTAACATTCTTTCCAACTACGAAAATCACACCTACTCCCCTTTTTACAGTGGTATTTCCGCATTTTGTATCTACCCAGTCTCCTTTTCGCATGTATTTTTTCCACAATTCACCTTTGTATGTGCGAGTATTAACATAAGCGCTTGCGTTTCGTTTATGTTTGGCTTTGACTTTTATCTCTTGAGTGTCTGATACGGTATCCATCTTCGAAAAAGATATTCCATAAGCCGCTTCAAGCTGTGCTTTTACAATCTTTACCGGCACTTCAATCCCTGCCGACGCCGAGAATGAATGTGTGCGTGATATAGCCTCTGATATCGTCATACTTCCGCCGGGGTAGCGATACCATGAGGAGCGTATCAATTTCCCTTGGGAATCAGAAGAACCCTTCTTTTTTACATAATATGATGTGGATCCTGAAGCTTTTATCTGATTGATACTTTTTTGATTCTCTGATGCTTGGATATCCTCGTTCTGTGCCGGGTCTTCTCTCTCCATTCCCAAGACTTCTTCCGGTTCTAGGATTGGTATATATCTAATCTCTTCAATATTTTCAGGATTCTCTAAAGAATATTCTTTCGCTATCAGGTCAATCACAGCCGGGTCCGTAAATGATTGCTCTCCCTCGCAGTATTCCAGATTGGCAATTTCGCGCTCAACATCTATTATCGTTCTGTTTCTTATTCCTTTCTCGATATATGTATTATCTGTATTATCTGTTGCATGAGTAGGCGCTGCTGCCATCAATATTAGCATTGCGACACAGATTGCTGATGCAACTTTTTTCTTAAGCATAATTAATCCTCCGTGATTTTTTATCGATTCATCTTGAAATATCTTTCTCGTTTTCTGACCTTCATCTTATTCGTCAGTCAGCTTGTTGCCGCACCGCTGTGCTTGGTAATGGTCTCGCTTTTGGAGCCTTTGTATACGTTTACGACACTTTTTACCCTGTAGATGCCACGGCTGACAGTCTCCGACTTGGTTAACGTAAAGGTTCTGGCATTTTTTGATGAGCTCCAGCTCCTAAATGTAACCCACGAGCCCTTCACTTTCCTTTGAAGTTCCATGGAAACAGTTATCTTGGTTGTGCCTGTTTTGCCTTTTACCTCCGTGCTGCAAGTGGCATTGCCGCTTCTCACAGAAATATCTGCTGCTACGCGTTCCGTGTTA
>JAFWFU010000033.1 GCA_017515425.1 Mogibacterium sp.
AATGTAGCGGCAATACACTCCTATCAAGTAGTCAAAGCTACAAAGAAAAATCAAAAGTCCACAGTATCTGAATGCATTATGACACAAACAGCAAAAATGGAAAGGAGAGTATGATTTAGCCTCAGACTAATCATACAAGAAGGCTTATGACCTATGATGTGGCAATAGTGGGAACGGGCCCTGCGGGACTTTCAGCAGCGCTCACGCTCAAGCTTCACAATAAAGAAATATTATGGCTTGGCTCCGCGGTAGGAAGTGATAAAATCGAAAAAAGCGAAAAGATTGCGAACTATCCGGGAGTGCCAATGGTGGGCGGCAGCGAGCTGAATAGGATATTTAGAAAGCAGGCTGAGGAGCTCGGCATTCAGATTACAGAGAAAAAAGTTACCAATATAGCGGCTCTTGATGATAAGTTTATGCTGCTGGCGGATAATGATATGTATGAGGCGCGCTCTCTGCTGCTCGCGACGGGAATACCGGCGGCTAAGGGAATGGAAAACGAGGAAAGGCTGCTCGGCTCGGGCGTCAGCTACTGCGCGACATGTGACGGCTTCCTATACAAAGAAAAGAGGATCGCCGTATACTGCACGGATAGCCGCATGGCGCATGATATTGACTATCTCGAGGAAATAGCCTCCAAGCTATATGTCTATACGAATTTCGGATATTCGAGTGATTCGCCAAAAATCGAAATCCTGAACAAGCCTATCATAAAATTGGGCGGTGAGATGAAGGCGGATTCCGTCGAACTTTCCGACGGCAGGAGGCTTGATGTTGACGGGGTATTTATCCTAAGACCGACCATTGCACCTTCGACGCTTTTCTCGGGGCTTGAACTAGAGGGAGCACATATCAAGGTGGATAAAAACCAGGAGACCAGCTATAAAGGCTGCTTTGCCGCAGGGGACTGCACCGGCAGACCCTATCAGATAGCCAAGGCTGTGGGCGAGGGAAGCGTCGCCGCCCATGCTATACTTGAGTATCTGAGCGAGAGCGACAAGGGATCTGCACATGCTGAATAAAATATAGATATACGTAGATTGTATAATCGGAATATGAAAAAATTTTACAGCGAAGAGATTAAAGGAGAGGGCGTATGAAAAAGGTGGATTTCAGAGAATATGCAGCGGATATTCTAAAAGCGCTTCCGACGGGAGTGCTGATGACGACTAAGGCTGAGGGCAAGGTCAACAGCATGGTAATCGGCTGGGGTAATATCGGTACTACTTGGGGCAAGCCCAGCTTTGTCGCATATGTTCGCGAGAGCAGGTTGACGAGAAAAATGCTGGAAAAGAATCCTGAGTTTACGGTAAATATACCCCTCGGAGACTTCGACAAGAAGATAATCGCGGTCTGCGGCACGGAGAGCGGACGTGATGTCGATAAGATTGAGAAATGCGGTCTTAGTCTTACTGAGCCTCAGGAGATAGGCGTGCCGGGTATCAAGGAGCTGCCGCTGACACTTGAATGCAGGGTGCTTTACAGACAGCTTCAGGACGCAGCTGCTATTCCACAGGATATTATGGACGTATTCTATCCGAAAACAGAGGGGAATCCCGATATTAGCGGAGAGGTCGACGCGCATTATATGCTCGTTGCGGAGATTCTTTCGGCGTATATCGCATGACCGAGATATTCACAATGGCGGGAATGCGGCTTTCGGCATGGAAAAGAATAATGGCGGGAGTGCGGCTTTCGGCATGGAAAAGATTTTTGATACGAATAGGGATAGAATTCTGACATGGATAAGGAAGGAATTCTGATATGAATACTGTCAAAATAAGAAATATGGTTCTCGGCGAGGGAATTCCTAAGATTTGCGTACCAATCTTTGAGGAAACAAAGGAGGCTGTTATCAAAGAAGCGAGGAGTATTACCGAGCTTCCCGCTGATATGGTCGAATGGAGGGCGGATAGATTTGAGAACGCGCTCGATCTTAATGCGGTCAGAGATATGCTGACAGAACTGAGAGAAGTTCTCGGAGACTTGCCGCTTTTGATGACATTCCGCACTTCAAAAGAAGGCGGAGAAAAGTCTATAGAGCCCGAAGACTATGCGAATATCAATATTATGGCTGCCGAGACGGGTTTGGTGGACGCGATTGATGTGGAAGTATTTGCGGCAGGGGACGAAATCGCAGACAGAATTATCGAAGCTGCTCATTCTGCGGGCGTCAAGGTCATATCTTCCAGCCATGATTTTGCCTATACGCCAAGCAAGGAAGAAATAATATCGAGGCTCTGCAAAATGCAGGATATGGGAGCTGACGTTTTGAAGATAGCTGTCATGCCTAAGGATAAAAAGGACGTTCTAACCCTGATGTCAGCCACAGAGGAAATGGCAAGAGAATATGCAGACAGACCTATAATCACCATGTCCATGGGAAATATAGGCGTCGTCAGCCGCATAGCGGGAGGCATATTCGGGTCTACGCTCACATTCGGTGCGGCTGCCAAGACATCTGCTCCTGGGCAGATAGGAGTCGAGGAATTGAAAAGAGCAGTCGAAATCATTCACGACGTACTATAGGTGCACTATCCCAAGCTACGAGTACGCCAGGCGTCGGCATTAGAGAAAACAGCAATCGAAATAAGATACAAGTATAAATATAACTGAAATCGCATTGACATATGCGATTTTTTATGCTATTTTATGAATAATTATACGAAACGAGCAATATTATTTCATTTGCGGATTAAAAACGAGCGGTATTATCCCAGCTTCGATACAGATATAAAAAGGAGTTGTCTCATATGCAGGGTGGAAGGAAAAAGGTATTTATAGACGGCAGCGCAGGCACTACGGGTCTTAGGATTAAGGATAGGCTGAGCGCGCGCCCTGATATAGAACTGATACTTCTGCCCGAGGAAGAGCGCAAAAATGATGAAGCCAGAAGAGAGGCTATCGAGGCGTCGGACATCAGCTTTCTATGTCTGCCTGATGATGCCGCCAGGGAGACTGCTGAAATGATGACGGACTCTGATACCGTGATTATAGATACATCTACCGCGCATAGGACGGCAGAGGGTTGGACATATGGATTTCCCGAGCTTTCAGGCGGAGCACAGAGGGAGCTTATAAAAAAATCCAAAAGAATATCCAATCCGGGCTGTCATGCGAGCGGCTTTATAGCCTTGGTCGCGCCCCTTGTAGAATGCGGGCTGATAAAAAAGGATATAGAGCTATGCTGTTTTTCGCTGACGGGCTATTCGGGCGGCGGCAAGAAGATGATTGCCGACTACGAAAAACCTGAGCTTCCAGAGGCATTGGCCGCGCCGAGGCAGTATGGGCTCATGCAGAGCCACAAGCATTTGAAGGAAATGCAGGCTGTGACGGGGATTGAAACTGCACCTCTTTTCTGTCCCATAGTCTCAAGCTATTATTCGGGTATGCAGGTGAGCATACCGATATTCGCAAAGGATATAAGCGGCGGGGTAGAAGATATTAAGCATATTTATTCAAAGTATTCGGGAATGATTAAATACTGCGAGCATATGGACGAGGAAGGATTTATCTCGGCGTCGAAGATGGGCGGCAGGGACGATATGCTCATCAGCGTAGTGGGAAATGACGAGCGGATTGTCCTCATGGCGGTTTTCGACAATCTCGGGAAGGGCGCCTCTGGCGCAGCCATACAGAATATGAATAATGTGCTGGGGATTGATGAAGGCATGGGACTCATAGCAGAGGATTTATAACAGAGGGTATAACCTAAGATTTGTAACATAGGGTATAACATAAGACTTGTAACATAGGACCTATAACGGAAGGTTGATTACGAAGATTGGAGGAATATATGAAAATCATTGAAGGCGGAGTTTGTGCAGCCAAGGGATATAAGGCGAACGGGATTCATTGCGGTATCAGAGCTAATATCAATAAGAAGGATTTGGCATTGGTGGTAAGTGATGTCATGGCGAATGCCGCGGCGGTATATACGAGAAATCTCGTAAAAGGAGCGCCCATATATGTCAGCGAGGATCACTTAAAGGACGGAAGGGCGCAGGCGATCATAGTCAACAGCGGCAATGCGAATACCTGTAATGCTGACGGCATTGAGATTGCTAAACAGATGACGGAGATAGCAGCATCCGCAACCGGGCTTAAAAGCGAGGATTTTGCTATTGCCTCGACAGGCGTTATCGGACAGCCCCTCAATATTGAGCCTATCAAAAATGGAATTGATGAGCTTGCAAAGGGACTCTCGTATAGCGGAGGCAGATATGCTGCGGAAGCGATTATGACGACGGACACCTATGCCAAGGAGGCGGCAGTCGAGTTTGAGCTCGGTGGAAAGACCTGCACCATTGGGGGAATGGCTAAGGGAAGCGGAATGATACATCCCGATATGGCGACAATGCTCGTCTTTATCACGACTGACGCGGCTGTCTCATCTGAAATGCTGCAAAAGGCGATTTCAAATGATGTGAAAAAGACCTTCAATATGATGTCCGTTGACGGAGATACTTCCACGAATGATACATTGGTGATAATGGCGAACGGAATGGCGGGTAATGCTGAGATCAGCGCGGAAGGAGAGGATTTCGACGCATTCATGCAGGCTCTTAATTCCGTTACGGTAAATCTCTGCAAAATGGTGGCAGGCGACGGAGAGGGAGCGACCAAGCTCTTGGAATGCCTCGTCAGCGGCGCTAAGACAGAGGAAGCCGCGAAAAAGACAGCTAAAAGCATAATCTGCTCAAGCTTGGTAAAGGCTGCCATGTTCGGCTCTGACGCAAATTGGGGGCGTGTGCTCTGCGCAATAGGATATGCCGACGCGGACGTCGATGTGGACAAAATAGATGTGAGCTTCAAATCGAAGGCGGGGACTGTCAAAGTATGCGAAAACGGTACGGGCATAGAGTTCTCGGAGGAGACAGCCAAAGAGGTTTTGTCGGAGAAGGAAATAGATATAGTGGTAGAGCTTAATGACGGCAGCGGCGCGGCTACGGCTTGGGGCTGCGACCTTACATATGACTATGTCAGAATAAATGGAGACTATAGGAGCTAGAGGGAGACGAATATGCTGACTAACAAGCTGACAAACAAACTGTCAAATGCGGAGAGGGCGGAGGTGCTTGTAAACGCGCTTCCTCATATAAGGAAATACAGCAACCAGATTGTCGTCGTAAAATACGGCGGCAATGCTATGATTGATGAGGAGCTGAAGGAACAGGTTATGACTGACATCGTTCTGCTCTGGCTTATTGGCGTAAAGGTGGTGCTCGTCCACGGCGGCGGACCCGAGATGAATGAGGTGGCAGAAAAGCTGGGCAAAGAGCCGAAATTCGCCAGAGGTCTCAGAGTAACCGACGAAGAGACTATCGACATAGCGGAAATGGTACTAGCCGGCAAGATAAACAAGAGCCTCGTCTCACTGCTGAATGTCTGCGGCGGAAATGCCATGGGTATATCAGGGCTGGACGGTCAGATGATAATTGCCAAGCAGAAGAACGAGGAGCTCGGCTTTGTCGGCGAGATAGTAAAAACCAATATAAAGGTGGTAACCGATATTCTTGACAACGGATATATACCTGTAATATCCACGCTCGGATGTGATGAAAAGGGCAATGTATATAATATCAATGGCGATACCGCCGCCGCCTATATCGCAGGGGCTTTGAACGCCAAGAGAATGATCATGCTGACCGATATAGCGGGGATTATGAGAGATAAGGACGACCCCGATTCGCTGATTCCGGATATAAGCATTGGGGAAGCCCTGGATCTCTGCAATGACGGGACTGTCGGCGGGGGAATGATTCCCAAGGTGGATTCTTGCATAAAAGCGCTTGGAATGGGTGTGGAAAACTGCGTAATAATGGACGGCTGCGTGCCTCATGCGATACTTATGGAGCTTCTGACACCGGAGGGCGCCGGAACACTCATCAGAAAGGGAGGGAGACTATGAGCAAGATAATGGATTTGGATAAAGAATATATAGCTTCTACTTATAACAGGTATCCCGTCTGTTTTGTAAAAGGAGAGGGCTCGATTCTCTATGACGAGGACGGAAAGCGCTATGTGGATATGTCCTCGGGTATAGCCGTAAACAGTTTTGGGATTGCCGATGAGAAATGGCAGCAGGCTGTCATATCGCAGGTTGGCAAGCTCCAGCATGTTTCAAATCTCTATTATTCGGAGCCATGCGTGAAAGCCGCCGAGCTGCTATGCGGGAAAAGCGGCATGAAAAAGGTATTCTTCTGCAATTCAGGTACGGAGTCGAACGAGGCGGCGATAAAGGTCGCCCGCAAATATGCCGCTGAGAAAAAGGGTGAGGACTATTATACGATAATCACCCTTGAAAACAGCTTCCACGGAAGGACTCTGGCTGCTCTTGCGGCAACGGGACAGGAAGAGCTTCATCAGACATTCAAGCCAATGATGGCAGGTTTTATTCATACGCCCGCCAATGACAAAGAGGCGCTCATGGAAGCGGTAAAGAATAATAAAATCGCCGCTATAATGATAGAATGCGTGCAGGGCGAGGGCGGAGTCATGAAGCTTGATGATGACTTTATCAAATGCATTGCCGGGATATGCGAAAAAGAGGATATACTGATGATCTGCGACGAGGTGCAGACGGGAAACGGTCGCAGCGGATATATGTACGCCTATCAGGGCTTTGGAGTTCAGCCGGATGTGGCGACGACCGCGAAGGGGCTTGCGGGAGGCTTGCCTATTGGAGCGGTTCTCCTCGGAGAAAAGGTGAAGAATGTATTTGTAGGTGGCGACCATGGAGCGACCTTCGGCGGCAATCTCATATCCTGTGCCGCGGCTTGTAGCATACTCGAAAGACTTGACGATGTTTTTTTCGCTTCCGTCAGGGAGAAGAGCGAATACTGTTTTAAAGAGTTTGAAGGGGCGGAAGGAATAGAGGCAGTTGACGGCATGGGTCTTATGATAGGGCTTAAGACCATAAAGCCTGCCGCGGACATTATCAATGAATGCCTCAAACACGGCGTGGTCTGCCTTCCGGCACATGGCAGAGTCAGATTGCTTCCGGCTCTTAATATACCGCAGGAATTGCTCGCAGAAGCGGTAAGCATTATAAAAGAGGTATGCAAGGCATAGCTGCATGTCAAGCTGCATGTCAAGATGCGGGGCTAACTTCTTGTAAGAGGCTTTGCAGTTTTTGATATAGCTTGTGATATTTAAACGCATATCCGCAGACTGACAGATATAGATATAGATATAGTCTTAATGTCTTTTAGCTCTATATATACATATATAATGGATATTTAACGAAATAATTGAAAGTGTCTTAAAGTATTGATATGGCTTGAGGCACTTTTTCGTTGAGGCGTTTTTATGTAATAGTTAGAGCTTGATATTGATATTCACTTTGATTTTTCGCTTTCTTTTCCTATCCCTATTCTTATCAAATATAGAAATCCTCAAAGAAATTGACGCTTGAATGTTTTTAAATAGATACAATAAAAAACTTGACGCCTATGGTTCATAGTGCTAATATTGCTTTGTCAGTTTAACGCTTTAGCACACTAAAGCAAGAAAGTGTTACAATAATAATATAAAAAAGAAAGAAGGAACTAATGATGAAAAAGAAAATTACTGTATTCGGAATCGTATTCACTATGCTTTTCACAATGATCACATTCAGCGCATGTGGCGGCGGCTCAGATGATTCGGGAGAAGGCGAAGTCGTCGTTGAAACAGAAAACTATGGAGAAGGCTGGGAGTTCAAGCAAGGCTTTGACCTTGACTACAGACCCTATTCCTTCGTAGCTGATGACGGCTCCAACGGCGGTTTTGACGTAGAGATGGCTCAGGCTGTTTGCGACTACTACGGCTGGACTTATACACCCGTACCATTTAATTGGGACGCCAAGGATGCAGAGCTTCAAGCGGGAAGCTGCGACTGCATTTGGTCGGGATTTACAATCAACGGACGTGAAGACGACTATCTTTGGAGCAAGCCATACTCCGATAATACTCAGAAGATTATGGTTAAAAAGGATAGTGGGATAACGACCCTCGCAGATCTGGCAGGGAAGAATGTGGGAGTTCAGACGGCAACCTCGGCGTATGATCTTCTCAATGACGAAGAGGGACAGAAGGCGCTCATGGACACATTCGCAGATTTAAAGGTATTCGATACATATACAGTCGCCATTACCGATCTAAAGGCAGGCGCCATTGACGCTGTGGCAGTAGACGTAACAAGAGCTGCCGAGGCAATGGCAGATGATGACAGCCTCGTTTGCATCGAAGAGAATCTCGGCTCCGAACAGTATGGAATCGGATTCAGAAAGGGCGAGGAAGAGCTCTGCGAAAAGGTCAATGCTGCACTCGACGCACTTTCGAAGGACGGCACTGTGGCTAAGATTTTAGAGAATTATCCTGAAATCGCAGAGTTTATCACGCTCGGGAAATAGTAAAAACCAATAGTCATATAAGCTTTTCTTCTAAAAACGGTGAGACGTCGGGGGCTTCCCTCGACGATTCTCGCGTTATAAAGAAGGTTGCCTCGCAGAGATGAATAGCAGGCGGCCTTGGAAACAGGAGTATATATGGAATTTTCCGTAATGTTATCAACAATGTCTGCGGGTATGCTGAGGACGGGCGCGATATTTGCCCTCACGCTCTTAGGCTCGCTCCCTCTCGGCATGATAGTAGCACTTCTTCGCAAATCGCGATTTGCACCTTTGCGCATTTTTATTCGCGTATATATATCCGTCATCAGGGGCACGCCTCTGATGTTACAGCTCTTGGTATGGTATTTCGGGCCGTACTATCTCTTAGGGCTCAATATTGGCGGCTGGCGCTTCCCGGCGATTATCGTCGCATTCGTCGTAAACTATGCGGCTTATTTTGCCGAGATTTACCGCGGAGGGATAGAGTCGATACCGCAGGGTCAATACGAGGCGGCGCAGGTCTTGGGGTATAGCAGGGCTCAGACCTTTATGCGAATTATACTGCCGCAGGTCGTAAAGATAATCATGCCATCGGTTACCAACGAGGTCATCACGCTCGTAAAGGACACGTCAATGGCGTTTACGCTCGCCTATGCTGAGATTTTCTCCCTGGCGAAGCAGATTTCCGCCTCGCAGACATCATTCATGCCATTTGTAATCGCGGGAGTTTTCTACTTCATAGCAAATTATGCAGTGGAGATAGTCATGGCGCGTATCGAAAAATCCATGGATTATTATAAATAGAGAGGAGACCGACATATGATACTTGAAATGAAAAAAATTAGGAAAAAATTTGGCGGTCTCGAGGTATTGCAGGATATAAGCTTCGACATTGACAGCGGTGAGGTGGTGAGCATTATCGGGCCCTCGGGTTCGGGGAAATCCACCTTGCTTAGATGTGCGACCTTCCTTGAAACCATTGACGGCGGAGATATTATATATATGGGAGATAAGGCTGCGTGGACGGACGAGCAGACGGGAGGCGCGGTATATGCGAACGCTCAGAAGCTTAAGAAGTTCAGAGGCTATTGCGGGCTTGTCTTTCAGCAGTTCAACCTCTTTCCGCATTACAGTATAATGAAGAATATCACGGATGCGCCTATGAAGGTGCAGGGCATGGGAAGAGAAGAGGCTGAGGCAAACGCCGTTGAGCTTCTACGGAAAATGGGAATAGAGGATAAGGCTGACGGATATCCTTATCAGCTTTCGGGCGGTCAGCAGCAGAGAGTCGCCATAGCGAGGGCTTTGGCTATGAAACTGGAGATATTATTCTTTGACGAGCCGACTTCCGCATTGGATCCGGAGCTTACGGGGGAAGTTCTTAAGGTCATAAAACAGCTTGCGGACGAGAATATGACTATGGTGGTCGTAACTCACGAAATGTCGTTTGCCAAGGCTGTGAGCGACCGCGTAATATTCATGGACGGCGGCGTCATAGTGGAGCAGGGCACGCCTAAAGACGTGCTCGAAAATCCAAGCGAAGAGAGGACGAGGCAGTTCCTGAGCGTATTTGAGAGATAAAAAAAGATAGACATGATGATAGACATGATAGAAACAGGCAGTCATAGGGATAGGCGATAATGAATAGCGGTATTAAGTATTCAATTTTTAATCCGACGGGGAATATCACCGCCTTGGTCGAGACGAAGGTGGATATTGAGAGCCAGCCTGCCATATCGGATGAGATTATGAAGCGGCATCCTGAGGTGGAGCAGGTGGGCTTTGTATGCCTTGAGCCCGAGAATTCGATTCCAATCAATCTCAGAATGGCAGGTGGTGAATTCTGCGGAAACGCTGCCATAAGCGCCGCAGCATTGTATGCGATTAGAAGCGGAATTGAAGCCTGCTCTGTAAATGTGAGGGTAAGCGGCGCGCCCAAGGCTTTGGAAGTCAGACTCGCAAAGGCTGCAAACAATCCGTCAGTATTTGATGTGGAGCTCGAGATGCCAGAGCCCCTTTCCATAGAAAGAATCATGCTGGAGACAGAGGGCGTGGCTGAGGAGCTTCCTGTAGTAGATATGGGGGGAATCTCTCATATTATTATTGAAGAAAGCAGAAAGCTGTATGCGCTAAAGGATAGTCCTAAACAGGCGGAAAAAGCCGTAAAGAGTTGGTGCAGAATGCTCGGTGCAGACTGCCTCGGCTTGATGTTTCTCTCCGGCGAAGAGACCGAGCTAACACCACTTGTATATGTGCCGAGCATTGATACCGTTTTTTGGGAGAATTCCTGTGCCAGCGGCTCTTCCGCAGTAGGCATGTATCTTGCGGATAAAATGAATGCAGCAGTTGAGGTGAGCCTGAAAGAGCCCGCCGGCATTCTGAGAGTTAAGAGCGGGGGCGAAAAAGACTACACATGGCTGTTTGGCAGCACGATTCTGGAAATGGAAGATTTCTTTTAAAATTAAATTTGCATTTAAAAGTGGTTCCCATTAAAAGTGCAGAAAGATAGGAAGAATAGAATTCAGGGCTATAGGCAAGGCGGCCGCAGCTCGTTAGGGGATTTCGCGGCGGCATATCAGAGAAAACTGATTGAGGTTCACCTATACTCTCGTTTTATTGTCTTTTTTGATGTAAAATAAAAATATACAGAAGGGGAATGATAAGAATGGGAAAGATTTATATTACAGGACATAGGAATCCGGATCTCGACAGCCTCTGCGCAGCGACCGCATATGCTAATCTCAAGAATATGACGGATTCGGAGAATGAATATATTCCTATCAGATGCAGCAATATTTCCGACAGCGTAAGGAAACAAATGGAAGTGATGGGGATTGATTTACCTAGCTATAAAAGGGATGTCTACCCGAAGGTGCGTGATGTAATGATGAAGCCTAGCGCGCATATGCAGGCGGACGCGCCGATTTACGATTTGATAAAGACATATAGCACAGATAAGCCTTCGGTGGTTCCCATCTATGAGGGTGAGAAGTTTAAGGGACTTCTGAGCGTGGATGATATTACAGGCTGGTTCCTCACTGATAATAAGGAGAAGCGGTCGATTTACAAATTCACCTTGGACAATCTGATAAAGGTGCTTCACGCGGACATATTGCAGCGCGGAAGGGGAGATATAGTCGAAGGATCCATACTCATAGGAGCCGCAACCATTGATACATTCAGGAAAGCCGTGGACGAGTTCCCTGACAGCATAGTTGTAATGGGGACGAGAACAGAACATCTCGAATATGCAATGCAAAGGCAGGTTCCGGCAATAATTATCACCTCGGGCGCAGGCGGAGAAGAGCTGGATTTTTCCGATTATAAAGGCATAGTGCTGCTTACGGATTTCGGCACGGCTGATACTATAAAGAGACTGAGGCTTGCGGAGCCTATCTCATCAATGATGGAAAGTGAGACGGAAGTCATCGAGGAAGATGACCTCTTCGTGGACGCTAAGGCGATTTTTATGACATCACATACAAGGGGGCTTGCCGTAATGGACAGGGGCGAGTTCAAGGGCTTCGTCACAAGGCGGTGTTTTCTGAATACGCCTAAGAATAAAGTCATACTCGTGGATCACAATGAGCCCGCGCAGAGCGTCAAAGGCATAGAGACGGCAGATGTAGTGGAGATAATCGACCACCACAGGCTGGATGCCGTATCGACCACAATGCCGATATTCATAGCGGCAGAGCCGCTCGGCAGCACATGCACAATCGTATATCAGCAGTATATGAGGCATGGCATAATGCCTGACGAATACAGTGCAAAGGTGATCCTGACGGGAGTTATCGCAGATACGCTGATACTCAGAAGTCCTACCACGACGGCAGCCGATATAAGCACGGCGGAGAGCCTCGCGCGTTTGGCGAAGGTGCCAAGCATAGATGAATTTGGGGAGAAGCTCTTTAGCATAACGGATAACCTCGCCGCACAGGATGCCGAAAAGATGATACTCTCAGACTTTAAGAGCTATGAGCAGGGTGGACTGCGAATGGGCGTCGGACAATGTGAGGTTACGACACTAAAGAATATTGACGAATATGCAGACCGCTATTTGGATAAATTGCAGGAGATCGCCAATTCTCAGAATCTCGATTGGACGCTTCTGATGGTGACGGACGTGCTTAGGGAAAAGAGCATACTTTTGGCGTCGGACCATAGAGCCAATAGGGATCTGCCATACGCAAGGATTAAGAAAGGTATGTATAATATGCCGGGCGTGATGAGCCGAAAGAAGCAGCTTCTGCCGACCCTGCTGTCTGCTACAAATATCGGATAGCTGGCAATCAAATATGCAGTTCATGCAGGCGAGCGAGCCTTGTTTAATGCCGCTTGAGAAAATCTTGTATGATATACAAACTGATAATAACTCTTTGAAATATGAGTGAATGAAAGAGAGGATAAAGAATGACTATTAAGGAATACTATGCACCGACACATGTTTATTTTGGCAAAGGTGCAGAGGATAAGGCGGGAGAGGTTCTCAAGAAGGAGGGCGCTACAAAGGTGCTGGTTCATTTCGGAACAGGCTCCGTCAAGAAGAGCGGGCTGCTTGACAGAGTGGAGGAAAATATTAAGGCTGCCGGAATCGACTTTGTGGAGCTTGGCGGCGTAGTGCCTAATCCGCGTGTCAGCCTGGTGCGCGAGGGCATAGAGCTTTATAAGAGTGAAGGCTGCGACTATATTCTATCGGTCGGCGGCGGCTCTGTTCTCGACAGTGCCAAGGCAATAGGCTATGGCGTATATGGCGGCGGAGACGTCTGGGATTTCTACTGCGGTAAGCGCGTGCCGGAAGGGATTGCGCCGATAGGATGTATACTCACGCTTTCCGCAACAGGATCGGAGATGAGCGATTCCTCCGTAATCACAAACGACGAGACCGACCCTATATATAAGAGGGGCTGCAATAATGACCTTGGGAGAATCAGATTTTCCCTGCTCAATCCCGAGCTTACCTATACGGTATCGAAGTATCAGACGGCGTCGGGCTCTGTTGATATTATGATGCATACCCTGGAGAGATTTTTCCACAGCGGACATACATTGGAGCTTACGGATAAGCTCTCCTTCGCTCTTCTCAAAGAGGTCATCAGATGGACGCCTGTCGCGCTCGAGAAGCCTGATGACTATGAAGCCAGAGCCAACCTCATGTGGTGCGGCTCGCTGTCGCATAACGGACTTATGGCGGCAGGTAATGCGACCTTGGGCGATTGGGCGTGTCATCAGATAGAGCATGAGCTTTCAGCGGAGTACGACGTGGCTCACGGCGCTGGACTCTCAGCCATTTGGGGCTCTTGGGCGCGCTATGTGCTTGATGTGGACAGGGATAGATTTGCAAAGCTCGGCGAAGGCGTATTTGGAGAGAGCGACCCAATCAGGGCTATTGAGAAATTTGAAGCCTTCTTCAAATCCATAGATATGCCGACCGATATAAAGGGTCTCGGACTCGATTTTGACGAGGCGGCATGCAAAAATGCGGCGCTCGGAGTTACATTCCAGGACGCTCGAACCTTGGGTGACTTCAAAGTGCTCAATACCGAAGATATATGCAATATCTATATGATGGCTTCGGGACTGAAATAAGCTTTGGTTGAAATAAACCTAGACTGAAATAAGTCTCGGCTGAAATAGACCTAGGCTGAAAAACCTCGAAAAAAACCCTAAGCCGAAGCTTAGGGCAAGGAGGTGTATAGGCTGCATTTCGCAGTCTATTTTTCATAATCAAGATATACCATTGGAGCGTAGTCGGGGTCTTTGGACTCCTCGAACTCCCTGGTAATCGCATTCGCAACGTCCTGTCTGGTGAGCAAATCACAGGCGGTGGCAGCCAATACCTTGGCGGCATATAGTGCGCCTTTTTCTGCCAGGGTCGTTCCGTTGGCTGCGGCAGCCTGCCATGTGTGAGGTGCCACGCCGATAGGCCAGCAGGCGGACGCGAACATATGCATTGGAACCGCAAAGCTCACATCTCCGCCGTCCGTAGAAGCCGTAAGCGGTGCCTTGAGATAGAGGTCTCTTTCTCCGGCTGACTTCATCATAGGCTCGCCGACGCTGCCGAATATAGCCTCGTCTCTGGCTACTATGGCAGGGTCTACGGTTGCCTGCAGCTCTCTGGCAAATTTGAGCTCTTCATCTGTATAGTCCGGTCTAGGGCAAGCTTCGAGATTTTCCTGCACAAGATCTGCAAATGCGTGATTACGAAGTATCTCGCAGCAGCCGCCCTCGACTTCAATCTTTACATCAGTTTCGGTCATAAGAGCCGCGCCCTGTGCAATCTTTTTAATCCTCTCGAGTATAGCCCTTATATCGCTCATATGAGGTGCTCTGATGAAATACCAGCTGTCCGCATTAGGCGGCACTATATTCGGCGGAAGCCCTCCGCTGTTAGTCGTATAGTGGATACGCGCCTTGTCTATCACATGTTCTCTGAGGTAGTTGACACCGACATTCATCAGCTCAACCGCATCGAGCGCACTCCTGCCTTTTTCGGGGGCTGCGCCTGCATGGGCTGAAATTCCTGTGAAGTAGAACCTCGCGCTTACATTCGCCAAAGCCGCACCGTCCCAAACGAGGGTCTGACACATTGGATGCCATGTGATAGCAAAATCGACATCATCAAAGAGCTTGTGGTAAACCATTTTGACCTTGCCGCGAATAAGAAGCTCCTCTTCGGGGCAGCCATAGAATCGCACCGTACCCGCAAGACCTTCTGCTTCGAGAATCTCCTTGACGGCAATTGCCGCTGCTGCGGATCCCGCGCCCAGCAGATTGTGGCCGCAGCCGTGACCCGGAGCACCCTCTGATACGGGCTCCTTTACTGCGCATGGCTTTTGAGAGAGCCCAGGAAGGGCATCGTATTCCCCGAGTATGGCTATTACCGGCTTTCCACTGCCGAACTCCGCAGTGAATCCATGCTCCACATCAGGAGTTTCGCCGAGCCTAAAGCCCGCATCTTGCATTAGCTTGCGGAAATAGGCGGCTGCCTTCTCCTCACTGCCGCCGAGCTCGGGATTTTCCCAGATATATCTGCTGGCAGCCTCAAGTGTCGGCTGCAACCGGCCAACGATTTCATAAATTTTATTCTTGTCCATAGCCTGCCTCGCTTATTCTTCTTTGGGTGCTTCCTCCTTGGGCTTGTCCTTATTGGTGAGCAGCTTGAAGGCAATTCCCAGAAATACTGCGGAAATGATAGGCAGCCAATTAGAGAGTGATATTTGTGGCGGTACCCATGCGAATGCGCCCTTGAAGATAAGAACGTAGAGAATGACGCAGTATGCAAGCATACCTACCGCATATTTTACGTCCTTGATTCCGAACTGCATCAGAAGTGCTCCGAAGAGTGCGGGAAGGAGATACCCAAGCGCGCCTGTCACTGATGGTGGGAGTTTCGAAAGAATTACGCTTCCGAGAATTACTCCGACAGTCAGCACAGATACGTTGATGAGTACCGATACTGCCATACCGATCGTAGCAATAAGTGAACCTTCTTCTGAACCGGGCTCGGCATCTACCGACACCTGCGCCATTGACGCGCAAGGCACTCTCATATTCGAGATATTACCGGAGAGGAATGCCATATAAGTTCCCACAGGTCCGAGCACATTGAAATAGCCGATTGGCTCCATGAACCAGAGGAAGCCGAAGGTCGCAGAACCTGTCAGGAAAGCTGCGGGGAGTTTGCCCCATTCAGGAGCAGCCTTGAAAACTACCAGCAGCACGATACAAGGGATAAATGCTGCCAGCACGCCCAATACGCCTATAAGTTTACCATAGCGGTGCATTTTGGGCATATATTCATTTTCGTAATATTCTTTTTTATTCATCTCGCACCTCCTTATTTACCAATCGGCAGGACTGCTGTCAGAATCATCGCGGAAATCATAGCGATAAACAGATTCCACTCAGCGAGCTTCTTGTTCTTCGCGGACACTTTGAGCATGACGAACATGATGAGTGCTCCGAGAATTGCAGCAACCGCATTCTTGCTGAAGTAAAAACCGCCGAGTTCAGCATTGAATTTGACAAGATGACTGCCTACGAAGGACGCAAAACAACCGATAATAGCGGCTCCGCTTATCATTGCCATTCTCTTAGTGCTGCCGCCGGTAATCTTATGCTGAATTTTCTCCATACGGCTTGCGGAGAAGGTGGCGAAGATTACCCAGCCGATTGAACATAGAACCATGGTCCATACCGCCATGGCGAGCGCTGTCGGTGTCATGGGGTCTGTACCGAGTGTAACGCCTACCTGCTGCGTACCGATACCTGCTGCGATACTTTCAAACATTACCGAGCCGATAAGCGACAGTCTCATCCAGCCAACCGGTCCGCCTACGGTAATCAGCAGCGAGAGCATTCCGCTCAGGATTACGAGCGACGGCCCTATTGAAGTGATGGCAGATGATTTGATAGCCTGTTTCACTTTTTCATCAGGGTATCCGATAGCGTTGCACGCTTGACGGGCTTTGTTCATAAACAGAAAAGCCTGAAAGATGATCAGTCCTACCGGAATTGCACATGCAACCCACATTGGTATACTGTTGGCAATTTGCATAGCATCCATAAAGAGTTCCTCCTTTTCACTTTACCTTTTCAACTTATATATATCCACGGCAGACATGCTGACCGTTTAGATATCTGTATCTGCCTGCGTCAAGTTTTGCTTTTGCGGCGTTTTATGTGATCGTCTATGCGTGGGTTTCGAGCCATTCTGTGGCTATGCCGGCATAGGTGGCAGCACCCACCACGAGGGCATCCTCGTTGAAACGGACTTTTGGATTATGCTCTGAGTAGACGGGATAATCGTTTCCGTAAAGCGCACCGATTCCCAAATAGCAGCAGGGAAGCTTATCGGTAAAGAATGCAAAATCCTCAGATCCCATTACATGGTAGATATTCAGAACCTGAAATTCGGGATTTATACCTTTGCATATTTCGACAACCTCGTCTGTGAGCTCCTTGTCGTTTACCGTCGCGGGGCAGTCGCTTACGGCGGTGACCTTAACCTCAGCGCGATATGCCTCGCCCACATTCTTGGCAACCTCGCTGATACGCCCGATAAGATATTCTCTTATAGATGAATCGAAGGTCCTGAGCGTTCCCTCAAGGACTGCGGACGAAGGAATGATATTGCTCGCGCTCCCCGACTCAAAGCGTCCGATAGTAATAACTGCCTCGGTCGATGCGCTTATCTCGCGGGCAATCAGCTCTTGAAGTGCGAGGTAGATATGAACTGCCGCATTGATAGGGCTCACGCCTTTTTCGGGTGTCGAGCCGTGGGTTCCTTTCCCTTCGATGTCAATCCTAAATCCATAGACCGCTGACATGGGGAAATAACCATAGCCTATGCCGCCGACAGGGAAGGCTGACGCCATATGTGCGGAAACAGCCGCGTCCACCCTGGGGTTTTCGAGAACGCCTTCTGCGATTGCCGTCTCTGCGCCCTTAAATACTTCTTCGCCGGACTGAAAAAGCAGCTTAACCTTCCCCTTTAGCCCAGCCTCGTGAGCCTTGAGAAGTTTAGCTGCTCCAAGCAGCACCGCGGCGTGCATATCGTGTCCGCAGGCGTGCATACACCCATTGGTCGAGGCAAATTCCTCGCCGGATTCCTCCTGAATGGGAAGGGCGTCCATATCGCTTCTAAGCATAATGCATTTATCGCCCTGCCCGAGCAATGCAACCACATGGCTGTTTTCTTCGCTGGCAGTATAGGAAATGCCCATTTTATCCAGCTCTGAGCATATAAATGCAGAGGTCATAGGGAGTTTGAGTCCGAGCTCGGGATTCTGATGTATATGCCTGCGCCATTTTACGAGATCGCCTTTGATTGCGGCGGCTTCTTCCATATATTTGTTCACCATGAGACAATTCCCCCCTCTTTTTCTTTATATAAATTTTATCGAAATAAAGAGTGAGGCGGATATACCGAAAACTGTTAGTCTTGTTATAACAATTTTGTTATGATATTCTCATATTGCTAATATCTAACGCATTGCTTCGTGGAGGGAATGGAATGACTTTCAGACATCTCGAATGCGCCATTGCGGTGGCTAATGCAGGCTCCATAAATAACGCGGCAAAAAAGCTGCTCGTTTCCCAGCCCTATCTCAGCAATATGATCAATTCTCTTGAGAGGGAGCTCGGCTATAGTATCTTTATCAGAAGCAGTCATGGCATTTCCTGTACGGCGGAGGGGGCTGCCTTCATGGAGCGCGCCGAAAGGATTATGTCAGACCTCGTGGAGATTCGCTCACTCGGAAGCGAGAGCGAGGTGCCTCTTTCCGTCGCGACCTATTATTCAAGGTTTATAACTGAGGGCTTTAGAAACTTCCACAATATGTCGGGGAACGCCCCGAGTGACCGCTATCGCGAAATGGGGAATATGGAAGTAATAGACGCTCTTACGAGTCGCGAGTTTTCACTCGGAATCATCTATCATGCCAAGACGAAGCTGAGCAAGTTCGCGACTCTTGCCACAGCACATAATCTCACCTATAATGCGCTCTTTGACGATATGGGAACCTATCTGATAATGTCCGACGATCACCCTCTGGCGCATAAGGAGGAGATCACCATTGATGACCTCAATTCAAGTGCCGTCGTATTCTTTGATGATGTGAGCACCATGCTCTATTTTATGGATCATTTGAAGCTTCAGGAGTCAAGTTCGCATTTTGCGGTCTCCGACCGCGGCGCCTATATGGACGCCCTGCTGAGCGGTCATTATCTGTCGATAATCAATACTCCATATCCGGAGAAGGAGAATTTATTCGTGCTCCGCGATTTATCCGGCTGCTTGGCGGAGGGAGCCGACTTCGAGGTCAGCAGCGCCTATCTGACACATCAGGGTCATTCGCTCACGAGGCGCGAACAGGATTTTCTCTCTCTGTTGCTCGGAAGATAGGGCGAGAAGAACTTGCTCCGTGAAAGCTAAAAACACAAGGGGGATAGTCTATGGATAATGATATTTTGAAACTGAAAAGCATTATTGAGGAAAGCAATAATATCGTATTCTTCGGCGGTGCAGGGGTATCGACGGAGAGCGGCATACCAGATTTCAGAAGCGCGAACGGGCTGTATAGTCAAGATTTAGGCAGAGAAGTATCACCTGAGGAGATGGTCTCTCATACTTTCTATGTCAATCACCCAGAGCAATTCTTTGAGTTCTACAGGGATAAGCTCATTTACGAGGACGCGGAGCCTAACGCCTGTCATATGGCTTTGGCGGAGCTTGAGGCTCAGGGCAAGGTGAAGGCAATCGTTACGCAGAATATTGACGGGCTGCACCAAAAGGCGGGCAGTAAGGTCGTATGGGAGCTGCATGGATCTACTCTCAGAAATTACTGCGAGGACTGCGGGGCATTTTATGATTTGAGGAAGATAATGGGGACGGAAGGCGTTCCGCTCTGCGATAAATGCGGCGGAAGGGTCAAACCGGATGTAGTGCTTTATGAAGAGGGGCTCGACACTGATGTGATAAACGGAGCGGTGGACGCCATCTCAAATGCGGATACGCTCATAGTCGGCGGCACGACCCTCATTGTATATCCGGCGGCAGGGCTCATACATTATTTCCGCGGGAAAAATATAGTGCTAATCAATATGAGCGCCACGAGCGCAGACGGCAAAGCGAATCTCGTGATACGCCGCCCGATAGGAGAGGTATTTTCAGAGTGCTTATTTGGTTAAAGTTCTATGCGGGTGCAGAGGGGCTGAGAATCTGATTTGCTGCACTGAATATGGTAATAGGCATATTCGTCCGTGCGAAGGGGGCTTTCAGATTTGAATAGCTGCTCTGCCTGCATACGACGGCTTGGGTATATGCGAATAGAGATGCCGCAAGATGCCGAGATAAATCTCGGCACCGGCATGATGGACACATCTGCCGGTTTCAACAGTTTCTCTGTTGAAATTGCGGCATGGGTGGATTCAAAAGTGAGCAGATAGTATTCGTCCATAATTCGAATTATATAGTTAGAGTTTAATAACCTTATCTGCTTCCTGCATGGCACCGAGAATATCGTACATATTGCTGACAGTGCCGACTTTCAGATCTTCCGTAAGTCCGTAGAAATTCAGGCATGTGCCGCATACCAGCACCTTGGAGCCCTTTTCAATCAGAGTATTGAGGTTCTCGATTATCTGAGGCTCAGCGCCCGTGAGGAGCTTAACTCCTTCGTTCATAAAGAGCATATATGAGGGGATATTCTCGGATTCGCTGAGTGTGAAAATCGCCATTTTAGCTAGATTTCGTCCGAGCTCGCCCTCGTTTGTGCCTATTGAATCAGTGTTAAAAAATACGGCATAGCTATTTGCTTCCGCAATATCCGCACCCTGCTTGGTCTCGCCGTTGGCGAATTTGACGAGGAATTTATCTCCAAAAGCTTCCGCGCTCGCCGCACGCCCCAGAGAATCGCCGAGTCTTGTCAGGTTGTCAATCTGAGTCTGACCGTCTACTATAATCTCCACGTCCTGTGCACCGGATTCCAGCTCTTTCTTAGCCATGATTACCGGAATCGGACATTGCTTTCCGGCTGCATCAATTCTCATTATCAATTACCTCCGATTTATATAATAGTCAGCACTTCAAATATCAGTGCATATATCTAATATACTACTGTCCTCGCAAAGCGGCTATAGAATTATTCAATATTATCGTGCAAATTCAAAATCTGTGACAAATAATGCGCTGCGGTGGTACAATGAGGCGAAACAGAGGTATTGGGAAGAACTAAAAGGAAACAATGAGCCTATGAGCCAAATAAGTATATTTGATGAAGAAAAGGATAATAGCAGGCCGCTGGCGGCTCGTATGCGCCCGAGGAATTTAGATGAATTCGTCGGGCAGCAGCATTTGGTCGGAGAGGGCAGGGTGCTGCGCAATATCATTGAGCGCGACAATATTTCCTCTATGATATTCTGGGGACCGCCAGGAGTAGGAAAGACGACGCTGGCTCAGATTATAGCAGCTAAGACGGATGCGCAGTTCATCACTTTCAGCGCTGTAACCTCGGGCATAAAGGATATAAAGACCGTAATGCAGCAGGCGGAGAGGATGAAGGTTGTCGGTGCGCGCACTATCGTCTTTGTGGATGAGATACATAGATTTAACAAAGCCCAGCAGGACGCCTTCCTGCCTTTTGTCGAAAAGGGCAGCATAATACTGATAGGTGCGACGACGGAAAATCCTTCCTTTGAGGTCAACGGGGCTCTGCTCTCAAGATGCAAGGTATTCGTCCTGCACCAACTGACTTCCGAGGATATAGAGCAACTGATTAGGAATGCGATAAGAGATCCGAGAGGCTTCGGAGAGCAGGACGTTAGAATATCTGATGATGTTATAACTGCCCTTGCCGGATTTGCAAACGGTGACGCGAGGACGGCGCTTTCCACCTTGGAGATGATGGTGCTGAATGCGGAGCATATTCCGTCAAATACTGAGTCTGATGACGCAGCCGCCGAGAGCACAGTCACCGAGGGCGGGCGCGAGATAATAAATATAACGACGGAGGACTTTGAGCAGTGCACCTCCAGAAAATCCCTGCTCTATGACAAACAGGGGGAAGAGCATTACAATCTAATATCCGCCCTGCATAAGTCAATGAGAAATTCCGACGCCGACGCCGCTGTGTATTGGCTTGCTCGTATGCTGGAGGCAGGCGAAGATCCGATATATATAGCGCGCCGCGTGACCCGATTCGCAGCAGAGGATGTGGGACTTGCAGACCCGAGGGCATTAGAGCTTTCTGTGGCAGCATTTCAGGCTTGCCACCTGATTGGAATGCCGGAGTGCAGCGTACATCTCAGTGAGGCGGTCATCTATAATGCGCTCGCCCCGAAGTCAAACGCCATGGAGATCGCATATATAGAGGCTTCACGTGACGCGAGAGAGCAGCTTGCCGAGCCCGTTCCCATGCAGATTAGGAATGCTCCGACAAAATTGATGAAGGAGCTCGACTACGGCAAGGGCTATATCTATGCTCACGATACTGAGGATAAAATAGCGGATATGGAATGCCTTCCCGATTCGCTTCGCGGAAAGGAATATTATCATCCTACCGAGCAGGGTTTCGAGCTCCGCTTCAAGGAGCGCTATGAAGCAATCAAAAAATGGAGAGCGGAGCAGAAAAAGAAGAAGAAATAGCAATAAGAAAAAATGTGCAGCTTCCTTGAAGCTGCACGCTTTTATCAACAAAATAATTGTTTCAGCGCAAGAAATGCTTAGCAGCATTATGCGATTTCCAAGGCTATTTCTATCATCTGTGTCAGCGAGTTCTGACGCTCCTCGGCAGTCATCACCTCATCAGGATAATTCAGAGAATCGGAAACGGTGCATATGCAGAGAGCGTTCTTGCCAAGCCTTGCCGCATTGCAGTAGAGAGCCGCAGACTCCATTTCGATTCCGAGTACGCCCATTTTAGCCCAATCAAGACCGGACTGAGCGTCATCATAGAATGTATCCGACGAGAGGATATTTCCAACTCTGAAATTAGCACCAGATTTGCGAGCTGCCTCGACCGATTTTTCCAAAAGCTCGTATGAGGCGATAGGGCAGAAAGTGCCAGGCAGTCTGTACTGCGAGGCGTAGAAACCATTGGTACATGCACCCTGAGCGATTACAATATCCTTTAGATGAAGCTCGGGATTTATTGAGCCGCATGAGCCTATTCGAATGATATTCTTCACATCATAGAATTTGAACAGCTCATAGGAATAGATTCCGATAGCGGGCTGTCCCATGCCGGACGCCATGACGGAAACTCTCTTACCCTTGTATGTTCCGGTATATCCCTGCACGCCTCGCACATCATTTACGAGGACGGCGTTTTCGAGGAAATTCTCGGCTATCATCTTGCTGCGTTTTGGGTCTCCCGGCATAAGCACGGTTTCGGCAAAGTCGCCAGCCTTTGCATTTATATGCGGTGTAGGAATTGACATAAAAAGCTCCTTTCTCTTCATTAGATATAAGAATGTTTTAAATTATTTACTTATGGTTAGTATTTATCTCCTCATGCGAGATCTTGGACTCGCCGTCGACGGCATTGGCGTCATAGAGATCCTTCTTAATCTGACTGCTGCTGATTTCAGGCGTTCTCGCCAGATATTCAACCTCGACGCCCTCCTCCTTTAAGAAGTCGAATTTGCCCTTCCAATCATCTCCGATGACGAAGGTGTCGATATGGTATTCGTGCATATCGCTTTTCTTCTGTTCCCAATTCTCCTCAGGTATTACCAAATCCACATATCTGATTGACTCGACGAGAGCCTTTCGCTGTTCGTAGGGGAAATAGCATTTTTTCCGCTTTGAATTCCAATTAAACTCGTCCGTCGATATGGCGACAATGAGGTAGTCGCCCAGAGCCTTGGCTCTTTTCAGCAGATTGATATGACCGTAGTGGAGAAGGTCATATGTGCCGTATGTGATAACTCTCTTCATTTGAGAAAGCTCCTTTCGAAAAGATTCTACTATCCCCGTAAGTATAGCATAAGCAGAGGCAGAAAATGAAAGAAACATTGAGAAGGGAAGGGATTTCATGGACATAGAATGCCGCAGGTGGTAAGATTTGGAAAAGTCGAAAGACAAAAGACAGAGATGAGAGAGGTAAGAGAATGGAAGCGAGTATGCCGAATTGGGATAAACTAGCGGATAGGCTGTCAGAAATGGCTACCGACATAGGTATCAAGGTGGTTCTTGCTATCGTCATTTATATTGTCGGCAGCTTTATCATAAAAAAGCTTGTCAAGGCGATAGGAAGGATGAAGAGTTTCAGGTCGGTCGATACCACGGCGGCGCTTTTCATAACAAACTTCGTGAAAATAGCACTCTATATAGTTCTGGCGGTGTCGATAGTGGCACTTCTTGGCGTTCCAATGAGCTCCGTGATTGCGCTGATAGCGTCGGCGGGAGTCGCTATTGGACTTGCCATGCAGGGCTCGCTGGCTAATATTGCGGGGGGCATAATGCTCCTTATTTTCAGACCTTTTAGCGTCGGTGACTATATATCGGCAGGCGCAGATGAGGGCACAGTAAGAAGCATAAACCTTTTTTACACGGTGCTCACCACGGTGGACAACAGAAGAATATGCGTGCCTAATGGCAATCTGATGAATTCGAGCATTTCCAATGCCACTGTGGAGACCCTTAGAAGGGTAGATCTGAGCTTCGATATTGCAAGCTCAGAGGCGGCGGATAAAGTGGAAAGCACGATTATGAGTGCCCTGCGTTCATGCGAGAAAATCCTCGAGAAGCCTGAGCCGCAGGTGCTGCCTCTTGCAATCGTAACGGACGGCATAACTTATGCGGTAAGGGTATGGGTGAATACGAAGGACTATTGGAATGTGCATACTGAGCTTCTGAGCAAGATTACGGCTGCGCTAAATGAAGCTGAAATCAGCAGACCCGCTACGCCGGTGAAGCTGAGCGGTGATATGCAGTGATACGAGTTGACCTGCGGTTATATTGATACGCACTGATGTATAGCATTATTAAAGCTCGACTATTTCCAAATCGTCTATGCCCTCAAGCACTTCCTTCGGACCGACTACGCAGACGCAGCCGCATCGAGCCATTTGAGCTAGTGATTCGCATTGCTCGGCAAGCCTTTCGGGAGTCGTCTCCAGCATTTCTTTTCTGTATTGAATTCTATCCTCATCTGTGAAGCCTGAGAAATAGAAGGCGTCTGCCGTACTGCCCTTCGCGGCAGGCGACAGCAGCGGCTCCGTCGCTGCTATCGAGGATATGATAAACCCTGTCGGATCCATATCCTCGGCAGACGCCGCTTCCGCAAGGAAGTCCGGAATGCTCTTAAATATCTCTAGCGAACGCGCAGGGCTCGGATCCCTATAAGTATAGCAGTGAAGTCCGCCCGTCCTTCCGGCAGCCATGGACGCGCCGTAGGCACCGCCCTGGACCCTTATCTCATTCCAGAGGAACGAAAGCGAAACTATATTGCCCGCGACCGACATATGCCCGTTCATCTTCCCACCGTTCGCGCTCATATCATATGCCAGGGCGGCATAGGAGACGGCTACGGGCGCCTGTATGCCGAGCCTTCGAGGAAGATTGCTAGAATAATGGGCGCATTCCGCCTGATTCTTACCACCGGGCAGCATTCCCACGAAAGAGGATAGATCCACATAGTCGCTTGCAGTAACGCCGAGAACTACGTTCTCCTTATTTATGCTCGCCCTGACAGTTTTCACGGCAAAGTCCATAAATTCGTTCAGCTTATCATCAGAGGCAGCGGACATCTCGTGCATATACTTCATAAACTCATGTCCGCTGACGGCGTTGGCTGCCGCGTCCCGTGCGGAGAAATGGGACTTTGCCGCATAGAGGGCGAGCCTATGTCCCGATACCTGAGCGCTCCTCTTGCTATCCTCATCTATCTGAATTATGAGCTCCCTAATAAGAGCCTTGTCGTCAAACTTAGTGCGCGTGAGAATTTCCGTCATAAGCTCCTCGGCGTAGGGGAGCTTCGCCTCAAGTACGGAAGCCTTTACCTTAATGCAGGGCGTGCAGCTTTCCTTATCGCTGTCCTTTGCGAGTATATCAATGCCAAACGACATGGAGCCGACATGCATTCTTATCTCATTTTGGAGGCTGAGAACATCATAATTCTCGGTTGGAAGATCCTTATATAATTCCGTTATCAGTGCGGCAGCAGGAAGATCTTCTATGCCAAGCTGCGTGATAGGGAAATACGCATTTATATATACGATTCCCTTTGTGGCAATTGGGTGATACAGCAGCTTGGCACCGCCCGCCTCCAGCTCCCTCGTCTCCAAGTCTTCGGGTGTTGGGTCTATATCCGAAATCTCCAGCATTGGAATCTTGGAGACGTCCTCCGCCGAGTCGGGCGTCTGCTGCCATGAGAGGAGATTGGCATTAAGTTCCTCCAACGCAGCTTTTTCCTCGGGGCTCATGGCTTTCACTATGGAATTGACAAATTCGGTCTCCGCCTTAGCCTCTCTTTCCCCGTATTCAATATCGGGATTCAGGCAGAGGACGGAGAATTTGCTCTTATCCGCAAGCACATCAAGAGCGATCTTCTCAAATTCGCCAGAATTCGCCATTTTTCGAAGGTGTTCGACAGCCTGATTGGTCTCGAGATACATGGCGGGGTCTCCGCCGTAGAGCCAGGACGCGAATGCGGCGTTCGCCCTATATAAAGCCTGAGGCTCGGGATATTCTCTGAAACGGAAATCGAGCTGGTTGATAGACGCCGCCAAATCCTTCTCGGCGATGCCTTCCTCGCAGGATTTCTGCACAGCCTCGCATACGGTCTGGAGCAGTTCTCCCGAATCGCGGGCAGGATTTTCCACTCCGCGGAAAACAATCATCAGATAGGGCTGGGAGATACCGTCGGAAACATATATCTCCATATCCTCTGCGAGACCGCCTGAAAGCACGGCTCTCTTGACGGGCGACTCATTGCTGTCCGTCAGTTGCTCCAGCACCACGCTGAGAGCCAGCATTTTATCCCTGTCCTCCCAGCTTCCTATTATGCGCCCGCAGGCAACGACGCCCTTGTCGTCCTCGCTTGCCGCGGCAAAGGGCATGGTCTTTCTGTCCACCACGGGGTGCTGATTTACTATGCGGGGAAGGACGCGGTGTTTTTCATAGCTTCCGACATATCTGTCTATCATGGAAAGCGTCTCATCTACAGAAATATCACCGTCCAGATAGAAATACGAATTTGTTGGGTGATAATATCTCCTGTATATCTCAATGAACTTCTCATACGTCAAATCGACTATGGAGTCGGGGTCTCCGCCCGAATTATAGCCGTAGCAGTTGTCGGGGAAGAGGAGCTTAAGCATATTGCGCTCAGCTATCTGATCCACATCAGACATGGCGCCCTTCATCTCGTTAAAGACGACACCCTTGAAAGCGGGCTCTTCCTCGGTCGTATCTATATGCCAACCCTCCTGATAGAAGATGTCGGGATTCGTCAGAATATTCGGTCTGAATACGGCGTCGAGATATACCTCCATGAGATTCAGATAGTCCTGTTTGACGCGGCTCGATACCGGATATAGGGTCTTGTCGGGGAATGTCATGGCGTTCAGGAAGGTGTTCATGGAAGTTTTCAGAAGTTCCACGAAGGGTTCCTTCACGGGGAAAAGCTCTGAACCGCAGAGGACGGAATGCTCGAGAATATGAAATACTCCCGTGCTGTCCTCGGGAAGTGTCTTAAATCCTACGGAAAATAGCTTGTTCTCGGCTTCGTTATCCGCCCAAACGAGCCTTGCTCCCGTCGCCTCGTGAACCATTTCGACGAGGTTGCCGCCGATTTCCTCGATTCTGCGGACATTTGTCACCCTGAAACCATATAATTTATCGTCAATATTCAAAATATTTTGTGCCATTTCTTAAATCCTCTCCAATTTCTGCTCGTCTCTTCAATCCAAAATACGAGTCAGTCTCAATAATATACCAATACGGCTGACAATTAAAGCCCTCTAATGCTATACTAATAACGTAAACTTTGGCTAAGAAATCACGGCGCAGGCAAGGAGAGAAAGGGGATATGACTGAGAACGGATTGATATATTTTGCGAAAAAAATCAGCGGGGATAGCTTTTCAGATAAGATCTGCATGAGGGCGGATAAGGCGAATAGGCATGGCTTTATATGCGGCGCGACGGGGACGGGCAAATCCGTAACGCTCAAGGTCTTGGCAGAGAGCTTCTCCGAAATGGGAGTCCCCGTATTCATGTCTGATGTCAAGGGCGATATGGCTGGAATTGCCGTCGCCGGAGATGATAACGAGAATATGCAGAGCAGGCTCGATAAATTCGAGATTAGGGAGAGCTTTGCCTATAAGGGCTATCCGGTATCCATTTTCGATATTTATGCCGAAGAGGGAACGCCTCTTCGCACCACGGTCTCCGAAATGGGGCCTCAGCTTTTCAGCAGGGTTCTCGATTTGAATGACACGCAGACAGAGCTCATGCAGGTAATATTTAAAATCGCTGATGACTCCGGGCTCCTCCTGACTGATACCAAGGATATGAAGGCTATGGTCCAATATGCTGCCGACCACGCAGATGAGTTTAAAATGGACTATGGGCTTATCCCTCAGCAGTCGGCTTCGGCAATGATTAGAGCCATAGTATCGCTTGAAGCGGAGGGCGCCGACAAGTTTTTCGGAGAGCCTGCGATAGACATCAATGACTTCTTTCTGACGGCTTCGGACGGGCGCGGCATTATAAATATACTTGACGCCGAGACGCTCATAAACAAGCCGAGGCTCTATTCGGCATTCATGCTCTATCTGCTCTCGGAACTCTTCGAGATTCTTCCAGAGGTGGGAGATCCCGAAAAGCCAAGGATAGTATTCTTCTTTGATGAGGCTCATCTTCTCTTTAAAAACGCCTCGAAGAGTCTGCTTGAGAAAATCGATCAGGTCGTCAAGCTCATAAGGTCAAAAGGCGTCTCCGTTTTCTTCGTGACGCAAAGTCCTGGAGATATACCGAATGCGGTGATGTCTCAGCTTGGGAATAAGATAGAACACGGGCTTCACGCCTATACGCCGGCGGAGCAGAAGGCTCTGAAAGCCGCAGCGGAGGCATTCAGGGAAAATCCTGAATTCGACACCGAAGAGCAGCTTCAAAATCTAGGAACAGGGGAAGCAGTGGTATCCATGCTCGACGAAAAAGGCGCGCCGAGCATTGCGGAATATGTGGCGATTCTGCCGCCGCAGAGCAGAATGGGCGTTCTGACTGAGGCGGAGAGAATCGACGCTATAAACGCCTCGTCGCTGAATACCAAATACGTTAAAATGGTGGACAATCTATCCGCCTACGAGGAGATAAGGGGCAAGGCTGAGACAAGTTCAGCAGAGGCGAGCCCCGCTGCGTCGAGCCCCACAAGGGGAGTAATTGCGCCAACACAACCCGCGAAAACCGACGCAAAAGGCGGCGGTATTGGAGATATGGCTGACAGCCTTCTCGGGAAATCCGGCACAAGGCAGGTCGTGCGTTCGACGGGAGGAAGCATAGGAAGAGAGATTGGCAAGACCATAGGAGAGGCTGTGCTGGGAAGAAGAGGGCGCACCATAGGCGGCAATATAGGCTCCGCAATAGGGCGCAATCTCTTTGGAACTATCACAAAAAATTAGAGTATGGCGCAGGGCGCATATCATTTCACATATAGCAAAGAGCACAGCGGATAACGGAGGAATTATATGGTTCTGACTAAGGAAGATATAATCAGAATTCTCAAGGAAAGGAAGATAGAATACGAGTTAGTCGAGCATAAGGCGGTATATACGATAGATGAGATGCTCGAATGCGATTTGCCGCATACGGAGCAGATTGCAAAAAATCTCTTCATTCGCGACGATAAAAAGCGCAAATACTATCTGATAACCTGTCTTGAGGATAAGAAAATCAATCTCAAGGAATTCAGAAATGAGCATGGCACCCGACCGCTCAGCTTCGCCTCGGAGGATGACCTCATGTCTAAAATGGGTTTAATCAGAGGCGCGGTAACGCCGCTCGGCATACTCGCCAACGAGGAGAAGGATATTATCGTATATTTCGACAAGGACTACGAGCACAAGCTGATGGGAATTCACCCCTGCGACAATAAGGCGACGATATATATCAACACCCGTGATGTTGCCAAGCTCATCAAAGAACATGGCAATGAGCTTCATTTTATTAAGATATAGTCCGTATAATTAAGATAGAGATTGCTTCATTAAGATATATTTAAAATATAGACGGGAGCAGGAGTTTTTGGTAGAATATACGAGCTTGTACAGGGCGAGCCTCTAGAGGAGGCTGCTCTTTGTGTATTAGGAAAAATTTTTAAAAGAAAAAAGGAGATTGTTATG
>JAFWFU010000034.1 GCA_017515425.1 Mogibacterium sp.
AGAGTTGCTATCGGTCAGAAGGTCATGGGGCTTCCTGTAATCGCCATTTACAAGGACGGCGAGAAGATAGAGGAGCTCGTAAAGGACGACGCTACTGCCGACGCTGTGAAGGCAATGGTGGAGAAATACGTATAAGGAGACTATTATGGGCGACTATGCAGTAATCAGAGGAGCGAGCTATACGCTTGCACATACTCCGGATATGGTAATCCATGACGGAGCCACACAGGTGACGGAGAGAATAGTCAATCCCGAAGGAGAATATCTGAAAGAGCTGCCTAAACATCTCAGGACATATAATGATGTTCTCGCATATGCACCTAATCAGGTATATATCGGAAATATGAGCAGCAGGGATCTCGAAACCATGGAAATGCCTTGGTATGACAAGGCTGCGGCGATTAAAGACCGCAAGGGTAAATACGGAGAGATCATGCCTCAGGACGAGTATTACGGGCTTATGCAGATCTGCGACGTCTTTGACCTCGTGGTGCTCGAAGCGGGATTTGCCGCAGGGGTAAAGAGCAAGCTCGAAGGCTCCGCCATGTTCACGGAGGAGCAGATTGCCGTTTTAGACAAGAATCAGTTTACAAAAGAGCAGATTGAGGCTCTCGTAGACGAGGACGGCGCATGTGGGCTCTATATGAATAATGAGCTCGTGGGAGCAGTTAAGAGAGCCCATGATGTAGACGTAAACCTCTCGGCTCATGTAATGCTGGAGAATATCTCAAGCAAGGCTACGAGCGTTCTTTCCCTCCTGCATTTGGTGAGGACTGCGGGAATCAATCCCGAGGAGGTTGACTATGTAATCGACTGCGCAGAGGAAGCCTGCGGAGATATGAACCAGAGAGGAGGCGGCAATTTCGCCAAGGCTGCCGCTGAAATCGCGGGGCTCAGCAATGCGACGGGCTGTGACGTAAGAGGATTTTGCGCGGGACCTGCACATGCCATACTAAACGCCGCCGCACTCGTTAAGTCCGGCACATTTAAGAATGTGGTCGTAACAGCAGGCGGCTGTACGGCTAAGCTGGGAATGAACGGCAAGAGCCATGTGGAAAAGAATATGCCTATACTCGAGGACTGCCTCGCGGGATTCGCTGTTCTCATCAGTGAGGACAACGGCGTAGATCCGATAATCAGAAGCGATATTACGGGCAGGCATAAGGTAGGTACGGGTTCATCACCACAGGCGGTCATCAGCTCGCTCGTAACCGACCCGCTAGATGAGGCGGGGCTCAGCATAAAAGATGTAGACAAATACGCGCCTGAAATGCAAAACCCAGACATCACAAAGCCGGCAGGGGCAGGTGATGTACCAGAGTCAAACTATAAGATGATAGCGGCTCTCGGAGTTAAGAGAGGAGACCTTGAAAAATCAGAGCTCGGCAGCTTCATCACAGACCATGGAATGAAGGGCTGGGCGCCGACTCAGGGGCATATTCCATCAGGAGTTCCTTTCATGGGCTCTTGCCGCGATATGATGCTCGAAGGAGATATTTCAAGAGCCATGATTATCGGCAAGGGAAGCCTCTTCCTTGGAAGAATGACAAATCTCTTCGACGGCGTTTCGTTTGTAATCGAGGCGAATAAGGGACAGAGTTCAGACAAGAGCGCGGGCGCGGGCAGCGGCGTGTCCGAGACTGAGGTCAGGAGCATGATTGCAGGCGCGCTTAAAGATTTCGCTGCGGGGCTTTTAGCAGAGTAAAGGAGGGCATGATGGCTCAGAATATACAGAAGATAATCGCTGAGACCTTCCTTGAAATGGCAGACGGTATCGAAAGCGGAAGATATGGCAAAAGACCTAAAATCGCCCTCACGGGCATGGGCTCCGAACACGGAGAGGAAAATTCCATGCAGGCGGCTCTCATGGCAGCCGGGGAAGGCATTGATGTTTATTATATCGGAAGCCTTGAGGCAGAAGGCGTGACGACTATAAAGGTCAAAGACGACGAAGAAGGTCATGCGAAGATGGAGGAGCTCCTCGAAAGCGGCGAAGTGGATGCGGCTGTAACCATGCACTATCCCTTCCCGATCGGCGTATCGACGGTTGGAAGAGTTGTGACGCCGGCTAGAGGAAAAGAGGTATTCATTGCCAATACAACGGGAACCTCAAGCACGGATAGGATAGAAGGCATGGTTAAAAATGCCATTTGCGGAATTATCGCAGCCAAGGCTTGCGGAGTGAAGGAGCCTAGCGTGGGAATCCTCAATGTGGACGGAGCGCGTCAGACGGAGAGCATATTAAAGGAGCTGGCTGGCGGCGGCTATCCTATCAACTTCGCGGAGTCAGCGAGGGCTGACGGCGGCTGCGTCATGCGTGGAAACGATCTATTGCAGGGGACGCCCGACATCATGGTTACGGACTCGCTGACGGGCAATGTCCTGGTAAAGACAATCTCCGCATTTCAGACGGGCGGAAGCTATGAGGCTATGGGCTACGGCTATGGCCCGGGCATAGGCGAGGGATATGACAGACTTGTAATGATTATCTCGAGAGCCTCCGGAGCGCCTGTAATCGCAGGGGCTATCAGATATGCGGCTCAGCTCGTAAGAGGAAATATATTCGAAGTTGCCGCGAGGGAATATGCCGCTGCGGAAAAGGCGGGGCTCAGCAAGGTGCTAAACGCGCGCAGGGAATCTGCAAAGAAGGCAGCGTCTGGGACTTCGGATTCCGCCGAAGAGGTGAAGGCGCCGCCTTCGGAAATAGTGACGGAGGCTATCGCCGGCATTGAGGTTATGGACCTTGAGGACGGAGTTCAGGCTCTCTGGAAACAGGGCATATACGCCGAAAGCGGCATGGGCTGCACGGGCCCTATCATCAGGGTTTCCGAGGCTAATCTCGAAAAATCCTGCGAGATACTGAAAGCAGAGGGCTTTATCGGCTGATAAATCGCGCAGCAGATAGAGGTTTAGAACATCAGTTATATGACTGCCGGCTGTTATAATATAAGAGCCGGCAAATGGTGAATCATAGGGTCGAAAAATAGTGAAACATAGTGGGGTTCTCTTTGGATTTTTCTGTCATCTTGAAAAGGTGAATTCAAAGATGAGCACAGCCGGAGAGAACCCTTCCGACCCTTTGGAAAAGAATTATTGGAATATGATATGGGAGCTGATAGGTGCCGGTGTGCCTCGCGGTCTTCAAAACCGTTGTGAGGGGTTAGAAGCCTCTTCGGTGGGTTCGATTCCCACCTGCTCCCGCCAGCTTAAATCGCCGCATCTTTGAGCGAAAAAAAATACAAGATGCGAGCTCGTTTTTATTGCCATTGTTATTGTTTTACCAAGCCAAATAAGATAAACTATATCCATCAACTTGTTATTTATTTAACAAGAGAAAAATAATGCTGAATAATGCAATATGTTTTTGAAAGGAGCTTGATATGGCTAAGAACATGAAGGGTTTCGCAATGTTAAAGATCGGCGAAGTAGGCTGGATTGAAAAAGAGGTTCCAAAATGTGGACCACTCGACGCTATCTGCAAGCCGCTCGCTATCGCTATCTGCACATCTGACGTACATACTGTATGGGAAGGTGCTGTAGGTGACAGACACAATATGATTCTCGGACACGAGGGATGTGCTGAAGTAGTAGAGGTTGGAGAACTCGTTAAGGATTTCAAGCCTGGCGACAGAGTATTCGTTCCTGCTATCACACCTGATTGGAACTCACTCGAGGCTCAGGGTGGATATTCCACACATTCCGGCGGAATGCTCGCAGGCTGGAAGTTCTCAAACTTCAAAGACGGTCTTGATTCCGAGTATTTCCACGTAAACGACGCTGACGGAAACCTCGCTCATATGCCAGAAGGCGTAAGCATCGTTGACGCTTGTATGCTTTCCGACATGGTTCCGACCGGATTCCACGGCGTAGAGCTCGCTGACGTACAGTTCGGAGACAGCGTTCTCGTAATCGGTATCGGCCCTGTAGGACTCATGTCCGTAGCAGGCTGCGCACTCCGCGGTGCATCAAGAATTATCGCAGTAGGTACACGTCCTAATTGCGTAGAGGCTGCTAAGTTCTACGGCGCTGACGAATTCATCAGCTATAAGGACGGCTCCATTGAAGATCAGGTTCTCGACAGAACAGGTGGAAAAGGAGTTGACAAGGTTATCATCGCTGGCGGAGACGTTGACACATTTAAGTCCGCAGTTGCAGCTGTTAAGCCTGGCGGAAAGATTGGTAACGTAAACTATCTCGGAAGCGGAGATATGATTTCCATACCTAGAGTAGAGTGGGGTGTAGGAATGGGTCACAAGCAGATCAACGGCGGACTCATGCCTGGCGGACGTCTCCGTATGGAGAAGCTCGGATCACTCATCTCAAGCGGCAAGCTCGATGTAAGCAAGCTCGCTTCGCATGTATACGAAGGTTGGGAGCATATTCCTGAAGCTCTTCAGATCATGAAGGACAAGCCGGCAGAGCTCATCAAACCGGTAGTTGTTCTTGAGGGACAGGATGTAAATAAGGTTCAGTTCTAATTTACACAGCTTACCTTATGAGATATAAACAGAGGAATGTATGAAAATTCTCGTTGTGTCCGGTTTTCTCGGCGCAGGAAAGACGACGTTCATCAAGGAACTCATCAAAAGAACCGGCAGAGAAATCGTAGTATTGGAAAATGAATATGGGGACACAAATCTGGATTCTCAGGAGATACAAGAAGTCGGTGAGCTCAAAGTTTGGGAATTTGCAGAGGGCTGTGTTTGCTGCAGCAAGAAGGATTCTTTTGCGAATACGCTGCTGGCAATATCAGCCGCTCTGGATCCCGAATATCTTGTGGTCGAGCCCACGGGCGTTGGCAAACTGAGTAATATAATTGCCAACATCCACAAGATAAGCTATGACAAGATAAAACTCCTAAATCCTATAGTGGTTATTCCTCCCGGGTCATTTTACGAAAATATGAAAGAATACAGCGACCTATACAGCGATCAGATAGCCAATGCTAAAGGGATTATTCTTTCGAAGATCGAAAATGAGGCCTCCAATTCACTCAAAAAGATCAAAGACGATATCTGCATTATTAATCCTCATGCATGGGTATCTGATGTGCCGTATAGGGAACATGATGACGAGTGGTGGGATATGATACTAACGGATCCTGAGCTATGCGGGACTGATGCGGGAAACAACGGTAGGGAAAATGCAAATGAACAGAACCCTGTTTATATGAAACATGTATCGTTCCGGGACGTATCGCTTTCGAGCGTCTCGGAATTGATATTATTATTAGAGGACATCATCAGATATGATTTGGGTAAGATAGTAAGGGCAAAAGGGGCGATAAGAACGGGCACGGACTATGTGAGATTCGACGTCGCCGACAGGATGTATGCCATAAGCGGCGCAGATGAGTCGCTTGACAATCAGGCGGTCTTTATAGGCGATGATCCTGATATGGAAAAATTGGAGTTTAGACTACATAAACCTGCAATCAATAATACTATGAGAGATATGTCTCTTTTGAGACGTAAAATATAATATCTGTGATAGAATAGCAGCGTTGTGATTGGCTGTTGTCCGCCGATAAGAGCTAAAGTATAGGAGGAGATGAATGTATAAAATTGTCAGAAGAAGACCTCTCAAACCTATGGTCACTATGGTCGATGTAGAGGCGCCGCTCGTAGCTGCCAAGGCTAAAGCGGGTCAATTTATAATTCTGCGCGTAGATGAGGAAGGCGAGAGAATTCCTCTGACAGTGGCAGGCACTAATGTGGAGGAAGGAACCGTAAGGATTATCTTCCAGGTAGTAGGTGCAACTACAGAAGCGCTCAACCACAAGATGGAGGGCGACTATCTGCAGGACTTCGTCGGGCCGCTCGGAAAACCGACAGAGACCGAAGGAATTAAAAAGGTATGCATAGTCGGCGGCGGAGTAGGCTGCGCTATAGCACTTCCTGTAGCACAGGAATTCCACAGAATCGGAGCCGACGTTACGAGCATTATCGGATTCAGAAGCGAGGATCTCGTAATTCTCGAGGAAGAATTTGATGCCTGCTCAAATAATCTCGTCGTTATGACGGATGACGGTTCATACAAGAGACAGGGAAATGTAACCATTCCTCTTAAAGAAATGCTTGAGGCTGGTGAGAAGTTCGACATGATTATTACAATCGGACCTATCGTGATGATGAAGTTCGTAACTCTGACAGCTAAGGAATTCGACACGCCTGTTACGGTTTCCATGAGCCCAATCATGGTAGACGGCACGGGAATGTGCGGATGCTGCAGACTCACTCTTCATACGGAAGAGGGCAGCGTAATGAAGTTCGCCTGCGTTGACGGGCCTGACTTCAACGGCTATGAGGTTGACTTCGACGAGGCGATCGCAAGAGGACGCACATATGCGGAATTCGAGAAGAAGGCGCATGACCATGTGTGCAATATGTTTAAGGCTGCCGACGAGCTAAAAGCCGGTACGAACGCATAATGAAGGGAGGAAGAGAGTAATGGCAATTAACCCTAAGAAACATGAGATGCCTGCACAGGACCCTAAAGTGCGTGCGCATAATTTTGAAGAAGTAGCGCTGGGATATGAGGAAGCAGTCGCGCTTGCAGAGGCTGAGCGCTGCCTTAACTGCAAGAACCAGCCATGCGTATCAGGCTGCCCTGTAAACGTACATATCCCTGAATTCATAATGAAGGTAAAAGAAGGAGACTTTGAGGGAGCCTATCAGATTATCAGCGAGACTTCATCTCTGCCAGCAGTCTGCGGACGTGTATGCCCGCAGGAGACTCAGTGCGAAGAGGTCTGCTCCTTGGGCATTAAGTTCGAGCCTGTAGGAATCGGACGTCTCGAGAGATTTGTAGCTGATTGGCATAATGAACAGGAAGCTTTGAAGGCGAACCCGCCAAAGTCCAACGGACATAAAGTAGCCATAGTAGGCTCCGGACCTGCCGGACTCACATGCGCCGGAGACCTGGCTAAGAAGGGATATGCCGTAACGGTATATGAGGCACTCCATACTGCCGGAGGCGTACTCGTCTATGGTATCCCTGAATTCAGACTTCCAAAGGCTATAGTAGCCAGAGAAGTGCAGGGACTCAAGGACCTCGGAGTTGAGGTAGTGACAAATGCTGTAATCGGAAGGACTCTCACCATTGACGAGCTCTTCGATATGGGCTTTGAGGCTGTATTCGTAGGCTCAGGTGCCGGACTCCCGAGCTTTATGAATATCCCGGGAGAATCCCTGACAGGCGTATATTCAGCAAACGAATACCTGACAAGATCCAATCTGATGAAGGCTTATGAGGACAATCCGAATACGCCTATCATGAAGGGCGGAAAGGTAGCCGTAGTCGGAGGCGGAAACGTAGCTATGGACGCTGCGAGAACTGCTCTGAGACTCGGCGCCGAAAAGGTATATGTAGTATACAGAAGATCAATGGAAGAGCTTCCTGCCCGTGCGGAGGAAGTCGAGCACGCTCAGGAAGAGGGCATTGAATTCAACCTCCTCTGCAATCCTGTGGAGATTCTCGGATACGAGAATCCTGATGATCCGAGAGACCCGAAGAATGGAACAGTGAGAGCGATTCGCTGTATCAAGATGGAGCTCGGAGAAGCGGATGAGAGCGGAAGAAGAAGACCCGTAGCTATCGAAGGCAGCGAATTTGATCTTGATGTTGACGCGGTAATCATGTCAATCGGAACCAGCCCGAATCCGCTCATTAAGGATACGACTGAGGGTCTCGAGGTCAATCGCCGCGGCGGCATCATCGTAGATGAGGGCGGCCTTACGTCCCGTAATGCCGTCTATGCCGGCGGAGACGCGGTTACAGGAGCTGCCACGGTTATTTCGGCAATGGGCGCCGGCAAAGTCGCCGCGGCTTCCATCGACGAATATCTGTCAGCCAAATAAAAAGCCATTAAAACTATAATAGCTTTTTAACTAATCATAGAATCATAGAAGCGGGTTTAGCAGCACATCATCAGAGGTACTGCTAAACCCGCTTTTAAATACTTTTTCTTTTAAACACTTTTCTTTCCGTGGGACTCGGCAGACTGCCGTAGACATGGATTATTATATTTTGTCGAGTCCAAAGCCAGTGAAACAGGGAAACAGCTTTTGTATACTGTTTAAAATTTTATCTTTTCTGCGTTTGTATTTTACTAAAACCATCTGTTCTTTGCTATGCCCGTTTATACTTTGCTAAATTCTTTTTGCACTTTACTATATCTTGCACTTAGCGATATAGGTAACGCCTTCCGGCAGCTTCAAATCTCTCTCGGGCGCCTCGAAGCTCCACCTCGGCGCCTGCGGTCTCACATCCCACATTACTGAGTAGAAGTTGAACATGAGAATACCGTAGTTCAGCCTTCTGTCATATTCGTTCGTCATATCGCTAGGGAGCCCTACCAGATATACCGAGGTCGCATCCACCAGCATTCTATAAGGCTGGAGATTCTGAAACGACTGCGAATGAGCACATGCTCTGAGGCAGTATTCAAGCTCGGGGTAAAAAAGATCCGTATCCACCTCGGTCTCGAAGTCAGCTCCCATGCAGAGTTCATCAAGTGAAAGCTTGGGGGCTTTCTTCTCATCATTGTCCGTCGCGCGGTATCCGAATGCGAGCACGCAGGCGAGCTCCTTCTCGGTATCTGCGGCAAGAGCAGTCTTCGCAGCCGCAGCGTCATTTATCGTAAGCCAACATGCAGCGAGCCCGAGCTCCGTCAGCTTTAGAGTAATGCCCTGTATGATATATCCGGCATTTTCCAGATAATGTTCTCCCTTCTCGGAGTAGAGAACGGCATAATGCGGAGCCTTGATACAGACGCCGCTATAACCGACGCTGTCCTTGAACCTGTCATAAGCTGATGAATCATAGAATTTCAGCTCGGTTTCTAGCTCGTCTACGAGGTCGCTTTCCTCGTCCTCGTGATATGCTATAATATCGGCTATCTTTTCAGCCTCCACCTCCTTATCCTCGAAGCTCCTGCACGACTGCCTGTTTTTAACTATCTCATCATAATATCTCATATGCAACGCTCCTTTTTTCAGACTTCGCCCTTCGAAAGCATTTTATCATCTATGAAAGACCAATTCAATGAGACATATTGTCTTCTTAGTCCCAAGCAAGAAATTCAATTAAAAGATTAATATTGCTGTATTTAATAGATATTTCAAAAAATTTTGGGCGTTATACTCTTAATTTTCACAAGCGGATTATTATGCTTACGAAATCCTACATATTTATTCCCTTATGACAATTCTGAAGGTATTTGCAATAAAGATGAGCATATCTGCGATTGCGTGGTATAATCTCTTTTGTAGGAAAGTGATTTAGAATGGGAAGAGCTGACCGGCGAGGCGCTCATATTGGTGAAATCGGAGAGCTAAGATGTTCAGTGACTTCCCTGCCGCAGAAGGAAAGGAAAAGACTATGGTATATGTTTATCTTGCAACAGGATTTGAAGAAATAGAGGCACTGACGGTAGTAGATGTGCTGAGAAGGGCAGAGGTTGACGTAAAGGCGGTGTCGATTACGGGAGATAGGCTGGTGCTCGGCTCACGAGACATCACGGTGCAGGCGGATTTGCTCTTTGAAGAGGCGGATTATGATGACTGCGAAATGATAGTTCTGCCAGGAGGAATGCCGGGAGCCGCAAACCTCGGGGCGCATAAAGGTCTTACCGACCATATCAAGGTGTTTGCAAAGGCGGGAGACTCCGGAAGGAAGCTTGCCGCTATATGCGCGGCACCTATGGTGCTCGGAGCCTGCGGAGTGCTGGAAGGACATGAGGCGACGATTTATCCGGGTATGGAAGATCATCTGATAGGAGCCAAGCCTACGGGAGAGAATGTGACCGTCAGCGGTAATATCATCACCGGAAAAGGTCCTGCTCTCGCCATGGAATTCGCTCTGACTCTCGTCGAGATACTAAAAGGTGCAGAGAAGCGCAAAGAGGTTGCCGAAGGATTGCTGACACCTTTTTATTTCCCCAATTAAAGGGTTTTTTGAATAAGTAAATGTTACATTAACGTGCATATCGAAACCGCAGATACGTGAAGTTTGCAACTGTGCAGTTACAACTTCACGTTTTTAGGTTGTCCTTTTTCAGCTACAATTGCCTCTGTATCCTGCCGAAACGG
>JAFWFU010000035.1 GCA_017515425.1 Mogibacterium sp.
AGTGGGCGAGCCAGACGGGTCTTTTGTCCGTATCTTTCCAAATCTTTTCGAGAAAATTAAGGCTGCCGTAGAGCATACATTCATAGCCCGCTTTTTTGAGCTCGCCGGCGAACGCGTCGTACATTTTATTCAGCGTGATAAAGCTCATCTCATAATGCTGAAACTGGCCGAAGTCCTCCCAATCGAAGGCGATAGGCAGTTCAAGTGCCGTGCCTCCGAGCTGTTTGACTATCCACGAGGCAGCTTTCTTGACATCTTCCACGCTATTGTCGTAGCTATAGAGATATAAGCCTATGGGGATTCCCGCCGCCTTCGCTCTTTCGAGGTTCTGGCGGAACTTCTTGTCCATGGAAACCGAGCCGTCCTCAGACCAGCCTATCCTTATAATCACGAATTCACAACCGGCGGACTTCACCTTCTCGAAGTCTATATCGCCCTGCCAATCCGAGACATCAATACCGAAGCTCTTGCCATCGCCCGCATAGGTCTTTTTAAAATCGGAAAATTCAAAGCGCGAGGAACTGCTCTGATATGTCGGAAGTTCTTCTGCCACATTGACCGTCATCTGCCAATCCGTTGAATTCCCAGAGGCGTCCGTCACCGTCACATGAAGAGGGTAGCTGCCGACGGTATTCATATCCACATTGCCATCGCAGCTTACTTCAGGCTTGGGGTCTGCATTGTCGCCATAGCCTATCACATTTTTAATATCGAATTCCGTGCCCTTTTCAAGCGTCACTCCGTCCCCGCTCCAGAGCATTATCGGCGGCGTTCTGTCTTTAACCGTATATTTAAAGCGAAACCTCTTGAACGGGTTTAAAAGCCCGCCGAACATGGATTTTGACGCGGTGAAAACGAGGACCTTATCGCCCGCGGTTTCCGTGTCCAGGTATTCGGAGGACGCCTCTATCTCTCCGACGGAATCTTCTATATAGTCCATGGAAGCGTGATCTTCACCGATTTCCACCGTCGGCGAACTGTCACTAAAGCTGACTGCGAGCGAGTCCAGGGTGGATTTGTAGGAATAATAAAGGGTTGCCGGAATTGCCACAAGCAAAAGGAATATGAAAAGAAGCAGAAGCTTGAGCGCCCTGCGCTTTTTCATTTTCGGCTTTCTCTGCATTTCGTGCTTGCTATGCTTGTTATGCTGATTATGCTTAGTCTGTATTCTGTTTTCTTCCAGGTATCTGTCAGTTCGCATTTTAAATCTTCGCCCTGCTTCGTCATATTCGCGCGTGATGATATGAAATATTTGTGCGTGCATGATGAAGTCTGTCTGCCATTATATAATAATGAAGCCTGTCTGCTTTTATATAATAATGAAGTCATTATACAAAAAATCCAGCGCTTGTGGTATAGTTAAGGCGACGGGTGGTATTCCCTCGGGAAACTATACCAAGTGCAATTCATATTGATTAACACGCCATCCGTTTTTGGGTGGCTTTAATTATGATTGCACTCTGATGTGAAAGGAGATTGAATTGAAAAAAATTGAAAAGATGACGAGAGAGGAAAAGGACAGGCAGGTCAGAAGGGAGGCCGGGGCAACTCTGATACTGTTCGCCATTTGTTTCTTTTGGAATGTGTTTTTTGCCTATACGCTGTCCGGCTTGGAGATAAGAATCGGCGGACTGCCTCTTTGGTGGCTTATAAGCGTGCCGGGAATGTTCGTCATAGCGGTAATAGGCGTCGTATATTTGTTGAAAAAAGTTTTCGTGAACTTTGAGCTGGAAGATGATGAAGCCATAGAATGCGGCGGAATGGGAACAGCGGAGAGTATGGCGACTGCTGAAACAGGAGGTGACGGCGATGGAAGGTAGAAATATGACTGTGCTTTTAATTCTAGTCGCATATCTTCTCATAAACCTATGGCTTGGGGTGAGAGTAAGCAGAAAGTCCGCCGCAGAGCACGAGGACAAGGGCTTTCTATCCAATTATTTCGCCGGCTCTCGGAGCATGGGCGGAGTCGTATTGGCTATGACTCTCGTGGCGACCTATACGAGCGCGAGCTCATTCCTCGGCGGTCCGGGGCTCGCATACAGCTATGGACTATCTTGGTCTTGGGTGGCAGGTGTGCAGATTGGGGCTGCGTTTCTGACGCTCGGCGTGCTCGGCAAGAAATTTGCAATGGAAGCGCGCCGCACGAATGCCGTCACTATCAATGACTATCTGAGGGCGCGCTATAATTCGCCGGCGGTGGTAATTGTCTGCGGAGTTGCCATGGTTATATTCTTTACGACTCAGATGATAGCCCAATTCATAGGAGGGGCGACTCTGCTGCAGTCGGTGACGGGGCTTCCCTATTGGGCGGGGCTGCTCCTCTTCGGCGCGGTGGTCATTATCTATACGTCGGTAGGGGGATTTAAAGCGGTGGTAACTACGGATACCATTCAGGGAATCGTTATGACCTGTGGAACCTTCCTATTGCTGTTTTTCGTGATTTATCATGCGGGCGGCATGGTGAATATAGTGGAGACTTTGGATGCAGGCAATCCCGGCTGGGATCTCATGGGCAAGGGCGAATACGGCGGCGGGATTGCGGCGCTGCGACCCGGCGCTCTGATTTCCTATTGGGCATTGGTCGGGGTCGCAGTGCTCGGACTGCCGCAGACGGCAGTCCGCTGCATGGGCTTTAAAGATACCGAGTCAATGCACAGAGCCATGATATACGGCACGGTCGTAATCGGAATTTTGATGATAGGTATGCACCTCGCGGGCACATTGGCATTTCCACTGCTCCCCGAGGAAGGACTCGAGAGCACGGACAAGGTTATTCCCTATGTTGTAATGAAATATATGCCTGCATGGGCGGCGGGGCTCTTCTTGGCGGCTCCTCTGGCGGCGGTGATGTCAACGATAGACTCCCTGCTCATTTTAGCGTCAGCAACGATTATCAAAGATCTATATCTTCACTATATAAAGAAAGTGCCGCTTGGCACAGCGGCGGTAAATGATAGCAAATATGATGAGGCATTTGACAAGGTTCCGAAGTACAGCTTCGCACTTACGGCGGCAATTGGAATTATAGGCTGCCTTTTGGCGCTCAATCCTCCGGATGTAATCGTATGGATAAACCTCTTTGCCTTCGGAGGGCTTGAGGCGACATTCTTCTGGCCTATTATCGGAGGGCTTTATTGGAAGAAGGGAAATGACAAAGCCTGCCTCGCCTCGGTGGTATTTGGGTTGGTGACATTTATATTTTTCAACAGGGTAAAGATATTGCCTCTCGGAATCCACGAGATTATCGTCGGACTTATCGTAGGCGGCATAGCATATTTCGCAGTCGGCACCCTGACGGGCAAAGGAGAAAAAACCCACAAACTTTAAACTGACTAGTATACAAACCTTTTGAGGCGGCGGCAGAGGAAGGCTGAGAGGGCGATTTTAAGAGCATCGGGGATTATATAGGGAAAGACGCACCAGCCTAAGGCGGTGCCAAGACCTATAGCCCCGGTGTTTTTGGTGTATACAATCACGAACCAAGCGGTTCCGAATGCATAGCAAGCCAAAAGCCCGAGAACCATTGAAGAAATGAGGACGGGCTGCGAGCCTCCGAGAAACCTCTCCATAGCCCACATGAGAAGGGCAGAAGCTATGAAGCCAATCATATAGCCGCCTGTCGGACCCATCATATATCCGATTCCGCCGGAAAAGCCCGAGAATACGGGCAGACCTATGGCTCCGAGCAGCAGATAAATCACAACCGTGAGGCTGCCGCGCCTGCCTCCGAGCAGCCCGACCGTCAGAAACACGGCAAAGGTCTGCATGGTAAAAGGCACCACAGATGGGATTGTAATCCACGAGCATAATGCTATGAGTGCCGCAAACTGTCCTATCAGCGCATAGTCCTTCGCTTTGAGTCTGTTGTTTAATGTATTTTCACCTGTAGTATTCAATGTCATTATCTTCTCACTGCCGCGTCGCTCTGCTGCTCCGCTTGTTTCGTTCATTAGCTTCAGTCATATACCTTAATCACTAATTGGAAATCCTCATTATTAAAATGAAATTCCCACAATCAGCCTATAGGCAATTATCATTATAATCTCAGAAAGAAGATTGTCAACAACAAAAAATAAATTGTCAACCAACAACAAAACCCATATCAAATTTTTCTCTACAACTTTAAATACAACATCAACATAAAGTCCAATTTCAACTTCAACTCTAACCCAATCTCAAACTCAACATCAGCTCCATTCCTATATAACCCCTCGCCTGAGTGTAAGCAGTCTCATTTCACGGCTTATATCCAAAAACTCATGCAGGATTCGCGAAAGCATACGATTTTTTCTGGTATAGTAATATACATCTCTGATAAACTCGGGACTCCTCAATGTGTAATAGCACATATTGGCGGTAAGACTCTCCGTCTGCTTTACGAGCGTATCGCTTATTACGGTAATCCCGAGTCCCGAGGACGCCATTCCGAACGCGCTCTGGAGCTGGTTCAATTCGAAGGCTGCCCTCACGCTTATGCCATAGTCCTCAAATACGGCGTCGCAGCGCTTCCTCGTGTCGAAGCTCTCCTGAAGCAGTATAAATGGCTGGTCCTTGAACGCTCTCAGATTCTGCAAATGCGGCTTGGTATTCGCCACATGAAAGCCCTTCATTATGTCCTCATAGGAATAAGCATGTTCCTTTAAATTCTCATTTATCTTATAGTTCAGCGGAACGGCTATCAGCAAAAGCTCCGTGCCGAGATAATGCTTGTCCAGCTTCTCAATTCCCTCGGGGAAATTGTCTATGGCTACATCTATGTCGCTGCTATGCAGCATACGGATTAGAGAAGGGGTGTCCATATCATAGAGCTGAATTCTGATTGAAGGATGCCGTCCGGTAAACTCCCTGAGTATATGGGGAACTACATTTGAAATATATAGTGCGCTGCCGCCTATGGCAATTTCGCCGGTTTCGAGCCCCTTGACGTCATTGAGATAGTTTGTAAAATCCTCTTCTATCATTGTGATATTGTCGCAGCATTCCAGATATTTCTCTCCAATCTGAGTCAGGCGGACGGGGGATACGCTCCTGTCGAAGAGCTGAGTGCCTATCTCTTTTTCCACGCTCGAAACCATTACGCTGAGCGAGGGCTGGGCGATATGCAGAATTTTCGAAGCCTTGGAGAACCCGCCTTCCCTATAGATTGCCGATATGATGTCTTTTCTTTTAAATAAGTCCATTCAAAACCTCCCCGATTGATATGCGTTCAATGAATAATGGTGCAAATGCTTTTAAACAAGCGTTTTCGACATATTTGTGTCTATATAAGAACAATCTTATAACTTTCATTATCATATTTATATTTGATTATAACACAGAGGCGCTATACTATTACCACAATCGGAAATATAATAGTAGAATTCTCATAGAGGAGGAGGAAATGCAGGTAAGGTCAAACGATGAAAGAACTGCAGTAAAGCGCAAGATTATGGATATTCTTGACGCGGGTAGTTTCATGGAAGTCGGGGAACACGTTTCTGCCAGATATACCGAATTCTACCAGCCGGATTCAGTCGTTGAGTCTGACGGAGTAGTAACCGGTTACGGCACTGTGAACGGGAACCTCGTTTTTGTTTACGCTCAGGACGGTGAGGTTATGGGCGGCAGCTTCGGCGAGGCGCATGGACGTAAGATTGTGAAGATTTACGAGCGCGCCATTAACGCGGGGGCACCGGTTATCGGACTTCTCGACTGCAGCGGATTCCGTATCGAGGAAGGACTCGACGGGCTGAATCAATTTGCTAAGCTGTATAAGATTCAGAAAGAGGCATCTTATGAGATTCCTCAGATTGCTGCCGTTATCGGACAATGCGGCGGCGGAATGTCGATTGCGGCGGAGCAGACAGATTTCCTATTTATTGAAAAGGAAAAGGGTAAATTATTCGTAACTCCGAGCGGCGTTGTAGACGGAGACTTCGGAGACGCTACATCAGTATCGGCTATGAACGATGGATGCTTTGAGTGGGCTGAGATAGTCGATAAGATTAAAAAACTTGTCGAAGCTATGCCTGCCAATAGTGATGTTTATTCAGCTATTGATGATGTGGACGAGGCGGAGCTCAATAGAAGCTGCGATGGTCTTAGCGGAAAGCTCGGAGACGCAAGAGCTATGCTTTCAGAGCTTTCTGATGACGGAGAGCTATTGGAGACGCTTCCCGAGGCAGCGGCAGACATCGTAACCGGCTTTATAAAGCTCGCGGGAGAAGCTGTAGGCGCGGTTGCCTGCAATGCGGTGGACGGTGAGAAACGTCTGACTGCGGCAGGCTGCGACAAGGCTGCTTCGTTTATCGACATTTGCAATAGATTCGACATGCCTATCGTCATGCTCACGGACAGCGAGGGCTATAAGACTGACGCGGAGAACGAGAAATATTTGGCTAAGGCAGCCGGAAGGCTTCTCGACGCTCAGACGGACTGCACTGCGCCGTTTATCAATGTCATCACAGGCAAGGTGGTTGGCAGCGTATACAGCATGCTTGGTTCTAAGGGTCTAGGTGCGGACTATGTATTCATGTGGGACAGCGCCGCAGCCGGCATTATGAATTCAAGACAGGCTGTGGAAGTGCTCTATGGAAATTGGACTCAGGAGCTTGAGGACAAATACACTGAAACGCAGTCAGGAGCCGTCGCGCTCGCCAGACATGGCTTGGCAGATAAGGTAATCGCCGCTGAAGATACCAGAAAATATCTTATCGGCGCGCTTCAAACCTTTGTAAACAGCAGGTAGGTGATCTCATGGATATGACTATTCAGGAAATTTTGAAAATAGCCGCCATAGACACTGTGCTTGGAATGGGAACGGTATTCGCAGTTCTCATAATCATCTCACTCTGTATTTGGGCGCTGGGAGAGGCTTTCAAGGATAAAAAGCCCGCAGCCGCAGGCGCAGCAGTCGCAGCTACGGCAGCAGCCGCTGCGAAGCCGACAGCAGGTGATGACAGCATGGATGTCGAGATAGCAGCGGTAATATCGGCTGCAATCAGTCAGTTTATCAGAAATCAGTACGGTGAAGAAGTTGACGAGGGTAATTACATCGTCAGGAATATACGGAGGGCAACATGGAAACATATATCGTAAGAGTAAACGGAACAGAGTATGAAGTTGAAGTAGAAATGGTAGGAAGCGACGGAGCAGCAGCACCTGCACCTGCCGCAGCACCTAAAGCAGCAGCTAAGCCCGCAGCTAAGGCAGCCGGCGGTTCCGGCACAGCCGTAACCACGGGTACAGCGGGTAAGGTATTCAAAATCGTAGCAGCTGAGGGAGACGCAGTTAAGAGCGGAGACACTATTGTTATCCTCGAGGCTATGAAGATGGAGATTCCTGTAGTTGCATCTTCAGACGGAACAGTTTCATCAATCGTTGTATCTGAAGGCGAAGATTTGGCATCTGGAGCAACAGTAGCTTACATAGAGTAAAGGGGGAGAAGATGGGCGAGACTTTAACCAATCTGGCTCACCAGACGGCCTTCTTCAATCTCGCTTGGGGTAACGTAGTTATGGTATTTGTTGCCCTTGGCCTGTTGTATCTGGCCATCGCCAAAGAATACGAGCCATTACTGCTGCTGCCGATTTCATTCGGTATGCTGCTGGTAAACCTCTATCCTCCTATCATGGAGGAGGGTGGACTTCTACATTATTTCTTCCTACTGGACGAATGGACCATACTTCCGTCGCTGATATTCCTCGGAGTAGGAGCATTGACGGACTTCGGCCCGCTTATCGCCAACCCTAAGAGCTTTCTCCTGGGTGCGGCGGCACAGTTCGGAGTATTTGCAGCCTTCTTTATGGCTATGCTTTGGGGATTCAATGACATGCAGTCCGCAGCTATAGGAATTATCGGAGGAGCCGACGGCCCGACGTCCATATTCCTCGCTATGAAGCTCGGACAGAGAGAGATTATGGGACCGATAGCGGTTGCCGCATATTCCTATATGTCACTCGTACCTATCATTCAGCCGCCTATTATGAAGGCTCTGACGACAGAGGAAGAACGCAAGATTAAAATGGAACAGCTCAGACCTGTATCCAAGAGAGAGCGCATACTCTTCCCAATAATCGTAACAATCGTAGTATGCGTAATTCTTCCGTCGACAGCACCTCTTCTCGGAATGCTGATGCTCGGAAATCTCTTCCGCGAGAGCGGAGTTGTAAGGCAGCTGCAGGAAACAGCGTCGAACGCGCTCATGTATATCGTAGTTATCTTACTCGGAACATCAGTAGGAGCTACGACGAGTGCTGAGGCATTCCTGAAAGCTACGACTCTCAAAATCGTGGTTCTCGGGCTGGTCGCATTCGCATTCGGTACGGCAACCGGAGTTCTCTTCGGCAAGCTCATGTGCAAGCTGACGGGCGGGAAAATCAATCCGCTTATCGGTTCAGCAGGAGTTTCCGCAGTACCAATGGCAGCGAGAGTTTCGCAGAAGGTCGGCGCAGAGGCAGATCCTACGAACTTCCTGCTCATGCACGCAATGGGGCCTAACGTAGCCGGAGTAATCGGTACGGCAGTTGCCGCCGGAGTATTCATGGCTATATTCGGAGTATAAGGAGGATAATACATGGCTAATAAAAATGATAAAGGGACTAAAAGGCTCAAAATCATGGAAACAGCGATAAGAGACGGTCAGCAGTCGCTTATCGCCACCAGAATGCCTTTTGAAGATATGGAGCCTGCGCTTGCGCTCATGGACGAAGTCGGATATGAAGCGATTGAGTGCTGGGGCGGTGCTACATTCGACTCCTGCATTAGATTCTTGGACGAGGATCCGTGGGAGAGACTTAGAAAGTTCAGAGAGGCTATGCCTAACAGCAAATTGCAAATGCTTCTCAGAGGACAGAATATCCTGGGATACAGACATTATTCCGACGACGTGGTTGACTATTTTGTAAAGAAGTCAATCGACAATGGTATCGACAGAATCAGAATTTTCGACGCTCTTAACGATCTGCGTAATGTGCAGACTGCCGTTAAGTCCACGAAGGAATACGGTGCTCACGCACAGGTTGCGGTTTCCTATACCATCGGTGAGCCCTATACGCCGGAGTATTGGAAGGACCTCGCTCAGAGGATTCGCGATATGGGTGCGGACTCTATCTGTATCAAGGATATGGCGGGACTCATGGTTCCTAATGTAGTAACGGAATTCATCACTATGTTTAAGGAAACCGTCGATATTCCTATCGACCTTCATACGCATTCCACATCAGGTGTTGGCCCTATCACATATTACAAGGCTGCACTCGCGGGAGTGGACATCATTGATACTGCTATTTCTCCTTTCTCGGGCGGTACATCACAGCCTGCGACTGAGGTAATGGTAGAGACGTTCAGAGATACGGAATACGATACGGGTATCGACATTGCGAAGCTGGAGAAGATCGCGGCTCACTTCTCGACTGTAAGAGAAGCTGCGCTAAAGAGCGGACTGATGAATACGAAGGTGCTCGCCACGGATATTAACACTCTGATTTATCAGGTTCCGGGCGGAATGCTTTCCAACCTCGTATCGCAGCTCAAAGACCAGAATGCTGAGGACAAATACCTCGAGGTTCTGCAAGAGGTTCCAAAGGTAAGACAGGATCTCGGTACACCACCGCTGGTAACTCCGTCCTCGCAGATTGTAGGTACTCAGGCTGTGCTCAACGTCCTGATGGGAGAGAGGTATAAGGTTCTTTCCAAAGAGACACAGGAGATTCTAAAGGGCAGATATGGTCAGACTCCAATGCCTATGAATCCTGACGTCCAGGCTAAGATCGACAAGAGTGAGATAATCACCGGTCGTCCGGCTGATCTGCTCGAGCCCGAAATGGACAAGCTCAGAGAGGAGACCAAGGACTTCGCGGAGAGCGATGAAGATGTACTGACATATGCGCTCTTCCCACAGGTAGCGACGGATTTCTTCAAGAAGAGAGCTGCAAAGAAGGCAAAGGTTGATCCGGACGCGATAGACGCTAAGAACAAATCATATCCTGCATAATTCGAAAGAGAGGGTAGAATTGTGAGTTTTGTAAAGGAAAACAACAGAACTATTCCAAAGGAAGACAAGGTGTTTGCGGTAAGCGGACGCGCCAAGGCGGCTATTGCTGCCAAGGGCAAGGACGCCGTAGTGGATGCCACTATCGGAGCTCTTCTTGACGACAAGGGAGACCTCGTTGTGATGACCTCCGTAATGGAAGCCATAGGAATGCTGAAACCCGCTGATTACGCGGCTTATGCTCCTATCGCGGGGGTGCCTGAGTTCAAGGAAGCCGTTCAGAAGGCATTATTTGCGGACTATAAGCCCGCCAGACATATAGCCGTCTGCGCGACTCCGGGAGGAACGGGAAGCCTCACCCATGCGGTTGCAAACTATACCAATAGGGGTGACGAAATCCTGACCCATGATTGGTGCTGGGCTAATTATAAGGGCATTGCTGACGAGCATGGACGCAGCGTAAAGACTTTCAGATTCTTCGATGAAGAGGGGAAATTCGACTCGGCGGATTTGAAGTCGAAGCTTGACGAGCTCGCCGCAAAGCAGGAGCAGGTGCTCCTTATGATTAATACTCCGGCGCATAATCCGACGGGATATTCCCTGACTGATGAGGATTGGGATAATGTAATCAATATAGTAAATGCCGCTTCGTGCAAGGTAGTCCTCTTCGTTGATATTGCATATATCGACTTTGCGGGAGAGCCTGATGAGGTAAGAGCATTCATTCCTAAGCTCGAAGGGCTAGGAACTCATGTATTGACGCTGTTCGGCTACAGTGCTTCCAAAACTCTCACCGCATATGGCATGAGATGCGGTGCGACCGTATGTCTGGCTAAGACTGCGGAGGAGGCGGAGGAATTCACCAAGGCGGTAGGATATACCTCGCGCTCCACATGGTCGAACTGCAACCGTTCAGCACAGGTCGTAATGGGTAAGATATATTCGGACGACGCACTTTGCGCAAAGGTCGACGAGGAGAGAAAGCTCTATAGAGACATGCTTCTCGAAAGGGGAAAGGCTTTTGAGCAGACTCTGAGAGAAAATGGTGTCAAGAGCGTTCCCTTTACTGCGGGATTCTTTATCACCATCCCGAGTGATAAGCCGGACGAGATATGCAAAAAGTTGGAGGAACAGGATATTTTCTGTCTCGCTCTTGCCAAGGGCATAAGAGTATCAATCGCGTCTATATCAAAGGATAATTGCTTGAAATGCGCGAAGGCTATAGCCGAGCTGCTGAAATAGCAATCAAATTATCAACAAGGTGAAAGGGGGCAGTAAATTGCATAAGACCATTGGAATTCTCGGGGGAATGGGGCCCGCTGCAACGGCGGATCTCATGGCGAAGATAACGAATATGACGGATGCTGCGACAGATCAGGAGCATATTCCTATGCTGGTTGACTCCAATACGAGGATTCCTGACCGCACGAAGGCGATCGAAGGCAAGGGTGAAAGCCCGGTGCCGGAAATGCTGGCAAGTGCGAAGAGGCTTGAGAATGCCGGGGCGGATTTCATCATAGTCCCATGCAATACTGCTCACTTTTTCATCCCGGAAATTGAGAATGAAGTAGGAATACCAATCCTTAATATGCCGGTAGAAACAGCCAATCTGCTAAAGCGCAGAGGAGTAAAATGTGCTGCCGTATTAGCCACCAGAGGTACATATCTCAGCGGGCAATACGACAAGGTTTTGGAGGAAAGGGGTATTAGAACGCTGACCCCTAGCCCTGAGCAGAAGGAAACAGTGATGTCTCTGATATATGACTATATCAAGAAGGGCATTACGGAGCCTTCCGAAATACCGCGGGACGAGATTGTAAAGGTGGTTAAAGACCTTGAATCGCGCGGCGCGGAGGCATTGCTGCTCGCATGTACGGAACTCCCTCTTGCTTTTGAGATTTTGGACCTCTATGACGAACGCTGCGTGGATCCGACTGCCGTATTGGCGGTTGCAGCTATCAGAGAAGCGGGTGCAAAGACTAGAGAGGCTGTGACTATATAAGTTAGTTCGAGTATTTATTTGGAAAAGAGAGGAATCGAAAATGGGTAAAAAACTATCACTTCCGGTTCAGATATTCATAGCGCTTGCTTTGGGTATCGTAGCAGGCATGATACTGCTCGCAACAGGCGATGGAGGAGTTACATTCGCTGTTGAGTATATTAAGCCAATAGGAACTATCTTCCTGAATCTGCTTAAATTTATCGTTGTACCTATTGTTTTAACTTCAATTATCCAGGGTGTAATCTCCCTGTCTGACGTCAGAAAAGTAGGAACTATCGGACTTACCACCGTTGTTTATTACTTCCTGACAACAGCGTTCGCAATCACAGTAGGACTGATTTTTGCAAATGTTTTCAAAGGCACTTATAAGACGCTTCAGACTTCAGACCTCGTGTATGAAGCTGCGGAGCCGACAAAGTTCATGGACACTATCGTAAATATCTTCCCGTCCAACTTCTTTGAGCCTATGGTTAGCTCCACAATGCTGCAGGTTATCGTAATCGCACTCTTCCTTGGATTCGGAATCATGCTTGCCGGTGAAAAGGGAAAGATGGTAGGCGATATTATCGACAGCCTCTATGAAGTATTCATGGTAGTTATGAGAGGAATCATCAAGATGACTCCTATCGCCGTATTCTGCCTGATCACACCTGTAGTTGCAACGAACGGCCCTGAGGTTCTCGGATCTCTCGCCATGGTACTGCTGACAGCATATATCTCATACTTCGTGCACGCCTTCCTCACTTACGGAACTACGGTAAGCGTACTTGGAAAGATGAACCCTGTTAAGTTCTTCAAGGGTGCTCTTCCGGGCTTCCTCTTCGCGTTCTCCAGCACATCTTCAATCGGAACTCTTCCGGTCACCATGGAATGTGTTGACAATATGGGCGGACGTAAGGATGTTGCAAGCTTCACGCTGCCTCTCGGTGCTACGATCAATATGGATGGAACTGCTATCTATCAGGGTGTATGCTCAATCTTTATCGCTTCATGCTTCGGAATCGACCTGACATTCGGACAGATGATTACTATCGTTCTGACCGCTACACTCGCTTCTATCGGTACAGCAGGTACACCGGGAGCTGGAATGATAATGCTCGCTATGGTGCTTCAGTCCGTAGGACTGCCTGTAGAGGGTATCGCTCTCGTAGCCGGTGTAGACCGTATCTTCGATATGGGACGTACAGGTATCAATGTAGTAGGCGATATGTCCGCAGCTATGATTGTTTCCAAGATGGAATCAGACAGAGAAGCCAAGGCTGCTGCAAAGGCATAATGGCTTATAACTAAAAAACAATTACGACGAAGCCGGAGCATAGCCTCCGGTTTTCGTTTTATCCGTCTTTCGTTTTATAAAAAGTCAAAGAAAAGAAAACAGGCGAGGCTATTGAAAGCAGGCTGATTATTCAGTTATACTGATTGACATGGAACTAAGTTTACAGGCATTTTTAATAGTATGTCCGCTGGTATTTCTCGGCGGATTTGTGGACGCCGTTGCAGGCGGTGGCGGGCTCATTACGGTGCCGGCATATATGATAGCAGGGCTTCCGGCGCATTTTTCGATTGCGACCAATAAGCTATCCGCCAGCATGGGAACGACGCTGTCCACATTTAAGCTCGGTAGGGCAGGGAATATACCATGGAAGAAGGCTGTGGTCTGCATAATAGCCGCCATTTTCGGAGGGAGTCTTGGCGCCAAGCTTGCGCTCATGGTCTCGGATGATTTGTTCAAAAAGATTATGCTGGTAGTCATACCTCTTACTGCGCTGTATATCATGCGAACCAAGAGCATGGACAGAAAGGAAGAGGCTGACGAGGCGGAGGAAGGCAGTCAGATTAAATATATGGTGCTGGCAGCCCTCATAGCCTTTAGCATTGGAGTATATGACGGCTTTTACGGTCCGGGTACGGGAACCTTCCTTATCCTTCTCCTCTCAGGGCTTGCACATTTTGGGCTCGGAGAGGCTAATGGCGTGTCGAAGGCTATAAACCTCACTACAAACCTGTCCTCGCTGGTCGTATATCTGATGAACGGAAAGGTGGTCATCTTGCTCGGGCTTGTCGCTGGGATTTTCGGAATTCTCGGCAATTATATCGGAGTCAGGCTTTTCATGGATAAAGGCGCCAAGGCGGTAAAGCCACTGATGATTACGGTGATGATAATATTCTTTATCCGTATAATCAGCGAGATGATTTGATAAACAGGGTAGAAAGGGATAGGCTTCGCTATGGAAGGGAGTATTTCAAATCCGAGAGATAAGGGCGAGAGCCCGAGATTTTGGGCGGAGCTTCTCATAGTGCTGCAGTCGATTGTTTACGGCTTCGGAGATCCTGTTTCCAAGATTGCATTTGAAACCGTCCCTGTCTTTTCAATGATGTCCATACGCTATAGCATTGCATTTCTCGTATGCCTCATATTTTTCAGAAAACGAATTACCGAAACGCTCAGGACTGCGCCCATTCGCTCCTGGCTTTTGCCAGGGATGTGCATGGGTCTTTGCTATCTTTTGAATAATGTGGCGCTTTCCATGACTGACGCTACATCAGTGGCGTTTTTAAGATCGCTTTCCGTAGTCATCACGCCTGCCTTTGCCTCCTTGATATTTAAGAAGAAACTCCGATGGCAGCATCTTCTGATTCAGTTTTTAGTGCTGCCGGGGATCTATATGCTATGCGTAAGGGGCGGGCTTTCGGGCTTCGGACTTGGCGAGGCCGTTACGATAATCGCTGCCACATGTATGGCAGGCGCATTGACGTTCAGCGGCAGGTATCTCGAAAAAGTGGACGTCATATCCATGACGGCTCTTCAGGCAGGCTGCTCGGCACTGCTTGCCATAGCGGGGAGCTTCATATTTGAGCGGGGGATTGAGATTCAAAATCAGCCGGCTAAGGTCTGGCTCATAATTCTCTATCTGGCGATAATATGCACCTTCCTCGGATATTTAATGCAGAATCTGGCGCTTACAAAGATAAGCGAAAGCTCGGTAGCGATGCTTCAAAGCCTCTGTCCGGTGATGACTGCATTCTTTTCATTTCTGATACTAGGCGAAAAACTTTCGATTGTCGGAATGGCGGGTGGAGCAATCATCATACTATGCGTAATCGCCAAAAATCTCATTCACGAAAATGCGTGAAAAATAAGCGAAAGCTAAAAAATTTTATTGACACTAAATAATTTTCTTTGATAGAATTTAAGGGCTGCAATAGTAATAATATCGCAGATGGGCGACATATTTTTTAACATTTTAACGGAGGTATAAAATGCTTGATTTAACCATTAACAAACAGGGTTTGAAGAACAACATCGAGCGTGTTAAAGAGCAGAATATCATTCTGCCTACAATCGAGCAGCAGATGCACCCGGAGAAGATTCCTCAGAAGATTCTTGATAAGCTGACGAAGGTCGGTCTTTGGGATATTGATCCTGTAAACCTATTCCGTATTACCTGGAAGAATGAGCAGAAGGAATCCGGCGGACTTTTCCACGGTCCTAACTATATCGTACTTCCACCTGAGCTGACAGGCGTTAAATGCCGCATCATCTGCATGATAGGCAAATGGTTCCCGACAGGCTGTCATAAGGTAGGAGCTTCCTACGGCTGCCTCGTGCCCGAACTCGTAACAGGACAGTTCGACACGGGCTATCACAAGGCTGTATGGCCTTCCACGGGTAACTACTGCAGAGGCGGTGCATTCGACAGTGCGCTCCTCGGTGTATACTCAATCGCTATCCTGCCCGAAGGAATGAGCAAGGAGAGATTTGATTGGCTCAAGACTATCGCCAGCGAGGTAATCGCTACACCGGGTACTGAGTCCAATGTAAAGGAAATCTTTGACAAGACTCACGAGCTCAGAGAGACGAGAGAGGACGTATGGATTCTCAATCAGTTCGAGCAGATGGGCAACTATATGTGGCATTATAATGTTACAGGAAACGCTATCGCAGAGGCGTTTGAAGAGATTAAGGGCGAGAACGGAAGATTTGCAGGAATGGCATTCACATCAGGTTCCGCAGGAACTACGGCTTCCGGCGACAGGCTCAAGGAGCTCTATCCTAATGCCAAGCTCGCAGTCGGTGAGGCTCTGCAATGTCCGACGCTCCTCGACAACGGATTCGGAGCGCATAGAATCGAAGGTATCGGCGACAAGCATGTTCCTTGGATTCACAATGTTAAGAATACTGATATGGTTATCGCTATCGACGACGAGGATTCCCAGAACCTCCTCAGACTCTTCAACGAGGATATTGGTCGCGAATACCTCAAGGAGCAGGGTGTTGACCCAGCGCTCGTCGACCTTCTCGGATATTTCGGTATCAGCGGCATAGCCAATATGCTCTGCTGCATTAAGATGGCTAAATACTATGAGCTCGACGAGAACGACGTGCTCGCTACGGTAATGACAGACTCTTCTGTTATGTATGGTTCGAGAATTAAAGAGCTTCAGGACGAGCAGGGCGAATACAGCCACGAGAAGGCTGCGCTCCACTTCAACAAGCATATCCTCGATGAAAAGACGGATAATCTCCTCGAACTCAGATATACCGACAGAAAGAGAATTCACAACCTCAAGTATTACACATGGGTTGAGCAGCAGGGTAAGACCGTCGACGAAATCAATGCACTCTGGTATGACGACGCCAATACATGGGGCGCGCTCAGAAAGGAAAGAGCACAGGTCGACGACCTCATCAACGAGTTCAACGAGGCTACGGGACTTCTCAAGAATCTATAAGACGGAATGCAGATTCAGAGATAATCTAGCGGAATATACAATCCAAGATAATCCAAATACAAAGAGCCGGTTCAAAACGAATCGGTTCTTTTGTTGATAATTAAGTCTCAAATCGTGTTTTAGAAGAAAGACTATAGATTTCAAAAAATGAAAATATAATGAGAGACTCTTTTATATGAGGCAGGGGTGAGTTGCTGAGATATGTGGTATAATCATTATGCGGTTAGGTTCATAATTGTGTTGCAAGGATTGGGTAGAGAGGATTTAAGAGTTTGACGACACTGTTGCAGGGGTCTGATGACGCGTTTACAGAGGTTTAATGACTCTGATACGGATATTGATACAAAAGTATGACATTTTATAAAGGAGGGGTTATGGGAGTTATTGAGTCGAAGAAGAAGCTGGGATTTGGCATGATGAGGATGCCTCTTTTGGAAGGCGCGAGCGAGGACGGAGATTTCGCAGGCGTGGATTTGGAGCAGACCAAGGCTATGGTGGACGAATTCATTGCGAGGGGATTCACCTATTTCGATACTGCCAGACTTTATCATAATTTCAAATGCGAGCAGGTGGCTAGGGAGGTGCTGACCTCAAGATACCCGAGGGATGCCTATACGGTCGCGGCGAAAATGCATACCCTCTATTTTAAAAAGGATAAGACCGCGGAGAATGTATTTAGGACTGACCTTGTGAACCTCGGGATTGATTATATCGACTATTATCTCGTGCACGACGTAGGACATGATAATTACAAATTCTTCGAGGAAAACGGAGCCTTTGAATGCTGCGTAAAGATGAAAAAAGAGGGGCTGGTGAAGCATATAGGCTTTTCCTGCCATGATACGGCAGAGTTTATAGACAGGGTGCTCACCGAACATCCCGAGATGGAATTTGTGCAGATACAGCTCAACTATCTCGATTGGAACAGCGCTGGGATAAATTCCCATGCCTGCTATGATGTAATAACAAAGCATGGCAAGGAGGTAATCGTAATGGAGCCCGTCAAGGGCGGCACGCTGGCAAATGTGCCGCCGGAGGTAGAGCGGCTGTTCAAGACTGCCGACGCGGATTCATCTGTCGCGTCTTGGGCGATAAGATTTGCCGCGTCGCATGAAAATGTGAAGATGGTGCTTTCGGGCATGAGCAGCATGGAGCAGATGAAGGATAATCTCGCCACCATGGAAAACTTCAAGGCTCTGACAGATGAGGAATTCAGCCTGATTGAGAAGGCGGTCGCCAAGATAAACGAGAGCATTGAGATAGCGTGCACGGCTTGCAGATATTGCGTGGACGGCTGTCCTATGAATATTCCTATTCCGAATTATTTCTCGCTGTATAATACGCAGAAACAGAAGCTGAGGGAAGAGCCGGACGCAGAGTGGACTCCGGAGATGGAATACTTCGAGAGGCTGACTACCACGAAGGGAAAGCCGAGCGACTGCATAGGCTGCGGCAGCTGTGAGGGCATATGCCCGCAGCATTTGCCTATCATAGATGATTTGAAAAAGGTATCAGAACTTATGGAAAAATAGAGTCCGCCTGACGACGAACTCTATTGAGAAAGACTATCATATAGCAGGCTTTCCGTTTAGGAAGCCTGCTCAGACCGTAGACAAAGTCTCGACTTCGGTCGAGGCTTTTCACTTGATGTCAGCAATTTGCCTGAAACTTATTTTGAAATATAACTTATTTATTTACCTGCCATTACGGTGGTTTTGAATTCCTCCAAGCTCGGACTCAGCTTGATAGGCTCACCCGCGGCTTTAATGCCATTGGCTGTATCCTTGAGACCGTTGCCTGTTACGATACAGGTGACAGTAGCCTCTGCGGGAATCTTACCCTCTTTGCATAGCTTTTTGAGTCCGGCATAGCCCGTAACACCTGCGGGCTCCCCGAATACTCCGCATTCTCTGCCGGTTTCTCTCATAGCTTCGAGTATCTCATCATCAGTCACCTCTACGGCGAGACCGTCTGACTCGATAATGGCTGCGATAGCCTTGTCCGCATTACGGGGCACGCCTACAGAAATGGAATCTGCGAGTGTGTTTTCTTCCATAGGTTCCCATGGATCTCCCGTCTTTACCGCTCTGTTGATCGGGCATGTGTTTACGGACTGCGCTGATATGAGCTTAGGAAGCTTGTCAATAAAGCCCGCTGCGTACAAATCCTTGAAGCCCTTCCAAACTCCCGCAATGGTGCAGCCGTCGCCGACGGAAAGCGCCACATAGTCGGTAATCTTCCAATCAAGCTGCTCTGCGATTTCGAGAGCGACTGTTTTCTTTCCTTCCATGAGATAAGGATTGATAGCTGCATTTCTGTTATACCAGCCGTATTCGTCGATAGCTGCCTTTGAGAGCTCGAAGGTCTCTTCGTAATTGCCCTTGACGGATACGACCGTGGCTCCGAAGATGAGAAGCTGTGCGACCTTTCCGATAGGTGCTCTCTCAGGAACGAAGATATATGTCCTTAGTCCGGCTGCTGCGGAGTTGCCCGCGAGCGAACTTGCCGCATTTCCCGTGGACGAGCAGGCAATGGTGTCATAACCCGCTTCAACAGCCTTGGCGACTGCCATGGAGCTCGCCCTGTCCTTGAGCGAGGCTGTCGGATTTATTCCGTCATCTTTTAGAAAGAACTGCTTGAAGCCGAGCTTATCTGCCACGCGAGGCACTTCGTAAAGAGGAGACCAGCCGACTCTCAGCGGCGGCTGATTGGTATCTTCCTCAATAGGAAGGAAGTCTCTGTATCTCCACATGGTATAGTTCTTGCTCTCGGAGATTTTAGCTGGAGATGAAACGGATTTGATATAGTCGTAATCATAGATCACGTCCAAGATGCCGCCGCATTCGCAGGTAGTCGCATCCGGAGCAGCTTCATATTCCTTGGCGCATTTTATGCATTTTAGACATTTAACATTTTTCATGGGAAGTCCTCCATAGTTATTCTATGTCTACAATAATAAATAAAAGAATTCTTTTTAGCAATAACAATTATTTTTTGGATTTACCAACCTAAATACCGTCTAAAGAATTATTGCATTTTTTCTGCAATTTTAGCTCAACTATTTTCCTTTTCTTTATTGTAATAGCGCTCTATATTTACTATCATAGAATCACAGGTTGAGTTCAGCCTGTTTTTTTGAGAATTTAAAATTTGGAGGTTTAAAAATGTCTGATCAAAAGCTAGGTTTAAAGGAGAGCTTGAGCCGTATGTCATCTGAATATGAGCTCGAAGGCCGTATTCCAACAGGAAAGGCGATTATTCTGGGTATGCAGCATGTGCTAGCTATGTTTGTCGGCAATCTGACCCCTATCTTGGTAATCGGCGGAGCATGTGCTCTTGGCGATGAGGGTCTAATGGTTCCGGTTATTCAAAATGCCATGCTCGTTGCGGGGCTTGTTACTCTTGTGCAGCTGTGGACTATCGGACCGATTGGAGCCAAGCTCCCCTGCGTAATGGGTACGAGCTCGGGCTTTATCGGAGTTATGAGTGGAGTTGCCGGTTCGATGGGCGGCGGAGTAGTCGCATATGGCTCCATTCTCGGAGCATGTTTTATCGGCGGTATATTTGAGGTGGTTCTCGGTTTCCTGCTGAAACCGCTCAGAAAATTCTTCCCGAGCGTGGTGACGGGTACTGTTGTAACAGCAATCGGACTTTCGCTTATCAGCGTAGGTATCAATTCGTTCGGCGGCGGCAATAACAATGGAGACTTCGGCTCACCGACCAATCTGTTTATCGGATTCGCCGTGCTCATCTTCATCATCTTGCTCAAACATTTCACAAAGGGAATTTGGTCGGCTGCGTCAATTTTGTTTGGAATAATTTTCGGATACATACTTTGTGCAATTCTCGGGCTTTTCCTCGACCATACATATATGGTAGACGGACAGGAATTCACATATTCATGGGTGCTGCAGTGGGGCAAGGTCGCCTCGGCAGCATGGGTTTCGGTTCCTAAGATTATGCCTGTCAAACTGATATTTGACGCAAGGGCGATTATTCCGATCATGATAATGTTTATCGTAACCGCCGTAGAGACGGTTGGCGATCTCTCAGGAATCACCGAAGGCGGACTCGGACGAGAGGCTACGGATAAGGAGCTTTCCGGCGGAGTTGCCTGCGACGGTATCGGATCTACATTTGCGACACTCTTCGGCGTGCTGCCTAATACCTCGTTCAGCCAAAATGTAGGACTCGTAGGAATGACCAAGATTGTAAATCTGTACGCAATCAGCATGGGCGCTATCTTCCTCGTGCTCTGCGGCTTTATCCCTAAACTTGCGGCTATCGTTCAGCTAATGCCGCAGTCTGTGCTCGGCGGCGCGGCTGTAATAATGTTTGCGTCTATCGTAGTCAGCGGTATTCAGCTCATAACAAAAGACGGCATACACAACCGCGAGGTTACAATCGTTGCTGTATCGCTCGGTCTCGGATACGGACTTGGGTCTACAGCTAATGTGCTCGCCATGCTGCCGTCATGGGTTAGCTATATATTCGGCGGTTCTGGAATCGTGCCTGCTGCCATCTGTGCTATCATACTTAATATAGTGTTGAAGAAAAATCCGGAGGACGGAGAGGTGGAGGCTCTCTGGGACTAATCGTTTAATAGACTTCCCCAGGCGCTTTGAATGCCGCGAACAGCGAACATCTTTTGAAGGTGTTCGCTTTTTTCTTGGAGCTCTTCCGTATCCGCCTGGTTCAAAAAGACGCGATAGTCTCCGCAGGTTCCCTTTAAGCCCGCGTCGGGTGAAGAAAGAACTGCTGCGATTAGCGTTTTGTCGACAGTATCGCGGGCGAGAGGAGAGGGAATCATCTCCGCCCCATAGACAGCCTCAGATACGGGCTTTCCGAGCGAGGACATGCCTGCCACGCAAATGCTGACATCAGTGCAGTTTGGCACTTGAGGTTCGTGCTCTCTGGGAAGCTTGAGAGGCATACGCCTCGAGCCGTCCGCCTCTATCAGAACTATATCCGATACCTTGCAGGCATAGTCAAATATATGCTCAGGTGCTGATACGACTTTTCGACAGTTAGAGGCGTCCTCTGATGTGAGCATGAGTATGCCTTCCTCTCCAAGAAGTCTGTCGATTTCGGCATATTCTTCGGCAAATCTAGCTTCATCTGCCGCATAGTCCGCGGGATAAATAATAGCACTGCCGGAGTATGCTCCCTCGGAATAATCAGGGTGGAGCATATGCGTAGTGGTTGTGATTATTATTTTTTTGCCGGCGCTTGCGAGCTCGCGAGCCCATGCAAATATCAGGCTCGTCTTACCGCCAGCGCCTACGAAGCTGATTACGGTGGCTCTGCCTGAACGCAGGGGGAGGGTGAGCTGCAAGGCTTCGGATATGGTATTCTGTTGTCCTTTATAATTCCAAAGTTTCATTTTCCATTAAATCTTCAAGCGCGTCTATATCAGTTATTTCGGCTTCGCTCTCCGCTTCCACGAGCAAAAGCTCGTCTCTATGCCTGTTTATTATCTGCCTGCCGCCTATATCCCCAGACAAGGCGAGCAGCTCTTCCTTATAAACAGAAGAGAAAATCTTAGGATTATACATGCTGCTCTGCCACGCAAGCGAAACGATAGGGAAGAAATGCGAGGCAGGCTCAGAGCGAGAATTATAATCCGAACTCGAATACAAATCCAATTCTGAGCCGGAACCTGAATCGGAACCGGAACCGGAATCGGAATCATTTATTGCCTCAGCATAAACATCTATCATGCGGATTATGCTTGAAGCTCTGAGCCAGGGCTGGTCGCATACGCAAAACATATAGGCGTCAACTTCCCCCGCAGCTTCAATCCCCAGCAGCATACTATGTGAAATACCCCATTCGGGGTGATAGTTTCGCATGATTTTAAAGTCTGGCGCGAGAGCCGCAACTTCCTCATATTGAGTCACGAGCACCTTGCTGATAATAATATTACAGGGACGCCCTTTTTTATTCTCACCAAAACTAAAGTCAGAAGATACCTCTCTGACTTTATCAAGAGTGAGAGAAACCATGGGACGCCCGTCCTTCAAAGGGTGCAAAAGCTTATTGCTGCCGAATCTCTCGGCATTTCCCGCAGCTTCAAGTATGACGGCAATCTTTATATCATTACTACTCATGGTTTATATTGTACTTAAAATAATTATGCGGTCAACGGAGTGCATAAATCTATTGAGAACAGGGGGATTTGCAGCAAATCAAAAAATCAAAAAAATATAGAAACAAAAAAATATTTTTGTTGCCAAACTAATTGTAATATCTTAAAATTATGTCATCAATAATTGTGTCTGCTGACAGACAATCTGAGTCAGGATTGATTAAGCAGAATTTTCTGTATTAGTTATTACAGGAGGAAATAATATGAAGAAGTTTTTAGCACTATTGGTTAGCCTTCTCATGGTACTTACATTGCTCGTATCCTGCGGTGGCGGCGGCGACACCACAGGCGGTGGCGAAGAAGAAGGCGGTGGTGAGGAAGGCGCATTGAAGGTCGGTCTCATCACACTGCACGACGAGAACTCCACATATGACAAGAACTTCCTTGACGCTTTCAATGAAAGCTGCTCGAAGCTCGGAGTAGAGGCTATTATCGAGACGAACGTTCCTGAAGGTCAGGAGTGCTACGATAAGGCTATGGATCTCGTAGACAAGGGCTGCTCTATCATCTTCGCAGACTCATTCGGACATGAGGACTTTATGATTCAGGCAGCTAAGGAAGCACCAGATGTTCAGTTCTGCCACGCTACAGGCGTAAAGGCTCATACTGAGGGTCTTGCTAACTACCACAATGCATTCGCTGCTATCTATGAAGGTCGTTACCTCGCAGGCGTAGTTGCAGGCATGAAGCTCAACGAGATGATTGACGGCGGAACAATTACTGCTGATCAGGCTAAGATGGGCTATGTAGGTGCTTATACTTATAACGAAGTAGTATCCGGATACAGCTCATTCTTCCTCGGCGCTAAGAGCGTATGCCCGACTGTTACTATGGACGTAACATTCACGGGTTCATGGTATGATGAGACTGCTGAGAAGGAAGGCGCCAATAAGCTTATCCAGAACGGATGCGTACTCATTTCACAGCATGCTGACTCCTTCGGAGCACCGACGGCATGTGAGGCAGCAGGCGTTCCTAACGTATCCTACAACGGAAGCACCAAGGCTCAGGGCCCGAATACATACCTCGTATCTTCCAGAATCAATTGGTCGCCATACTATGAGTATGCAATCGGACAGGTTCAGAACGGCGGATCTATCGACGCTGATTGGACAGGAACACTTGATACAGGTTCCGTAGAGATTCTTGAGCTCGGTGATGTAATCGCAGAGGGCACACAGGATAAGCTCGTTGAGGTTGAGGCAGGACTCAAGGACGGTTCTATCCATGTATTCGACGTCAGCACATTCACCATTAAGGGAGAGGCTCTTCCTGATGGATTTGAGGCAGACGTAGACTCCGATCCGGAGTATCAGGCTGATACACCTGCTGTAAGCGGCGGATATTTCCACGAATCCGAGTACAGATCTGCTCCTTATTTCCCGACTGCTGATCCTATCGACGGTATCAGCCTGCTCGACACAGCATTCTAAGACTGTTGGGAACATAAGAATAAATAGCTAATATTTTGACCGGTCTCGCGAGAGTGGGACCGGTCAAAATTTAAAGAAAGAAGAATCAATATCGGAAGGGGGAGATTATTTTGCAAAATAGCAATACACCCGCTGTTTCGATGAGAAACATCACTAAGACATTCGGGGATGTAGTCGCCAATCACAAGGTCGACCTTGATATTTTCAGAGGTGAGGTTCTCTCGCTCCTAGGAGAGAACGGTTCGGGAAAGACTACATTGATGAATATGCTTTCCGGCATTTATTATCCGGACGAGGGTGAGATTTTGATAGACGGCAAGCCCGTTAAGATTTCATCACCTAAGGATGCGTTTAACTACGGGATCGGCATGATTCACCAGCATTTTAAGCTGGTAAACGTATTTACCGCTGCCGAAAATATCGTCCTCGGGATGGAAGAGGACTATGAGGGCAAGCATATTCGCAAGGGCAGGCTGGATATAGAGACGCCCTCAGAGCGTATAAGAGAGATTTGTGACGCCTATGGCTTTGATGTAAATCCTAATCAGAAGGTTTACGATATGTCAGTCTCTCAGAAACAGACAGTCGAAATCGTAAAAGCCCTTTATAGGGGTGCGGAGATATTGATACTTGATGAGCCTACGGCGGTGCTCACACCGCAGGAGACGGACAAGCTCTTCGCCGTGCTTCGCAATATGAGAGAGGACGGCAAGGCGATTATCATCATCACGCATAAGCTCCACGAGGTTGAGGCAATTTCAGACAAGGTTGCCGTGCTTCGCAAGGGTGAATTTATCGGAGAACTGATTACAAAGGAGACCAATGCCCAGGAGATGACCAATATGATGGTCGGGCGTGAGGTCAAGCTTAATATAGACAGACCGGAGCCTAAAAATCCGAAGCCGAGACTTGAGGTCAGCGGACTTACGGTTAGATCGGACGACGGACTTTTGAAGCTCGACGATGTATCATTTACAGCCAATACGGGCGAAGTGCTCGGAATCGCAGGCATTTCTGGCTGTGGACAGAAAGAGCTCCTCGAAGCCATATCGGGGCTGCAGGATATTGAGAAGGGTGATGTCATCTATATCAATGATGACGGCTCGAGAGAGAGCCTCATAGGTGCCAATCCTATCGAGATAGAGAATAAGGGAGTGGCGCTGTCATTCGTTCCCGAGGACAGGCTTGGAATGGGCTTGGTCGGAAATATGGACCTCTCGGACAATATGATGCTGAGATCGTTCAGAAAAGGAAAATCAATCTTCACCAACCGCAAGACGCCGAGGAACCTCGCGCAGAAGGTTGTAAACGACCTAGAGGTCGTAACTCCGGGAATCAGCACACCGGTCAGAAGGCTTTCCGGTGGTAATGTGCAGAAGGTGCTCGTCGGAAGGGAAATCGAGCGCGCACCGTCGGTGCTCCTTACCGCCTACGCTGTAAGAGGACTCGACATCAACGCTTCCTATACTATCTACGACTTGATAAATAAGCAGAAGGAGAGGGGCGTTGCAGTAGTATTTGTCGGTGAGGATTTGGACGTATTGCTTGAGCTATCAGACCGCATTCTCGTTCTCTGCGGCGGCAAGGTGAGCGGCATTATTGACGGCAGGACGGCTGATAAGAATGAGGTAGGACTGCTTATGACAAGGATCGGAGGTGAGAAGATTGGATAAAAACAAGAAGAAAGAGCCTTTGATTCATATTACTAAACGCAAGGAAATATCGCGCAGCCGCGAATGGGCTATTCGCTTGGGGAGCATTCTGATAGCTCTCATAGTCTGCGCAATCATCACCACGCTGACGACTCATCTCAACCCGCTCAGCGTATATGCTTCAATGTGGGAAGGATCTTTTGGAAGTGAGCGTAAGATGTGGGCGCTCTCCAAGGAGCTCTCCATATTGCTGATGGTTTCCGTCGCCTTGGCTCCGTCCTTCAAGATGAAGTTCTGGAACCTAGGAGGAGAGGGTCAGGTGCTCGCGGGAGTGCTCGCGACATCAGCCTGCATGATTACCCTAGGCGGCAAGATAGACAATGCGCCGCTGATACTGATGTCACTTGTAACGGCGTTGATAGCCGGAGCTGTATGGGCTTTCATTCCGGCGTTTTTCAGAGCCAAATGGAATACCAATGAGACGCTCTTCACCCTTATGATGAACTATGTGGCTACACAGATAGTCGCGTATTTTATCATCAGATGGGAGTCGCCTAAGGGCTCGGGAAAAGTCGGCATTATCAATTCCAATACGGAAGCCGGCTGGCTGCCATATGTGGCGGGCAAGCAATACCTTCTTGTAGTGCTGGTGGCGATAGTCGTAACCATTCTCATGTATATCTATCTAAAATATAGCAAACAGGGATATGAGCTTTCCGTAGTAGGTGAGAGTGAAAATACAGCCAGATATGTCGGTATCAATGTAGGCAAGGTCATCATGAGGACTCTTATTGTAACCGGTCTCGTATGCGGACTTACGGGCTTCCTGCTGGTAGCTGCCACAGACCATACGATTACCACCACTCTCGCGGGAGGCAGGGGCTTCCTCGGAGTCATGGTAGCCTGGCTGGCTCATTTCAACCCGATTGGAATGGTGCTTTCAGGGCTTCTGATAGTATTCATGTCCAGAGGTGCGAGTGAAATATCCACCGCCTTCGGGCTCAACCGTTCATTCGGAGACATCATTACAGGAATAATACTGTTCTTCGTAATCGGAAGTGAATTCTTCATCAACTATAAGGTACATTTCCGCAAATCCGGAAAGGAGGCTGCTGATGCTTAGTTTCTTAATAACATTCATACCGAGAGCAATCGTACAGAGCGTGCCTCTGCTGCTCGGCTGCGTCGGTGAGACGCTAAATGAAAAATCCGGCAGCCTTAACCTCGGTATACCGGGAGTCATGTATGTAGGCGGCATATCGGGGGTTATCGGAGCTTTTCTGTATGAACAGAGCGCGGGCGAGAATTTCAACGCCTTCCTCGGAATACTTATTCCTATGCTCTCATGCCTCGTAGGTGCGCTATTGATGGGACTGCTGTTCTGCTTCCTGACGGTAACGCTGAGGGCAAATCAGAACGTAACGGGACTTGCCATGACTACATTCGGAGTAGGTATCGGTAACTTCTTCGGCGGCTCGATTATCAAGCTCACGGGAAGCGACGTTCCGTCAATCACGCTCAGCATAACGAGCAAGGCGTTTACGACAAAGCTGCCGTTTGCAGCCAGCACAGGGGCTTTCGGCAAGCTGCTTTTGGACTATAGCTTTCTCACCTATGTGGCAATCGCCATAGCCCTGATTACTGCATATGTACTCAGAAAAACGAGGCTCGGACTCGAGCTGAGAGCCGTAGGTGAGAATCCCGCTACTGCGGACGCAGCAGGTATCAATATCAACAGATATAAATACTATTCAATCTGCATAGGCTGCATGATAGCCGGACTCGGCGGACTCTATTATGTAATGGACTACGCCAGCGGTGTATGGTCTAATGACGCATTCGGAGACAGGGGATGGCTCGCTATCGCCCTCGTAATATTCTCCGTATGGCGTCCGAATTGGGCGGCTCTTGAGTCGCTTCTCTTCGGCGGACTCTATATCCTATATCTCTATATACCTACGGGTACGGACTTCGCAGTCAAGGAGCTGTATAAAATGCTGCCTTATATGGCGACCATACTCATGCTCATCTTTATAAGTCTCAAGAACAAGCATGAGAACCAGCCGCCTGAGGGTCTCGGACTTCCGTATTTCAGAGAGGATAGATAATCTAATGTCTGAGAAAAAGCAAATTATCGGCTTTTCCAAAAGGCATATAAATAGGACTTAAAGAATTGAGAAGATCAAACAACTACAAGATTATGATTAGAGGAGCCGGGGATATAGCCACCGGCTCCATTTATAGGCTCTTCAAGGCGGGGTTCAGACCGATAATCCTTGAGGTTGATAAGCCCTCTGCAATAAGAAGGACTGTCTCTTTTAGTGAAGCCGTTTATGATGAAGTGACGGAAATAGAAGGAGTCAGGGCGAGGCTCGTCGAGAATTTAAATGAGGCGGTCAAAATCGCCGAGGCTGATGAGCTTCCGATTATAAAGGACGCCGAGGGAAGGACTATATGGGAATATGCACCCGACGCTCTTGTCGACGCGATACTTGCTAAGAGAAATCTCGGCACCAATAGGAGCATGGCAGCTCTAACTATAGCACTCGGACCGGGGTTTGAGGCAGGAGTCGACTGCGATTTTGTCATTGAAACCATGAGAGGACACAACCTCGGGCGCATAATAAAGAGCGGCTCTGCCATGCCGAATACGGGAGTGCCCGGCGTCATAGCGGGAGTTTCCAGGGAAAGGGTGATATATTCTCCCTCCGCGGGCATTATAAGAAATCTAAGGAAGATAGGTGATGTCGTTCAGGAAGGCGAGCTAATCGCATATATAGAGGGTGCTGGCGGAATAAGGACAGAGGTCAAAGCCTCAATCTCAGGTCTTTTAAGAGGGCTCATTCGAGAGGGATATGAGGCTAAAGAAGGCTTCAAGATTGCCGATATAGACCCGAGGCTTGGTGAACATGATAACTGCTTTACCATTTCGGATAAGGCGCGGGCGATAGGAGGCAGCGTGCTGGAGATAATAACAGCCGATTATATGTCGAAGTAAGAAGCTAAATACTTTCACTGATTTAGGTATTCTTGGCGGCGTCGATATAGCTATAGAGCGTATATTTGCTGATACGGAAATGGCTGCTGATTTTATCACCGCTTTTCATAATCAGGAATGCGCCTGAGTCGTTAAGGAATTGGATAGCTTTGATTTTATCCTCCTTAGTCATATCATATACGGGCTTTCCAACGAGCTTGACAGACTGCTCTATGAGGTCGTCCAGAAGATCGTTGACATTATTCTGAATGCTCTCGGGCATTACATCATCGGCTGTTCCCGTAGACGGTGAAATGAGTTGAGAGATTGTCGAGCCAACCTGTTGCAGCATAGTGATGTCGAAGTTGATTGAAAGAACTGCGACCACGCTGTTATCGTCACCGCGTATATACATTGTGGAACATTTGAGGTATTTACCGTCACGAGTCTTGATAAGATATGAAAGCTTATCCTCGAAAACGCTCGGGTCGGCTTTTAGAGCTTCAAGCACAGGGCGGCTTGGACCGTCCCCGAGCTTACGACCGCTCACATGACCATTTTCAATAAAAACTATGCTATTATCTATTGCTTTGTTGTGAAGATCATGTATAACGACTTCGCAGTTGGGACCGAAAGTGGCACTTATACCCTTGGCAACCTTGGTTAAATCCTGTACTAAACGCGGAATAGACATGACAGCCTCCGTTTGCTGTTTTGGAATAGCTTAGTGATTATTTTACCAAAATAAAAAAATACTGACAACAAAAAATTATTTAGGCATTTCTCTTGTAAATACTCAATATTATGCTAAAATAATTATATAAACCAAAAAATTATTTAGATAAAAATGACATATATTTTGTACATATATGTAAAACAGAAATCAGGTGAATAATGGAAAACAAAATGAAATGGGTAGACAACCATATGCCGAAAACTGACGATAAGAATCTCTCGATAATGTCGATAGATAATGTAAAGGCGGCAAGGTCATATCATGTCAGTTTTCCGCAGTATACGGTAACGCCGCTTGTCAGTCTACAGGGCATGGCAAACAGGCTCGGACTCGGCGGTTTATACGTCAAAGATGAGAGCTACCGCTTTGGGCTAAATGCGTTCAAAGTGCTTGGCGGTTCTTTTGCGATAGCCAAATGCATTGCGGAGGAGCTTGGCAAGGATATTTCCGAGATGACATATGAATATCTTACCAGCAAGGAGTTCAGAGATGAATTTCCTCAGGTTACGTTCTATACAGCTACTGACGGCAATCATGGCAAGGGTGTTGCATGGGCAGCTAATAGGCTAGGGCAGAAGGCTGTCGTGAGAATGCCTAAGGGAACAACTCCGAGAAGGTTTCACAGCATTGCCGCCGAAGGAGCCGAAGTTACCATTGAAGAGCTCAATTATGACGACTGTGTAAGGAAGGCTGCAAGAGAGGCGGCGGAGTCAAATCATGGTATAATGGTACAGGACACGGCATGGGAAGGCTATGAGAAGATTCCTTCATGGATAATGCAGGGATATGGCACCATGGCAGATGAAGTCCTCCAGCAGTTCGATGCAATGGGAATGATGAGACCTACTCATGTATTCATTCAGGCTGGCGTGGGATCGCTCGCTGCCGCAGTAGTCGGATACCTTTACAATGTATACAAGGACAATCCTCCTAAATTTATAATAATGGAAGCCGAATCCGCTGCCTGCCTCTACAAAGGGGCAGAGGCGGGGGACGGTGAGCCGAGGAAGGTAGGCGGAGATATGCCTACCATTATGGCAGGTCTTGCCTGCGGAGAGCCCAATACAATCGGATGGGATATTCTCAGAAATCATGTAACGGCGTTTATCGCAGCGCAGAACAGCGTTGCCGCCAGGGGCATGAGAATGTTTGCGGTACCGGTCAAAGGAGATACTGTAATTATTTCCGGGGAGAGCGGCGCCATTGGAATGGGAGTTGTATCAAATATAATGGAGAGGGAAGAATACAAAGACCTTAGAGACTATCTCGAGCTCGGGAAAAACAGCAAGGTTCTTCTCTTCTCAACAGAGGGCAATACGGATCCGGATAGATTCCGAGATGCTGTATGGGACGGCGCGTACAACGACCTGGTATAAGAAAGATAAAACAAAACTCCTTAACATATTAAACTCAAAACCACTTAGTCAATTATCACTAAACTATTGTAAACGCATTTTAAGCGTAGAAAGGAAGCAGAAATGGCACCGGATTATGAACTCATTAAAAAGACCGCAGAGGGTTATCAGAAGGATCTCACGGCGTTCCTTCGCGCAATGATCTCTCACCCTTCGGAAAGCTGCGAAGAGGGAGAGGTAGTTGCCTGTATCAAGGCTGAAATGGAGAAGCTCGGCTATGACAAGGTAGAGGTAGACGGGCTCGGAAACGTAATCGGCTGGATGGGCGAGGGCGACAAGATTATCGCTATCGACTCCCATATAGATACGGTAGGTATCGGAAATATAAACAATTGGGAAAAGGATCCCTATGAAGGATATGAGACGGACGATATTATTTACGGGCGCGGCGGCTCCGACCAGGAGGGCGGAATGGCGAGTGCCGTATATGGTGCCAAGATTATGAAGGAGCTCGGACTCATTCCCGAGGGATATAAAATCATGGTCGTTGGCTCAGTTCAGGAAGAGGACTGCGACGGAATGTGCTGGCAGTATATTGTGAACAAATACTTCAGCGGGCCTGAGGACGCAAGATCAAAAATCGAGTTCGTAATCTCCACAGAGCCTACGGATGGAGGTGTTTACAGAGGACACCGCGGACGTATGGAAATCCGCGTAGACGTAAAGGGCATTTCTTGCCATGGGTCCGCTCCTGAGAGGGGAGACAATGCTATTTACAAAATGGCTGACATCTTGCAGGACGTAAGAGCTCTGAATGAAAACGGCTGCGGCGCTGATGATGAGATCAAGGGCCTCGTAAAAATGCTGGAGCCTGAATTCAATCCTGATCACTATGAGGACGCGAGATTCCTCGGAAGGGGAACCTGCACCACATCACAGATTTTCTTCACCTCTCCTTCGAGATGTGCCGTTGCTGATTCCTGCGCTATCTCCATAGACCGCAGAATGACAGCCGGAGAGACTTGGGATAGCTGCCTCGAGGAAATCAGACAGCTCCCCGCTGTTAAGAAATACGGTGATGATGTCGAAGTTAGCATGTATATGTATGACAGACCTTCATGGACGGGCGAGGTATATGAGACTGAATGCTATTTCCCGACATGGATCAACAATGGCGAGGCTGCACATGTTAAGGCTCTCGTAGAGGCTCACAAGGCTATGTACGGAGATGAGAGAATCGGAGCGCCTTCCTCAATGTCGACGAGGACGGGAAGACCGCTGCTCGACAAATGGACATTCTCAACTAACGGAGTATCCATTCAGGGAAGATACGGCATTCCTTGCGTCGGATTCGGACCGGGTGCTGAGTCACAGGCACATGCGCCAAATGAAATCACATGGAAGCAGGATCTTGTAACATGCGCGGCGCTGTATGCGGCAGCATGCAATCAGTATCCGAATTACGAGAAGATTGATGACATCACTACTTTCCGCCAGGGAAGCACGGATAATGACATCAAATAAGAGGATAACAAATATTCACCAGAGTGCATTGAGTATGATATACAAACCATTTCACCATTAAAAAACACGGAGGAAACTATGGCTAAGGATATTCAAAAATATCTCGACCAGCTTGACAAGCTGGACATCAAGAACATGTACGAAAATGACTTTTTCCTGACATGGGAGAAAACAGATGATGAAATCGCTGCCGTATTCACGGTAGCCGACGCGCTGAGAACGCTCAGAGAGCAGAACATCTCGACTAAGATTTTCGACTCAGGCCTCGGAATTTCGATTTTCCGCGACAATTCCACGAGAACCCGTTTCTCATTCGCCAGCGCCTGCAATCTTCTCGGTCTCGAGGTAGCCGACCTCGATGAGAAGAAATCACAGATTGCACATGGCGAGACTGTAAGAGAGACAGCCACGATGATTTCATTCATGGCTGACGTAATCGGTATTCGCGACGATATGTATATCGGCAAGGGAAATGCCTATATGCACGAGGTCGTTGATTCTGTTACACAGGCAGCCAAGGACGGAGAGCTGGAGCAGAAGCCGACTCTCGTAAATCTCCAATGCGATATAGACCACCCGACGCAGTCTCTCGCTGACGCGCTTCATATTATTCACGAGATGGGCGGAGTTGAGAACCTCAAGGGCAAGAAGCTGGCTATGACATGGGCTTATTCGCCGTCATACGGAAAGCCTCTCTCAGTTCCACAGGGAATTATCGGGCTTCTCACACGCTTTGGAATGGACGTAGTCCTCGCTCACCCAGAAGGCTATGAGGTTATGGAAGATGTCGTCAAGGTAGCTGAGAAGAATGCTGCTGAGTCCGGCGGCAAGTTCTCTATCACCAATGATATGAAGGAAGCCTTCAAGGACGCAGATGTTGTATATCCTAAGAGCTGGGCTCCATTTGCAGCAATGGAAGTGAGGACTGACCTCTACGGAAAGGGCGACTTCGACGGAATCGACAAGCTCGAGAAGGAGCTCCTCGCTCAGAATAAGGAGCATATGGATTGGCTGGTTGATGATGAGATGATGAAGCTGACTAAGAACGGTCTCGACACTCTCTATATGCACCCGCTGCCGGCAGATATACAGGGCGTTTCCTGCGAGCATGGTGAGGTTACCGCCGAGGTATTCGATCGCGCAAGAGATTCGCTGTATAAAGAGGCGTCCAACAAGCCTTATGTAATCGCGGCAATGATCTTCCTCGCTAAGCAGAAAGATCCGCAGGCTGCACTCAAGGCGCTCTTCGAAGCTGGAAAAGAAAGACAGTCGTTTAAATAAAGAGGTAGATTAAGATGAAAAAGAGAATTGTCGTCGCCTTGGGCGGAAACGCCCTTGGCGGCAATCTGCCGGAGCAGATGGAAGCCGTAAAGACTACAGTCAAGGCGATAGCCGACCTCATTGAAGCCGACCATGAAGTGGTAATTGCGCATGGAAACGGACCCCAGGTGGGAATGATTCAAAACGCCATGACTGAGCTGACAAGGTCTAATCCCGAAAAATATCCCATGGTGCCGCTCTCGGTATGTACTGCCATGAGCCAGGGATATATCGGATATGATTTGCAGAACGAGCTCCGTGAGGAACTGCTCGACCGCGGCATAAACAAGGGCGTGGCAATGCTCTTGACGCAGGTAGAGGTAGACCCTAAGGATCCCGCATTTGATAATCCGACAAAGCCTATCGGAGCATTTATGAGCAAGGAAGAGGCTGAGGAGCTTGCGAAATCAAAGGGCTATAAAATAGTAGAGGATGCCGGAAGAGGCTATAGAAGGGTAGTCGCTTCTCCGAGACCGATTTCGATAGTTGAAATCGACACCATAAAGGCGCTCGTAGATGCGGATAAGATAGTCATAGCCTGCGGCGGCGGCGGAATCCCTGTATTCAAAACGGAAGGGAATAACCTAAAGGGCGCCGGAGCCGTAATAGACAAGGACTTCGCCGCAGAGTGCATGGCGGAAGCCCTTGACGCAGATTTCCTCATCATACTCACGGCTGTTGAAAAAGTCGCCATAAACTTCGGCAAACCAAACGAAGAATGGCTTGGAAGCCTTACACCGGAAGAGGCTAAGAAATACTGCGCTGCGGGAGAATTCGCACCGGGTTCCATGCTTCCTAAGGTAGAGGCTGCTGTAAAATTCGCGGAGTCCAAGGAAGGACGTGTCGCTCTGATTACACTCCTTGAAAAAGCAAGGGACGGAATCGAGGGAAAGACCGGTACTACCATTAAGATGTAGCTATAGAATTGGAGGTGATGACATGATTCTTATTGGAAACGGTAGAGTTATTACCAGAGACAGCAATCACCCATACTTCGAGAAGGGGGCTGTCGCCATTGACGGCGAGGTCATACTCGAGGTAGGCGAAGAGAGCGAACTGAAAGGCAAATATGCGAATGCTGAGTATGTGGACGCAAGAGGCGGCGTTATCATGCCGGGACTTATCAACGCTCATACTCATATTTACTCCGGACTTGCCAGGGGACTTGCCATAGACGGCAACAATCCTACAAACTTCCTTGAGATCTTGGAGGGAATGTGGTGGAATATCGACCGTCATCTGACTATTGACGGAACGAAAGCCAGCGCTTATGCGACAGTGCTTGACTGCATACGCGACGGAGTAACCACCATTTTCGATCATCACGCAAGCTTTTGCGAGATACCGGGGTCTCTTTTTGCTATTAAAGATTTATGCGAAGAGCTTGGCATGAGAGCCTGTCTCTGCTACGAGGTATCGGATAGAGACGGTGAAGCGAAAGCTCTCGAAAGCGTAAAGGAGAACGGAGACTTCGCGCGCTGGGCAGCGAAGCAGGACAGCGATATGATAGCTGCAATGTTCGGAGGCCATGCGCTCTTTACTATCTCGGATAAGACATTCGAGAATATGGTTAAAGAAAATGACGGTCTCACGGGATTTCATATCCATGTAGCAGAGGGAATGAATGATGTATATGATTCTCTCAGAAACTACGGATGTCGCCCCGTAAGCCGCCTTTTGAACCACGGTATTTTGGGAGATAAGACCATGCTCGGACATTGTATCCATATAAACCCTGCCGAAATGGACATCATTAAGGAAACGGGAACCATGGTCGTCAACAATCCTGAGTCCAATATGGGAAATGCGGTGGGCTGCTCGCCTGTGCTTCAGATGATGGCGAAGGGTATCACTGTGGGTATGGGTACGGACGCTTATACTCACGATATGCTCGAGAGTTTGAAAGTTTTCCTAATCATTCAGCGCCACAACGCCTGTCATCCTAATGTAGCATGGATGGAGGACGTCACCATGCTCTTCGAGAACAATCCTAAGATTGCGGATAAATACTTCAAGAAGCCTCTCGGCGTATTGAAAGAAGGGGCTGCCGCTGACGTTATCGTGATGGACTACAAACCTTTCACGCCGTTCTCCAATGAGAACATCGACGGTCATATGATATTCGGCATGATGGGTAAGAACTGCCGCACGACTATCATCAACGGTAAGATTCTCTACAAAGACCGCGAATTTGTCGGCATAGACGAGGAGAAGATCAACGCATGGACATTGGAGCAGTCGAAGAAGCTCTGGGGAGAGCTTAATAATAGAAGCTATTAGCTTACAACTGACATATATGTCTGGGATTGACATAAGGCTAAGAAAGATATTAAGGGATAATAAAGAAGGGAGAAAGTATGAGCGATATTATGACTCCTATGTCATTTGAGCATCTTATGACATGGGTACTCGACGAGCACAAAAAAGAAGGAAGTATCTTCGGAGAGAAGAGAATGCCTAAGCTCGGCGGTGGCAGAGAGCTTACGATTTTTAAGGAAAAGCTGGAATCGCCCTTCGGACCTGCCGCGGGACCGAATACGCAGCTTGCACAGAATATCATAGCGTCATATGTGACGGGCGCGAGGTTCTTCGAGCTAAAGACCGTTCAGATTATGGACGGCAGAGAGCTTGCCGCATGTGTGGCAAAGCCTTGTATCACGGCTCACGACGAATGCTATAACTGCGAATGGTCTACGGAGCTTGAGGTTGGACAGGCATATGAAGAATATGTAAAGGCTTGGATTATCTGCAAGGTCATTGCCAGGGAGCTTGGGCTTGGAGAGCCGGACGGCTTCGTATTCAATATGTCGGTAGGCTATGATCTCGAAGGAATTAAATCCGAGAAGGTGGATAAATATATTGAAGGCATGAAGGATGCTTCGGACAGACCTGTATTTAAGAATTCCATTAAATGGCTCAAAGACAATATCACACTCTTCAAGGAGATTGATATGGACTTTGTGGACAGCATACCTGCTCAGGTTTCGGCTTCTATCACGGAGTCGACTCTCCACGGATGTCCGCCGGATGAGATAGAGAGGATTGCGACCTATCTAATAGAGGAGAAGGGTCTTAATACCTATATCAAATGCAACCCGACCCTGCTCGGATATGAGACGGCAAGGGAGAGGCTCGATTCATGCGGATATGACTATATCGTATTCGACGACCACCATTTTGTGGAGGATCTTCAATGGGCGGATGCGGTTCCTATGTTCAACCGCCTCATCAAACTCTGCGAAGAGAAGGGGCTTGAATTCGGAGTTAAGCTGACCAATACATTCCCTGTAGATGTTGCTGCAGGCGAGCTTCCGAGCGAAGAGATGTATATGTCGGGACGTTCACTCTATATCCTGACGACGGAGCTTGCGAGGCGTATCAGCAAGGAGTTTGAGGGCAAGCTCAGGATTTCATATTCGGGCGGTGCGGACGCTCATAATATCAAGGCTCTCTTTGACGCGGGGATATGGCCTATCACTATGGCTACGACCCTGCTCAAACCGGGCGGATATGAGAGAATGGCTCAGATTGCCGACGAGCTAAAGGATTGCAGCTACGGCGCATTTGCCGGAGTAGACCCTGCAAAGGTGGAAAAACTCGCTGCGGAGTCTCTGACGGATAGCCATTATAGAAAGCCTATTAAGCCGCTGCCGGAGAGAAAAATGGCGAGGGAGCTTCCTTTGATAGACTGCTTCGGGTCGCCATGCTCGGACGGCTGTCCTATCAATCAGGATATACCCGAATACCTTTCGGCTATGTCCAGGGGAGATGATGAGGAAGCTCTGAAAATCATCTTGAAGAAAAACGCTCTGCCGTTTATTACGGGAACGATCTGCCCGCATACCTGCGCTGACAAATGCATGAGAAATCACTATGAAGAGTCCGTGCATATCAGAGAGGTCAAGCTTGAGGCGGCGACTAGCGCATTCGACAAGCTTATCGGCGGACTCAAGGCTGAGACTGCCTCGGATAAGAAGGTGGCTGTTATCGGTGCAGGCCCCGCCGGACTTGCGATCGCCTCATTCCTTTCGAGAGCGGGCGTAAAGGTTACAGTCTTTGAAAAGACCGACAAGGCGGGCGGAGTCGTCAGACATATTATTCCGGGATTTAGAATCAGCGACGAGAGCATTGATAAGGACGTTGCGCTTTGCAGCGCATACGGTGCTGAGTTCAAATTCGAAGCTGAGGTTAAAAACCCTGCCGAGCTTCTCGCCGAAGGCTATGATGATGTCGTAATAGCTATCGGCGCCTGGGAGAAGGGCAGAGCCAATCTCGAATACGGAGAGGAGATGGACGCTCTAGAATTCCTCTTTGAAGCGAAGAACAACCCGGGCTCGCTGAATATCGGAAAGAATATCGTTGTTATCGGCGGAGGCAATACAGCCATGGACGTGGCGCGCGCCGCTAAGAAGGTAGAGGGAGTTGAAAATGTAAGGCTCGTCTACAGGAGAACGAAGAGATATATGCCTGCGGACGAGGAAGAGCTCATCATGGCTGTTGATGACGGCGTTGAGTTCATGGAGCTTCTCGCACCTATAGGCGTTAAGGACGGCGTGCTCGAATGCTCTGTAATGAAGCTTGGAGAGCCTGACGAATCCGGCAGAAGAAGCCCGGTGGATACAGGCGAAAAGACAGAGGTTCCAGCTGATACCGTAATCGCGGCGGTAGGTGAGAGAATAGACCCGTCGGTTTATCTCGCCTGCGGCGCTGTCTTAGATGAAAAGGGGCGTCCGGTGCTCGGAACCGACCTCAAGACCAGTGTGGATCATATCTATGCAGCGGGAGACTGCAAGGCTGGCCCTGCTACGGTAGTCAAAGGAATCGCCGACGCTGCAAGGGTGGCTATTGCAATAGCAGGTGTCACATTCTATGATGACAGCTTAAAAGCTGCTACGAGCTATAGCGAATACAAAGACCGCCATGCGATTCTCGCAGAGCCTGCTTCTGGCTGCGACGGGGAGAGATGTCTCGGCTGTCAGACTGTCTGCGAGACCTGCGTAGAGGTCTGCCCGAACAGAGCGAATATCGCAGTTGATGTCGAAGGGCTCGATATGCCGCAGATAGTGCATGTGGATATAATGTGCAACGAATGCGGAAACTGCGCGGTATTCTGCCCGTACAGCGGCCGTCCGTATAAGGACAAGCTGACTGTATTTGCTGCGGAAGAGGACTTCGCTGACAGCGAGAATGAAGGCTTCCTTCCTCTTGAGGGCGGCAAGGTCAGAATGCGCTATGACAAGGCGGTATTCGAATTCGACCCGACCTCAGCAGAGGGGAATGTCCCTGATGATGTGAGGGCATTGATACTCGCCGTTATGAGCGAATACGGCTATCTGCTGGGGATATAGAGGAAGCTTAGAACAATCATTTAAAGATCAGATTGCAAACCTATTATTGAAATAATCTATAATAATAATAAAAGATACAAAGAAAAACAATAATAGGACTTGAACTTTTGGTCTGTGATTGATAATATTTTGTCAAGAAATAGGGGCAATAATAATTTAATCCAGAGGGATTATTCCTTTCGGGAGAGTGTCGTTTGCAGGACGACCGCTGAAGAGGCAAGTCTTAAATATTTAGCACTGTTTAGGACGAAACTTTCAAGCAAAAGGACCGATAGGCGCACCTATTTCTGAATCATAATCAATAGATAATGAGACAGGAGAATGCTATACACATTTATGTGGCATTCTCCTTTTAATTTTAGGAATTGCTATTTGTTTAGAGGTGGCAGAGTGAAATACAGGATATTGACTAATAATCCAATGGTGGCAGAGGAATTCAATCTGACCCATGAGGTCGCCTATAGCGACATCTCTGCGAAGGAGATACTCGGCAGAGCGAGCGAGGGGATTTCAAATGGAGAGATTCTTCTGAACCATCCGCTTTACGGAAGCCTCAAGCCAAATGAGACGCCATATAGATCTCTTCTTCTCAGAAAGAAAGAGGATATTTCATTTACTGCGATTACGAATGAGGAGTCTGCCGCCTTAATAGTCAAGGCTCTCGGAGCCTATGAAAAATTTACCGATAAGAAGGAAACCACCGACACAAAGCTGCTGAAAGACTATCAGGTCGTAGACCTCAGTCTTACGGCATCTGCCGTCGCAGCCGCGGACAGGTGATTTCTTCTTATACAGGCACCGGCTCACGCTGCCCCTATGCGTGACCGGTGCCGCTCAGAAAACTATGCATTCTTATTATAACAAAGGAGGCGATTAAAATGAGATTGGAAATCGGGAAAATCAATATTACTGATATCCGATTTGCAGACAGCTCCAAGATTGAAGGCGGAGTCCTGTATGTAAATCCGGAGGATCTCAAGCCGGTTGTACTCGAGGACGACAAGCTCAAGGGCGTTGTATTTGATATTGCCAAGCCTGGCGAGTCGGTTCGTATTACTCCGGTAAAGGATGTTATTGAACCTCGCGTAAAGGTCGAGGGAAAAGGCGGAATCTTTCCGGGCATGATTGCGAAGGTAGACACGGTCGGCTCCGGCAAGACTTTGGCTCTTAAAGGCATGGCTGTAGTAACTGCCGGAAAAATCGTCGGATTTCAAGAGGGAATTATCGACATGACGGGCCCCGGCGCAGACTATACGCCTTTCTCCAAGACTCTCAACCTCGTAATGGTATGCGAGCCCGTAGATGATTTGAAGCAGCATGACTATGAGAAGGCTGTCAGAATGGCTGGATTCAGAGTAGCGGCTAAAATCGGAGAGCTCGCGAGAGATCTGACCGCAGACGAGACCTGCGTTTACGAGACCTGCGGCATTAAAGAGGGAATCGAGAAATATCCCGATCTGCCGAGAGTCGGATATGTTTCCATGCTGCAAACCCAGGGTCTGCTGCACGATACCTATGTATACGGCGTAGACGCCAAGCAGATTATCCCGACCATACTCAGCCCGACCGAGATAATGGACGGCGCGATAGTATCGGGTAACTGCGTTTCAGCCTGCGATAAGAACCCGACATATATCCATCAGAACAACCCTGTGGTAGAGGATATGTTCGCCGAGCACGGAAAGAGCTTCAACTTCGTATGTCAGATTATCACCAATGAGAATGTCTATCTGGCTGACAAGGAGAGGTCTTCCAATATGACGGCTAAGCTCTGCCGCATTCTGGATCTTGACGGCGTAATCGTAACTCAGGAAGGCTTCGGAAACCCTGATACCGACCTGATTATGAACTGCAAGAAGATTGAGGCAGAGGGAGTAAAGACGGTAATCGTAACTGACGAATACGCAGGCAGAGACGGAAAATCTCAGTCTCTCGCAGACGCAGACCCTGCTGCCGACGCGGTGGTAACAGGCGGAAACGCCAACGAAGTAGTCATACTGCCTAAGCTCGATAAAGTGATCGGTATGCTCGACTACGTCAATGTAATCGCCGGTGCAAGTGATAAGACGCTCAGAGATGACGGATCTCTCGAGGTAGAGCTTCAGGTAATCACGGGAGCTACCAATGAGATGGGATTCGGACGACTGAGCGCGAGATAAACCGGGAAAGGAGAAGAATACAATGGCTAAGATCAAAATAGTTCATTACATCAACCAATTCTTTGCCGGTATCGGCGGAGAGGAAAAAGCCGATATTCCTGCGGAGCTCCACAAGGGCGAGATTATCGGACCGGGAGCTGCATTCGCGGCAGGCTTCGGAGACGAAGCTGAGATAGTCGGCACCATAGTATGCGGCGACTCGTATTTCAACGAAAATATTGATAAGGCTAAGGCGGAAATCCTCGGCTGGGTAAAGGATATGGCTCCGGATCTCTTCATAGCAGGCCCTGCCTTCAACGCCGGACGCTATGGAGTTGCCTGCGGCACTATCGCAGCGGCAGTTTCAGAGGATCTCGGCATTAAAGCCATAACGGGAATGTATGTCGAAAACCCGGGCGCGGATATGTATAAGGACAAGGTCTATATCCTTGAGACCAAGGATAGCGCAGCCGGAATGAGAGATGCGGTAAAGAAGATGACAGCCTTTGCACTCAAATATGCGAAGGGTGAGAAAATCGGCGCATCCTCTCAGGAGGGATATATGAACAACGGCGTTCGCGTCAACTTCTTCGAGGAAAAGAGAGGTTCTGCGAGAGCCGTAGATATGCTCATTGCCAAGCTGAACGACAAGCCGTTTACGACGGAATTTCCAATGCCGGACTTCGACAGGGTTGAGCCCAATCCGGCAGTCAAGGATATGGCGCATGCTACGATCGCTCTCGTAACATCAGGCGGAATCGTAGTCAAGGGCAATCCTGACCATATCGAGAGCTCCAGTGCTTCCAAATACGGCGAATACAGCCTGGAGGGAGTTACTGACCTGGACGAGAATACATTCGAGACGGCTCACGGCGGATATGACCCTGTATATGCTAACTTGGACGCCGACAGGGTGCTTCCTGTGGACGTGCTCCGAGACCTCGAAAAAGAGGGCGTTATAGGAAAGCTCCACGAGAAGTTCTATGCAACGGTCGGAAACGGTACTGCCGTAGCTTCCGCCAAGAAATACGGCGCGGAGATCGGAAGCAAGCTCAAAGCAGACGGAGTGGATGCAGTCATCCTGACCTCTACCTGAGGAACCTGTACTCGTTGCGGCGCAACGATGGTAAAAGAGCTCGAAAGAGCGGGACTCCCTGTAGTCCATGTCTGCACGGTTACTCCGATTTCGCTGACGGTAGGAGCCAATAGAATAGTACCTGCTATCGCGATTCCACATCCTCTGGGCAATCCAGCTCTCGATAAAGAGGAGGAGAAGGCACTTCGTCGCAGGCTGGTTCTCAAGGCGCTCAAAGCGCTTGAGACGGAAGTCGACGGACAGAAGGTATTTGAGGACTAATCGGTCAATTAAGAAGGAAGGGCGGATATGCATTTCCTTCTTAAAAGAGGTCAGCATGGGCGGCGAGCCCCTACTTCCCGACCTATGCGCTCTATAAATACTTCATTTATATCAAAAGGAAGGAGAACAAGATGGCTATTCTGAACGGAAAGAAAGTTATCGTAATCGGAGACCGCGACGGTATTCCGGGCCCTGCGATAGCTGAATGCGCCGAGTCAGCAGGAGCCGAGGTCGTTTACTACTCGACTGAGTGCTTCGTCTGAACGGCAGCCGGAGCCATGGATTTGGAAAATCAGAAGAGAGTCAAAGAGTTCTACGATCAGTACGGAGCAGAGAATCTGGTGGTGCTGGTCGGAGCGGCTGAGGGAGAGGCGGCAGGCCTCGCAGCCGAGACTGTGGCTCTCGGAGATCCCACATTTGCAGGGTGTCTGGCAGGAGTTTCGTTGAAACTCGCGTGTTATCACATATGTGAGCCTGAAATCAAAGCTGAAATTGATGAGGCTGTATATGATGAGCAAATCAGCATGATGGAAATGGTGCTGGATGTAGATGATATTTGCGAAGAGATGAATGCTATTCGCGAGCAGATTGCATAGGCATAAAGATTGCATGAGCATAAGAATTGCATAGGCATATCTGATGGAGGTAGGAAGCGCATATCGGCAGATCTCCACATTTGCAGGCGGGTCTGCCGTATGCGAATCCTCTAACCATAAAACTATTATTCGATTCATGGAGGTGGGTCAGATGAAAATATACGATATAGTGATTATCGGAGGCGGCCCGGCAGGTCTGGCTGCGGGACTATACGCAGGAAGAGCCAAGATGGACACTCTGATTATCGAAAAACAGAAGTACGGCGGGCAGATCGTAATCACGGACGAGCTTGAGAACTATCCCGGCTCCATAGAGGGTGAAACAGGCCCTTCTCTGATCGGGCGCATGGTGGCTCAGGCAGACAAATTCGGCTGCGAGAGAATTGAGGACACTATCAAGGATATTGAGCTCGAGGGTGATATTAAGACCGTCAAGGGAACAAAGGGCGAATACCGAGCGAAGGCTGTAATCATTGCAGGCGGAGCAACTCATACCGAAATCGGCTGTCCTGGTGAGAAGGAGCTGACGGGCAAGGGCGTTTCATACTGCGCGACCTGCGATGCGGCATTCTTCGAGGACTTTCAGGTATATGTAGTCGGCGGAGGAGACGCTGCTGTCGAGGAAGCCATGTATCTGACGAAATTCGCGAGACAGGTTACGCTCATCCACAGAAGAGATCAGCTGAGAGCTGCTAAATCCATACAGGAGAAGGCTTTTGCGAATGAGAAGCTCGACTTTATGTGGAATACGACAATCGAAGAGATCAAAGGTGACGGGCTGGTCGAGAGCATGGTTGTAAAGAATACTCAGACAGGTGAGACGAAAGAGATCTTTGCAGATGAAGAGGACGGCACATTCGGCATCTTTGTATTCATAGGATTTAAGCCTCTTTCGGAAGTTTTCGAAGGGAAGATAGAAATGGACAGGGGCTATATCGTCACGGACGAGAATATGCATACAAATATCTCGGGCGTTTTCGCTGCCGGAGATATACGCAGAAAGAGTCTGAGACAGGTGGTAACAGCCGCAGCCGACGGAGCTATCGCAGCTACTGAGGCGGGCAAATATATAGAGGAGCTCGAAGGTACGGCTTATAAGTATTAGAACATTTTTAAAAACTCAGGGAGGATATAGAAATGATAGAACTTGATAAGAAAACATTTGACGAAGAAGTATTGAATTCCGAGGGTTATGTGCTGGTCGATTTTTACGGCGACGGCTGCGTACCATGTCAGGCGCTCATGCCACATGTTCACGCACTCGCAGATGAATACGGCGATAAGATAAAATTCACCGCACTTAATACGACGAAGGCAAGAAGAGTTGC
>JAFWFU010000036.1 GCA_017515425.1 Mogibacterium sp.
GTGTTCCTTTCATACTTCCTCTCTTTCCGCCTTGGAACACTGCTTCGAGGATATTTCATTGAACTTAAGTCTGCAATAATTTGTGTAAGCCTTATTTCTTCATGCACGTTCAGTTCCGTGAAGTTACTTTTACAACTTACGCTCGCATTTTCCTTGAAATTTCGCCATATTTTCAAAAAATATTGCTTGACGCTGTAATTGCAATGTAGTAGAATCTTTGCGGTTAACCGCTCGGAGCGGGTTTGAAAGACCGATTATTAAGAATTGGCACCCATACTTCGGCGAGTCTGGTTTAAGGAGGAATTTAATAATATGTATGCAATTATCAAGACCGGCGGCAAGCAGTACAGAGTACAGCAGGGCGACGAGTTCAAGGTTGAGAAGCTTGACGCCAATGTCGGGGACAAGATTGTATTTGATGAGGTCGTTGCTGTAGGCGGCGATAAGCTAATCGTTGGTAACCCTCTCGTATCAGGATATGTTGTTAATGCAGAGGTAGTTGCTCAGGGTAAAGGCGATAAGGTAATCATCTACAAATACAAGGCTAAGAAGGATTACAGGCGCAAGAACGGACATAGACAGCCGTTCACGCTCGTTAAGATTACGGGCGTTGGAGAGGGCAAGGCTGCGAAGGCTTCCGCTCCTAAGGCTGAAAGGGCAGAAAAGTCTGCGAAGAAGGAAGCAGCACCTAAGGCTGAGAGCAAAGCCGCTGCTCCTGCAATAAACACATCTATGAAGAAAGATGAGCTTCTCGCAGTTGCAAAGGAAATGGGCGTCAAGGTAGATTCAAAGGCTACTAAGGCAGACATTATTGCAGCTATCGAAGCTAAGTAATAGAAATCGGAGGTAATATCCATGTCAAGTAAAAAAGGAGTAGGAAGTTCCAAAAACGGTAGAGATTCCGAGTCCAAGAGACTTGGACTTAAAGTAGGTGCCGGCGAATTCGTAAGCGCAGGATCCATTCTTATGAGACAGAGAGGAACCAAATTTCACCCGGGCAACAATGTAGCCAAGGGCGGAGATGATACACTCTTTGCAAAGATTGACGGAACTGTTAAGTTCGAAAGATACGATAAGAAGAGAAAGCAGATCAGCGTTTACAGCAAGGAAGCATAGTTTGTTTAAATTGTCGCCCCTACAATGTAGGGGCTTTTTATTTCGATTATTATGTTTGTCGATAGAGCGGAAATTACAGTAATATCAGGAAAAGGCGGAAACGGCGCAGTCACCTTCAGAAGAGATCCCTATGTTCCGGACGGCGGCCCGGACGGGGGAGACGGTGGAAACGGCGGCAGCGTCATTTTGGTTGCCGATAAAAACCTCAGAACCCTGATGGATTTAAAATATAAGAGAAAATATCAGGCTGAGAACGGCAATGACGGAATGAAGAGAAAGCGTTATGGTGCCAAGGGTAAGGATTTGGAGATAAAAGTACCTATAGGCACTATGATTATTGATAAGGAAACAGGTCATCTGATGAAAGACCTGATAGAAGATGGCGACAGCGTTATAGTAGCAAAGGGCGGACGCGGGGGACGCGGCAATGTGCATTATAAGAGCAGCATTCGGCAGGCGCCGAATTTTGCTGAGGCTGGCGCTCCTGCAAAGGAGAGGCAGATTATACTAGAGCTCAAACTGATAGCAGATGTCGGACTTCTCGGCTTCCCAAATGTCGGTAAATCAACCCTTCTATCCGTCTGCACCAATTCCAAGCCAAAGATAGCAGCATATCATTTTACTACTATAGATCCAAATCTCGGCGTTGTCTATCTCCACGATAATAGCTTCGTCATGGCAGATATAGCAGGGATAATAGAAGGCGCGTCTCAGGGTGCAGGGCTCGGATTTAAGTTCTTAAAGCATATCGAGAGGACTAAGGTCCTGATTCATGTAGTGGATATTTCCGGCTCGGAAGGGCGTGATCCTATAGAAGATTATAAGAAAATAATCGCCGAGCTTGAGCAATTCGATTCCTCTCTTCTGAAAAAGCCGCAGATTATCGCTGCAAACAAATGCGATATAATATTTAATGAAGAAAAAGCCCAGGAATTCATGGAATTTATGGCAAAAGAGGGCAGCAAGGTCTTTAAGATAAGCGCTGCCACGGGTGAAGGCGTGCAGGAGCTTTTAAATGAAGCTTTATACCAAATAGAGCATTATGAGGAGCCTGAGACCGAAGCCATGACTATGTTTGACTTTGAAGCTGACGAAAAGGATGAAGATTATAAGCTCATTACAGGCTATGTTGATGAGGAGGGAGTTTTCGTTCTCGAGGGAAAGCAGCTCACCAAGATATTCAATTCTACCAATTTCACGGACAATGGTTCGATTAGATACCTATATAATTATATCGTAAAGCAAGGTGGAATTAAGCTTCTTAAAGGTCTTGGGCTAAAGGACGGAGATACGGTTCGCATTGAGAACTTCGAATTTGAATATTCTGATGACTAGTTTTAAAATATCGACTTCAAATATTCATTTTCATATATCCAAATGGTAAACATGTCATATCGACCTATTGTGGAAAAAAGAGCGAAGGCTCTTTTTTTAACACCTTTTTAAACAATCCACGCATTTTTTCAGACAAAATACTAATGCAAAAAACCGCAATTCTATGTTATGCGTGCCTTATTTGTTTGATTTAGGTATTTATTTGTTGATTTTCGTGTCATTTTCGAAATCTACCTCTTTCTTTGTTTATAA
>JAFWFU010000037.1 GCA_017515425.1 Mogibacterium sp.
ATTTTCGAGGACTAACAAGTTTTGCTTGTTTGTCTTTTTCTTTCAAAGTCTTTCATTTTCAGGGCTTTTAGCCCTTTAATTCAAGACCTGTTCTGCACTATGAAGTTTTCAAGGTTCCGCTGCGCTTTTCAGCGACAGCTTCATTATTATATATACGACTATACGTGCTGTCAACACAAAATTTGATTTTTTTTGCTTTGATTTCGAAACAAATTGTTACCTTATTAGTTCGGTAATTTGTCATTATTTTGGGAGTCTGAATTGCCATCCGCAGGCAGCTTCTCTTCTTCTATATTTGGCTCTGAAACTGATGCTGCTGACATCTCCATGGGTTCCCATATAGTATAAGGAGGATATCTCATCAGATAACGTTTATATGCTCTCTTTGTGCTTAGGAGAGCGTTCTTTCCAAGAGCAACAGACTGGCCCGATGTGAAATTGACCGAGTAGTTGCTGATATCGCTTATATGATCCATATTGATTATAAGACGTTTGATCGGTCTGTAGAATGCTCTTTCTGCCAGTGAGCCTGCTATCGTATTCAATCCTCCGTAGAATGAATAGTCTTTTGCAGCGGTGATCACGTGTACCTTTCGTCCCTCCTGCTCTATAACCTCTATATCATCTATCTTTATCTTTGCGCATTTATTTGCGCTGATAACTGAGATGTATTCAGGAAGAGCTGTTCGGCGCTTCTTCTGATAGTCATACTTCTGCATGTCTGCCTCCTGTGTGTTTTATTATCTCACCATCCGTGTCCCTTGCGAACAAGGCACCGGCAACACATAATATGACACAGCATGATACATGAGTGGCTGTCTCTATTCCGCAAAAAAGCGCCGTCAGGCGCTCATAATATATATTGAAAACAAATTGTAAACTATGATACACTTCTAGCCGTAGAGTAAATATCAAGCGTCAAGTGTCCTGGGATGGGATGTTGCCCGGGAACGAAAACTTTCAGAGTTGCGGTTTGATATTGCATCCGCTACTGCAGATCAATAATAAGCAAGAGATGACCTCTTGGGACGTGATTGCTGCAGTCGAGCGTAATTCGTTATTGTATTGCAATTACTGTGTTCCGGAGGTTTTTAAAATGAAAAAAACAAAATTCACGACAGAAATGCTCGTTGTTACGGGCTTCATGATCGCACTAGCAGTTGTGCTTTCGAAGCTGGTCTCGATCAATATCTCGTTCCTCAGGATCGGCTTCGGTTTTCTTCCTATCGCTGCTCTGGCAATACTCTACGGACCATATGTGGCAGCTATAGGATACGGCATAGCAGATCTTCTGGGAGCCTGGCTGTTCCCTACCGGCACCTTCTTTCCGGGATTCACCGTTTCCGCTGTACTTACCGGTCTCATATTCGGCTGGGTACTATATAAGAAGGAAGTCACATTCGCCAGAGCGCTGCTTGCATCGGCTCTCGTATGTCTGATAGTGAATCTTCTTCTCAACACCTGGTGGCTCACATTTATAATAGGAAAAGGCTTCACGGTTCTGCTGGCATCAAGAGCTGTCAAAGAGATCGTAGCGATCCCTATAATGGCACTTCTAATAGTCGCTATCGACAAGTCAGTTCTGAAACGCATACAGAACAGCAACTAGTTCAATAGTATGAATCAAAATCAAAAGGGACACATTACCGGATTCGGAATGCGTCCCTTTTTTTAGTTTATAACTTCATAGAGTGAGTCTGCGTCGTCCTTGCGTACAGCCTCCGGCATCGCAAGCACCCTCACCTTCAGTACATTTGATCCGAAAGTGACCTGTATCACGTCATCTATTCTGAGCTCGAGTCCCGGCTTTGCAACTTTACCGTTGACCTCGACTCTTCCCTGCTCGCATGCCTCCTTGGCCACTGTGCGTCTTTTAATTATTCTTGAATTTTTCAGATATTTATCTAATCGCATCTATTCTTTTCCTGTAAACGTAGTGTCGGTTGCTGATCAGTTAATTATTATCGTTAAAAGCCA